>URDN01000001.1 GCA_900546495.1 uncultured Lachnospiraceae bacterium
TCCAATGATTGCGCAGATAAAGATACCTGCAATCACAAGAACAATGCTCCACATAATATCATGTTCGTGATTAAGTTTTAAAATCAGTTCTCTAATTTCAATAATACCTTGTGGGTCAAGTCCATTTATCGGCTCATCTAATATAAGAAAATCTGGAGAGCCCGATAAAGCGATTGCAATTCCCAGTCGTTGACGCATACCTAAAGAAAAATTTCTAGCTTTCTTTTTACCCGTATTTTCAAGTCCGACTAATTTTAATAAATCTGGAATAGTGCTGTAAGAGGGAATACCTAATATTCGATACTGCTGTTTTAAATTATCTTCCGCACTCATATCTAAATAAATAGACGGTGTTTCAACAACAGCTCCTATTCGTTTTCTGGAACGAACAATCTCTTTGGAGTGATTATTTATCCCGTATAGCGAAAAATCCCCCTCCGTTGCTTTTTGTAATCCACAAATCAAACGAATTAAAGTTGTTTTTCCAACCCCATTTCTACCAATCAAACCGTAGATAGAACCTTTAGGAACATTCATTGAAAGTCCATTTAATGCGTTATAATTACCGTATGTTTTCTTTAAATCTTTCGTTTTCAATACATATTCCATTTTTTCAACCTCCTTTATTTACAGTCAAAATACTAAATCAAAAGTGTTAAGAAAGCTGTTAAGGAAAGTGTTAAGAAAGTGTAAAGATTTATTCTTCAGCCATTTTAAATCCAATTCCCCATACTGCTTCAATATATTCTTTATCGGAAATGTCCCTTAATTTTTTTCTTAGATTACTTATATGCACTCTTAGTGAACTTTCCATACAATCAGGTGTTTCTTCGCTTATACGTTCAAGCAGAATATTTTTAGTAATAACTTGTTTGGGATTTTCCATTAGTATTTTCAATATCGCATATTCTGTTTTTGTCAATTTAACTTCTATATTTCTAATAGATACAGTACGGGTGTTTAAGTCCAATCGAATATCCCCATGTTCTAAAACGGAATTTATAGAATTAGTCTGACTGTGTCGAAGTTGGGCAACAATCCGTGCCAGTAACTCGTCTACATCAAATGGTTTTGTAACATAATCTACCGCACCATTTAATAACAAAGATATTTTGTTTTTAGTATCTATTTTTGCACTAATTACAATAACTGGTATATGTGAAATTTCCTCTATAATTTCTTCGCCACTTAACCCCGGCAACATTAAATCCAGCAAAATCAAATCTGGTTTTATACTAGGTATGAGAAGTATGGCTTCTGTTCCAGAATAAGCATGAGTTACTTTATATCCTGCACTTGTGAGAACTTCTTCTAGCATTTGATTTATATGCACATCATCATCGACAATTAAAATATGTTTCATTTTTATCACTCCATTTAAGATAGTATAAAATAATTATACTGTTATGTAATATACTCTACAACAGAAATCTAACTTGTTAAATGCTGATTGTATGTTTTCATGCAATACTTAACCATTTTTCCGCTTGATTACCCAACACAGAAAAGAAAAAGCCTTGTCAAGAGCTTGCCACCATTGGTGGTGCTTTACACTCTTTACTGGGCTTTTTGTTTGCTGTATCTTCCATGCAAGAGGAAAAAACTACTCGTCCTCATCATCAAAATAGTTATTTCTCAATACTTCTCGTAACAGTTTCATATCCTCTTTTGAGTTCGGGTTTATCCTTTTAAAAGAATAGTAGCTTCCAATTTCTGCAGCATCTAAAAATCCACACAGTACGGCTCCCTTTTCTGCTTTTATAATGAGTTCCCGATCACCATTATCATTTCCTATGCTTATGTATCCGGGCGCATATTCTGCAAATTCATTACATTCATAACTTTCAACAATACTTTGTGTATCGTATAATACGCACAAATTCATAACCATCCCATTTGCATAACGTAAAAATTTTTTGTAGACTTTTGGCAGTTCCCCATTGATACGCTTCTCCGCAAAATCGATTTCTTCTTTAGTTACAGGATTATTTTTTTCTATATATTCCAAATTCTTTAGATTCATAAAAATACCCCATGCTTAATCTTTCATTTTCTTTTGTAATTTGTCTAAAAACCACAAACGCTTTATAATGTATACAGTTCTTTACTCATCTTTTTATACGATGTTTTCTCACAGAAAGATTTTCGTCTTCGGTTAATCATATCAATAACCATTTGTTGAGCAGATTCCTTTGAAGATAACTGACATTGAATGTTTTCAATACAGTAATTATAAAATTGTTCATGCCATTCAATATAATAATCCCCAGAATAAAAACTGTCCTTTAATCTTTGCAGATAATGTTCAAATACTTCCTTTCCTTCTTCAAAATCCCCTTTCATGAAACAGAGCATTGCCAGATGATATAACTCCCAGAATCGTCTATGTTCTGGCAGTTTCTCAACTTGCTCCTGCAAACAGGATTTTGCATATTCCATATCTGAAAATTTTCGATATTCGTCTATTTCCTTCAAAGCACTTTTTGCCAGTTTTTCTATGACAATCTGAAACGCCTCATCATCGTTTTTATATTCCACATAACCAACACCGGTACTAACATCACATCCATAGTTATATGATAGCATTTTGTTTAGGCTTTCTGTAGATTCCCATAAAAATGAGACTCCGGCATTCAAACTTGCCCCTTTAGAATAACCATTTGTTGCAAATTCAACGATAATGAAATAGTACCCATTATCATCTACCCAACTTCTTGAACTTCCTATTTGAAACAAATTTTCTGGCTCTAAAAATTCCTTAACAGTTGTTTTGATTATTTTATTATGTGGCAACATATAATGCCAGCTCCTTTACAATTCTACATTTTTATTTACCGATTTCTGCGGAATACAATTTAATTTTTTCACCATGAACTCAAATATTTCAGCCTCATATCCTGACGAATATAGCATTTGAAAATTATTGCACTGATGGATAATAATATACTTTTGTGTGTTTTCGAAAAAGTCAACCTTGAAATCTGCAGTCAATATTCCATTAAACGCAAGGCGTTTTACACCTTTTACTTTAATAAAATATTCACCACTTTTTTCATAAAAATCATAATCCAACGTATCATTTACATCATGTACTTTCAATTTTCGAACTATTTCATCTCGCGACAGTTCCGTCCGAAATATCAAATCCTGTCCCACATTTTTATATGTTCCATTAGAATATTTCACATATCTTTTCCAACGCATGACAATAATCAGTACGGAACAGACTGCCAATATACAAAAAAATATATAAAATACTGGAATCCTGTTCATCATGTTCCCTCTCTCTGTTTTACTAATTTTTCGCCATCTCTTTCCAATAGTTCTTCAACATTTCCAGTATTCTTTTGGCATCATCAATTTCCGTTTTCTGATTATATTCTCCCATTTCACTGAAAGTTCCGGATTCACTTACAATCCCCAATAACCATTTCCCCAATAGATTCTTTTTATACTTGAAAACCAAACAATTTATACCGTCCTCATCTGCAAATGCATTTGTATATTCTATCTTCGTCGGTTTCTTTCCCAATTCACTTGGATCAGATAACCAATCTTCCAATTCTTCCATTGCATTTTTAATTGTTTTGTTCATAACCATACCTGCCTTGTCCCCCTTTTTCTGTTCTGGCCTTCTAATCTGGTTTTTGCATAGATCACATAAACGCTTCGGTTTTTTTAAGCTCCAAAAACTCTTTACCTGCCGCTGCTTGTTACTTTCATTTTACCATACTGCCTGCCTTTTTCCATCTATATTTTTGGCAAATATGGTGCATTGATTACTCTGATAAATATTCCTGGCTTTTGACATAAGTTGATATAATTATGTGTTTTTAGAAACAAAAAAGAGTACCCACATCTTTGTGAGTACCCTCTCAATATAGCTTCTGCTTATTTACTTTGTGTTTTGATCACTGAATGTTCAGTTCACCTATCAGTTTTCTCCCATCTTCTGTCCGCTGCATTTTTACGGCATGATGATGAAACTGCACGATTTCTCCAACATCCACACTGATTCTATGATTCTCCCATTCGCTCTCCGGCTTTGGTGGCAACGGTTTTCCAAGAAGTGGTACAATGATTTTCGGATCTTCGCTTTGCTCCGAATGCCAAAATCCCGTAGTTTCATAGGTTGTATATACCTCAACCTCATCAATATGTATCCCAAGCACCCGTTCCAATGCGCAGACGTTAAAATAGCTGGCACGCGTTTTTTGCTTTATCTCATGCCACTTTTTATCATCAACTTTACTTTTCATTTCGATCAGATGCAAGATCCATTTTCCATCTTTTTTCTGGAGCAACACATGATCTACACTTCTTTGTAATTTCAGGGGACTTTCACGTTTAAGGAAATTACACTTCCCTTTGTGATCATAATCTTCACAGCATAAGTTATCTCCCTGAATGGTCACCTGCAGCTCGCTTCTGCCAGATTCGCTCTTTTCCTCCAAGCAGTAAGAATCATTTTCCGGAAGGAAAAAATCTTCTTCCAAAAACTTCTCAATTCCATATGCAATCCGTTCTTCTACCATTTATCAGTCCTCCTGAAATGCATACACTTCCTCTACAATCTTTTCGAGGGCATTATTGAATGTAGGCACAACGAATCCGTACTTTGTTGCTTCCAGCGCTTCTAAGTGTGTTTTTCCATTATTGTCTGGAACAAACTGATACATCTGAACATCTTCTCTGGAAAGCAGATCTTCTTTCCGGTATCCATATTCTTTCTGCAGTTCACTACTCCGCACATGGTTTTTCAATTTCATCATGTTATTGATATGCTGTAAAATCGTATCACTGTGCGTAGTGATCCATACCGGAATCCCAAGATTCATCATATTAATAAGCAATCGTGCCATTTTCTGCTGCAATTCTGGATGCAGATGTGCTTCCGGTTCTTCAATGATCATCGCATTAAAATTGATCCCGGATTTCAGCACCAACAGCAGCGGAGAAATCTCCGAAACAATGGAAGATGCCACATACAGTGGAAGCTCTTTCTCACTGCCCTCCGGTTGATATTTGATCACTGGCATCATATCTTTCTTTACGGACAGATTTCCCTTTGTCATCTGCTTTTCAATATATTCGATGATCTTTGCATACTTTTTGCTGTCTTTTTTATTGATTTCAAACTTTGTTATCAACTGCAAAAAATCTACATACGGAAGTGTCAGGGTACTTGTGTTATCCTGCAATTCCGGTGAAAAACTAATCTGCAGTGAATTTTCAATCAACTGGGCATACGTGAGCATAAATCCGGTTCTTGATGCCGGTAAGTAAATTGGTTCACCATTCCGTCTGCCCTTTACGACCGGCGTATACCATGGTGCTGCAATTCCTTCCATTAATAAATTCCAGCAGATATAAGCATTCATACGGAGTAATTCTTCCCGGTTTGCCGCTTCCACTTCTGGGAATTTAATATATCCGCCTGTGACAGAATATCTGGATGCAGACGCATCCCAAACCATCTTGATCGGATGATTCCTCTCATAATGTGTGATCTTTAGTTTTTCAATCTCAACCTCATAGTTAAAAATTTTTTTTACCAGAGCTTTTTTCTGTGTACTCAGTAATTCATTAAACCAGGTTATATACAGGTCTATCGCATCATCCGTCAGTGCAGTTTCTGTGTTAAGATGTTCTTTTAACCAGCTTTCGCACTGCTTGTATGCCTTTGCTTCAGAGGGCTTCTTTGGGAAAATATCTTTACCTAACGTCAATATTCCCCATAAAATACTCATCAAATAACTTTTTCCGCTATTGTTATCACCCACAAAACACATTAACGGTGCGATCGTAACATCTGCACTTTTTATTTTTGCAAAATTTTCAACGTGGAGTGTCCATTTTTTATCCATTCCCGTCTCCTCTCCCATCAGGTTGCTTTTTTGCTCTAGGATAACCCCTGTTTTCTGCCTGACATCTTTATCATTTAATACTACCATATGCCATCCCTTTTTTCAAATTATTCGCACATCATCATAGGGAAACTGCCGCTTCCACGAACAAACATTCATGGAGCGGCAGCTTCATTTTTCCCTATATGACAGTTTTTAGTTTTTTTTCATTATGCGCTACTTTCCGCATCCGGTTCCCATCCATAAGCCGGAATCCTAGATAGGAGTTTCTACGCTCCATACGGTTGCCAGATGCATACCATAGCGTTTCTTCGTTTCCAACGATCACCAGCTTTTTCCTGGCGCGCGTCATAGCAGTATACAGAAGGTTCTTCTGCCGCATGCGACCAAAGATCTTGGTGAATGGCAGGATCACGCAATCGTATTCGCTGCCCTGAGCTTTATGCACTGTCAATGCATACGCTAACTCCAGCATGGAAAATTCTTCTGACGTGTAAGTACGTTCCACGCCCGTCTCATACAAGATCGTCAGTTTCCGTTCCGTCTGGTTGATCTCTGTAATGTAACCAACATCTCCGTTGCTTACATCCTCTTCATTTTCCAGATGCATCACTTTATCCCCCTTGCGGAAACACCGGCTTCCAACCAGCAGTTCAACCGTTCCTGCCGTTTTCGGGTTCATAAGTTCCTGCAGCACCCGGTTTAGCTGGATACACCCAAGCTTTGTTTTACTTCGAAACGGTGTGAGCACCTGCATGGCTTTTGAGGAAATCCCCTGTTTTTGCAGAGCGCGGATCACCTGGAGCAGACCGTCCAGTGTATCCTCTTCCTGCCAGGTCTGGCAGAGCATACAGTCTGTGTTCCATAAAAACCTGCCCCGTCCGCGGTTGACACAGCTTGCATTGGTAAGGATCGCACTCCCCTGTTTCTGCCGGAAGGTTTTTGTTAGATAAGTAACCGGAAACACCTGGCTTCCGATCAGGTCAGCAAACACATTTCCTGCCTGTACACTGGGAAGCTGGTCACAATCTCCGATCAACACCAGCCGCGTCCCCTTATCCAATGCTTTCAGCAATGCATACAGTAACTGCATGCTCACCATGGAACACTCATCAACGATCACTAGGTCTGTACTTAGTTTTAATTCCTCTTCTTCCTCACGTTCCTGCTCCTCCTGACGGATCTCAAGCAGGTGATGCATCGTGACTGCAACTTTTCCGGTGCTCTCCGCCATTTTTCGGGCAGCACGCCCGGTAGGGGCACACAAGGTGAGTTTTCCTTCCGGATGCAGCATTTCTTCTGCACAGATCAGTACTTGTAAGAGACATGTCTTTCCAGTTCCCGGTCCACCAGTAATGATGCTCACTGTTTCTGTCAGCGCATATGAAACGGCGTTTCTCTGCTCCTTTGAGAGTGCCAATTTTTGCCGTTTTTCTGCTTCCACTAATGCTGCATCGATCTTATCTTTCGTTAATTTCTGCTTTTGTCCGTCCCATAAAAGTCTCAGCAGTTTTTCTGCTGACTCATTTTCTGCAAGGTACATCGGTTTCCGGTAAAGCACACCGCAGTCATAGATCAGTGTCTGGTTTTTTACCAGATACACAAGTCCTGCTTGCAGGTATGGGAAAAACACTGACTGGTCACACCCCGGTATCCGCAGGATATTCACTGCCTTTTCAAACAAGTCTTCCTTCTGCATAAATACATGTCCGTTTTGTTCATTCTGTTGCATGACAGCGGACAGAGCAAAACAGATCCGGTCACCATGGATCGGATCAAATCCTTCTCTTTGTTTTTGCACTGCATCAATCATGGCAAAGGTGATCCCTTCACACATGCAGAGCAGATATGGACGGCTTTGTAACACCGAAAGCGCATCCGGTATCCCGGAAAATTTTTGATAGACTTCTTGTGTTTTTCCACTTGGAATCCGATAGTCTGCCAAAAACTGCACATATTCATGTAACTCCTGGCATTTTTTAAAAGACGCAACGATCTTTTCCGCTTTCGTCTCCGAGATTCCCTGTACCGCAGCTAACCGGATGGGATCACGCATGGCTTGGAATGTTTCTGCCCCAAATGTATCCACGATGCGGTCTGCCGTTGCACTTCCTATTTCAGCAATCCCACTGCTCACCAGATACCGTTTCATGCCTTCCGGTGTCGTTGGTAATACTTCTTCGCAAAATGTAACCTGAAACTGCTTTCCATATTTCTTATGTTGGGAAAAATTCCCATGCAGGACACATTCCCCTTCCGTACACAGCAGGGAGCCAACGGCCGTCAGTTCTTCCCCTGCTTCCGTCTCATAGATCACCACCTGGTAATCATCAAACTCACAGCGCACCTGTACGGGCACTGCCCGGATAGCCAGCTCCTGCATGACTCATTCCTCCTCGCCGCATACTGCAGTAATCGTCAATCCCTTTTTTGTTTCCAAGCCACAGACCGCTGACCGGATCTCTGTCCCAGTGATATGATCTGCCGATCAGACCTGCCTTGGTGATCACTTTTTGCAGGGAATCCTGTGCTTCCTGGATCATCTGCCTTTTTCGTTCCTTATATCTGCAACTTCCATCCGGGCAGTAGGCTTCACGCCCGCCTGACTGTATGCAGGCAGCGCACTTCTTGGCTTCATAGTCCCGCATGCAGGCTACCGGCATATACTTGTCCATGTCGTAGGCTTCATAGGCAATCTTATGATGATGCTGCTTTAGAAGCTCCTTCAATCCGCCAAGGACATTCACCCCCGGCACTCCGATCACACTGACACCGATATCCGAAAGCAGACAGTACGTTACATATGCTTTTAAAATACCCTCTGTGATGATGACAGACTCTGCATCCGGATCGCCATAAAAGCAGACCGGGGCTCCGGACGAAATTCCTGCCCTTTTGCCGGAACTGGATAACCAGATATACTTCTGCTTTTTCGGGTTACGCAGCCGGATCTGCATCCCGACCAAATATCCATCCTGCAGCACCGGACAAAAGTAGCCTTCTGCCCATACATTTAACTGCCAGTTACCTGCTGCATTTTTATAAAAACCTGGTACGTTTTCCAGCATACAACCTTCCCTCTTTAAAATCCGGCAGATGCCCACCGGATCAGATGGCACAGACCGAAACAATCCCGCCTCTATCTCTGCATCAGTAAGCATCCGGCGTTGCAGGTCCAATCGGTCTATCGTCTGCAACGTCAGATGACGTAACAAGCTCCGGTAGGTATGGTCTAACACGTTCACCGGAGCTTTGGTCTTTTCTGTTTTTCTGTCTGTTTCTTCCACCCGTTTTTTTGGGGTGTGATCCCTGTGCCCTTTTTCAAGCGCATCCCTCAGATCTGCATATGCACGTTTATAACGATCGGCTCCGACATATCCGGCTTTCTGATCCAGATACAAATCCAGCATATTTCCATGCCTGCCGCATGAGAAACACTGGAATACATTTTTTTCCTTTCCATCCTTTCTGATACATATTGTATTTTTTCCTCGCCGGTCGCCACAATACGGACAGCAGATGGAAATGGAATCCCCACCTGTATCCTGTAATTTTTCAATTCCAAGGTAGTCTGCAACCTCGCTGATATTAAAACTCATGAAATCATATCCTTTCTGCATCTTAGTGAATGTGATACCCGATACCACGTTGTGTCAAAAACTGGCAGACTTCTTCCTGGTGTACCCTGTGCACCGTAAACGTACACAGTTCTGCCGCCTGTGTCTGCAAAATGGGTTGCTGCACTGACCGTTGGATCGGTGCATTTCCCCGCTGTACCGGTTGCTGCCCCTGCCGGATACCATATGCCGGTCGCGACATTCCCTGTCCGGATGTGGCGGCTGCCCACCTTCCTGACATTGTGCTTCCACCTGTCGGAATACCAGTCTGGTAACTCATCCCGGCTCTTTGTACCGGCATGGCCTGTGTCTGCCTTTGCATCTGCTTCTGCATACGAAGATAGTTCTGTTTCTCCAGCTCCTGTTGCTTTTGCTGCATCTGCTTCTGTGCCGCTTCCTGTTCTTCTTTCCGTACAGCCGCTTCCCGCTCTCTGGCATAAGATTCTGCCTGTTGCATTACCTGCCGGGTTTGTGCTTCCACGCGTGCCTGTGCTTTTGCTGCTTCTTCTGCAGCAATGCGTATCCGCTCCCGCTCAAGTGCTTCCGCTTCTGCCTTTTTCTTGGTTATAAAGGTTATCGCATCCTGCAAGTTTAAGTCCACTTCATACAGCTTTCGTGCTGCTTCAAAATCATCTTCACCCGCAAGCTGCCCTAAGAGCATTATGTTTTTCTGGTAAGACTGGATTGCTTCTGTGATTGCCATCTTCCAAGTTTTTTTGCTGCAACTTTTATTCAGCCATTTCTCGTCATAGATCTGTGTCCACAGATCATAGGTAATCCCTGCTTCTGCCACTGCCTCCCGGTAATATTTTGTGATCTCTGCCTCTCGCTCCTGCTTTTCGATACGCGCATATTCCTTGATTTTCCCATCCAGCGTATCGCAGGACTCCTTGATCATTGCCAGCAGCTCATCTGCCGCCATCTCAAATGCAGTATATGGTTCCAGGAACTGTTCCTTGACCACCCGTTTTCTCTCTTTGAGGGCATCACTCAGTTTGTTTAACGTAGCTCGCCCCTCTTTCATCTGTTTTATTGCGTCATCACCAGTATAATTGCTCAGATTATACTTCTGCAGTTTTTGAGCAAGCCATTGTTTCGTCTCTTCGAAATTGGTCTGGATTGCACCGGGGGTGATCTTCGCTACAATTTGTAACTGTTCCATTTTTTCTGTCCTCTCTTTCTTATTTTTTATAGATTTTCTACCTGCACCGTTTTCATCACATAATACAGTTTTGCATCTCCTTTGGAGATACGGATTCCGTCTCTATGTTCCGCGATCGCCGCACCGGAAAAATATATTTCCGACACCGTCCGAATCAGATGGAACCGGAATCTTGCTTCCGCTTCATCTGCCGTTGCCAGGATCACCCTGCTCCCATAGGATTCCGGTTTACTCCAAACCGTATAGATCATGTAATACTCTATGGTTTCCTCTTCCAGATCTTCCTCATAGGCCTTCGACCAGGTTTCCCACAAAAACAGATACAGGATCGCCGCGATAACAAATGCCACGATCCCTGCCATGAATACACACAGTGAGACATCCATTCCTTTTAGAATATCAACCATCTTCTTTTCCCCTTTCCATTGAAAATTGTAAAAACGGCTCCATCGGTATCTCAAACAGTTCACAGATCAGTTCGGCTTTTCCCTGCCGGTATTTTCCATATCCATGCTGTTTTCCGGTTACGTTGGTTCCGATTTCATACACTTCTGCTGCATATTTTTTATGTTTCTGCCAGAAGCTTTCCATTTTTAACACATCCGTTTCCATTGTTTAGCCAGCACTCCCTCCTGCTTCGACAGATGCCACTGCAATTTCAGGAACATCCGTTCCCGCTCAATGCCACTGTGGATCTGCTTTCATACAGCCTTCCGATCCCCCTGCTTCGCATAAAACTTCTGACAGGATGACTGCTGACACCGGGCATTACATGCCAACGCTTCATTCACAATCTCCAAAAGATTCAGACAGCGTGAAAAACAGGCATCTTCTCCCGGACGGATCACAAAAAATCCATTAACCCGTATCGAAAGTTTATATCCCTGTCCCAGTAAAAACTGCAGCAATACAGACCATTCATTTTCAAAAAAGCCCAGGCTTGGCTCCAGCATCTGTGCATGTGTTTGTAATGCTTTCATGTTCTAATCCTTCCTCTGCCTTCTGCACGTTATATTCTCCGACCAGACGGTCGATGGTCTCTCTCCATAAAAAAAATTCCAGTTCGATCCGTCCAAAATGTTCCTTCCGGTAGATCATCTGGCAGATTTTCTCCTCTTCCTGTGTGGTCAGGCTTAAAAATTGCCTCATAAACCACTGATATTTCTGCTCATCTTTCAACTTAGGCAGGTGATATTCGGAAAGCATCCGTTTTTGTATGACCTTAATCCGCTGCCGGATCTGCTGCCATAACTGTGCATATGCTCTGGCGTACCTTTGATCCCATTCAAGATTTGGAACAAGCTCCCGGTTTTTGTTCAGGATATAAATCTCATCCTGCAATTTCTGGAAACGCTGCCGCAGATCCATACTCTTGACACAGTCCTGAAAAACCGCATAATCCATGACATACCCTCCTTTCTCTATGTTAGTTTCATTTATCAAATAAACAGGATTGCTCCCGATTGTAATTGGATTCCGAGCGCAGACAACGCTCCACATGATAAGAAATAGTTCTCGCTATTTTTTAGACGTTCTGTATATACAGAATAGATGACCTCTATTAATAGAAATACGTCAGTTCTTCTTTTTCGGAAACTTAAAACATCCCCTGGCAAAATGCCGGAGGATGTTTCATTCCGTTAGATGATATGTTTTTTTCTCAAAAGCTCTTTGATTGCGATGATTCGCTTGCAGATATACTGCTTGGATACTCCTACGCTTTCCGCGATCTCCGAGCGTGTCATGTCATTGTCAGCATACTCAAAAACATAATCGATGATCTGCCGGTCGGTCTCATTCTGAAGCACCTCAATGACCATATTTTCAAATTCACGATTCATCACTTCCTGACACACTTCGGATTCCAGATCATAATCGTATTTTAACTGTTCTGTCCACTTTTCATCGTCATTTCGTGGATGATCCAGAGATTTGATTCTTGCTCTTTGCAATGCTTCCAGCAGATTTCTGGTTACATTTTCGCTTTCCCCGATTATTTCCGCAAGTTCCGCGATCGTAGGTCGCCTTCCATGAAGCAGCTCATAGTCCATGCAGGCACTCTGCAACTGTTGGGTTTTTTTCACGATCCTGGAAGATCGTTTGATCGTTCCATCTTCCGATAGATATCTGGAAACATATTTTCTCACCCAGATGGTTAAGTAAGTCGTAAAACTCGCATTTTTTGTGATATCGAATCGCATGATTGCCTCATACAATCCAAGCATTCCTTCCTGCACGCAATCTTCAATTTCCCCTTCCATATAATCCTTGAAATTGTAATAATGCGAAACAATGTAGAATACATACTTCATATAAGCCAGGTATAAAATATTTCTGGCATCTACATTTCCCGCCTGGGCTTCCGAAACCAAAAGATAGGTATCTTCTTTCGGACTAATATCCGGCACCTGCAATGCCCATAGTGCATAGTCACGTATTTCTCTCTTATGTTGAAAAATAGAGTTCACTTTTTTATTCCCTGCCATTTTTCTCCCTTCCTTCCTTGCGAAACGAATAGAGTTATGATTCTTTTGTTACGAAATCTCTGCTAAAAAATCTGTCTCCATCTTTCGTCTGTCATTCTCATACTGTCGTGTAAAGATCCGCTCTTCCCGGAAAAATTCTGCATGCATTTGTTTTGTAAGTTTGGAAATCTCGCCTAAAAAGTTTTCTGTATAATATTTGCTTTTCACTTCTGGCAGATGATAATCCCATAAGATATGGCTCAATAGTGCTAACGGGATTCCCGTAATATGTGAGACCAGATCCATACTGAAATTCCGGTCAACATATAATTCCGCGATTTCCCGAATAGACCATTTTTCTTTTAATCGGTACATTACTTTTCTATACGGATTCGCCATTTTTACTCCTTTTCATACTAAATCATAAAATCATTTCTAGTCATTTGAGATTATGATAACCATACCAGGCAAACATCACCGGTAACTTCAGTTTGTCTGCTGCACGCCGCATACTTACTGTAATATAGCTGGTAGTTATGCCAAGTTTTTTCGCTGTTTCTGCTTTTGAAATCCCTCGCACCTCATTACAGATTGCAAGGATTCCATACTGTATCGTTTTTGGAGCATCCATATATACCTTCATCATCTCCTTTTCTACTTCCAGATAGTCCACCGCAAACTCCGCTGCACGTAATTCACTTTCTACATCCTGTCTACATGACAACTGTTCCTCTAATTTATTGCTTCCATATTCCTGGTATATATTCCGGTTTTTCCGAAAAATACTCATCAAACGATGCCTGATTCTGCTATAAGCGTAATTATGGAGACTTGTGTCTTGTCAATAGATTACTTCGTTATTTACAAGAAATTAATTTTTCTGGATTGTAACAATATGGTATCTTTCGTTCATTTTTATCGGATCAGATTTCTCTGATTCCTTAGTGCTATATATACGTCACTTTGTATTTTGCGTCAACTTAACTACAAGATGTAGATACATTCACATTTCACACCTGTATTCTTTTAATCAAGATACATCATATATAACAATTTATGGCAACAAAAAAAGAAGATGGCAAACACATCGGTTCCATCTTCTTTATATACTATCTATTATTAATCATACATATCATCGATAAAAAGATCTTTATTTTTCATACTAATATGCTTTGTGATACAAGCATTCATTTCATTCCTTAATTGTTCTATTGTTCTATGTGTATAGAATTTTTCTGTAACATCATCTATTTCATGTCCCACAATCAATTTCAGAATGTACTGATCCATTTTATTAGACTTTCCAATCGTAATAAATGTATGACGACATTCGTGCGGGGTATGTGTCATTTTATTTCTTTCCATTACTTTATTAAATCTACCCCTATATTTATCATAGGTCATTTCCATTCCAGTTTGACTTGTTTCATCATTGAACAAATATTCAGAATGAAGTTTCATTGCTTCATCATACCTTTTTCTAATAAGTGGTTCTATTAGCGGATGTATAGGAACAATTCTATTTCTTCCTGCATCTGATTTTAAACCACCAGACATAATTCCTTTTTCAAGATCAATATCTGCTACTTGTAATATTGCTAATTCTTGCGGTCTCCACCCTGAATATATCTGAATCAATACCATATCCGTAAATCCAAATTCAATATTATCCCATAAAATATCAATCTCTTCATTTGAAAACGGTATTCTAAGTCTTTTATTCTTTTCTTTTTCCTCTAGTATTTCAGCATCAATCTTATAATTTCTCGCATAGTTTGTAAAAACCACCTCATGCGCCATTGCATAATCAAACATCAGATTGAACATAGATTTCATTCTGGCTTTCGTTCCGGCTGAAGCCATTCTCTTCTTTCCTTTATCTTTTCCCTTATCTTGAATAATATATCCATCATCCATACAACCAGACAAATGATATACCCGAATATCCTTCATTCTCATATTATACAAAGAAGAACAATACTTATATGCGGCTTTTACGGTTCTAATAGCAGCTGGAGTGATTTTTTTAAAATATTCTTCCGTCCATTTTTCGTAACATTCAGCAAACGTAATCTTGTCAGCATCTAAATCATACGGGTTCTCATTATATGCAGCAAGCGCCTGTAATGCTTTTTGTTTTGTTTCATAATATCCAAGCGTCTTATACTTTTGAATTTGTTTATCTTCCACCAGATCATAAACAAATCCGTCTGTAATTCTAGCCCTCCATGGTTTTCGCCTTTTTCCTTTCAATTTGTGTACACTGCCGTATCCATTAGGTAATTTCATCGTAATCCATCCTTCCGCTTTTCAAATGGAAACTACTGTCCATTTGTGTATTATTTGTGTATTACGCATTGTGTATTACCTGTGTATTACGTGTGTATTATATACAAAAATTGAGGGCTTGTCAAAACGAACCAAGCCCTCAAAAAGTCAGTATTTATGCGGTTTTCTTAGAACTTACCAGCCTTAGCAGCTTCCTCTACGGAAACGGCAACTGCAACGGTAGCTCCTACCATTGGGTTATTACCCATACCAATTAATCCCATCATTTCTACATGAGCCGGTACAGAAGAAGAACCTGCAAACTGTGCATCAGAATGCATACGTCCCATTGTATCTGTCATACCATAGGAAGCAGGACCTGCACCCATGTTGTCCGGGTGAAGTGTACGGCCTGTACCACCGCCGGAAGCTACTGAGAAGTATTTTTTACCCTGCTCGATACACTCTTTTTTGTATGTACCTGCTACCGGATGCTGGAAACGTGTCGGGTTGGTGGAGTTACCTGTGATAGATACACCAACGTTCTCATGATGCATGATTGCAACACCTTCCTGAACATCATCAGCACCGTAACATTTTACGGAAGCACGAAGTCCTTTGGAGTATGCTTTCTCATATACAACATTTAGTTTTGCTTCTTTGTAGTCATATTTTGTCTCTACAAATGTGAATCCGTTGATACGGGAAATAATCTGAGCTGCATCTTTTCCAAGACCGTTCAGGATAACACGTAACGGTTTCTGACGTACTTTGTTTGCTTTCTCAGCGATACCAATCGCACCTTCTGCCGCTGCGAAAGATTCATGACCAGCTAAGAAACAGAAGCACTCTGTCTCCTCTTCCAGAAGCATTTTACCAAGGTTACCATGTCCAAGACCTACTTTACGATGATCTGCTACAGAACCCGGGATACAGAAAGCCTGAAGACCTTCTCCGATTGCTGCAGCTGCCTCAGAAGCTTTGCGGCATCCTTTTTTGATTGCAATCGCTGCACCTACTGTATAAGCCCAGCATGCATTTTCAAAACAGATTGGCTGGATTTTCTTTACCTGATCGTATACATCCAGACCAGCATCTTTTGTAATTTTCTCTGCTTCTTCGATAGAAGCAATTCCATAACTATTTAAAACAGAATTGATCTGGTCAATTCTTCTTTCATATGATTCAAATAAAGCCATTGTCCATTACTCCTTTCTCGGATCGATGATTTTTGCTGCATCAGCTACGCGGCCGTACTGACCTTTTGCTTTCTCCCATGCAGTATTCGGATCATCGCCATTTTTGATAAAGTCAGTCATTTTGCCAAGGCTTACGAACTGATATCCGATTACCTCATTATCCTCATCCAGAGCAATGCCTGTTACATAGCCTTCTGCCATTTCCAGATAACGAACACCTTTTTCTTTTGTTGCATACATTGTACCAACCTGAGAACGAAGTCCTTTACCAAGATCCTCAAGACCTGCACCGATAGCAAGACCATCATCAGAAAAAGCACTCTGAGTTCTACCATATACAATCTGTAAGAACAGCTCTCTCATTGCTGTATTGATCGCATCACAGACAAGGTCTGTATTTAATGCCTCTAAAATTGTTTTTCCCTGTAAAATCTCTGCTGCCATCGCTGCGGAATGAGTCATACCGGAACATCCGATTGTCTCGATCAAAGCCTCCTCGATGATACCGTCTTTTACATTCAGAGTCAGCTTACATGCACCCTGCTGTGGAGCACACCAGCCTACACCGTGTGTAAAACCGGAAATATCTTCAATTTTTTTGGAGTGAACCCATTTTCCCTCTTCCGGGATTGGAGCAGGTTCATGTTTTGCGCCTTTTGCAACCGGGCACATCAATTCTACTTCTTTGGAATAAATCATTGTAAAACTCCTTTCTATGTATGAATGTTTTTTGAAAGAGATCCCATACCTTATACCTATCCTCTATTGCTTTTCGCAGAAAACATGATTTATTTTCTATCGTATTTCAACTGTGGTTTTATGCACAGGATTACTTTGTTATTTTTTTAACATCCTAATGTATTTTGACACATTTTTCTTCATTCGTAAAGTCTTTTCCGACATTTTTTTTACAAAATTTCTCATGTATCAAAAATAGCACAAATGAGTCATGACTAATTACTGTTTTTCTACAATTTCGTTACGATTTTTATAAATAGAATGTGCCGGTACAACGCCACGAACTGCGGATAACGGATATACATTGCTCTCCGGACAAATCACAGTACCCGGGTTTAACACGGAATTGCATCCTACTTCGACGTTATTGCCAAGCATCGCACCGAATTTCTTTCTGCCGGTAGCAATTTCTTCTTTGCCATCACGCACTACGACCAATGTTTTGTCAGACTTGACATTTGAAGTAATGGAACCTGCGCCCATGTGCGCTTTATATCCAAGAATCGAATCGCCCACATAGTTGTAATGCGGAACCTGTACTTTGTTAAATAGAATGACATTTTTTAACTCTGTAGAATTTCCTACCACTGCACCTTTTCCAACAATAGCTGAGCCGCGGATAAATGCACAATGACGAACTTCTGCTTCCTCGTCAATGATCAGAGGGCTTCCAAGGAATGCCGTCGGTGCAACTTTTGCACTTTTGGCTACCCACACATCTTCACCACGTTTCTCATATTTCTCCGGATCCAGAGTGGCACCCAATTTTTTGATATAATCGGAAAGTCCGTCCAAAAGTTCCCACGGATACTCTGCGGTCTCCATATATTTTTTTGCAATCGTCTCATTTAAATCGTACATATTTGTAATCTTACACTGTTCCATTTTATGCTTTAATTCCTTTCATACTATGTTTTTCATCAATCTTATTGTGCCACGTTTTCTACTCTTTTTCCAGTCTTTTTTTCCTGAATTATCCGTGTTGGTAAAAATAGCTTTTTGCAACCCTGCCAATACAAATAGAACCCTGACCTGTGCAACATATCTGTCACATAAGTCAGAGTTCTCTTTTACTATTTAAAGTCGAACGCACGTGAGACTTGGTGCGTGATTCTGGTCAGCGTAAACTGACATATTCATCTCAGGATCACTGCACCTCTACACTGTCTATTTTTTTATGAATCGATCTTTGCCTTTATTATAAATCCAAGTTGATCATATATCAGTTGTGGATAATCGTGATACACCTACACCTGTAATGATCTTTTTACTCACAAAGCATTCTTAGCGCGATTTTTTATAGAATGGCGCCACCCGTTCAAAGGAATCCTTTATGATATACTGGTTTCGAAGTCCCAGTACACCACTTGTACGACTCTGAATAAAGTGTGTCAGTTTTGTCATATATTCCTCTGGGGTGATCGTACCTTCCGCCACATAATTCAGCCCTTTTTCCCAGCTTGCCGTCAGTTCGGGATTCAGTAATGACTTGATAGACGCCGATACGGTATCATAAATCAGCTCTCCCTGTAAGGTCGGTGTAATGATCTGTGTCTTTTTATTCAGACTGAGGTATTTGTTATTCACCAGTTTCTTCAAAATCTCCGCACGGGTCGCACTTGTGCCGATACCGGAACCTTTAATCTGAGCGCGCAACTCCTCATCTTCAATCAGCTGTCCTGCATTTTCCATTGCGAGGATCATGGAACCGGAATTGTAACGTTTTGGCGGAGAAGTCTCTCCCTCCTTGATGGCATAACTCTTTACCGGAAGTGTCATACCTTTTTTGATTTTTGCGATCTGTTCCAGTAAATGTGCATCGCCGCTCTTTTCATTGGAATCTGCATCATTTTGACTGGTTGTATCTTCTGTCTTTTTCTTCCGGAAGGAATATTCCATCACCTTCAGATACCCAGGATCTGCTAAAACCTTAAAGGAAGCAAAAAAACGTTCTGTCTCCATCCCCATTGTCAGACTCACTTTTTTATAAATAGCCGGTTCGTAAAAAACAGCCAGAAAACGACGTACAATCGTCTCATATACTTTCAGTGAAACCGGATTTAAACCTCGCATAGCTCCAAGTCCCTGACCGGTCGGAATAATTGCATAATGGTCTGTGATCATTTTATCGTTGACATAACGTGTCTTCGCAATCTGTTTGTAGCTTTCTTTCTCAAGAATTTCTTCTGCAAATGGGCGCACCATATTGATCCCTTTTAATCCGGAAATATTCTTTGAAATCTCCTTCGCCACAGCACTGGAAAGTACACGGGCATCGGTACGCGGATAGGTTACCATCTTTTTCTCATACAGTTCCTGCACTACACGTAAAGTTTCATCCGGGCTGATTTTAAACAGTTTTGAACAATCATTCTGAAGTTCTGCCAGATTGTACAGTAAAGGTGGATTTTTCTTTTCCTGTTTGCGCTCCACTGACATGACTGCCGCTTCCTGTGGTTCCAGGCTTTTCATCCAGTTGATCAATTCCTGTGCATCTTTCTTTTCCCGAAAACCGTTTTCCTTATAAAGTTTCGGTGTCCCAAAATATTTTGATCCGGGAACTGCGCGCCATTCGCCTTCAATGGTCAGGCCTTCAAATTCCATACTGTTTAATACACGATAAAACGGCGTTTTTACAAACTCACGGATTTCCCGTTCACGTCGCACTACCATGCCGAGCACACAGGTCATAACACGTCCGACGGAAATGACCGTATATTTCTGATTTAGAAAACCAGCCAATGTATTGCCATATTTTAATGTCAGCAATCTTGAAAAATTGATTCCCATCAGATAATCTTCTTTGGCTCGCAGATATGCAGATTCCGATAAATTATCATATTCTGACAAATCTTTTGCTTCATGGATCCCGCGTAAAATTTCTTCTTCCGTCTGAGAATCAATCCATACTCGACGGCGGTCTTTGCCTTTCACTCCTGCCATCTGTTCCACCAGACGGTAGATGTACTCTCCTTCCCGTCCGGAGTCAGTACAGACGTAAATGGTATCTACATCCGAACGGTTCAACAAGTTCGATACAATTTTAAACTGCTTACTCACCCCTGGAATCACTTCATATTTAAATGTTTCCGGAATAAACGGTAAGGTCGACAGACTCCATTTTTTGAATTTCATATCATAGGCTTCCGGATAACTCATAGTTACCAGATGTCCTACACACCAGGTAATGACTGCATTTTCTGATTCCTGATAGCCATCGAAGGTACGCATATCTTCCTTCAGTGCCCTGGCAAATTCACGGGCCACACTTGGTTTTTCTGCTATGTATAAAGATTTTCCCATTCAAACTCCTTATTAACGCTTGTTTCTACGAATAAAGCGGACATTCGCAATCCGCTTCGCTACTTGCTCATGAACGCAGTCGCTTCGCGATCTGTCAGTGAGAGCTTTCAACTCCCACTGACATAAGCATCCCCCCTCACCCGCCGCTTAGTGCTCCGCGCACTTGAAGCGGGGGAATGCTTATCTGTGTTCAAACTGTTCAAGCCGTTCGTAGAAACCATCATAAAAATTCTCCTGCTGTACAGGAGTAAAATAAAACATTTGAAGAAACAGCATATTTTTCCGTTTTGCTTCCTCTTCATTACAATTTTGCATGGTCTGACGAAGAGATTTGGTGAGCGCATGCCATTTTACTAAAAACCGCTCATAATCCTTCATTCCATCCATTTCAAGCCACTTACTTACTTTCATCTTTGATTTATTTTTTGCCGGACAGGCATCTGTCAGCAGAAAATAGTTCAGATTTTCCCCATCATAATTTCGCCCCAGAGGAAACAGACGGCAAATCCCCGGTCTAAATGCATGGATACTGCATCTGCCTTCTTCATTTAAAAAAGAACATTTTGGTCCTGTCGCGGATGGTGCCATTTTCAGATTCGGAAGGATCAGACCATCTTCCACATGCAGATCGATCGCGCCTGCAAGCAGTTGTTCAAAACTCTGTCCAAGGTTCCGTTCCAGACGCCAGACATCCATCGGATCCAGCAAAATCGATTCACCCATATCACAACAACAAGCGGAACAGCCATTGCAATCATGACAGCCTACTTTTACCATATCGTTGCTGCTATATAACTTTCCATCTGATATATCTTTTAAATATTCTTCCATCTATTTCACCCGTCTTTCAAAAATCCAGTAGTTGCATTATAACAAAAATGCTGATGTTTTCCAAGGGGCAGATTTACAGACAAACGTCCCCTGCTCATTGCTTATCGCAATTCAGGCAGAGGACATTCTCTAAAAAGCAGACAGATATCCACAATCCGCTCAAGCTATATACTTTATAACAAAATAGCAGACATATCGCCAGGTTGTGTCAAATCGTAAGAAGCGGTGCTCCTGATTTAATCAATTCCGTCAATGGTGGGCCCCATTTGTACAGATCCAGACCAATTTCTTTCATTTTATCTGCCAGATTTAATTCTTCCGCACAGGCGATGCATCCGGTGAATTTCACGCCAAAGGATTCTGCACGTTTTAATTCTTCCTGTAATTCTTCATTTTCTGCCAGTAATTTTACGGTAGCACCCCATACAATGACCGTTACTTCTTTCCACCATCCATTTTTCATAGCATTTCTGGCATACATCATCACCATCAATTTTGCTGTAGTCACATCTGCATTTGTCCATAAAATATGCAGGTGTTCTTTATTATTTTGCTGTCCCATACCACATTTCTCCTTCAACTATTACAACTTTTCTTTACACTCATACACGCAACGGATATCCTTTAAACTGCAACATCTTCCATTTACATAATCCGGCTGCGTTTCCAGATATATCTTATCATCTTCCTCAAGTGGATACAACCGTAGTAGCAATTCCGTTGGAAAATCAAATCGTTTCAGACTGACTTCCCAGACATCACCAATGAAATACTGATCCGAAATTTTCTCGCCATTCAGATAAAGTTCTGCCTGATCTGCCTGGAAATCAATCTGAAGGAAGATATTTTCTTTTACTGCATCATATGCTTTGTCATAGGAAATTCGAATCACATATTCCTGATAATCTTTGCCAGTATCGTCAATCGCACATGCTTCTGCCTCGGAAAAATCTGTTTTTTCTGCTCTGTGAAAAACATTTTTTTCTTTCCGTATAATGCAGTTATTTACATCTGTATGTGTAAATGACGCGACAGTCTGATTGTCTGCTGCCGTCAGATCATGACTCAGCACGCAAATTGTGGATGCATCACCTTCCACATGCAAGAAATCCGGAATAATATCTGATTTTTTCCACCCATTGTCAATCCACATTTTAGCATCTTCCACAGTCGCATCCATGATTATCCAGCAGTTTTTCTGTGCACGATCACTGCGACAAATTACCTCTATCCCATTTTCTGTTTCCAAAATAGGTAACGCACTGAAAAACAATATATTTGAATATTTTTTCATGCGCCATGCACATTTTGCCCAGATTCGATCCATACTGATAAGCACTTGGCCAGACAGTTTTTCATCTGCCTCATACTGCATTTTTTCATTTCCATAGAAAAACCATAGTTTCCGGTTAATATTGCATAATGGTGTCTGATTAATCCAACGTAATGTCACGTCATCTGACAGCGGGAAATTAAACGGATAAAAGAAGTAAGCTCCATTTTTAATATCCTGTTTTGGGAAACTTATTTCTCCATCTGCTGTCTGAACACGCAGCATCACATCTTTATGCTCTGCCATCTCATAACCACGCTGATAATTGTTTACAAACAGATAGCCATGATCACCGCTTCTGCGCGTAATCATACGAAATGCAGATAAATCTTCTGCATCCTGAAAATCTCCGGTATGAACTGAAGTACTCTCACAGTCATTCCCCGCAAACTGTGGCTGCATATTACAAAATGCCTCCCCATAATCATGTGCAAACATGGAAAGAAGTTTCAATTCTGTTGCTGTCTCTGAAATCTGACCATATTCCCGGATCGGTGCCTGAAAATCATAGGAAAGTTCAGGGACATCGCAAAAGGAACCCACCGCCGTCGATTCCTGTAAGCTACTGAGTTTTCCTTTCGGATTTGTCCCGCCGTGATACATATAATAGCCCAACAGGTTACAACCGCTTCCAAGTTTGCATACTGACATCGCTCCGATATCTTCTGCTACCACCCGTGGTCTGCGATGATGTGTCACCTGCACACCGCCACCAAGTTCTGCGGTCAGATACGGATACGCATCTTTATCAAATGACAATTCCATGCCCGGTGCGTAATCACTGCCAATATTTCCATCATTTCGCACCGTTGAAAACAGATAATTTTTGTTTGGCGGAAGCTGTTTTAAAGAAGCATCCCATGGGGCATCACAATAACCGCCCATAACCGGTGTCAGATCACCAAGTACCGCACCGCCCCATCCGGTCGCTGTCCAATAAGGTGCTTCAAAACCAATCGTTTTTGCCAGTTTTGTTAGCGTACGCATATGTTGCTCCCCGGCAGCACCTCGTAAACCACCCACATGACCATATTCATTTTCAACCTGAATACCAAGAATGCAATGTGTTCCTTCCACTTCTTTATAAATTTTCTTCCAGAAACGTTCCACCAATGCCAGGTAATCCGGATCATCGCTGCGCAGTTTATATCCTTTTTTCAGCAGCCAGTCCGGGAAACCGCCATTCCGTGCTTCTCCATGTGCCCACGGTCCAATACGAAGCCACACATGCATCTGCCATTTCTCGCACAATTCCAAAAAATAATGCAGATTGCGCTGTCCTGTAAAATCAAAGACACCTTCTTCTTCCTCATGATGAATCCAGAAAACATAGGTTGCTATGATATCCATGCCACAGACTTTCATTTTTCGAATCTCATCTTCCCATTCCTTCTCCGGGCATCTGGAAAAATGAAACTCCCCCATCATTGGAAAAATTGCTTTTTCATTTTTGAGTAAAGATACTCTGTTAATACTGTATTTTTCCATTCAAAATTCCTTTTCTCATATTTATTTTCATCAAGATTTGTAAACTGAGTAATTTGTTTTTTACTTTTTTTCTGTGTCTATTATATCATTTTAGTTCCATACTTCCTATTTATTTTTCATCCAAAAACTTGCTTTTCTTTTTTGAAAAATTGCTCCGCAACATATCATCTTGTTTCAACTATTTTGTTTCTGCTATAATTCAGCAATAAACCTGATATGATTTGGTAACGAAAAAAAGCCTTCTGCCATTTAGCAAAAGACTATGTTTCTTATACGTAAAGCGGACATTTGCAATCCGCTTTCACTACTTGCTCATGAACGCAGTCGCTTTGTGACCTGTCAGTGGGAGCTTTTAACTCCCACTGACATAAGCATCCCGCTTAGTGCTCTACACACTTGAATCGGGGGAATGCTTATTCTGCGTTCATATAAAGTATTTCTGATGACTGCTCATCTGTATCTGTTCGCAAGGTATATATCATTATATGTAAAAAATTATTACTGTTTTAGGTATTTACTGAGCAGCCATCTCGTTGGTTATATTTTATCAAACTATTCTTTGTTTTTACATGCCCGTTTTGGCACAAAAAAGTGCCTATTTCAGCAAACATTGAAACAGGCATAAATTATTATCTTCTGTTTTCTGAAAATTGACACTTTATTCTTTGACTTTTCATTACTGATTTACAAATTCCTTGATCTTGTCACGCTTATCAATCTGTAATTTTTCCAGAATCGTAGAAACGTAATGTTTTACCGTATTGACCGAAAGTCCCATATGTTCTGCAATCTCCTGATTTGTCCAGTCACGGCAAGCAAGCATCGCGATAGAAAACTCCACCGGAGTCAACAGATCCGTCACTGCTTTTTGCATCTCCGGATTGTGAATTTTCATCCATCCACGGCTAAAAGCAATGACTCCATCCATCATTTTTTTATATACATACGGTTCCCGCTGTTTTACCCAGACTTCTAAAACTCCTTGCAGCAATCCATGATGCTCAATGAACGGCTCCAGAAGTTTATCCTGTCTTGCAATCTCCCATGCTCGAATCACAGACTCTCTGGCTCCTTCCTGATCTTTCTGATTGATCTGACACATGGCATTGACACAATTCAGATAAATAAATGGAATCGGATACATTTTTTCTGCCATCATCATTGCAGTTTGTGCCATGCCCTGTCCTTTTGCATATTCCTGATTCAGATAGGCACCATGCGCCAACAGATTCATAGCAAACAGACGCTGACCTTCTGGAAGATAACGCAAATAATCGCTTAACAACGGCATTTCTTTTTCCGGTGGAATATGAATCAGCACACTAATGACATATAATGCAAACAAACAAGATGCCTGTGTCTCCAGATCGATTTCGTCCTCTAATGCTTTTTTCAGGCAGATATGTACATCTTCCCGCGCCATCTGCGCTGCCATCGCATCACCCAGCGTCAGATTTGTAAATGTATAAAGCATATCCGCTGACATACGAAGGATCACATCCTCGCTGTTCAGATATTTTTCTACAATTTTCACACAGGCTTCTGCCTGTGCTGAAAAAAAATAGGCTTCTGCCTGTGCAATTTCTGCCAGTTCTTCATCCTCAAATTCATTTAGCGTGTCTGCCAGTCTGCCAGGTTCAAATGCAGTTCCAAGTAATGGCAGAACCGTTCTTTTGCATTTCATGTCATTCCTCCAAGTTATTGTTCTTTTCATCATGTAAATTTAATGCCATATCCTTCTCCTCTTAAGATAGCATATATTAAAATTTTATAGATATTGTAAAATCCAGTTTTTCAATATCATCTGCTGTTTATCATACATCTTTAACTCAAATAATGTTTTCGTTATCTGTTCCCTTGCTGCATTTCCCACAATCGGATTCTGTGCTTCTATCAAAACCTGAATATTATATGCTAACCAGCCCAACATAGCATCGCATCCACATAGGAATATCTCATTCCAATATTCGTACTTTACATCTATCCATGAACGATATGCATTCATCAATGCATCAAACTTTTCCTTATTATAATTCTGATTTTCATCAACAATCCAATAGTTTAGTACCTGTATCAGTTCCTCATACGGATTTATATAACCAGCAGCTTCCCAGTCAATAATATATGGAACATTGTTTTTCCACATAATATTTTTAGGATCTAAATCTCGATGACTTATTATCTGATTATTTTTCAGTTTTGCGGCATTTTCAACCACATCACAATCCCATTGCTCCAATTGTAAAACATTTTCCTGAAAAAGCGAATACACTTCAACATCTTTTTTCAAGGCAGATAAAAGATACTTCCATTCATATTTACAACGCACTGTATTTTCCGGATACAATCCTTCCACGCAAATATTTGAAGCATGGATTTTTCCTAATTGCTCTCCGACTTTTGCACAATGAGCAGCTGTTATATCTGGATAAAAAACTGATTTCCCGTCAAACCATTCAAAAATTTCATAATATGCATGATTCACTTCAAAAATCATTTTTCCATCCACAGATTTTGCACAAATTGCAGAAATATCATTTTCATTTTTTAATCTATATGCAATACGTTCTGCCTGTTCAAGTTTTTCCAAGGCATCTGGCTTATTCATAACATTAGAATTTAATACTTTTATTGCATATTTCCCTTGATTAGTTTCAACACAATACATTTTATGCAGCAGACCGCCAGTGACAATTTTAGGTTCTTGCTCTAAGCTCCCCAGTTTACATATTACACATATCTTCTTTATGTTTTCCATTTTTTTAATTCTACTTTGCCTTATGAATTATTTTATGACCTGAATAAATTGCCATGATCATACAAAATAATGCCGCAATGCTCCACCATTTATGTGCTTTCATCAATTCATCCCTCCATTTCTTACTCTGCCAGTTCACTCAATGCATGATAAAAGTTCGGATATTCTCTTTTTAACCGAATCAACTTACCTTCCGGATTGATAAATGCATGTTCTGAATATCCCTGACATACAATTTCTCCCTGCTCATTTGTCATAGTATATTGCAATTTTAATTTTACTTCTTTGAATTCTTCTACTATGACGTCAATATCAATGACATCTCCAAAGGTTGTGCTCTTTTTATATTTGCAGTTTACTGCTGTAACCGGAGATATAATGCCTATTGACTCCAGTTTTGCATAGTCCCATCCAATCTGTCTGAGAAAATCAATTCTGGCTTCTTCCATCCAACGGATATAATTTGAATGATGTGTAATCCCCATTTTATCTGTTTCATAATACTGCACAATATGTCTGTATTTCTGCATTACAAAGACTCTCCCAATGCTTCTACCTCTGCCAGCTTCGGACAGGCACTCATGCTGCCTTTGCTTTCCATGTTTGGGACAGTAATGATTCCGCAGTCCTCCCACTTCACATAAGCAGCCGTTGCACGATACTGTTCGATTGCCGCATCAAATACATGATCTGCACCGGCATCTAACAACAACGCTGTTTTATGAAAATGAAATCCTGCCGTTGCCCCCACATACAAACGGTCGATGACTGCTTTTAACTGTGCAGTGATATCGAACCAGTAAATCGGAGATGCAAATACAACCATATCCGCATCTTTCAATTTTTCGTACACCTGTGTCATATCGTCTTTCTGTGCACATTCTCCATTATGAGAGAAACAGTACTCGCAAGCCATACATCCACGGATTTTCATGGTACCAACAGGTAAGTTGACTACTTCATGCCCTTTTTTCTCAGCACCTTTTGTAAATGCCTGCGTCATAATTTCTGTATTTCCACCTTTACGCGGACTTCCGTTTAATACTACGATTTTCATATTTATGTTATCTCCTTTTTCATTAAAAATCTAATCCCAGTTCTCTTCCGGATATTTCATACCCCAGTCTCTCCGAAGTTTTGTCATAATGTCCATGACATCTTTGGTATATTCCAGATGCATTCCATCTGCATTACCACTGCGAACTGCCTGCTCCATATCCAGCATTTCATAATACAGTGCATTAGCAGTCTCACCCTCTGCGATTTCTGTCCGTTCCCCGGTTTCGGCGTCTACGATAACTGCTTTATCAGCGCGTGGGTACTCCATAATTTCAATATAACCTTTTTCGCAGCTGATCATGGCTCGTTTTGGCTGTTTCGAATGCATGGATAATGCTACCGTTGCCATCTGCCCCTGTGAATTCTGCAGCAAAACAGTTGCCTGCTCATCGGAACCTGTCGGAGATGGTTTCCACTGACTTAATATATTGGATGGAGTCTCATCCATAAAACTACGGACAATCGAAAGTGCATAGACACCAATATCAAGCATTGCTCCTCCTGCCAGATTCAGATTGAAAAAGCGGTTCTTCATATCATATTCCTTGAAACTGCCAAAATTCATTGTTATGATCTGGACTTTTCCTAGTGTTCCATCTTTTATGATATTCCACAATTTTTTATAAATCGGCATATGCCAGATGGTCATGGCTTCAGCTAGAATTAAATTCTTTTCCTGTGCCAGTGCGATCATCTGATCCAGTTCTCTGCTGTTTAATGTAATGGATTTTTCGACTAAAAGATGTTTTCCATGCTGTAATGCTTTTTTCATAAAGGCATAATGCGTGTTATGTGGACTGGTAATATAAATAATATCGACGTTTTCATCCTCAAACATATCATCGATCTGATCATATACTTTACCTACACCATATTTTTCTGCAAAATCTACCGCCTTCTGATGAGTACGGTTTCCAACTGCATACAGAGATTTTCCCATTTTCTGCAACGCCTGCGCCATTTCATTTGCAATCACACCGGTACCAAGTACCGCCCAGTTAAGGTTTTCTCTCATCTCTTTTGCCTCCTGAAATTTCTTTTGCTTATCTGCCACATATTTTCTCACAGATTCATTATTTTTTCTATACTTTTTCTGTAAAAAACTTATTCAAGTCGAACGCTCGTGAGACTTGGTGCGTGATTCTGGTCAGCGAAAGCTGACATATTCTTCTCAGAATCACTGCACATCCTCGCGGAGCGTTTATCTCAGTCGGAGATTGTACTCCCACTGAAAAAGACTTGTTATTACTCACCACTTGCAGAAGTGGGAATCTTCTCGACTGAGATAAACTTGTATGGTTTTGTCATTATATTATTTCCATCCAGACTTTTATAAGTATAATTTCAAAAAGGATGAGCCTTCCAATTTCAGTGGAAAACTCATCCTTTTCTTAACTATGCATTTTTTATTAGCGCATAATTATTTTTTTGTAATATATCCCTGTGCTTTCAGAAGTTCTGCACAGAGAACAGCTCCACCTGCAGCACCACGAACCGTATTGTGGGAAAGTCCTACGAACTTCCAATCATATACAGTGTCCTCACGCAGACGACCTACATTGATACCCATACCGTTTTCATAGTCAACATCAAGCTGAACCTGCGGACGGTTATCTTCCTGCATGTAGCGGATGAACTGCTTCGGTGCACTTGGAAGATTTAACTCCTGCGGAACGCCACTAAACTGCTCTAATTTTTCAATGAGCTGCTCTTTTGTCGGGTTCTTGCGGAATTTTACGAAAACTGCTGCAGTATGTCCGTTTAATACCGGAACACGGATACACTGGCAGGGAATAACCGGTGAAGTTGCAGGAACGATCTCGCCTTTCTCCTCATCGATCTCACCCCAGAGACGAAGCGGCTCTTTCTCGGATTTTTCTTCCTCTCCGCCAATGTACGGGATAATATTTTCTACCATCTCCGGCCAGTCTTTGAATGTTTTTCCGGCTCCGGAAATTGCCTGATAAGTAGTTGCAACAACTTCATACGGCTCAAACTCTTTCCATGCTGTCAGTACCGGTGCATAGGACTGAATAGAGCAGTTTGGCTTTACAGCGATAAATCCGCGTGTTGTACCAAGACGTTTTTTCTGATACTTGATAACGTCCATATGCTGTGGGTTGATCTCCGGAACTACCATCGGTACATCCGGTGTCCAACGGTGTGCACTGTTGTTTGATACAACCGGTGTCTCTGTTTTTGCATATGCTTCCTCAATGGCTTTAATCTCGTCTTTTGACATATCTACGGCACTGAATACAAAATCTACTTCCGAAGCAACTTTGTCTACTTCATTTACATTCATGACAACAATGTCTTTTACTGCTTCCGGCATCGGAGTTGTCATTTTCCAGCGATCGCCAATGGCGTCCTCATATCTCTTTCCGGCTGAACGCGGGCTCGCTGCGATTGTTGTTACTTCAAACCACGGATGGTTTTCCAGCAGAGAGATAAATCTCTGACCTACCATTCCTGTTCCGCCTAATATTCCGACTTTTAATTTCTCACTCATTTTTACATCCTCCATTGCGATCGTTTTTGATATACATCTCACTTCTTGTCCGCTTACTGCGAACAGTTGTCTTTCTCTTGTGCTATATTATAACAATTCTCTAAAAAAAGCAAGTCTTTCTTTTATTTCTTTACTTGGTTTCCTGTAAAATTTCAATATTTTCCAGCCAGTCATGTGCCAGATATTCTTTTTCGATTGCAATGACCTGCGTCATTGCCTCTTTACTCGGCGCACCGATAGTCAGACGTTTGTTCACACAGGTATCCATGGAAATAGCATCATAAATATCCTCTTCAAATACCGGACTGATGGCTTTTAATTCATCCAGAGACATGTCGTCGATCGCAATGCCTTTGTCAATGCAGTACAGTACAATACGGCCTACGATTCCATGTGCATCACGGAACGGAACACCATGATTTACCAGATAATCAGCAGCATCTGTCGCATTGGTAAATCCATGGCGTGCACTCTTGCTCATAACCTCTTTATTAAATTTCATTGTAGAAATCATACCGGTAAACAGTGCCAGACAACCTTTAACGGTATCAATGGCATCAAACGTCAGCTCTTTGTCTTCCTGCATGTCTTTATTATAAGCAAGCGGAATTCCTTTCATAGTAGTCAGAATAGACATCAGTGCACCATATACACGTCCTGTTTTTCCACGGACCAGCTCAGCAATATCCGGATTCTTCTTCTGAGGCATAATGCTGCTTCCGGTGCTGTATGCATCATCGATTTCCACAAATTGATACTCATTGGAATTCCAGATGATGATTTCCTCGCAGAAACGGCTCAAATGCATCATGATCGTAGATAACGCGGACAAAAATTCAATGACATAATCACGATCAGATACAGAATCCATGCTGTTTAAGGTTGGTCCTGCAAAGCCTAGTAAGGATGCCGTATATTCTCTGTCTAACGGGTAGGTTGTTCCAGCTAAAGCACCTGCACCCAGTGGGCAGTAATTCATACGCTCATAAATATCATGCAGACGGCTTCTGTCTCGTTTGAACATTTCAAAATAAGCACCAACATGGTGAGCTAATGTAACTGGCTGTGCTTTCTGAAGATGTGTGAATCCTGGCATGATCGTCTCAGTATTCTCTTCCATGATTTTTAACAGTTCCTGTAACAGATCTCGTACAAGCTCATCTGTGTAAAGCACTTCCAGACGTGTATACAAACGCATATCCAATGCAACCTGATCATTTCTGCTTCGTCCTGTGTGAAGTTTTTTACCGGTATCACCCAGACGGTCGATCAGATTTGCCTCCACAAAACTGTGGATATCCTCATATTCATCTGTAATTTTCAGTTTACCGGATTCTACATCTTTGCAGATCTCATCCAGTGTTTTTACGATATCCTGCATCTCCTGCTTTGTCAGAATGCCCTGTTTTCCAAGCATGCATACATGCGCGATACTTCCCTGGATATCCTGTTTGTAAAATTTCTGATCAAAAGAAATAGATGCGTTAAAATTATAAACCAGTTTGTCCGTTTCCTTTGTGAAACGTCCTCCCCATAATTGTGCCATGTCGTTATCCTCCTTCATTTCTCTTATCCTGCACACAGGTTTTCCCTATGCTTTTGTTCTTTTTTCCTGTTCCCGCTGCATTTTGGAATATACGCAGCCACAGTAATCCTGCCGGTACAGACCGTAGATTTCCGACAATTCTACGGATCGCTTGTATCCATTTTTCTTCTTAAAGTCAGAATTCAAAAAAACAGTCGTTCCATGGCAGTATTCTGCTGCCGCTGCTTCTCCCACTTCATTGAGCAGCGCCGCATTTTTCAGCGGACTAATGGTCAGCGACGTAGTAAAATAGTCAAACTCCTTTTCCTGTGCCAATTTTGCAGTCTCTGCCAGACGCAGTGCAAAACATTTTTCGCAGCGCTCGCCACCCTCCGAAACCTGCTCCAGTCCTTTTACCTCTGCCACAAACCGCTCCGGTTCATAGGCACCTTCAATAAAAGACACCGGATATTTCACCGGAAGCTCCCGGATCAGACGTTTTTCTTCTTCCACACGTTTGTGATATTCTGCTGCCTCCGTAATATTCGGATTATAGAAAAACACTGTAATGTGGAAATATTCCGCCAGATACTCCAGTACATAACTACTGCAAGGTGCACAGCAAGCGTGTAATAATAGTGTTGGAACTTTTTGCTCCATCTGTAATTTTTGAATTTTCTTTTCCAGTTCTTTTTGGTAATTCTGCTTCATAACTTATTTATTTTATACGATTCCCATCGGTTTTACAATAGCAACTAACGTTATTTTTACATACTCTATACTATATCCGTTGCAATTTGAAGGAGGACTCTCATGCATTCGTTGTTTGAAATTCAACACCTGTCTTATGCATATCATACGATGCAGGGGGAAACCCCTGCTTTATCTGATATTACGTTTACCGTCAATTCCGGTGATTTTGTTGCCATCGTCGGTCCCAGTGGATGTGGCAAATCCACACTTTTAAATCTGCTGGCAGGCATGCTTACGCCGGAATCCGGCACACTGCTTTTAAACGGTACTCCGTTGACCACGGACAGTCGGCGCCACATCGGATATATGCTGCAGCAGGATTATCTGCTGGAGTGGCGCAGCATCTGGAAAAATGTACTGCTTGGTCTGGAGATCCGCCATGAACTGACCGAAGAAAGCCGCACTTATGCCAAACAGCTTCTGGAAAAATATGGTCTGGAAAAATTCTCCCAGTCGAAACCAAGTCAGCTCTCCGGTGGTATGCGGCAGCGTGCCGCTCTGGTTCGTACCCTTGTATTAAAACCGGAATTACTTCTCTTAGATGAACCGTTTTCCGCACTGGATTATCAGACACGCCTGTCGGTCAGCAACGATATCGGTTCCATTATCCGCAAAGAGAAAAAGACCGCAATCCTAGTCACGCATGATCTGGCAGAAGCCGTCAGTCTGGCAGACCGCGTCATCATACTTACGGCTCGTCCCGGACGCATCCAGCGGATCGTATCTGTCTCATTTCCAACGGATCTTACACCGATGGAACGCCGGGATCATGATGATTTTAAAACTTATTTCAATCTTATCTGGAAGGAGCTGCACCATGAAACGTCCTGAAACCCCGCAGGAAGCCTTCCTGTATCAACAACAGCAATACAAACGAAAAATACACTTTTTACGCATCTTTATTTTTGTACTGTTTCTCGTCCTCTGGGAACTGGCAGCCGATTTATCCTGGATTAATGACTTTATTTTCAGTTCCCCGAAACGACTTGTCGCCTGTTTTGTTCAAATGTTAATGGAAGGAACTATCTGGCAGCATGTCAGCATCACACTGTTGGAAACCATGATCAGTTTTGTGCTGGTCATTCTTTTTACCATTCTGATCGCGGTTTTACTCTGGGCAAAAAAATCTGTTTCTGACGTGTCAGAACCATATATGGTTGTACTGAACAGTCTGCCAAAATCTGCCCTGGCGCCATTACTGATCGTATGGCTTGGCGGCAATTATAAAACCATTATCGTTACCGGAATGTCTGTGGCAATTTTTGGCTCAATCCTAAGTCTCTATCAGGGATTTTTATCCGTCGACCCGAATCAGATGAAACTGATTGAAACACTGGGTGGGAATCGACGGGATATCCTGACAAAAGTTGTTTTTCCGGCCAATATTCCCAATCTATTTTCCGTCATGAAGGTAGACATCGGACTTTGTCTGGTAGGCGTTGTAATTGGTGAATTTATTTCTTCTCGCCGGGGGCTGGGATATATGATCATTTATGGAAGTCAGATCATGAAACTGGACTGGGTCATTCTTGGAATCGTGATACTCTGTCTGATCGCCATGGGATTGTATCAGTTGATTGTATCTTTAGAGAAATGGTATCTGAAAAAGGTGTAATTTAAACTACCTCAAAAATCGCTATATCAGCAAACGAAAAAACGCTGTATCCAGATTTTTCCCGGATACAGCGTTTTACTGTCTTTTACTTTTGTTTACTGTTTTTCATATGTTTTACTGTCCTTTCAGGAGGGCACCGTATGGCACGAATTATTGATACCGAAACCCAAAATTTGATTGGTCAAAAAGTGAAAAAATTACGCAAAGAAAAACATATGAGCCAACAGCAGCTCTCTGATCGATTAGAAATCATGGCAATCTACATCTGCCGCTTTGCGGCCTGTCGCTCAAATAGTTCAAAATAGCTTTTACTTCGTATTTTCCATTCAAAGCATAGGCGTCATACGGCTGCGATTCCGCACGTTCCTCTTTCCAGAAGTATGGTAAAAATTCTGCCAGAATTTCTTCCTCTGACTGAGTTTCCAACCGTATCCGCACAAAATCAATTTTCTGATCAATATCTTCTTTCAACAAACTCCAGAATTTTTCCTGTGATTTTTCAGAAATAATCCCATAATGTGGAATAACCAACTGCCTTGCATGATATGCCCTGCATTTTTCTACAGAATCTATAGTATCTTGAAAACTTTTTAATGTAGAAGAAATCACACTGATTTCGCTTTCAATTACCCCGGTGCTTTCGCTCAGAAACAGGATACGTTGTGGTTCTAATCCATAACTTACACTGCAATTTGTATGTCCCGGTGTCTCCAGTACACGAATCTGCTCCTCCCCAAGAGAAATCGTATCACCATCCTGTAGTACACGATCCACCTGCATTTTTTCAAAGTCAATCTGAATATTTGGTGTACCACCATACAATCTGGAAGCCATATTACTCATCTTCTGAATGGTCTGAATTGCACCTTCTCTACTAAAAACTTTGGTCGCATAAGCACCGGCACAGATCTTTGCCTCTGACCATTCTGTTTTGACAGCCGCCATCGCTCCAATATGGTCATAATGTGTATGCGTTGCTAAAATATAATCTAAGGAGCATTCCTGACCGAACTGCACGTTTCTTTTTTTCAATACATTGTGAATATTTTCTATCAGTTTATCGGCACAATATGCCATTCCGCAATCCACCAGTGCCGTTTTTTCACTGCCCAAGATTAAAAGTGCTTCCCCTCCCTTTCCAGCTGTCACCCGGACAATATTTTCAGGAAATTCATATCTGGCACTCTCATCAAATAAAACTATTTTTTCTTTTTCTGCATCTGTCATAGATATCAATCATTCTCCTTACGGATTTTTGATTCATCTGAATTTATTTTTTTCTTCGTTTCTGATTTCGGCTCTTTCAGAAATTTTTTTATTGCAAAAATAATTGCCATGCCGACAATGGTCAGCAGATTTTCCACCGTACTTGTCTCAAGTACCACCATATGGCGGACAATGACAAACATTACAACTTCCAGAATGGTATCCACATCCGGTTTGCAAAGCATCTTGAAAAATTCAATGCCGATCAGTACGTTTAATACATATCCTAAAAAATCCAGAAAAGCGTGTGCGGATTCGCGATTCTGCACAAATTCCATAAACGGTTTCCACAGGGAAATAACCGCTACAATTACTGCAATAATAATGATAATATTGATTGCCAGTTCCAGAAGTTCACTCGCCCGGTCAATCATTCTTCTGATTTTAGTTCCCATAGTTTCACGCATCCTTACTGCTGATTTTTATGCTGGTTAAATACCACATCACCGGATTCCTCAAAAATCTCGATCAGGTTTCCTGTATTGTCGCGGATAAACACACCATACGTGTCATCTACTTCCGCTACCATAGCGATCTCCACGCCCATCGCTTCCAGTTCTTCCTTCGCTTTTCTTCCGTCCGGAACCCCAAATGACATATGTTTGTTTCCATGTGTCATCAGATCTCTGTTCGGTACTCTGCGGTCCTCCGGCAATGGATTTGCTCCCGGAGCCTCAAACACCTCCAGCAAAAATCCTACACCCTGTAAATGCGCTACTTTGATTCCTGCTCCCGGAATTTCAGATCGATTGACTACGGTAAATCCAAATACGTCTGAATACCACTGAATCGTCTCCTCAATATCTGCAACACTGATCGCACAGTGATTGATTCCATTAATTTTCACTGCCATTTTTTGCTTCCTCCATCTTCATAATCCTTGTCCTGTATATTTTGCTGATTTCAGTATATAGAAAAACACTATTCTACGCAAGTACAATTCATATCAGGATCTGTGAAGCAACATATGAGATGATCACTCAAATTTAAAATCACATCTCACTCATCATTCAAATATCACACTTTGCTCTTATAGGTAAAGCGGACATTCGCAATCCGCTTTCGCTACTTGCTCATGAACGCAGTCGCTTTGCGACCTGTCAGCGTTCAAACCGTATATGACATAAAAAATCCCGGTTGAAAAACCGGGATTTTCACAAGCTTCGAAAGGGACTCGAACCCTCGACCCACGCATTACGAATGCGTTGCTCTACCAACTGAGCCATCGAAGCATGCACAAAGAATTATATTAGATTTTCGATTTCATTGCAAGCCTTTTTTCATATTTTTATCTATTTTTATAAAGTTTTTGAGAAATTCTTTTCTCTTGTCACACTTTCCGCTACTTCAAATTTTTCTGATTTTTTTTAAAATCTCATTTTTGTACAAATGTGCCAATCGACTTTTTCCCGTAGTTACGCGATTCTTGCCATTTCGGGTAGCATTTGATTGTTTGTAAGCGCCCTGCATTTTGGCAGATATGCCATCTTGTCATTTAGAAAAAGCTGTGTTATCTTAAGCCCACAGTAAGCATCTGATCGTCTTTTCTTTTTTAATTTAATATGCAATATAACACTTTTCAGACAGTCATCATGGAGCGTTTGGAACACGATATTCCAGATCCAAAACGCATCTCGATCCAGCAGGTTTCCAAAAACAATGGCATTGTCCTTGACGGACTTACGATTATGGAAAACGACTGCAATATTTCACCGACACTTTATTTGAATTATTACTATGATTCTTATAGCCATGGCATCAGTTTTAATGATGTTTATCAGTCTCTGCTCAGTGATTATCACCGACACAAACCGTCCCAGAATATTGATCCTTCTTTTTTCACGGAATTTGACAATATCCGGGACAAGATTGCCATGAAGCTAATCCATTATGAGCGAAACAAAGAACTTCTGGAAAAAGTTCCTCATATCCGTTTTCTGGATCTGGCAATTGTATTTTACTGCCTGATTGCCATGGATTTTGCAACTGGCAACGCAACGATTCTGATTCATCATTCCCATTTGAAAAACTGGAATATTACAACAACAGAATTGTTTCAGATTGCCAAAGACAACACCCAGAAGATTTTACCGGAGAAACTATATGATATGAATGATGTCCTTTATGAATTATCCGGACGGCTCACGCATCCTGATCCAACCGTCTCCAGACCATCTCCCTATCCAATGTTCGTACTCACAAATGAAACGAATCTGTTTGGTGCTGCATGCCTGCTCTACAAGGATCTGTTAAAACATTTTTCTGAAAAATCACAGACTGATTTCTATATTCTCCCAAGCAGTATCCACGAGGTCATTCTTGTTCCGACTCTGGAAAATGACTGCTACGGAGAACTGTCTGATATGGTGCGTGAAGTAAATGATTCTCAGCTTATGGATGATGAAATTCTCTCCACTCACGCTTACTACTACTCCCGCCGTAAGAACGAAATCACTATGTAATCTATGATCCGGCATTTCCATTTATAACATCATAGTTGTAAGTAAAAATTCCAACTCACACAATCATAAAATACACAATCCGGAGGGACAGGAAAATTCAAGAATCCATTAACATTCTTGTTGCAGGATATGCCTCATGCAACGCATGACATATTTTTCTGTGTATCTTTGTGATCTGTCATTTCCTGACTCCGTCGGATGTATGAAAAATTCATTTACAGCAGAATATCTCAAAAATTACTTTTTGTTGGTTTTCTGCGTTGTTGTTTTCTTTGCAGATGATGTTGTTCCTGTTTTTGTTGTCCTTGCAGACTGCTTTTTTGATGCAGAAGTTTTCTTTTTCGCAGTCTGCTTTTCTGCAGCTTCTTTCTCAGCAGCTTTCTGTATGACTTCCTGCTCTGTCTCCTTTGAAGCAGCTTTCTGTGCAGCTTTTTTCTCTGTCTCTTTCGATGTAGCTTTTTGTGCAGCTACTTTCTCTGCCTCTTTTAATGCAACTTCCTCTTCTGCTTTTTTAATTGCAGCCTCACGCTCTGCCAGTTCAGCTTCCATCATAAGTTTTACACGAAGTTCTGCCTCCAGACGTTTCTGCTCGCGTTCTTCATACTCCTGCTGCCATTTGTGATCACGCTGACGGTCTTCTTCACTCCGTCTATAAAGTCCTTCATAGATCTCGGCATATTTACTTGCAGAAGCACTCCAGGAATAATCCATCGCCATACCGCGCTTGATGATTGCTTCCCACTCTTTTGGATAACCAAAATAGATTTTTGTGGCATAACGGATCATATACAGCATTTCATGTGCATTATAATTATGAAAGCTGAATCCATTTCCGGTATGCTCAAACTCATTATATGCCTCTACCGTATCTTTCAGACCACCGGTTTCACGAACCATCGGTACCGTTCCGTAACGCATGCTCATCAACTGACTGAGTCCACACGGTTCAAACAGTGACGGCATCAGGAACGCATCACAACCTGCATAAATACGGTGTGCAAAGTCTTCCGAATAGCAGATATTTGCTGAAACCCGTCCCGGATATTTCTGTGCAAAAAAACGGAACATATCTTCATATCGCTGCTCTCCGGTTCCAAGTACTACAATCTGGATACGCTCATCACCAAGGATCTCATCCATCATATAATCCACCAGATCGAAGCCCTTCTGATCCGTCAGACGCGAAACCATTCCGATCAGGAATTTATCATTTGTCTGCTCCAGACCAACTTCTTTTTGCAGTGCAAGTTTGTTTGCTTTCTTATAAGAAGTAACATTTCCTTTGTAATGCTGAGTGATCGCCGGATCTGTCTTTGGATCAAATACTTTGTAATCCAGTCCGTTTACAATACCGGAGAGCACAAAGGATTTTGCCCGCATCAGACCATCCAGTCCTTCACCGCCCTCGGTGGACTGAATCTCCTTTGCATAAGTTTCGCTGACGGTTGTAATATAATCTGAATATACTACTCCGCCTTTCAGCAGATTGGCATTTCCATAGCTTTCCAGCTTGTCCATAGTAAAATAGGAACTGTCCAGTCCGGTCACATCGCGGATTGCATCCACATACCAGCGTCCCTGAAACTTCATATTGTGGATAGTGTATACCGTACGCATATAGCGATAAAACTCATTCTGTCTGAACTGCGCCTCTAAAAATACCGGTATCAGACCAGTCTGCCAGTCGTGACAGTGAATAATATCCGGCTGAAAACCAATTTCCGGAAGAATCGTCAGTACTGCCTTTGAAAAATATCCAAATTTTTCCGCATCCTGATAAATCTGACCATACGGTGCAGGTCCGGCAAAATAGTACTCATTATCGATAAAATAAAAAGTAACTCCGTCCTCCTGCAGTTCGTACACACCTGCATACTGTGTCCGCCAGTTTAACTGTACCTGACATTCTGTGACTAGTTTCATTTTTTCGGTATACTTCGGGTCCATACACATGTATTTCGGAACCACGACACGCACATCATACTCTTTCTTTGGAAAGTATTTTGGCAAAGATCCCACGACATCAGCAAGACCACCGGTTTTGATAAACGGCACCGACTCTGATGATGCAAATAATATTTTTTTCATCCTGTTCCCCCAATCCTCATTGTAGGTCATATTTTAAAAATATTATAGCACACTTACCGGGTCTCACCAACCAGTTTTATCGGTTTTTCCTTCTCTTTTTAACTGTTTTCCAGACGAATTTTGTCTGCGATTAATGCAATAAACTCTGAATTTGTCGGTTTTCCTTTGCCATTATTGATCGTATATCCAAACAACGCATCAATGGTATCCATTTTTCCACGGCTCCATGACACTTCAATGGCGTGTCGAATCGCACGCTCTACTCTGCTGGCTGTGGTCTGATATTTTTTAGCGATTGTTGGATATAAAATCTTTGTAATGGAATTTAGCATTTCGATATCATTTACGGACATAATGATTGCATCTCGTAAATACTGATATCCTTTTATATGTGCCGGAATGCCGATTTCATGGATCATATCCGTAACCAGGCTTTCCAGATTTCGTTTCATCAGTTGTTCCTGACTTTCATAAGGAACTGCTTTTCGTATCTGAAAACTTTTCCGCTTCTCACGATGTTTGATCATTTTAATTCTGTTTACAACCACATCTTTCGCGAAAGGTTTCATTATGTAGTAAGATGCTCCCATCTGAAACGCATCTTCTGTGATACCTTCTTTTCCGATTGTGCTTATCATGATAAATTCAGGGCTCTTTTTGATAGTTTTATCTCTTTTGATCTTGTCCATAACAGCCAGTCCATCCATTTCCGGCATAATGATATCCAATAATACCACATCCGGCTGTTTTGTTTTTATCATCTGATATGCTTCTTCTCCATTCCGCGCAGTTCCAACCACTCGCAATTCTTCATCCTGTGCCACAATATCTGACAGCAGACTTACAATCAGTTCATTATCATCTGCAATTCCGACATTTAGCTTTTCCATACTTACCTCCTAATGATATTTTTTGCGAACAAATACATTATAAAGATTAGATACGACATTTTTTTGTCGAGAATTGTCAATACAAGACAGATTCCCAAATATCTTAATAATCATATATGTTACTATATAAATAATTTCTTTGCAATTTTTACATTGTATAAATCCATTTTACTATTGACAAGTAATAATTCATATGATTTAATATTCATATGAATAAGTAATCACATGTTCAATAATAATTTAGGGAGGTCCTTATGAAAGATACATTACATGACGACATGAATGAACTTGAAAATACTGCATCTGTTCACGAGAATGAGGATGACTGCGATTGTGGCTGTCACGACCATGATCACGAAGAACACGGACATCATCATGAACATGAGCATCACCACCATCACGACGACGATCACTGTGACTGTGGCTGCTGCGATGATGATGACGACGATAACGATGATGACTGCGATTGTGGCTGTCATCATCACGATCACAATCACCATCATCATGCTCACCATCACCACCATGAAGAAGTACATCATGTGGAGCGTGTTCATACCGGAAACAGCAAAATCTACATCCTGCAAAACCTTGGCTGTGCACACTGTGCCGCTAAGATGGAAGAAAAAATCAACAATCTTCCGGGTGTAACCGCTGCTACTATTACTTATACAACCAAACAGTTACGTCTTTCTGCCAAAGATCCGGACAAATTTTTACCGGAAGTTCAGAAAATCTGTGCTTCTATCGAATCAGAAGTAAAAGTTGTTTCCCGTGATGAGCTGGAAAAGGCAAAAAAACAGGCATCTGCAGAAGGTCATTCCCACGAAGAAGAAGGCGATGATAAAAAAGAGCTTGCCTGCATTATTTCAGGTGCGATTCTTTTTGCCATCGGTATTATTTTAAATCACACCATTGACAATACTTTAGCTACTTTTATCATTTTTGCAATTGCATATGTAATCCTTGGTGGAGAAATTCTGGTCAAAGCTGCTAAAAACATCTCCCACGGACAGGTATTTGACGAAAACTTCCTGATGGGTGTCGCAACTCTTGCTGCTTTTGCAATCCGTGATTTTCCGGAGGCAGTCGGTGTTATGCTGTTCTACCGTATCGGTGAATTCTTTGAAGATAAAGCCGTTGAGCGCAGCCGTGGACAGATTATGGATGCCGTTGACATGCGTCCGGAAGTTGTAAACCTTGTATCTGGAAACGACACTACTGTAATTCCTGCCGAAGATGCAAACATCGGTGATATCCTGCTGATCCGCCCGGGTGACAGAATCCCGTTAGATGGTATAGTCATTGAAGGTGAAAGCCGTCTGGATACCTCTCCGATCACTGGTGAGCCGGTTCCGGTTGGCGTATCTGCCGGTGATGAGATCACTTCCGGTTGTGTGAATACTTCCGGGCAGTTAAAAATGCGTGTAGAAAAACCGTTATCTGAATCTATGGTTTCCCGTATTCTCGAATCCATGGAAAACGCTGCCGCAAGCAAACCAAAGATTGACCGTTTTATTACCAGATTTGCAAAAGTATACACGCCTTGTGTCGTTATTGCAGCTGTTATTGTTGCCGTAATCCCGTCCCTGGTAAGTGGAAACTGGAATTACTGGATTTACACCGCAATTTCCTTCCTGGTAATGAGTTGTCCGTGTGCCCTTGTATTAAGCGTACCACTGGCATTCTTCTCTGGTATCGGTGCCGGTTCTAAAAAAGGCATCCTGTTCAAAGGTGGTCTTTCTATGGAATCTTTGAGCAAACTCGGTGCTGTTGTTATGGATAAGACAGGAACCATCACAGAAGGCAACTTCAAATTACAGAAAATCATATCTGTCGGTGATCTGTCTGAAGATGAACTGCTTGCAATCTGTGCCGGATGTGAACATCATTCCACACATCCGATCGCAGTCAGCATCGTAACCGCTGCAAAAGAAAAAGGACTCACTATTGAAGAACCCGCAAAACTTTCTGAGATTGCAGGACACGGAATTGTTGCAGAAAACAGTCATGGTACTGTTTTATGTGGTAATCATAAATTAATGGATAAATATCAGATCACAATGCCGGATCTTTCTGATGCATCTTACGGTGCCGAAGTATTTATGGCTGTAAATGGTGTATTCGCCGGATATATTGTTATTTCCGATACGATCAAATCCGATGCCGTTTCCGCCATCGGACAACTGAAAAAACTCGGTCTGCATTCTGTAATGCTGACAGGAGATTCCCAGTCTGGTGCAAATGCAGTTGCAGCTGCTACCGGAATTGATGAAGTACATGCAAAACTGTTACCGGAAGGAAAATTAGACAAACTTGGAAAAATCCGCAGCAAATACGGTTCTGTTATGTTTGTCGGTGACGGTATCAATGATGCTCCTGTTCTGGCGGGCGCAGATGTCGGAGCTGCAATGGGAAGCGGTGCTGACGCTGCCATCGAAGCGGCAGATGTCGTATTTATGACTTCATCCACCGAAGCAATTCCACAGTCCATCCTGATCTCCCGTGCAACCAATCGAATCGCAATCCAGAACGTTGTCTTTGCACTGGTGATCAAGATTGCTGTTATGATCCTTGGGCTGACCGGTCACGCAAACATGTGGATGGCAGTTTTTGCAGACACCGGTGTTGCTATGATCTGTGTACTGAACTCCATCCGTGCACTTTACATTAAAATCAAATCTTGATTATGACTGGCTAAAATCTATTGGATAAAATTACCGAATAAAATTTGACTTGTTTTTCATTTTCCGTTAAAATAGAAACAGTATGTTAAGATAATTTCGATTTGGAGGGAAGAAATAATGGGTATATCAAATATGGACGATTCCAGCAATGATGAAACGTTATATCAGCTTGCTGATCTGTTTAAAGTGTTTGGAGATCCAACCAGAATACGCATTCTGGCAATTCTCTCCAAACAGGAATTATGTGTGCAGGACATTGCAGATTCACTTTCCATGACACAGAGTGCGATTTCACATCAGCTGCGGATTCTCAAGCAGTCCGCACTGGTAAAATTTCGCCGTGATGGCAAAACCATCTACTACTCTCTTGCCGATGATCATGTCGCAACGATCATGGCACAGGGACTGGAACATGTATGCGAATAATAATTATCCTGTGATGCATACAAAAATATGACATATTACGAAAAACTGAAAATGAAGGGATTATGATTATGAAACCATTACAACGACGTAATTCTCTCCTGCTGGTACTTGCAGCATTTATCTGGGGAATTGCTTTTGTTGCACAGAGCGAAGGTGGAAAATCAATCGGTCCTTATACATTCAACGGCATCCGCTTTCTGCTAGGTGCCGCTGTCTTATGTCCGGTGATTTTTCTTATGAATAAAAAAAATGCAGCAGGTTCAAATGAAGCCAAACCCGCGAACCGTCGTGTCCTGCTGATGGGAGGACTTTTCTGTGGATTTATTCTTGGCATTGCAAGTACGCTGCAGCAGCTGGCACTTTTTTACGGCTCCACTGCCGGAAAAGCTGGATTTCTGACCACTTGTTATATTATTATCGTACCGTTGCTCGGACTGTTTCTCGGAAAGAACTGTGGCTGGAATATCTGGGTAGGAACGGTTCTCACACTGATTGGACTGTATCTGCTGTGCATGAATGGTTCTTTTACTTTAGGATTTCCAGATCTGCTCTTGCTGCTTTGTGCATTCGTTTTTTCCTTACATATCCTCTGTGTAGATCATTTTTCTCCAATGGTAGATGGAATCAAACTTTCCTGCATGCAGTTTCTGGTGGCCGGTATTGTTTCCCTGATTCCGGCATTTTTCGTGGATCTGCAGCATTCCTTTGCAAATCTTCCGGCAATGCTGGCACAATTTGCTGCACCGACTGCTCTGATTGCACTTCTGTATACAGGAGTTCTTTCCTCTGCCGTTGGCTATACCCTGCAGGTAGTTGGTCAGAAAGGACTAAATCCGACCATTGCTTCTCTGCTGATGAGTCTGGAATCGGTTTTTTCCGTTCTCGGCGGTTGGGTCCTCCTGCATGAACACTTAAGCGGCCGGGAACTGTTTGGCTGTCTGCTGATCTTTGTTGCCGTGGTTTTGGCACAGATTCCGGTACAGTCAATTCACAAACGCCGTGCAGATTAATTGATTCTTATTCCTAAAGATGTTTTCGCAAATTCTATCCACAGATTCGAATGTGTTTGGATGCCAGCGAATTTTTAATATTAAAAAATAAAAGGAGTCTTATCATGGAGCTGGAAAAAGATACCCGTACTGAATTTGAAAAAATGGAAAATGGAGAAATGTTCTGGAACAGCGATGAAAAGATCGGTGAACTGAAAAAACATGCCCGTCGGCTGGCAGACCGTTTTAACGCCACTACAGAAGATGAACCGGAACTTCGTCTTTCTCTTTTAAAGGAATTGTTTGGTGACTGCGATGACGATATTTTTATCAAGCCACCTTTCCACTGTGATTACGGATTTCATATCCATGTCGGCAAGAACTTTTTTGCAAATTTCCAGTGCGTCATGCTGGATGCTGCTCCGATCACCATCGGCGATAACTGTCTGATGGGGCCACAGACCTGTCTGTATACCGTTAACCACCCAATGGATTCCAAAATCAGAGTTGCCAATTATGTGTACGGAAAACCGATTACCATCGGTGATAATGTATGGTTCGGTGGAAACTGTGTGGTTCTTCCGGGTGTTACCATCGGTAATAATGTCGTTGTTGGAGCCGGATCTGTTGTAACAAAGGATATTCCGGACAATGCGGTTGTTGCCGGAAATCCGGCAAAGATAATTCGCTACACAGAATAAAATCATAAAACAGCATTTTGTATTTCAGGAATTAATATATGCTATGTTCTTATTGCAAATTATTACAGGTCATTGTTAAATTATGATTTACTAAAATCTGGTATCTATGTACAAAAATCCCGCATGTTCTGGGAATGAGCAATTTTATGGCTGCTCAAACTTCAGATCAGACGGGATTTCTTCATTTTTCTTTTTTATTTCATGTCCACTTCTATGATTATACCAATTCTATAACCATACAAAATTTGCAAATCCAATGATCAGCGGTACAGCAAGAATCGACAATAACGTACTAAAGCAGATATTTTTCACCGCTTCCGTGTAATCCATGCCATTTAACTGTGCAAATATCGCCACATTGGTTCCGATCGGCGCAGATGCAGAGATCAAAATTGCCAGACGTACATCCTGAAAACTGGATGGAAACAGTGATAACACGGCAATCGTCAGCATCGGGATGACTACCAGACGGACAATCGTTGCTACATATACGATTTTTGTCGTAAAAAGCTCTGTCAGCTTTGTCTGAGCCAGATACACGCCAAGAACGATCATGGCAACCGGTGCGTTAAGCACTGCAATAGAGCTGACTGCTGTTGTTGCGATCGGCGGAATGGATACTGGAAGTAAAAACAGGATAATTCCGATGACAACTGCAATGACGATCGGATTTGTCACAATTTTCTTTGGGGATACTGCACTTTTATCTCCGGTGATGATCATAACACCGTAAGTCCACTGTAATACCGTCAGCAATGCAACAAAGATTGCAATATAAAAAACTGCTTCTTCGCCAAGTGCCATCTGTGTCAGCGGAATCCCGATAAAACCGGCATTTGAAAACGCTGCACAGAAGTTTTCCATTGGATGCTTTTTTCCAAAAAACAGTTTTGCAACCAGCATGGATAATGCCAGCGCAACAACTGCTATCACAAAAGATTTTCCAAGGCCAGCCAGCTTCTCATAATCAAATTCGATCATAAAAGGCTTGATGATCGCCATCGGCAAAATTACATACAGCAACAGTGTTGCCAGTTCTTTACTTCCCTGCTTGGTGATCATCTTCTTTTTATAAAGAGTGAATCCAATCATCATATAGATGAACATCAGGAAAATCTGTTTAAAAAGTATCTGCATAATTTCCATAACTACGAATCCTCCCATTTCACAATGTTCTCAGTATAGCAGTTATGGAAATATTTGAACAGTAATTACTTGCACGATACTAACCATTTATATAGTGTGCATAGTAAAGCCGACATTCGCAATCCGCTTTCGCTACTTGCTCATGAACTTTATATTTTTTATGGTTTTACAATCAGATCTGCCTGTGTCATCTTCTCAGCGATCACATACATATTTGTAACTTCGCCGACTTTCAATTTGTCTGTTAAACCATAATGGTTCAGACAGGTGCCACAGGTAAGAATCTCCACCCCCTGTGCTTCCAGTGATTTCAGATCTTCCAGTGACGGAGATTCCTCACAGGAAATTTTTGCACCGCCATTGTACAGCAGAATAGTTGTCGGCAATTCTTCCTGCTGGCTTAATGCATAGATAAATCCTTTCATTAAAATGGCACCCAGTTCATCATCTCCGGTTCCCATCGTAGATGCAGATAATACAACAACGGTATTTTTCTTTCTTGCATCCGGATAACAAACCGTTTTCTCCTCTGCTTCTTCTGCCTGTGGTGCTTTTCCGTCTACAGAAATTGTCATAATAACTTCAAACTGACCTTCTCCTAATTTCTGAGATCTGACACCATAGCCTTTCTGATTTGCCATCTTGGTCAGATTCTGAACTGCGATCTCATTGTCTACCAGTGTCTGTACTTCCCCGCTGCCGCCTAACTCTTTGATGGCATTTTTTGTTTTTACTACCGGGATCGGGCAGGTATCGCCCATTGCATCTACTTTGATCATTTCTTTTTCCTCCTGATTTTTACATTACTACAGTAATCTCTGTCTCACTTTTTTCAAGCACTTCACCGACAATCTCCGCCGGGAGACCTGCTTCCCACAATTCCTGCCGCAGCGCCTCTGCCTGTTCACCGGAAACAGCCACCAGCAAGCCACCGGAAGTCTGCGGATCATACAAGACTTCTTCCATGGCAAACGGCACATTGACAAATTTTACATGCTCCTGTACATGGTTTCGGTTCCGCTGTCCCGCTGCTGTCAGCAAAAATTCATCTGCATAATCTAATGCTTCTGAAAATACAGGAACGGCACTTCCATCGATTTGACAGCTTAGTTTTCCATCCATCATCTCATGCAGATGTCCTAAAAAGCTGAATCCCGTAACATCTGTGCAGGCATGAATATCATACTTTCTGCAGATCAGAGACGCATATTTATTTAACGTTGTCATAGATTCAATTGCCGCTGCCATTGCTTCTTCGGATGCCTCCTGCACGCGGTTGGCAGTAGAAATGATACCAACACCGAGTTTCTTCGTCAAAATCAGCTTGTCACCCGGTTTTCCACCATTATTCGGATAGATCTTATCCGGATGCACCACTCCGGTTACGGACAGACCATATTTTACATCCGTATCATTGATGGAATGTCCTCCTGCCAGCGTTCCACCGGCTTCGATCACTTTTTCGGAACCGCCGCGCATGATTTCTCCTAAAATATTCAGATCCATCTGTTCCGGGAAACAAACGATATTCAGTGCCGTTTTTACTTCACCGCCCATGGCATAGATGTCACTGAGGGCATTTGTCGCCGCAATTTTTCCAAAAGTATACGGATCTTCCACCATCGGTGGAAAGAAGTCCAGGGTCTGTACAATCGCAATGTCATCGCTGACTTTATAAACTGCCGCGTCATCCTTGCTGTCATATCCGATCAGCAGGTTCGGATCTTCCGGTCCCTTCGGCAATCGCTCCAACACCCGACTTAAGATACCCGCACCAAGTTTTGCCGTGCATCCTCCCCCCTGACAAAATGTAATTTTTTCTCCCATATTACCATCCACTCCTTATCATATTTCCGGATTTTGTCCCATAAAACAATTGTTATGTTTATTATATCAAACATCTTTATTTTTGCACAAAAGTTTTTTCCTATCAATACAATTTCTATATTGAAATTCTCAATAAATGCGATACAATAGAGGTTGGACTTTTTTAAGATTACAAGAATACGCTGATTTTTTCATAACATGCATCTTGTAAAAAAGTATCGTAGACATTTGGAAATTTTCAACAAACTATTACTATATTTAAACATTATTACAGGAGGAGATTGTGACATGCAACTAGATATGACAAAAGGACGACCTCTCCCGGTCATCCTGAAATTTACAATTCCGTTGATTATTGGAAATGTGTTTCAGCAGCTTTACAACATGGTAGATACTATTATTGTTGGACGTTATGTCGGTGCCGATGCACTTGCTGCCGTTGGTTCCACCGGAACGGTCATGTTCCTGCTCACCGGCTTTTCCCAGGGAATTACCGCCGGTTTTTCCATATTGATCTCGCAGCGATATGGTGCAAAAGATGAAAATGGTGTCAAAGGTGCGGTCGCAAACGGCATATTTTTATCCATATTCTTTACTCTGCTGCTGACTTTTTCCTGCCTGTTTCTGATGAAGCCATTACTGATGGTTATGAACACACCGGAAAATATTTTTGATGATGCGTATTCCTATATTATGATCATTACTGCCGGAATTGTGGCAAATATTTTTTACAACCTGCTGTCTTCGTATCTGCGAGCAGTCGGGAACAGTAAAATACCGCTGTTTTTTCTGGTATTTTCTGCCTGCTTAAATGTTATTTTGGATCTGTTTTTCATCATCCGGCTGCATATGGGTGTGTCCGGTGCTGCATGGGCAACCAATCTGGCTCAGGCTATTTCCGCGGTACTCTGTGCAATCTACATCTGGTGTAAGATCCCAGATCTGAAACCACAGCGTAATCAGTGGAAACTGTCACGTATTGATACGAAAAATCAGCTGACAGCAGGCATTCCGATGGCATTACAGTTTGCCATCACATCTTCCGGAACTATGATCATGCAGTCTGCCATCAACCTATTTGGTTCCACAGCAGTTGCTGCATTTACTGCTACCGGAAAATTACAAAATCTGCTAATGCAGGGAATGATTGCCATGGGACAGACCATGGCGACCTACAGTGGCCAAAACTTCGGCTGTGGCGATATCAAGCGAATCAAAGCAGGTGTAAAAACTGCCCTCTGTATCGCGCTGATCTACGCCATTGCAGTAGCTGCACTGATGTGTTCCCTGTTAAAACCATCCCTGCACCTGTTTTTCTCCGGTGATGTGGATATGGCAACGATGTTTCCGTGGGCACAGACTTATGCATACATGTGTTCTATGTTCTTCATTCCGCTGAGCACGATCTTCATTTTCCGCAATACCATGCAGGGCTGCGGTTACGGTTTTCTGCCGATGATGGGCGGTGTGGCAGAATTATTCGCACGACTGGTGGTTTCCGTTGCCGCCATGAAGATTTTAAACTTCCGTCTGGCTTGTTTTGGTGATCCTGCCGCATGGATCGCCGCTGCCGTTTTTACCGGTGTTTCCTATCTGTTCGTTATGCGAGATATTGAGCGAAAACGAAACGATACTATCGTTGCCAGCTAGAAATTTTACTGCATATTGTCATCCCGCAAAGCATCAATGATATTTTCTTTTCTCAGTTTTGCGGTAGCATAAAACATTGTGATAAAAATGATCAGAAGTACACTTCCAAAGCTGATACACAGGCTTTGGAGTGGAAACTGATACTTCAAGATTGGTATCTTACTCATCGCTGCCCTGTTCGAGCATGGTTTCTATAAAAATACCATATCCTTTCGTCGGATTATCGACAAAAACATGTGTCACCGCTCCAATTACTTTTCCATTTTGTAAAATCGGTGCACCGCTCATGCCCTGAATGATTCCTCCGGTTTCTTGAATCAGCGTATCATCTGCCACCTGAAATGCAATGCCTTTATTGGCTTCCTGCGGATTCAGATCTACGTCTGAGATCATAATATCATAAAGCTGACGCGTATCTTCCAAAGTCACAAGAATCTGTGCCGAACCGGTTTTGATTTCCTGCTTAAATCCAATCTCCATGGCTGAGGCTTCCTGTAAAAGATCCGGTAAACCATCTAATCGCCCGAAAATTCCATTTTTTGTATTTTTCGTAATCTCTCCAATCTCATTGGCGGGAGTATAGTAAATCTGCCCCACCAGTTCGCCGGGAGAGCCTTTTTCTCCGCGAATGATACTGAGAATCTCTGCCTGGTATGCTGTCGCAGATTTCATACTGACCAGACGCTCCACGTCAACATCTGTAATACCATGTCCCAGTGCACCAAATCGTCCATCAGCATCCACATACGTCAGTGTCCCGATTCCCGCCAGATCATCCCGCACCCAGACACCAAGCTGATAGTTCCCTGTATCATTTAATATCGGACATAATTCACATTCCAATGGTTCGCCCTCACGCATTACCGAAAGCCGCATGACCTCCCCGCTGCTTTGTGCAACTGCCTGCTGCACTTCTTCTTTCTCCGATACTGTTGTTCCATTTACCGCCGTAATGTAATCACCCGGTTTCAAAATATGCGCCGCCGGGCTTTCCACCGTTATGCCATTTTGCACAATGTCACTGATATCCACCACCAGAACACCGTCCGTGTGGATATAAATTCCAAATGGTGTCCCACAGGGAATCACCTGCGCTTCTTTTACAATGTACACCGTTACACGTTTCACCGGAATAATCCCGAACAATCGGCAGGATACTTCATAACTGTTGCCATTTATGTTTCCAGAAGAGGATATTGTACCGTCCACAGTTTCAAGCTTCGTTGTCACGGGCAAATCTTCTGCCAGCGTCACTTCTTCTCCCCGTAAAATGGATATAGTATCCGGAATGGCATCCACCAGCCACAGATATGCCGAACAGATCAGCATCACACAGAAAAGTAAGAAACTTTTTCTTCTGTATTTTTGATATTTTTTTAGCACCTGCATGTCAACACCCCATCTTTCCAAAAGGATTTTTCTCTTATGTCACAAAAAAAGATACCCTTTTACAGGTATCTTTCTGTTTTTATTATATGATTTTTAAATAATTTCACACAGGTATTATCTTACCGCATCTGCCATTTCTTTCATCTCTTTTGCATTGGTCAACACCGCGTCCGTAATCTTGACGCCGCCAAGCATCCGGGCAAGTTCCTGAATACTTTCCTCACGGTTCAGACTTCGGATATTCGAAATGGTAACATCTGCACTGGAAGTTTTTTCAATTAAAAAATGATGATCTGCCATGGCGGCAATCTGTGGTAAATGGGTGATGCAGATAATCTGATGATTCTTTCCGGTAAGTTTGATCTTCTCCGCAACCATCTGCGCCGTCCTGCCGCTGATTCCGCTGTCAATTTCATCAAAGATCAATGTTTCAATCTCATCAGTTTCTGCCAGAACGGTCTTTAATGCCAGCATGATTCGGGATAACTCACCGCCGGAAGCAACTGCATCCAGAGGTTTTAAGGGTTCGCCCGGATTCGTGGAAATCATAAACCGTGTCTCATCCAAACCATTTGCCGTGTAATGATCCAGTCTGCCAAATTTCATTTCAAACTGTACATCCAGAAAATTCAGCTCCAACAAAGCCTGTCTGGTCTGATCTGCCAGTTCTTTTGCATATTTTTTGCGAATTTCTGTTACTGTCTCACAACAATGCTGCAATGCCGCTTCTGTTTTTCTTAATGTTTCCTCTAATTCGGTCCGATATTCCTCATAATGCTGTAACTGGTCCAGTTTTTCCTCTTTTGCCTGCTTTTCTTTCAAAATATGTTCGGTGGTTTTTCCATATTTTGACTTTAAATGATTGATCAGATTCAGACGTTCTTCCACTCTCTGGAATGCTTCCTCTGAAAAATCCAGCTCAGAGACATATCCTGCCAGATCCCGGTTAAAATCACTGAACAGGCTTTCGATTTCCTCTAATTGCTCCGAAAAAGCCCCAAAAGATTCGTCGAACTGAGAAACTGCATGTAACGCACGTACTGCACGACCGATCTGGTCCGCAGCATTATCACTGCCTTCGGAACAAAGTTCCTGACATTCTGCCGCCGATTCCATAATCTTTCGTCCGTGGGACATCCGCCGGTAATCTTCTTCCAGCTCCTCATCCTCCCCGATTCGAAGATCTGCATTTTCAATTTCTTCTATCTCATACTGCAAAAAAGAAATCTCTCTCGCCTGCTGCTCCGCATCCAGAGAGGCTTCCTCGAGTTTTTTTCGAATCGCGGTATAATATTCATATTCTTTTGCCAGTTCTGCCTTTGGCGCTTCCAGCTCCCGTTTTGCATAGGCATCCAGATATTTCATATGATTTCGTTTTGCCAGCAGAGACTCATGTTCATGCTGACCATGAATATCAATGAGCAGTGATGCCACTTTTCGCATCAGTGCCTGAGAAACTGTCTCCGAATTGATCCGGCAGACACTGCGCCCACTGGCATAGATTTTCCGGCTCATAATGATCTCGCCATCCTCCGGATACACCTCAAGCTCACGCAGAGCCGTTTCCTGTGCCTTATGCTCCACAGAAAAAATCAGTTCCACCAATGCAAATTCTGCATTTTCCCGCAGCATGGATCTGGAAACCTTTCCCCCCAGTGCCAGATTCACGGAACCGATGATAATGGACTTACCGGCTCCGGTCTCACCGGATAAAATATTGAGTCCCGATCCAAATGTTACTTCTGATTCCTCGATCAGTGCAAGATTTTTCACATGCAGGTTTAATAACATATTCCTACTTCTCTCCTTCTACTCTCTCTGTAGTCCCCGAAGCCGCTGCATCAGTGCAGCTGTATCCTCCACCGTACGCACCGCGCACATAATGGTGTCATCCCCCGCAATACTGCCGACAATCTCATGACAATCCATGGCATCCAAGGCAACCGCAACTGCCATTGCCATTCCTGAAACTGTTTTGATCACCAGAATATTCTGTGCCATATCCAGAGAAATCACACCATCTTTGAATACACGTCTGTATTTTTCCTCCAGATCCTGTCCTGCATCATAAAGGGAAGTATATTTCTGCTTTCCTCCTTTGATGGCTACTTTTGTCAGCTTTAATTCCCGGATATCACGGGATACCGTTGCCTGCGTCACCTTGTATCCTGCTTCGTTGAGCCGGACACAGAGTTCTTCCTGCGTATCCACGTCATATTTCCGTATAATTTCCAATATTTTTGCATGCCGTTTTGCTTTCACTTCTGGCACCTCCATAGCATGTAATACATACCACAATCCTATGTGTTACATTAATTCAAGTCGAACGCAAGTGAGACTTGGTGCGTGATGCCGGTCAGCGTAAACTGACATCTTCTTCTTAGAATCACTGCACATTCTCGCGGAGCGTCTATCTTCCATATTCACCCGGTCTTTGCCGTTTTTAATGAATCTCCTGCATTTTTTTTCGCAGGATCTGTAAGAAGCTTAACTGATTCAGCTTCAGAATCTTTGCAGATTCCGGCGCTTTTTTAATATGAATACTGTCTCCCACCTGCATATGCACAAAACGGTCTCCATCAAAACTGACTTCTGCTTCCTCATCCTCTTCCTGACGGCGTTTTGCAAGAATCACATCAATCTCTGCATCCGATCCGACCACAATACTTTTTGCCAGCGCACTGTGTGGATTGATTGGTGTAATTAACATCAGATCAGCTTTCGGATCGACGATCGGACCTCCCGCAGACATACTGTAACCGGTAGATCCTGTCGGTGTGGAAATGATGATACCATCTGCACTGTAAGTTGCCAGATATTCTCCATTGACCGACACGATCAGATTGACAATCTGTGGCATGCCACATCGATGGATCACAATATCATTCAGTGCAAACGTTGTTCTGCCTGTGGCATCTTTAGAATCACTTCCCGCGATCAACATCCGTTCTTCCAGCTCATACTGATCATTAAACAGCTTGTCAATGGCATCAAATACCGTGCTTCGCTCCAGCTCACACAAATAACCTAACGTTCCCATATTGACACCGATCAGCGGAATCCCGATACTTGCCATATCTCTGGCCGCCCGAACCAGTGTACCATCGCCACCAAGTACAATAATACAGTCTGCATCAATATCGGACTGTTCAAAACGGCGAAGATTACGTTCACTCCATCCGGTTTTTGTACTGACATAATGAGTGCAGGTTCCGCCCTTTGCAATAATATAATCGGAAATGGCATTTGTAACTGCCAGATTCATATCTTTATGTTCGTTTGTGATAATAAAAAACTTTTTCATAATATTACTTATCAAGCTCTGCATGTGCAGCTTCTACCACTGCTACCGGATCAACGCTTTCCTCCTTTGCCGCAGTCTCGCTTTTCTGAATGTGCACCAGATACTCGATATTTCCCTCCGGTCCTTTGATCGGAGAATAAGAAAGGTGCAATACGGAAAATCCGTTCTCCAACGCAAAGGATACAATGCGCTCTACTACTTCCAGATGTACTGCTTTGTCTCTGACCACGCCTTTTTTTCCGACTTTTTCACGGCCTGCCTCAAACTGTGGTTTGATAAGACAAACCATCTGACCGCCATCTCTTAACAGATTTCTTGCCGGCTCTAAAATCTTCGTCAGTGAGATAAAGGACACGTCCACCGATGCAAAATCAAGCACATCGTCGATATCCTCCGGTGTCACATAACGGATATTTGTTTTTTCCATGCAGACCACACGCGGATCCTGACGCAGCTTCCATGCAAACTGTCCATATCCAACATCCACAGAATATACCTTTGTGGCACCATTCTGTAACATACAGTCGGTAAATCCGCCAGTAGATGCACCAATATCCATACAGATATCACCGTCCAACGTCAGTCCAAACTCATTCATGGCTTTCTCCAGTTTCAGACCGCCACGACTGACATATTTTAACGTATTTCCGTGAATTTCAATCGGGACATTTTCCTCAAAAGAAGAACCTGCTTTATCTTCCCTCTGATTGTTGACAAATACATTTCCTTCCATGATCATTGCTTTTGCCTTTTCTCTGGAAGGAGCCAGATTTCTTTTTACCAGTAATATATCCAGTCTTTCTTTCATCTTCGTTTTTTATATCCTTTAATCCTAAATTTTTATCCTAAATGGTTTTGTATGTCTCAATAATTTTTTCTGCCATACTCTGTGCATCCAGACCAATCCGTTCATGTAACTGTGAAACAGTTCCATGCGGTACAAACTGGTCGTCAATGCCAAAATGAAGCACTTTTGTATTCTCATTTGCCGTGCTTAAAAAAGCTGCCGCTGCATAACCGAAACCACCGCGTAAAATATTTTCCTCCATGGTAACGATCAGCAAATGCTCCTTTGCCGCTTTCAGAAGTGTTTCCTGATCCAACGGTTTTACAAAACGGACATTGATCAGAGAACAGTCATAACCTCTCTCATGAAGGATCTCATGTACCTTCACAGCTTCTTCTACCATGTTTCCAACGGCAAAAATCGCGATCTGCATTTCTTCACAGATCCATTCACTCTTTCCATAACAGATCGGTGCACGATGTTCCTTCAGACCATCATAGACCGTTCCACGCGGATAGCGCACTGCCACCGGTCCGTTCTGTCGAAAAGCAAACCGCAGCATATCCGCAAGCTCCCATTTATTTTTCGGTGCAAGCACAATCATATTCGGGATCATCCCCATAAAGGACAGGTCAAACACTCCCTGATGGGTCTCACCGTCTGCGCCAACCAGACCTGCCCGGTCAATGGCAAATACTACCGGAAGATTCTGCATACAGACATCATGTACAATCTGGTCAAATCCCCTCTGTAAAAAGGAAGAATACACCGCAAATACCGGATGCAGTCCTGCCGCTGCAAGTCCTGCTGCAAAAGTCACTGCATGGCCTTCCGCAATTCCCACATCAAAAAATCTTGCCGGATACTCCGAACGGAATCTCTTTAAACCAGTACCGTCTGCCATAGCTGCCGTAATTGCCACAACTTCGTCATTTTTTGCAGCAATCTTGCAGATCACAGTAGAAAATACATCTGTATAGGTTGCTTTTTCTTTTTGAACCAATGCCTTTCCTGTCGCAATGTCAAACGGTCCTGTTCCATGAAAATGTGCCGGATGTTCTTCCGCCGGCAGATAACCAAGCCCTTTTTCGGTCTGTACATGTACAACCACCGGGCCGTTGACTTTCTTTGCTTCCTGCAAAATCCGGACCATATCATTCAGATTGTGTCCGTCCACCGGTCCCAGATAAGTCACTCCCATATTTTCAAAGATCATACCCGGAATCAGCAGCTGCTTTAAACTGCTTTTGGTTTTGCGGATTCTGCGTACCACACGTTCACCATATGGCAAACGCTCCAGGGAACTGTGTACTCCGGACTTAAATTCCTGATATGCCTCTGCGGTTCTCAGGGAAGCAAGATGCTGGGAAAGTCCTCCCACGTTTTCAGAGATGGACATTTTGTTATCGTTTAATACAATGATCAGATTTGTATTCAATTCTGCTGCATTGTTCAGAGCCTCGAATGCCATACCACCAGTCAATGCGCCGTCTCCGATGACAGAAACTACATTGTAATCTTCTCCAAGCAAATCTCTGGCTCTGGCAAATCCAAGTCCCGCAGAAATAGATGTAGAGCTGTGTCCTGTATCAAAGCAGTCACAGTCACTCTCAGACCGCTTTGGAAAACCACTCATGCCATCCAACTGCCGCAGATGGTCAAACTCATTTTTTCGTCCGGTCAGGATCTTATGTGTATAAGACTGATGTCCCACATCCCAGATCAGTTTATCCTCCGGGAAATTCAGCACCAGGTGTAACGCCATTGTAAGCTCCACAGCTCCCAGATTGGATGCCAGATGCCCTCCGGTTTTGGAAAGATGCTCGATCAGAAACTGCCGGATCTCTCCTGGCAGCTCCTCCAACTGTGTCTCACTTAAATATTTTATATCATTTGGCTGATTAATTCGATCTAATACCGACATTTTTATCCCCTATTTTTTTCTGTGAACCAGATAAACTACCAGTTCATTCAGATAACTGTTTTGTTCTTTCAGAGAAGCAAGACCATCTAATGCTCTCTGTGATATTTCTTCCACGTCCTTCTGTGCCTGCTCCAGTCCTCGGATTGTCACATAGGTTGTCTTATGATTCTTTTCATCGCTTCCGATCGGTTTTCCAAGCGTCTCAATATCACTGGTAACATCCAGAATATCGTCCTGAATCTGAAATGCCAGACCAATATCTCCTGCGACCTGTAAAATCACATTCTGTACCTCCTCATCAGCACCTGCCAGTACCGCTCCGATCAGCATGGAAGATTCAATCAGTGCTCCCGTCTTCAGATCATAGATAAAATCCAGTTTTTCCCGTTCTAAGGGTAAGCCCTCAAATTCCACATCCACTACCTGTCCGCCAAGCATGCCATAAATGCCGGCTTTCTGTGCCAAAATCTGCATAGCTTTTGCCACATTTGGATTTCCCGGCTCTGCCATCAGCCCCTTGCAGGCAGTTTCAAATGCGAAATTCAACAGTGCATCACCTGCAAGGATTCCCATTGCCTCTCCATATACGACATGTGTCGTTTTTCTTCCACGGCGATAATCATCATTATCCATTGCCGGAAGATCATCATGGATCAGGGAATACGTATGAATCATCTCAATTGCTGCCATAAATGGCTCAATTGCTTTGGAGCTGCCGCCAAACAGACGATACGTCTCCAACATCAGCATTGGGCGCAGACGTTTTCCACCTGCCAGAAAGCTGTAATTCATTGCTTCCATGACCGTCTTCTGATACCCTTCCTCTGCCGGAAGAAATTTCGTAATGATATCTTCTACCTCTTTGGTATGCTCTGTTATCTTTTCTCTGAATTCCATATTCCGTACCTCTCCTATGCGAAAGGAACTTCCGTTCCATCCTCTGCGATTACCATCATCTTTTTCTCTACCAGATCCAGCTTTTCATTGCAGCTTCGGATATCCTTCATCCCCTGTTCATACAGCGAGAACGCATCTTCCAATGAAATATCCGGATCTTCCATATTGTTAAGAATCTCATCCAGACGCGCAAACATTTCCTCCAGTGATGGCTGACGCTCCTGTCCGGCTTCTGTTTCTTTTTCTGATTCCTGATTTCCTTCCATATTGTGTATTTCCTTTATACTGACTGCATTTCATTTTCTGTGAACAGTTTCGCAAAAAATATATGCAGATATTATTCCTTTTTCTTAATCTGACACACTTTAGCTTCAATCGTAGCATCCAGCGTATATGCCGAAAACTGATCCCCCGGATGCAGCCTGGATGCCCGCTGCAATGGTTTTCCATCCGAATCCGTCAGAAACGCATACGGTCCCTGCAATTTTTTTAATGGGGAAACTCCTTCCAGTCGCGCCGCATACATTTCCAGTCTGTGACGCTTCTGTCGTAAAATTTCCTGCATTTTACGTTCCAGAGCTTCTTCCTGATCCATAAGATACTGCCGATTTTGCAATAACTGATTTTTCGGATGCAGATTCTGCAAGCGTAACTGATATTCCCGCAGAAAACTTCTCTTTTTCTCAATCTGCTGCTGCAATCGCCGCACAAGCAGCTCCTGACCGTTCTGAAGCATATCCAGCACCCGGTCAACTTCAAATACTGCCAGCTCCGCCGCCGCAGAAGGTGTCGGTGCACGCAGGTCTGCCACATAATCCGCAATCGTAAAATCCGTCTCATGTCCCACCGCGGAAATGATAGGAATCGGGCACTCAAAAATAGCCCGTGCGACAATTTCTTCGTTAAATGCCCACAGGTCTTCCATTGAACCACCACCCCTGCCAACAATGATCACATCCACATTTTTCGCTTCCAGCGCGTGAATGCCCTGCACGATAGATGCCGCAGCGTACTCGCCCTGCACCAGTGCCGGATACAGAATCACCTGTACATAGGGGTTTCTCCGGTGTGAAATATTCTGAATATCGCGGACAGCAGCTCCGGTTGGTGCTGTCACAACACCTACCCGGGATACAAAGCGTGGAATCGGCTGCTTGTATTCTTCCGCAAACATGCCCATCTCCTCCAGTTCCCTCTTTGTCTCCATAAATTTCTGATAAAGAAGTCCTGCGCCCTCCCGGGAAATTTCTTCCGCATAAAGCTGATATTTTCCGTCTCTCTCATAAATCCGAATCGCTCCGATCACCACAACACGGTCGCCCTCTTTCATATGAAAAGGCAGTCCCCGTGCTGCCTGTGTCCGAAACATGATTGCTTTGAGCACACCGGTCTCATCTTTCAGAGTGAAATAAATGTGCCCGGAAGAATGATATTTACAGTCAGACACTTCTCCACGCACCGCAACATGATTCATCATAAAATCCTGCGCAAACATATTGCGGATGTACATATTTATCTGTCCGACAGAATAGACGTTTCGTTGTTTCATACCATTCCTGATAAGATTCCGTTTACGAATGCCGGTCCATGATCTGATCCGTATAATTTTGCCAGTTCAACTGCTTCATTGATGGATACAGATACCGGAATGTCATCCTCATATTTGATCTCATATGCAGCAAGACGCAAAATAGAAAGTTCTGCTTTCGCCATACGTGTGGTCTTCCAGTTTTTGGATGCATGGTTGATCATTTCATCAATCTCATCCATATGTTCCACAATGCTGCGTACCTTTCCGGTCATATAGTCGGCATCTTTTTTACGGATGTCTCCCAGATCCTCCATATATAATCCAATCTGTTCCTCCAGTTCATCCGCACTGTGGAACTCAACTCCAAACAGGATTTTAAAAATCTGTTCTCTCTGTTCTCTTCGGCTCATATTTTCCTCCACCGTTTTTTCTATTTGTATTTCGTGGCATCATTCCCATGCCCGCGCGCAGTTTTTCTACTCAGCTGCGCCCTTCATATCAACATCTGCAATTCTTACATTGACACCGGATACTTCCAGTCCTGTCATATTCTCGATGGCGGATTTGATCTTCTCCTGTACATTACGGGATACTTCCGGGATTCCATAGCCATAAGCGATATTGATGGTTACATATACCTGAACTTTATCTTCCTCGTCCACTTCAATGCGTACGCCTTTGGAAAGATTCTTCATACCAAGACGGCTTACCAGCTCTTTTGTAATGTTGCCACCCATGGAGCAGACACCCTCAACTTCCGTAGCAGCCAGTCCTGCAATAATTGTAATTACTTCCTCTGCGATCTGAACTTCTCCAAGTCCATCCTCTTTGATCTTTAATCCTCGTCTATCTTCAGCCATAGAAAAAACCTCCTTATCATAATCAGATTTTCAATATTATTTATTAGTATACCAAATTATTTGATGTTTGAAAACGTTTTTTTAATGGATCGATGCAAATACGTTGCACACGATCAGAGATGTTGCTGCGGAAAACAGCACCATCTGTAATGGTCGCACTATACCGCGCCGCCGCCAGAATACATTCAACAGAAAAATGCCAAAGGTCAGCAGCAGCATAGATACCAGCGGCCAGAAATACCAGCAGGCAATCCTCGTATTCTGGTAAATCATGGAAGTGCACACCGTCAGAAGCAATCCCGCCACAATGGGACGCATGTATGTCTGCAGCACATGAAAAATCTGCAGGTTTTCAAATCGTTCATAAATATAGACTACCGCAGAAAATGTGCCACCGGATGCTGCAATACTGCAGGCAAACCCACATAACGCCACAAAGATGCCGCACCAGGTGCCACCGGACTGACACCCTAATATGTATCCCACGCCTGCCAGAATCTTGCACAGGATTGACCCCGGAAGACCATTCGCCACGGATGCGATCTTAAAATAAAAGTCTTCATATTCGATCATTCCCGTGTTAACAAACATCCCGTTTGCGACTGCCAGGTAAGCATCGCCACCGCCAAAGGAGATCACCGCTGAGATTAATCCTCTGCCGGCAAATGCCAGCGTTTTTCCAAAACAAAGAAACGCCGGCAAAGACAGCAGGAAAAACAATCCTGCCCAGCAGATTTCCTCCCGAACCAGCCGCTTTAATGATTTCCACGAAAACGGTATTTTTCCTTCAATTCCTGCACGCAGTCCATAAATCGACAATACTACCATGGCAAGCCGAATAATCCCAAGCACCACCGTGCTGTTGATCAGATGCATTTTTCCTACACAGAAACAGTAAAGTACTGTGATCACTATCGCTACGATCACTCTGCCCAACCGGAAAACACCGCCGATATAAAAAATAATAAAAAATGCGGCACACAGCACATCAATGGTCGAAATGTCAAAAATCGGCGTTCGATCAATGCCAAACAACTGAAACAGTTCCTTCCCGGAAGTCAGGATAAATACCAGAAACATAAAAAGCATACCGCTTTTCGTCGTTCCACTCTCCCGGCATTCCCGCCAGGTTCCTTTTGCATACATGATCAGCATATAAATGATATAGGCGGTAACACCTGCGGAAGCAAACAAAATCTGCTGTAATACCCGCATTCCCGAACTGTTGATCAGAATCAACAGTAACACTGTCAGAAAGGTTCCCGGTAACCCCATTAAAAGTGCGGAAAGCAGCATTCCCGGCATTCCACAGACCTTTCGTCCCACTCCCGCTGCCACTTCTACCGGAAGGGCACCCGGCGTAATATTTGCCACGATCACATCCTTCGTATATTCTTCCTTATTGACCAGCCGTTTTTCGTATACAACCTCGGATTCAATGACTGGAACCAGTGCCGTTCCGCCTCCAAATCCGATACAGCCAATCTTGAACATCGTAACAAGTAACTCTTTCATATTCCGTTTTTTCTCGTGTCTGTTGTCCTTCTTACTCATCTGTCACTATCCAAAATTCTCGTCTATATAACAACCTGCAGGCATAATTGTTTTTCTCCACTTATGCCGCCTGCCGCGCACAAATAACGCATACCATTTTATATGTTTCCATCTGTTCTCTGCCTATGCTTCTTTCTGGAGCATCTGCAGAAATTCTTCTTCTGTAATTACCGGGATTCCAAGCTGCTCTGCTTTCGTCAGTTTGCTTCCCGCATTTTCTCCTGCCAGCACATAACTGGTCTTTTTCGAAACACTTCCGGCAGCTTTTCCACCGTTCTTTTCAATCAGCTCCTGTGCTTCTTTTCTGCCAAGGTTTGGCAGCGTACCTGTCACAACGATCGTCAGACCTGCCAGCAGATCACCGATGGTATCATCTTCTGCCAGTTCCATGGTAAGTCCATATTCCCGCAATCGCTCCAGAATCTTCTGATTCTTTTCACTTGCAAAATAATCCAAAATGCACTCTGCGCTGACTTCTCCAATATCATTCACTTCCAGAAGCTGCTCTCTGTTTGCCTTTGCCAGGGCATCAATGCTCTTGAACTTGCGCATGATTGCTTTTGCCGCTGCTTTTCCTACATTCTGGATTCCAAATCCTGTCAGCAGCCGGAATGGTTCATTTTGTTTAGATTGTTCGATGGCATCCAGCAGCTTATCCGTATTTTTTTCTTTTCCAACAATGCCCTGTTCAATCAGTTCTTCACGATAATCTTTCAGGCAGTAAATATCTGCAATATCATGGATATAGTCCAAACGCACCAGTTCTGTCACATAGACAGCACCAAAACCTTTGATATCCATGGCATCGCGTCCGACAAAATTGATAATATGCCGTTCTAACTGTGCCGGACACTCCGGAGAAACACATCGAATATCTGCCGTATCTTTTTCACGGACTGTTTTCGCTCCACAGACCGGACAGATATCCGGAATCTGGAAACGTTGCCAGTCTGCCGGACGTTTGTCCTTACGCACTTCTTTGATTTTTGGTATGATCTCACCGGATTTGTATACCACGATGGTATCGCCGATCCCCACATCCAGAGTATTGATAAAATCCTGATTGTGTAGGGTTGCACGGGAAACACTGGTGCCACACAGACGAATTGGTTCAAAAATGGCAGTCGGAGTAATACGACCGGTTCTTCCTACGGATAACTCAATATCCAGCAGCTTTGTCTCTTTCTCCTCCGGCGGATATTTATACGCGATCGCCCAACGTGGTACTTTGGATGTTGCGCCAAGTTTCTGGCGGTCTGCAATAGAATTTAATTTCACAACCGCTCCGTCAATATCATAAGACAGATTTCCTCTGTTTTCACCGATCTTGCAAATAGCATCCCACACCTCATCTGCGGTATGACAGACACGATAATCTTCAATCACCGGAACACCCTGTTTTTTCAAATACTCGTATCCTTCCACATGCGTCTTAAATTCATGCCCCCGCACTTCCTGTACATTAAATATAAACATGGAAAGCCGGCGTTCCTTTGTAATTCGGCTGTCTAACTGGCGCAGCGTACCTGCCGCACAGTTTCGCGGATTTGCAAAAGTCTTTTTGCCAAGCATTTCCTGAGTTTCATTTACCTTTTCAAAATCTGCATTTTTCATATAGACTTCGCCACGAATTTCGATATATGGCAGTGGCTGCTTCATTTTCTTCTTTACATCAGAAATCACTTTAGCATTTGCTGTCACATCCTCACCCTGAATAATTCCGTCTCCACGGGTAACTGCTAATTTCAATTCACCTTCTTCATAACGAAGAGCCATGGAAAGTCCGTCAATCTTGTACTCTACGACAAACTCCGGATCTTCTAACTGTTCCTGCATCTCATGTACGAACTCATAGACTTCTTCTTTGGAAAAGACATCCTGCAGGCTCAGCATCGGCACATTATGACGCACTAACACACCGGCGGTACGTTTCGCGGTTCCGCCGACCTTCTGTGTCGGAGAATCCGGTGTCACAAGTTCCGGGTGTTCTTTCTCCAGTTTTTTTAACTCCTGCATCATCATATCGTACTCATAATCCGTAATCTCCGGATCATCCATATTATAGTAACGATTGCTGTGATATTCTATTTGTTTACGCAGTTCTTCTGCCCTTACTTTATAATTTTCCTGTTCCATTCTCATTTCTCCGTTTTTATACTTACGCTGACCTATATTCTTTAAAGAATATATCCGTTTGTCACATGTCAGGCTCCACATGAATTTCATTTGATCTGTTCGATTTATCAGCAGTCTTAATTCACTTTCTGACCGTACCTTTTGTTCCGGATTTTGGTGCACTATAAGAATGTGCCGTCAATTTTTTTAACTCCTGCAGTTCCTCTCCGGTGAGATCCCGATACGTTCCTGCCTCCAGATCTCCAAGTAAAATATTCATAATCCTTGTCCTCACCAGCTTTCGCACGCGATAGCCACAGACTTCACACATTCTTCGAATCTGACGGTTATACCCCTGTGTCAGAATGATCTGAAAGGTCCGCGCACTGACTTTTTTTACTTTACACGGTCTCGTATGTACATCCAGTTCTTCCAGATATAATCCATTACGCATCTGATTTAAGAAATCACCGGTAATATCTTTATTGACTGTCACAACATATTCTTTTTCATGATAATTACCAGCCCGCATCATCTTGTTCACCAATTCTCCCTGATTAGTCAGCAGGATCAGACCTTCAGAATCCTTATCCAGCCGTCCCACCGGATAAATTCGCTTCGGATAACCGATATAATCAATGATATTATTTTTTTCACGCTTCTCGGCGGTGCAGACAATCCCCACCGGCTTGTGAAATGCAATCAGGATCTCCTCATCCTCCAAAGAAACTTCTTTCCCACAAAACGTGACTTTCATCCCCGGCATAATCCGGTCACCGGTCACTGCCCGTCGCCCATCGATCCATACGTTTCCCTTTTCAATCTCACGATCCGCAGCGCGCCGGGAGCAGACCCCGGCTTCGCTGAGATATTTGTTAATGCGGATTCCCGCCTGTTTTTCTTCCATATCCCGCTCCATTTCCATCCTTGTACTTCTGTCATTTGGCTTGATCATTGTAATTTAGCCATGCTTTATTATTACAGCATTCTATGATTCAGTTATCATCCAATGTTTCCAGGCTTCATTCATCATCCAGATAAGAACGCATCTTCTGAAGGTTCTCCTCCTCAAAATCAATCATTTCCTTTGCCAGTTCCGTGGCATAAATTCCGGCATCCTTATATTTGTGGATCGCATGTTTTAATTCCCTGACTCCACGGTCATTTCCCTTATACATCAGGTCTGCCATATCCCCGGTCTTGTTCTGCACCATTGTTTTCATGCGGATCGCTGTTTTCAGCATCGCCGTGGAGATTGGTTTCGGCTCTGCCGGTTCTTCCCCGTTCTCCCGCAGACGCATTCCTGCCTTTCTGCCAAACTGCTGCATTTTATCTGCCTGCACATTTAATTCATATGCAAACTCCTCATCATAAATATCCTTTAGTACTTCGTGAATCGCTTCCACACCCATGCTGGCATTTCTGCATATCTCATGTAACAGATCATCCTCGTCTTTTTGTGTCATGACAATACCTCCGTTTTTGGTTAGTATTGCCACTTCCGTTTAAAATATGTATCTCATTACATATTAGAACAGACGTTCTGCCTGTTTTATTTTTATCGAAGCCTCATACCCCAGACAGACATCAAAAGGGAACAGACTGGCTGTCCCCTTTTTTCTCATTCTTATACGCCACTTGCGTCTTCCTTTTACGGATGCTGTGTCGTTACATATTCAGTTTTGACATATCCTACAATATCCCCGGTCTTAACCTTGCTCCATCCATCCGAAGTAACGGCAAGCTGTCTCAGCTCAGAACCCTGTAACGCAGATGCCAGTACCGCAGATTGCTCATTCGGTTCCTGACGGATATTCATGGTTTCTGTTGCATAAACCCATGCTTTCTGCTCTGTCTCCGTCGGAGTCTGTGCCTGCTGCTGATCCTGCTGTTGCTGTTGGTCTGCCGCCTGCTGATCCTGTTGCTGCTGATCCTCTGCGGCTACCTGATTTGCAGCTTCCTGTGCTTTCTGCTGTGCCTGCTGATCCTGTGCAGTCTTCCATTCGTTGATTGCATTTGTGATCGTTGTTTCGATCATATTTTTCAGATCCGCATCTTTTGCGACTGCTTCCTCATATCGTGTCTGAACGTTTGCCTGTAATGCAATGACATCCTCTCCTGCCTCATAATCTGTGATGAGCTGACGGATCGTATCATCCAGCGGATTTTCCTGATAGTTCAGGTTGAAAGAACTGTAAATATTGTCAATGTATACCTGTCCTTTGTCATTGGTACGGACATAGAAGAAATCCAGTCCCGGTGCTGCAGTCTCTATATTTTTATATTTCAGATCATAAGCAACAGAAACTATGTATGAATTCTCATCTGCTCCGGGCTTTGTATAACAAATAATATTATCAAACTTCTCAATATACTGGCTATACATAGAAATGTAACTTTTTTCCATGTCTGTGATCGGATTTGCATAACCAACCATTTCTTCGGTATCACCAGCTGCATATGTTTTGTAGTAATTTGCAAACAACTCATTGATCTCTGCATGTCCGTCTTTTTCATATTCCTGCGTGGACAACGTCTGATTCTTCTCTGCCGCCGCCTTCTTTGCCTTCATGCTCTTTACACCGATCACGATCGCACAGATTGCTACAACAATCACAAGACAGGCAATGCCGACAAATGCTAGATTTCTGCGCATAAATGCCACAGATTTCTCCTTCTTTGCCTCCATCTGATCCACACTGCGTCGCAGAGTCTTTTTCTTGGAAACAAATTCATTGGCGATTGGTTTGCCTTCTGCCATACGGGACTTATCCTTCACGGATTCCTCAGAGATAAACTCCAGATCCTCCATGATATCGTCCTGTGCCGCTTTTTTACTATGCTTTTTGTTATGCATTTCAAATGTATGCTTCTTATTTTCTTTATTATGATTATGCTCCGAATTTGTATGTTTCATTTGCTTCACTCTTTTTTCTTTTTTTATTTTCGGTTCTTTTGTCTCTTTATGTTCGCTTCCTCCGGTCACAATATCCGGAATCTCATATATTTCCTCTGTATCGCTTTTTATATTTGGTTTCTTCTTATCAAAATCTGACATTTTCCACCTCCGATATTTCGCCTAACATCATACCACAGCAAAGAAAATACGTCTAGGTATTTCCAAAAAAGTTTATGAAATGCTTAGAATTCATGTTACGGTTCACTCATCATATGTAGTAAATTTGTGAATGGCACGTGTGAAAAGTAACGAATTCATAAGATTTTCATAATTCTTTTCAAACCCAGACGTATTATTATAGTTTAAATCATACTATTCTGTTTTATCGTAGATAGCTTCCAGTTCTGCCTTATTATTCGTATATATAACCGCATCTTCCCAGGTAATATATCCCTGATGCATCAAACGCACCAGATCCATATTCAGGGTATGCATGCCAAGTGCTGTTCCCGACTGCATCATACTGGAAATCTGATGTGTCTTTCCTTCCCGGATCAGATTCAGGATCGCATCCGTTGCTACCAGAAGTTCCGTACCTGCCACACGGGTCACACCACCGCCGCACGGGATTAGGCACTGACTGACGATGCCTTTTAATGTACCTGCTTTTCTGCCTGTTTTTTAATCTGTTTTAAAAAGCTGTCCCATTGCCCGGAAGATCGATAATACGTCAATTTTGATTCTGTCGCCAGATATACCGTTTTGGCATTTTCCTCATTCTTACGAAACTCCGCCTTTCTCCAGTAATTCGTAAATAGTGGAACTGCGATTGCGGCGATGAGGCCCATAATTACAAGTACAACAATTAATTCCGTTAACGTAAAACCTTTTTTTCCTATCTTCCTCATTCAATTCTCACCTAATTTATCTATTGTAATTAATATATTTGTTAATTTTTCATACTCAGAATTAGCATAGCATATTTGGGCAATTTTTCAAGTTTTTTATAAAAAAGCAAAAAATTCCCGGTTTCAAACCGGGAATCAAAATGCAGCCGGCGGGAATCGAACCCACATTGCAGGAGTCGGAGTCCTGTGTTCTATCCGTTAGACTACGGCTGCGAAATATACACTTGCAACGAACAAAATTTATCATACCACATACACTGCAAAAAAGCAAAACTTTTTTCGCGAAAGTTAAAGGCATTATTATAACGGACGAAAAATAGGAGAATTTTGTCTCCGTCGCTAACAATCGCTCCTTGAAAAAAATTCTTCCATTTTTCTGTTCACTGATAAATTATATATGTTAATTTTTCTCACTCTCTATATATTCAGGTGTCTGTTCAATATTTTCTATACTATTTAGTCTTCAAAATCTGCATGTCGAAAAGCATTGATTAGTTTCTGCTAATTTTTAAAATCTCTTCCGCGATTTCCTGCGGTGTCTTTCCATCTGTTGCCACTTTAATGTCACAGGCATTCGCATACAGCTCCCGGCGTTTTTCCATCAGAGATGCAATATGTTCCACATTCATATTTCCATTCAGCAATGGGCGATCCGTACTGTCTTTGACACGCTCATACACCGTCTCCGGTGTTGCTGTCAGAAGTACGATTTTTCCAGTTTTCTTCATCATCTGTGTATTCTGGTCACGGAGTACTGCGCCTCCGCCACAGGACACGATTGCCGGTTCCGTCTGTGAAATCTCCCGGACTGCATCTGTCTCCCGGTCACGAAAATAGGTCTCACCGTATTTTTCAAACATATCGTTGATGGACATCTCATTTTTCTCTACGATCCATACATCCATATCCACTTCTTTGGCTCCGGTTAACTCATGTAATTTATGTGAGATGGTTGTTTTTCCGGTTCCCATAAAACCGATCAGATAAATGTGCTGTGTCATACTTTTTTACTTCTCCTTCTATAATATATTGCTTCTAATTAACATAATCCCTGATGAATCACGGTCAGAATATCATCCAGCTTATCAGCTGCGATCTGTCCCGGTGCAGAAGTCTCTCCCACAGCACCGAACGTGATACAGGAACCAAAAATCTCTCCTGCCATACGGCTGACAACGCCAAGTGCGCCCATAGACATAGTCACTATCGGCAGAGTCGGATACTTCTGCTTCATATCGTTGGTCAGTTTCAGCAGACGGACCACATCATCTGCATTCTGCGGCATCACTGCCAGTTTTGCCACGTCTGCACCGCCCTGCTGCATCTGCTCCATCAGCATCCGCAAAATACGATCATCCGGTGTTGCATCAAAATCATGATGGGAAGCGATCACCCGAACGCCAATCCGCTGAAAACGTCGAATTTCTTTTTCCGGTTTTGTTGCCTCAAAAAATTCCAGATCAATCATATCGGCACAACCGCTTTTTGCCGCTGTCTCATTCAGTTTCAGAATCTTCCATTCTTCCATCTGACGGCTTCCGCCCTGCTGTTTTGTCCGGAAAGTGAACAGGAAAATAGTCTCTGTCAGAAATGGCTTTACCGCATCTAATACTGCTCTGACTGCTGCCACATCATCTGCCTCACGAAAGCAATCCACTCTCCATTCGATCATCTGCACTTTCTGTTCCGTCAGTGCTTTGATATGTTCAATAATTGCTTCTCTTTCCGGTGAAACCACCGGCACACAGATCACCGGTTTACCGTCTCCGATCCGGATTCCTTTTATTTCAAATGCATTCTGCATATTTACCTCCATTCCGCAATACGCTTAACGGTTTTTTGTATCATGAACAAAAGCGGTTCATGATCAATATTCGCCGTTCGTCAATCATGCCAGCGTGTTGACTCTCTTGCGCTCATTGTATCATATTTTTACAGATTCAGGAACCATAAAAGCCGACAGACATTGACTTTTTTTCAAAAAACACCTATCATAGTACCATATATTTGCAGAGTAACTGTTTTGTAATATCTCACCAATTTACATGGGACAAAACACAATATTCTGATTATTAATAAGGTAGGGAAGAAGAATGGAAATCACTGGAAAAACCAAATTAACAGGACTCATCGGCACTCCTGTGGCGCATAGCGTATCTCCTCAAATGCACAACGAGGCATTTCGCCAGTTAAACCTTGACTATGTATATCTGGCTTTTGATCTGGCAAACACAGATCTTGGTACCGCTGTACACGGGCTTCAGGCAATCGGTGCAAAAGGTTTTAACGTAACCATGCCGTACAAAGTACAAATTCTTGAATACATGGATGAGCTGACTCCGGCTGCTACCATTGCGCAGGCATGCAATACCGTGATTGCAAAAGATGACAAGCTGATTGGTCACACAACTGACGGTGTCGGCTTTATGGAATCTGTTGCGGATGCCGGACACAATATTATCGGAAAGAAAATGACCGTTCTTGGCGCTGGCGGCGCTGCTACTGCAATCTGCACACAGGCAGCATTGGACGGTGTCTCTGACATTGACATGTTCCAATTAAAAGAATTTACAGAAGAATATGAGCGTGCACTTGCATTTGCAGACCGTGTCCGTGAGCATACCTCCTGCAACATCAATGTTTACGATTTTGCAGACATCGATCAGATGAGAAAAAGTATCTCTGAGAGCGCGATCCTGACAAACGCAACCAACGTCGGCATGGCACCTCACGAAGACGGATGCCCGATTCCGGATGCCTCTATGCTGTTCCCAGAACTGATCGTATGTGACATTATCTACAATCCGCGTAAGACAAAATTATATCAGATGGCAGAAGCTGTCGGTTGTCACGTATTTAACGGAATGTACATGCTGCTCTTTCAGGGCGCTGCTTCTTTCGAATGCTGGACAGGTGAAAAGATGCCGATCGAGATTGTTCGACAGAAATATTTTCAACCATAAGTACCACTGCACACTACACATAAAATACTTAAAATACAAAATGTCCCCCTCTTATATTTATTAATGTAAGAATCCAGATGCAAGATTGGGACAGAATGGAGTAACACAATGAGTTTTTCATATTTAAAACAATTACCGACACCGGAAGAAATCAAACAGACTTACCCGTTAAGCGAAGCCTGCCAGAAGATCAAACAGGAGCGTGATGCGGAGATTGCCCGTGTTCTGCGCGGGGAATCCGACAAATTCCTTGTTATCATCGGACCCTGCTCCGCTGACAAGGAAGAACCTGTTATGGATTACATCCACAGACTTGCCAAAATCAATGAGCAGACCAAAGACAAACTGATCATCATTCCACGTATCTATACAAACAAACCACGTACTACCGGTGAAGGATACAAAGGAATTGCCACACAACCGGATCCGGAGGCAAAACCGGATATGGTTGCAGGACTGATCGCTGTTCGTAAATTGCATCTGCGCGCTATCGAAGAAACCGGTCTGTCTGCAGCAGATGAGATGCTTTACCCGGAAAACTGGGATTACATCAATGATCTGCTCTCCTATGTAGCCATCGGTGCCCGTTCTGTTGAGGATCAGCAGCATCGTCTGACCGTCAGCGGTTTTGATGTTGCCAGCGGTATGAAAAATCCGACCAGTGGTGACTTTTCTGTTATGCTGAACTCTGTATACGCTGCACAGCATCCGCATCATTTTGTACACCGCGGATGGGAAGTTGACACAACCGGTAACCCGCTCTCCCATGTCATTTTGCGTGGTGCAGTAAACAAACGCGGTGTTGCCATCCCGAACTACCATTACGAAGATCTGATCCGTCTGAATGAGATGTATGAAAAAATGGATCTGGTAAACCCGGCTTGTATCGTGGATGCCAACCATTCCAACTCAAACAAAAAATATGCAGAGCAGGTTCGTATCGTCAAAGAGGTAATGCACAACCGCAAAGAATCTGAGATCATCCACAAACTGGTAAAAGGTGTTATGATCGAAAGTTATATCTGCCCGGGTAACCAGAAAATCGGCGAACATATTTACGGAAAATCCATCACAGATCCGTGTCTTGGATGGGAAGAATCCGAACAGTTACTTTATGCTATTGCTGATTCTGTAAAATAGATTTACCTGTATTATTAAATCAGCAAAAAAAATCAAAAATAATAAACATCAAAGTAAAAAAGATATCCTTTTCTTATTTTTAAGATCAGGGTATCTTTTTAATTCAGGCATCATATTGTATTCCTTTTTTCCTGCTCATAACCAGAGACCTAATTATTTATTTTCATCAGGTACACTCCTGTTACATAACATATAGCAATATGATATCATGTATGATTATAACTTTCATGTCATCCAGCGATAGCTGCGTGTAATAAAATCCATGGATTCACCCAGTACTCTAACCAGATTCCGGCTCCGTATATTCCCGTATCAAGCAAAATTAATATTACCAATAATGCCTGTATTTTGTGATCTAGTTTATTTTTCAGCAAACGCGCATTTTTTTGCTCCTGTCTGACACGTTTTCCCGCTTCCATCAAAAATAACAGGAAAATGTATGCCACAACATAAGCAGCGACCTGCGGAAATCCAAGGATTCCCATCTGCCAGATCCCGGAAAATCCATACCGCCCAAGCAGCGCCGCAAACACAAAACCCCCGGAAAGTCCAAGCCATCCAAACCAGATGACACAAACAACGCGTCCATATCGAAAACACAAGGCGATCATTAAAATAACCCAAGGCAGTCCACGCTGTAAAAGAATGTTTTTTAATAATACCTTTGCAGGTTCCACATCGCCAGCACCAGCAAATTGTCGCACCTGATTTTCATGTAGAAACCCAATCCACAATGCTTCGTCATGAAGTGAAAAATTTGCCATAAATACGCCCAAAAAGAAACAACCAAGAAAAAGTGCCATGCATTTTTGCAGCATAGTTACTTTTCCCGGTTGTCGTAATGTTCCTGTGATCATCTTATTTCGGTAACCCTGCTGATCCTTTTTTTCATCTATATGCAGTATTTACCGTAATATGCCATAATTGCAGCGGCAGTCTTGGAATCCTGAATTTTCTGTGTCAGTACCATATCTTTTAATTCCTCAATGGTATAGCTTTCCACTTCCACAAATTCATCTTCATCCAGATGCTGCTGTGTCTTTGTCAGATCTGTTGCCAGATACACGTCGATGGTTTCGTTGCAAAATGCCACGGTGGTAGAGACCGTGATCAAAAGTTCTAAATGAGCCGCTTTGTAACCCGTTTCCTCCTCCAGCTCTCTGGCTGCGCAAACAGAAGTCAGCTCCTCCACGCTGTCTCTGGATCCAGCTGGAATTTCCAGTGTCTCACGATCCAGTGCATTGCGGTACTGGCGCACCATCAGGATTTTGCCGTCTTCCGTCACCGGAAGCACTGCTGCTGCGCCCTTTCGATGTGCAATATAATCCCAGTGTGCAATATTTCCACTTGGAGACTGCATGATGTCGTCATACACGTCCACAATGGCACCCTTATATTTCAGCACACGGTCAATTCGTTTCATTTCGTCCATGCCTTTCTTCCTCCAGTTAACGGTTATCTACCTTCTCCGGATACAGATCATGATTTGCCATCCGGTTCCATGCAACATCTTCCCACTTCGTACCCGGTTTGCCATAGTTACAGTACGGATCAATGGAGATACCGCCGCGCGGAGTGAATTTTCCCCACACTTCAATGTATTTCGGATCCATCAGTTTGATGAGGTCTTTCATAATGACATTGACACAATCCTCATGGAAATCTCCGTGATTGCGAAAACTGAACAGATACAGCTTCAGGGATTTACTCTCAACCATCCGCTCTCCCGGAACATAGGAAATGGTGATGGTTGCAAAATCCGGTTGTCCGGTAATCGGACACAGACTGGTAAATTCCGGACAGTTGAATTTTACAAAATAGTCATTTCCCGGATGTTTATTCACAAAGGTTTCCAGTACTTCCGGAGCATAATTATCCGGATAACGGACGTTCTGATTTCCAAGTAAGGATACGCCCGCAGTTTCTTCTTTACTTCTTCCTGACATTTATTTTTTCCTCATTTCTAACATTTTAGTCCAGTGCCGGATCTTTCACACCATTTTTCTCAAAAGCTGCCGCACGATCGATACAAGTACCACATTTTCCACACGGTTTTTCTCCACCTTCATAACAGCTCCAGGTCAGCTCATACGGTACTTTTAACTGTAAACCTTTTTTGACAACATCTGCTTTCGTCCAGTTGACAAACGGTGCTTCAATGGTCACCTGTTTTCCGCTTCCAAGATAAATTGCATCTCTCATGGCATTATTAAAAGCATCGGAACAATCCGGATATGCACTGCCTGCTGCATCATCGCTATGTGCGCCATAATAGATCACGCTGCACTCTTTGGACAGGGCAATACTTGCCGCTGAGGATAAAAACAGTCCGTTTCGAAACGGCACATAAGTAGACACCGGTTTGCCTTCTGTCCTGCTAAGCTGCTCGGCATATGCCTCCTCTGGAATCTCATCGGTAGAATGGCTGAGCAGTGAACAGTTGCTGTACTGGAAAATCTCGCCCAGATTCAGATACAAATGCTCTACACCATAATATTCTGCAATTTTTCTGGATGCTTCAATCTCTTTTTCATGCTTCTGTCCATATGAAACAGACAGTGCAATGACATTTTCTTTTCCATAGCGGTCAATGGCAAGTCCCAGACAGGTGGTGGAATCTACTCCACCGCTGAATAATACTAATGCTTTTTCACTCATGTTTTTTCCTCCAGATTATCTATTTTCACTCTTACATATCATCTTTTGTATTTAGCCTTTACATCGTTATTGTTCTTCTTTATATGTTACCGATTCAGACGCATCTGCAACAGCATATCATTCTGGAACCGTCCACGCAAAGTAGTCGTATAAGTTTTTGCATCGGTTTTCTTGATCCCACGGGCAGTCATACAGCTATGGCATCCTTCGATCAAAACTGCCACATCTTCTGAGCCGGTGATTTCCTGCATAATCTCAGCAATATCCGTTCCAATGCGTTCCTGAAGCTGCAACCGTTTAGATACCATATCTGCGATCCGGGCAATCTTGCTCAGGCCGATAACTTTTCCGTTTGGCACATATGCCACAGTCACTTTCATATCATACATTAATGCCATGTGGTGCTCACAATAGCTGAAAATATCAATGTCTTTTACAATGACAAAATCACTGTTTTCCGAAGAAAATGTCAGATCTTCCTCAAAGGTCTTGTCAAACATCTGCGCGATCTCATGATTGGTATAATTCATTCCTTCGAACACTTCTTCGTACATTCGCGCCACACGATCCGGAGTATCTTTGAGTCCTTCACGATCCGGATCATCTCCCAGTGCGATCAGCAGTCCACGGATATGTTCACGTACTGCATCTTTATCTATTGCCATAATTTATGACTCCTTTCTGTCTCTGTATCAACCTCTGGCACCCTACACACCACGCATTTCGCTGTCCCAGATGATCTTGTGCATCTGAAGCTGCATATTAACGTCGTTCATGCGGTTATCTTTCATAAAGTTTACGATATTTTCTAATTCAATCTGTCCATATACCGGACTTAAGTATACATGACATTTTTCTGTCAGATCATATTCCCGGATCACATCCCGTGCTCGACACAGATCTGTATAATCTTTCACTACAAATTTTACCGTATCATCTGTGTTAAGCAGGACAAAATTTTCAGTGCGCATCTGCGCTTCCATTCCGCTTCCCGGCAGTTTATAATCCATGGTAAAGGATGGTCTGTTCGGAATCCCCGCAAATGGAGTCAGATCTACACTGCCATTTGTCTCAATCTCTACACGCAGTCCCTTTTCCTGCGCCAGTGTCTCTAACAGCTCCAGAATATTTTCCTGAAGCAGTGGTTCTCCACCGGTAATGGTTACATTTTTAATTTCCATACTGCGAAGCAGTTCCACAATTTCTTCTGTGGATGTCCAATGAAACCGTGCATCCGCCTCATTCGCCCATTTTGTATCGCAATAAGCACAATTCAGATTGCACCCCTGCATACGAACGAACACAGCAAGCTGTCCTGCACGGGTGCCCTCACCGTTGATGCTGCTGAATATTTCTACCACTTTATAATTTGCCATATCATTTCATTCTCCATCTTAATTTTCTGAATAGATTGCACAGTTGTTCGGTGTCTCATACACCGCTATCTCCCGCACATCATATCCTTTTTCCGTCATTTTTTCATAAAAGAATTTGGAAAAATTCTCTGCGGTCGGTCGAAACGGTACTTCGATCAGACGGAAATCTTCTTCCTGCAATGCCTGAATGGTCAGCGGTTTTAACGTACCACTCTCATAAATAAACGCATGGTCATAGGCATCTGCCAATTCTTTTAAATCTCTGCGGATATCGCCAAAATCCGTAACCATACCTCGTAACTGTCCAGCTTCATGCAGCGTTTCTGCTTTCGCTTCCATCACGATCCGCCAGCGGTGCCCATGCAAGTTGCTGCATTTTCCTTCGTATCCGGCAAGAAAATGTGCCGAATCAAAACTTTCTTCTATTCGAATTTTATACATAAATCCCCTGTTCCTTTCTCATCTGCACCATTTCACCTGATGTAAAGCGGACATTCGCAATTCGCTTTCGCTACTTGCTCATGAACGCAGTCGCTTTGCGACCTGTCAGTGGGAGCTTTTAACTCCCACTGACATAAGCATCCCCTTTACTCACCGCTTAGTGCTCTACGCACTTGAAGCGTGGGAATGCTTATTCTGCGTTCAAACTTCTTATTCTCTATACCAAGTCTCATTTTTTCGCATTATACTTTTTCTTCATCCAAAATTCAGTATAAATTTCCTTTGTTAAAAAAGAGCCGTGGCTTTCTCTCACCACGGCTCGAATAAACACAGATTGTCTGATCTGATCTAGCCCTGGTTTTATTTTACGACAGGATGGTACAAACGAACTGTCTATTCTGTTTTCCAAACACAATTATTTATTATAACAATTATTTCAAAATAATCAATACCATTATTTTAATGATATCATTATTTCGACTATTCTGCTTCCTCACGGATCAGCTCCAGAATAGCTGCCAGCTCATTTCCGGTCGGCGGCGCTGTCTGTAACTCCTCGCGTTTTCCATTGGAGCCGACACCACAGAGAACGTTCTCCTCCCCCTGCTGTCCCTGCTCAATGGTAAAATAATGCATCTCATCATTCTGAGGATTCCATACGATATACATAGAACGTGCAAGCTGTGGAGCAATATTCATCTCCGGTAACTCAATACTTGCCACGCAGGTCTTTTCATCAATATTTAAAACCATGACATCGAAGTCTTTTTCCGAATATGGGCATGGAAGTTTGTCTCCATACGGCTGACGATATAGTGTTGCCATATATTTTCCACGCTCATCGTCCAATTTTTTCATAAAATCTGCTTTGGTTTTGTAAACCATCTGCGGAATAATGCTCCACTCACAGCTTTTTCTTGCAAACTGTTCAAACTGTTCCTTGGTCATCTTGATTTCTTTTGTCTGGCCATTTCCTTCTTTGAACTTTTTCATCGCCTCAATAAACTGCGGATGCAGGATCATCTTATCGGTATCCGGATTTACGATGATTCCTTTTAAGTTCAGTTTTGGATTGGAAGCAATTCGTAACAGTTCATCGATTCCAACATTCAGAATTGCCGGGCATTTCTTTGTATCCGGCATCTGCTCCTTTGTTGTATAGGCAGGTGCAAAAAATTCACCCTGCTGATTTTGCACAATAATCGGCAGCATACGCGGTGCCGCTTTGGTATCTACCTTCTCACCACGTTTTACTTTCTCGATAATTTTCTTCTTAATCTCCGGTGGAAAATCTGCCGGAACAAGAAATCTGGCATCCTTCATTACTTCCATCAGTTTTGCCATATTTCCGTTTGTTCTATCGGCAAGAAATGTTTTCATTGCGTTTTCTAACGCTTCATTATCCATATCAATACTCAATTTTTGTTCTTTGTTCTCCATAGTTCTAGAAATCCTCTTAACTCTCCATCATTCCGCAGATCATAAACTGGTTCAGATTATAGTCTTTACTGTTTTCATGTATACGAATGATATTTTCACCCACAAACATAATTTTTGCATGAAAAAATCCCGGACTGGCTTCAAACAATCGTGTCTGATGCACATGAATATCACAGCGCTTATCCAGAAAATATGTAAATGGATTCACACTGTCATCCCACTCTCGCACCACCAGCTCCTGCTCCTTTTTCAACTTACGTTCATTCATTTTTACTTCCACAATGTGTTTGACATACGCTTTTGCAACCAGCCCCTTTTTATCCCGGAACTGAAACAATATATAATCGCGTCCGGAAGAAATAATTCCTACCCGGGCATAACCGACATCCTGTCCCACCATGGTAATGGTACACCATTTCCCATGCATGGAAGTACAGTCAAAATATTTTCCCGGCTCATGTACAATCTTATTTGCTGCCATGAAACTCCTCCGATTTTTCAAATTCTGTTAAGCGAACATTTTCATGCTGCTCTCACTATTTACTTATTAAAATTTAAATTTTTTTAGAAGATCACCCATGGATGTTCCGATTTCTTCTGCCTTCGGAATCTCCACCTGTACTTCTTCTTCCTGCTCTTTCTCCTGAAGCAGAGCTTTCATGCTGAGACTGATCTTGCCATCTTTATTTCCGATAACTTTGACCTGTACTTCCTGTCCTTCTTTCAGAACAACAGACGGATGTTTGATACGATCCAGAGAAATCTGTGAAATATGTACCAGACCGGATACACCATCACCCAGATCCACAAATGCGCCGTAATCTTTGATGGTTTCTACTTTACCTGTCAGCACTTCGCCTTCTTTGAATTCAGCTACTTTTAATTTTTTCTCTGCATCACGCTGTTCTTTTAAAATCTCTCTTGCAGATAATACCAGTTTATCATTCTCAGCGTCTGCTGTGATAATGCGAACTTTCAGTTCTCTGCCAAGCCACGGATTTAAGTCATCTACATGGCTTAAACTTAATCTGGATGCCGGAATAAATCCACGTATACCCTCTACCAGTGCGATGACGCCTTTATTTACAATACCGGATACGGTTACATCCAGTGTCTCCTGATTCTCATATAACTCTTTGATTTTCTCCCATGCCAGTAAAGTGTCGGTATCTTTCTCGCCGTCCCCCATTACTTTATAGGATTCTTCCAGTTCTTTTTCAAAATCTTTCATTGATTCTGCCATTTTTGTTTCCTCCATGTACATATGCTGTCGCTTATTTATTGGTCAATATCGCGAATTTTGAATAATATTTAAAAATCGCTTTGCCCTTGATCTCATCTTTTTTTACGTAACTGTACTGTTCCGCTTCCTCTGCTGTTGAAGCTTTTCCTTCGTTTAACGCGATCTGTGCCCAGAAACGGCCATCTTCCGAATCGTTTCGGTTATCACCCAGTACAAAATAACATCCCTCTGGAACATTAAACGTGTAACCATCATTTTCCCAAGTCCATGTTTCCTTCAGATAATCTTCTTCCAGCGGTTCTGACGATCCATCGATATAAATTTTTCCATCCCGAATTTCAACAGTTTCACCCGGCAGTCCGATCACACGTTTGATATAAGTCTGCTTCTCATCCACCGGATAAGAAAACAGGATGATATCACCGCGCTGCGGCTCATCAAACCAATATGAAAACCGGAAACCGATCAGACGATCTTTAGTCATGATCGTATTTTCCATCGATCCGGACGGAACTCTGACATTTATAATCACAAACTGAGTCAGCACAAAAACAACCGCAATCACGATCACAAACATCCGAATCCAGCTAACCACTTCTTTTCGCATGTCGCCTTTTTTTTCTTCTTCTGTCTTATTGTTTTCTGTTTCTTGTTCTTTCTTCATGCCAAACTCCTAAATCTCAATATCTAATTCTACCGGGCAGTGATCTGATCCAAAGATATCTGTATGGATCTTCGCATCCTGTAACCGGTCTTTTAATGACTCTGACACAACAAAATAATCTATTCTCCATCCAGCATTCTTCTCCCGGGCTTTAAACCGATAAGACCACCAGGAATAAATTTCTGTCTGCTCCGGATAAAAATAACGATACGTATCAATCATGCCGTTTGCCAGCACATTGGAAAATTTTCCACGCTCCTCATCGGTAAAACCTGCATTTTTACGGTTTGTCTTTGGATTTTTCAGGTCAATTTCCTGATGCGCCACATTTAAATCCCCGGCATAGATCACCGGTTTTGTCTCTTCCAGAGACTTGATATAAGCAAGGAAATCATCTTCCCACTTCATACGATAATCCAGACGTGCCAACTCACTCTGAGAATTCGGCGTATATACTGTTACAAAGAAAAAGTTCTCATATTCCAGTGTGATCACACGGCCTTCATGGTCATGCTCCTCAATTCCGATTCCATAGTGCACAGACAACGGTGTCTGCTTCGTAAATATCGCAGTACCGGAATACCCTTTTTTCTCCGCATAGTTCCAATATTGCTCATAACCTTCCATTTCAAGCTGAATCTGCCCTTCCTGAAGCTTTGTCTCCTGAACACAAAAAATATCTGCGTCTGCCTCATGAAAAAAATCCAGAAATCCTTTCTTCACACAGGCACGCAAACCATTAACATTCCATGAAATTAATTTCATTTTAAACTTCCTTCTTCAATCCTCGCATTCTATGCAGTTCAACAATCATCCTATTTTATGGGGTTCTCTCTGAACACATAATGAGAACTGCAACTATTTTTCATACTGGATTAGTATAGCATATCAGACGGCAGACAGCAAGATTTATTCCAATTCTGTTGTTCCCGTTCTGTGTTCTGTTCTGTGTTTATTCTTACTTTATCTCAATTCTGCTATTGTTCCGATTTTCTGTTTATTCTGATCCCGATGACTCCGGTTTTGCATCTTTTCTTCTCAGCTTGGAAAACCAGATCATCGGTTCCGGGTTCTGTGGACGCTCACACAGGCTTTTCTCCATCCATACCATGTTGTACCAGCGGTCAAATTTATAGGCGCACTGATGGAATTCCCCCACCATTGTGTAACCCAGATGTGTATGAAAATCTACACTGTCTTTCGTTAGATAAGCATCGTTTTCCTGATCCGGATAAGCAATACAGGCATTCACACAGACAATGTGCTGTCTGCACAATGCAACTTCCAAAGCAGCATATAACCTTTTCCCTATTCCCTGGCCTTTTGCATTCATATTCACATAAATGGATGTCTCTACTGCCCAGTCATAAGCTGTCCGTTCATGCAATGGGCCGGCATAAGCATACCCAACGATTTTGCCATTCTGCTCTGCCACCAGATACGGATATTTCACCAGGGTTTGTTCAATTCTGCGCGTAAATGCTTCCAGTGTTGGCACTTCATATTCAAAAGTAATTGCTGTCTGTAAAATATATGGCGCATATATATCTAAAATTTCTTTTGCATCCAGTGGTGTTGCAATTCGGATCTGAAGCTTCGTATTTACTTCTGAAGCTGTCACTGCATGTACTATCTCTGTTGCATCTGTTATATCCGATTCTCTCGAATCTTTTTCTTCCATGTAAGGTTTTTGTGCAATTTTCTTTTCATCCTTTTCCTTAGATGTTTTTTCAAACGCAACTCTCGGACTGCCATCATCTACATAAATAATTCCACATTTTTCAAACCCGTTTTTCAGAATCAAGTGCTGCATCACCTTGTTATTTTCATGGGTATCAATGCGTAAATGCTGAATCTTGTTCCATGCAAATGCAAGCACCTGCGCCATGATGCCATGAACTTCCGGTGCTGAAGCGATCCGATGAATCGTCCCATAGAGACTCGTATCTTTCCAGCTGCCATGTTCAATATTCCGGTAAGTTGGATCGTCTCCTATAATCAGAGCAAACACCCCCTGAAGTTTTCCCTGCTCCTCAATCACATATAATTGTTCTTTTTCAATGTCTTTTCGTAACGTGTCCTCCGTCGGGTGCGTCTGTCCCCACTGAGTTGGATTGCCATGTTCCGCCATAAATTTGCGGGCATATACATAGATTTCCTGTATACGTTTCAGATCTTTTTCCTTTGCTATACGAATCATTGTGTTTCTACCTCTTTTCTAAATGATTTTCTAACAAATTTATTATTACCAGTTCTATTTTTCACTAATCTTATTTCTACTAATCCTGTGGAAATAATTTATTATGGTAATATCCGTCTGCCGCGTACAGTGTTGCTACCGGATTGTGACCAAGCACACGATCTTTTACCACAAGTGTTGTGGTCAGTCCTTCCGCATATTTATAAAACATACTGTCATGTCCCACACAAAGCCCCATCACAATATTCAGATCCGTGTGTTCTGCATTCAGCATCTTTGCCTGTAAAATCGGGTTGCACATGTTCACACCGGTGTTTTCACAGGTTTTTGGAATCCCAACTTCTGTTTTACGCACCGTGCCCGCCTTGCAGGCAACACCATATACCTCAAATCCGTGACTGCGCAAAATATGGCTCAGTGTACGTGTCTCACGAATCAGTCCCACACAGGTAGCAATCCCGATTTTCTTTGCACCGATCCGTTTTGCAAATTCAATGGTTTCCTCCACACGGCACATCTGACAATAATAGTCGCTCTCCACACCTGCCGCTGCAAGTGTTACTTTTTTATTTTCCTCGTCATCATATAAGCGGATCACTTCGCCTAACAACGTTTCGTCCATACCTGTTGTCAGGCAGAAATCCGGGTAATACTTGTCCATTTTATTACAATTTGTCACACCACAGTCGACACAACTGTGAATCACTTTCTTACATTCACTATTTTCGTCCATTATTCTATTCCTCCATATCTTTCGACACTCTCACAAAAAAAGTAAGATACCCTATCGTTAATTATAAGGTATCTTACACTTTTGTGCTATTATTCTTTTTCTCACTGGATAAAACTTTTGCCCTAAAACTGGATAAAAGTGTTTGCCCTGTGATAAATTAATTTTCATTCATCTTAGCAAGTTTTGCCGCCTGATCAGCTGCGATCAGCGCATCAATGATCTCCTGAATATCTCCATTCATAATGGACTCCAGACGATACAGTGTCAGTTTGATACGATGATCTGTCACACGTCCCTGTGGGAAGTTGTAAGTACGGATCTTCTCGGAACGGTCTCCGGTTCCGACCTGACTTCTTCTTGCCTCTGCCTCAGCATCATGTGCTTTCTGACATTCCATATCATACAATTTCGCACGAAGTACTTTTAATGCTTTGTCTTTATTTTTCAACTGAGATTTCTCATCCTGACAGGAAATTACGATACCTGTTGGAATATGTGTCAGACGAACAGCAGAGTCTGTTGTGTTGACACACTGTCCACCGTTTCCGGATGCACGGAATACATCGAATTTACAGTCGTTCATATCGATCTGTACGTCTACTTCCTCTGCCTCCGGCATGATTGCAACGGTGATAGTGGATGTATGGATACGTCCACCGGACTCTGTCTCCGGCACACGCTGTACACGATGTACACCACTCTCGTATTTCAGTAAGGAATAAGCGCCCTGACCAGTTACCATGAAGCTGACATACTTCATACCGCCGATACCGATTTCCTCCACATCCATAGTCTCAACTTTCCAGCGTTTGCTCTCTGCATAATGTACGTACATACGATAGATCTCCGCTGCAAACAGTGCTGCCTCGTCTCCACCTGCACCTGCGCGGATCTCCACAATAACATTCTTGTCATCGTTCGGGTCTTTCGGAAGTAACAGAATTTTCAGTTTCTGCTCTAATTCTTCTACTTTCTCTTTGGACTCTGCCAGTTCTTCTTTTGCAAGCTCGCGCAGTTCCTCATCGTTCTCCTCCTGCAACATGGCAAGACTATCCTCGATGTTCTGTTTATTTACTTTATACTCTTTGTATGCTTCTACGATCGGAGCCAGATCTGCCTGCTCCTTCATCAGTTTCTGGAAACGTTTCGGGTCATTTGCCACATCCGGCTCACTCAGCATACTGAGCAGTTCTTCAAAACGTACCAGTGTATCTTCCAGTCTGTCAAACATAGTTATCTCCTTCCTCTCACAACCCGGTCCAGTCCCGCCAGATCGCAAATCACTTTTATATCATAAAATCCTTGTTCTTTCATAAATCCGCTGACCGCTTCTGCCTGATCATGGCCGATCTCATACAGCAGATAGCCGCCGTCCTTCAGATATGCCACGCTCTCCTCGGTAATTCTCCGATAAAAATAAAGTCCATCTTCTTTTCCGTCCAGTGCTCCCTTTGGTTCATGGTCACGCACTTCCGGCATCAGTGTATCAATTACTTTGCTTGGAATATAAGGCGGATTGGATACGATCAGATCAAACGTTCCGGAGATCTCAGAAAAAAGATTACTGTGAACAAAGTTCACCAGAACCTGATTCTGCAGGGCATTGTATTTTGCCACTTTCAGCGCATCTTCTGAAATATCTGCCGCTGTCACTTTCGTCTCCGGACAAAAAGACTGAATACTGATTCCAATACATCCGGAACCGGTACACAGATCCAGAACATCCGCATCCGACATTTCATTTTTTAGAATCTGAATAGTTTCTTCTACCAGCACTTCCGTATCCTGTCGCGGAATCAGCACATGTTCATTGACCGCAAAGGGCAGTCCCATAAACTCCTGTTCTCCGGTCAGATACTGCAGCGGCATCCGCTGACAGCGTTTTTCTGTCAGTTTCAGATAATCTTTTTCCTGTTCCGTGCTCATCTCATCCCGCTCATGCAGCAGGTAAAAGCTGCGGTTGATCTGACAGGCAGCTTCCATCAGGAACCAGCTTTCTGCCGACTCATTTTCCACACCGGCGGCTTTCAGCAGCGCTGCGGCCTGCATTCTCGCTTCCCGGTATGTCATGGTTCTTCCACCTGTACCTTCTGCGCGGCATCTTCGATTTTTGTCTCAGCATTAATTTCATCCGCAATGCCTTCTTTCGCACGAATTTCCGCAATATAGCTTCTCCAGTCAAATACTGCCTCTACGGACGCAATACCGACCTCGATCATGTCATCATCCGGCTCCTTAGTGGTGAGCCCCTGCATCCACAGTCCCGGCTTACTGATCAGATTGATCACAGGATTGTCGCTGCGGCCTGCCGCACGTAACAACTCATAGGACACACCTGCGATTACCGGCACAAGCGCCAGCCGCAGTACCAAACGCAATACATGGGAATCCACACGGATAAACAGAAACAAAATCACGCTGATGATCACAACAAACATCAGAAAGCTTGTGCCACAGCGTTTATGCTCTTTGGAACTTTTCCGCACATTTTCCACATTCAGTTCCAGTCCATGCTCGATGCAGTTGATACATTTATGCTCCGCACCGTGATACATGAACACCCGCTGAATCTCTTTCATTCTTGAGATCAGCAATATATATCCGATAAAAATTGCAAGACGCAGGATTCCTTCGATCACTGCCACAACCATATCGCTCGCAATAAACCGGGAACACAGTACCGACAGATAATAAGGCAGGATCATGAAAATAGCCACTGCCAGTACGATAGATAACGCTACCGTTCCGCCCATCATGGCATTTTCTTTTGCCTTTTTCTTCTCTGCGGTGTCCTGCTTCTTCTCTTTTGATTCTTCTTCGTCCTCAAAAAAAGAAGCGGAATACATCAATGTGGACATTCCAAGTACCAGAGAGTCAATAAAACTCAGCACTCCGCGCAGCAATGGAATCTTCTGCCACACCTCTCCCGGAACAATTCCTTTATATTCTTTCGTCATGACTTCAATTTCCTGATCCGGCTTGCGGACTGCCACCGCATACCGTTCCTTATTTTTCATCATGACACCTTCCATGACGGCCTGACCGCCAATTCCAGAATATCGCATAGAAATTCCTCTCCGTTTCGTCAAACTCAGAAAACATAAAATTTCCTGCTTAACAAAACAGGTTGAGATTTTGCAACCTCAACCTGATTTTCACACATATCTTACTATTATTTTAAGCCGTATTTCTTGTTGAACTTATCAATACGTCCACGTGCCTGAGCTGCTTTCTGCTGTCCTGTATAGAATGGATGGCATTTAGAACAAATCTCTACGTGAATATCGCTCTTTGTAGAACCTGTTACGAATGTGTTTCCGCAGTTACAGGTTACAGTTGCCTGATAATAATCCGGATGGATTCCTTCTCTCATTAATTTCACCTCGCATACCAAATTTCTTTGTAATTCTACTTACGTCTATGAAAAACAATAAACTTGTTAATCTTTCTGCACCGCATCTTCACGGTACACAGCTTTCATATTGTAGCATACACTTTTTTCTATTGCAAGCAGTTTTTTAGAAAAATTTCCGTTTTTTTACAAGTTCCACAAACTCATGATTATTTTTGGTCCGGACGAACATGTTCAGGATATTTTCCACTGCCTCATCGGACTTCATGCCATTGAATGCTTTTCGCATAATATAGGTAGCTTCCTGTTCTTCTTTATCTAAAAGCAGGTCTTCTCTACGTGTTCCGGATTTCACGATGTCGATGGCCGGAAAGATACGTTTCTCAGACAGACGGCGATCCAGTACAAGCTCCATATTTCCGGTTCCCTTGAACTCCTCATAAACAACATCATCCATCTTACTTCCTGTCTCAACCAGAGCAGTTGCAAGGATTGTCAGACTGCCTCCCTCACGCATGTTTCTGGCTGCACCGAAGAATCGTTTTGGCATATGTAATGCCGCAGGATCCAGACCGCCGGATAAAGTACGTCCGCTTGGAGGAACAACTAAGTTGTACGCTCTTGCCAGACGGGTAATGCTATCCAGGAGGATCATAACGTCCTGTCCATGTTCCACCAGACGTTTTGCACGCTCGATTACCATCTCGGATACACGTTTGTGATGCTCCGGAAGCTCATCGAATGTAGAGAAAATAACTTCTACATTATCGCCTTCAATTGCTTCTTTAATATCCGTTACTTCCTCCGGACGCTCGTCGATCAGCAAAATGATCATATGCATGTCCGGATTATTGGTCTTTACAGCTGTTGCCACTTTTTTCAACAAGGTTGTCTTTCCTGCCTTCGGCTGAGCAACAATCATACCACGCTGTCCTTTACCAACCGGGGAGATCAGATCCATAATTCGCATGGCTGTCTCATTTGGTTTTGTCTCCAGACGCAGACGCTCATTCGGAAAGATCGGTGTCAGGTCTTCAAACGGTTTGCGTTTCATTGCCTCATACGGCGGGTAGCCGTTTACGGTACTGACATACAGCAGGGCACTGAATTTTTCACCCTGAGATTTGATACGTTTATTTCCGCACACAATATCGCCTGTTTTCAAATTGAAACGACGGATTTGAGACGGCGCCACATAGACATCATTGTCACCCGGCAGATAATTCTCACAACGGATGAATCCATACCCGTCCGGCATAACCTCCAGTATACCGTTTGCCTGTTCACCACTGTCCAAAGAAGCTTCATCCTTGCGGATCTGCTCCAGTTCTTCCTCTGTTTTCTTTTCTTCTGCACTGTCAGAAGCATCTCTGTCCTCCCGGCGTACATTGTTTCTGATACTGTAACGTCCCGGCTTACGCTCTCTCACATATGTTTTGCCGGCAGGTTTTGTATTTTCTTCTGAACGCTCTTTCGCTTCTGTCTTTTCTTCTATCTTCTCTTCTGATTTTTTTTCTTCTGTTGTCTTCACTTCTTCTGTCTTTGCCTTTGCCGCCACTTCTTTTTCGTCTTCCTGCAGCATCCGTTCAATGAGATCTGCCTTCTTTAACGCAGATACTCCTTTTAATCCTCTTGTCTTGGCAAGGTCTTTTAAAACAGCAAGCGATAAGCTCTCGTACTTTTCTCTCATTTAAAATATACCCTCCAGTAAACTATCCGATGTAATTCATTTGGTTCCTGTAATATAAAAGGACTTCTGTCCCGATCAAACTGAAACAAAAACATTTTTAAATATATTATAAAAAATGATTCATCCTTGGAATTTCTGTCAGAACCGACACGAATACTTATTAATTTAGTATTATACACCAATTTTAGTTAAATAGAAAGTATTTTTTATCAGTATTTTTTCACTGACTATTTTCCGCTCAACACTCGATCCAGCACCTGAGCCAGCGGGTCCATGGCATTCATCGCCTCCTGGAGTGTATTTGTCTGTGCTCCCACCTCAATCAGCAATGACTTCGGACAGAGATGCATATTGTACCGATAACTTTTCAGATAAATTTTCCTTGTAAAACCCGGATACAATTCTGTCGCGGCAAGCTGCATTTTCAGAGACATTGCAAGATTATCTTCGATATATGGATTTCTCAGATAATCAATATCTCCGGTTGCTGTCGTTTTGCTTAATCCGTTGAAAAACATCACCTGCGCCATATCTACGCCATTGATATTTGCCGCCAGACGTGTAGTATCTGCCACACCATCACGATGCAGATCGATCACCACTTCAATGGAGGGATGCTCCTGCAAAATTTTCTGGATCACAGGTGCTGCCACATTATAGGCATGATCACGATCCGTGTCATATATTCCTGTATCATGCAAAACGTGATAGCCATATGTATCCTGTAAAAGCTGCGTCAGTCGGTTTCCCACAGCAATCACAGACGTGTTCGGATCTCCCGGTGTGGAATCTGCATAACCTTCAGAGCCATGGGTGTGATAGATTAAAATCTGCGGCACATCTTCTGTTGTTTTCTGAATCGTACAATCCTTATTTAACAGGTTTTGCACAACAAGTTGAGAACTGTTAATCGTGGTGGATTTATCCACGGTATAATAATGTTGGATCAGATAATCAAAATCATTCAATTTTTCCAGCGATACTGCATTTCCACTATCCACCGCTGCTGTTGTGGTCGTGTCACCGGATGACACATCATTTTCATCTGACTGTGCATTTTCAGAATCTGTTTGATTTTCAGAAGAATCACTATTTTTCACAGTAGCATCCACCGTCTGAGTCTCCTGTGGATCTTTTTTTGTCAGAATCTGATCATAAGACAACTGACTTTCCGACTGCATATCATACATAGTCGTCTCGTCTTCTATCTGATAAGCAGTCTGTCCCCCATCTCCGGCGGTCAACACCGGCGCATACTGTTTCAACATCAGATAACAGATCTGGTATTGCAGACGGTTCCACAAATTGGTGTTGCGGACTTCTAATATACAGATCCACAGAAACAGAACGCTGCCAGCCAGCAGCACGCCTGCCGTGATCAAACGTTTTCTTCTTTCTTTTCGCCTTCTTTTTTTCGTTATTTTCAACATGTCACATTCCTTTTCCCCGTATATAAGTATATGAAGGACTCCTGCTCTTATGACATGTTTTTACCCGCAAAATGCCTGATTAATTGCTTCAGAAATTGTATAACTCATACGTTTGATCTCTGCGTCAATGTCTTTTGGTGTCACAAACATATGATTTAACTGTGGAGACAGCAGCTCCCGGATCAGATTCCGATGTTCTGCTTCTGTCAACTTCCCCCAGGATCTTTTTAACGGTTGCAGGCTTTCTGCATGTGCCAGTTCATCAATTAACGCAGACATGGAATCATAGACAATCGTTGCAGCTTCTACTACGGTCGGAATACCGATAGCTATCACCGGAATGCCTGTGGTTTCTTTTGTGATGCTATAACGATGATTACCGACACCGGAACCGGGATAAATTCCTGTATCTGTAATCTGAATCGTCCGCCCCAGACGTCGAACACTGCGGGCTGCCAGCGCATCCACAACAATCAGATAATCTGGCTGTACCTCATGGATAATTCCGGCTATGATCTCCTGACTTTCCATCCCGGTCTGTGCCATAACGCCGGGTACAATGGCACTGATAGACTGCACCTGTTCATTTTCATACGCCCGTCTGCCAAATTCTTTTATGATGTGTCGGGTAATATACAGATTGTCTGCCACCTGTGGTCCTAAGGCATCTGGTGTCACCAGACGGTTTCCAAGTCCTGCTATCAAAATTGAAGTACCGATTTCTTCTTTTTTATCAGTATTTTGATTCTCTTCGTCAAAATGTGTGCATCCCTTCCTTTCTTTATTCTCCGAATCCACTCGAATCTCTGATTCTTTCTGCTTCTGCGCACCTCTTTTTCCCCTGTCACCCACAGGAATCAGTTCTTTCAAAATCTCCGCCAATCGCTTCGATATCTCCCGATGATAGTCCTCATCATCCTCGCTCATTTCCGCCGCTTCTAAGGTAATATAAGTTCCTTTCGGCTTTCCCATCTGCTTTGCACCATTTTCGGTTGTAATCCGCACAGTTACAATGTGAATCTGTTCCTCCTCGTAATCTTCTTCCGTGACAGTAATCCCTTTTGCTTCTTCCTGTGCCTTTGCAATCCGCTCATTTTCCTCTACCGCAAGGTCCGTTCTGACTTCAAACATACAAAAAATACCCCAACTTTTCTAAATAATCCTAGTATTTCAAAAAATGCAAACAATTATACCAATTTTTTCATTTTTTTCGGTTTTTCTATTGACAATTCCTATTTTTGACCCTATAATACATGAGTATGTTTACATTAGTTCGTCCGTGTCCGGCTTTAATGTAACAATCATTTAAGAATTCTCAGCATGGGAGGTGTACAGATTGGCTAACATTAAATCAGCAAAGAAAAGAATCTTAGTTGCGCAGACAAAGACAGAAAAAAATAAATCTATCCGTTCTTCAGTGAAAACAGCTATTAAGAAAGTAGAGGCAGCTGTTGCAGCAAATAATAAAGAAGCAGCTACTACAGCATTAGTATCCGCTACTTCCGTTATCAGCAAAGCTGAATCCAAAGGTGTTTATCACAAAAACAATGCTTCCAGAAAAATTGCTCGTTTAGCAAAATTAGTAAATAGCATTGCGTAACAAGTGCGAATAAATACGAATTAATAAAGAACAATTGGTGCCGTCATACCAGTTGTTCTTTTTTGTTTTAGCTTTTTCCTTATCATTCATTCACAGAAAAAACTAAGACTATTTTACTATGAAATAAAAATTGTCACACAGACAGCTTCCACTACTGTCCATGTGACACTCTTTTTTATTCCTAATACTATTAGTTATTATATCAGATAGCATCAAAACGGCACTGATATATTTTTTCACTGGCTACTTCGTATAATTCACCAAATTTTCCAGCACTTCTGCTGCTTTTCCAGAATCAATCGCTTCTTTTGCAAGGATAATTCCATTGGCAATACTGTCTGCTTTTCCACTGATATAGAGTGCTGCTCCTGCGTTCAGCAACACAATTTCACGTTTTGCACCCTGCTCCTGTCCCGACAGGACAGCTTTTGTAATTTCCGCATTTTCTGCTGCGGTTCCGCCCTGCAGTTCTGCCAGATCTACCGTCTTAAATCCAAAATCTTCCGGTGTGATTTCATATGTTTTTACAGCTCCATCTTTTAATTCGGATACAACAGTCTTTGTACTCAGTGTGATCTCATCCATGTGATCTCTGCCGCTGACAACCAATGCCCGTTTTACACCAAGCTGCCCCATAACATTTGCAATGGTCTCTGTCAGAGACGGATCATAAACGCCCACTACCATACCTTTTGCTCCGGACGGATTTGCCAGGGGGCCAAGGATATTAAACACCGTACGGATTCCAATTTCGCTTCGCGCCTGTCCTACAAACCGCATGGATTTATTGAAGGTCTGAGCAAACATAAATCCTATGCCGACTTCATCCACGCAGGCTTCTACTTTTTTCGGCTCCATCATGATATTTACGCCAAGCTGTTCCAATACGTCACCGGCACCGCTCTTACTTGAAATAGAACGATTGCCGTGTTTGGCCACAGGAACTCCGGCTGCTGCCGTTACAATAGCAGATGTAGTAGAAATGTTGAAAGAATAGGTAGTATCTCCACCGGTTCCCACCAGATCAATAAAATTGTCAGAATGCGGATGAATGTGCTCTGCCTTATCTGCCAACACAGAAGCAAAACCAACGATTTCGTCAATGGTCTCGCCTTTCATGCGTAATCCGGTCAAAAATGCCCCGATCTGTGCCTGTGTGGCTGCGCCTGTCAGAAGAAGTTCCATCACTTCTCCTGCCTCTGCGCAGGTCAGATTTTGTCTGTCTGCTACTCTCTGTATTGCCTGTTTCATATCCATAATACTGATACTCCTTTTTACAACCAACTGCTCATAAATCTGTTCTTTTACAGATAGAGACCTGTTTTTCTTCCGTTCATCTTTATAATTTCGTATATCTGCAAAACTTATGAGCTTAAAATATTTTTCTACTTTAACTTGTTTACTTCAACTCTGTCTTAAAAGTCTGAATGTATTCTTTTGCCACATCCAGATCATACTGATTTTCTTCCATCAGATTGATGAAATGGGAACCAACAATTGCTCCGTCAATAATGTCTCTCATCGGCTCCACATCTGCTGCGGTACGAATACCAAATCCCATCATGATTGGAATCTGCGCCTGCTCTTTTACGGATTTCAGATAAGAAATTACTTCTTTATGAAAGTTTGCACCCTGACCGGTAACACCCATGGAAGATACACAGTATACAAATCCTTTTGCATCTTTTAAAATCTCTGGAATTCGTTTGCCGGATACCGGTGCTACCAGCTGGATTAAAATGGTTGCATCCTGTTTTGCCAGTGCATCTTTCAATGGCTGCTGCTCTTCCAGCGGAAGATCCGGAATGATCAGTCCATCAACGCCAACTTCGGCACATTTTTCAGCAAATTTATCCAATCCATAATGAAATACTGTGTTGTAATACATCATAAATACGATCGGCAGTTCGCAGCCATCTTTCCGTACGCTTTCTACCAGATCGAAGCACTTGCGTAGGCTGGTTCCTTTTAAAATAGAACGATAGGACGCATCCTGAATGATCGGACCATCTGCCGCCGGATCCGAAAACGGAATACCAAGTTCCAGAATATCCAGTCCTGCCTCTTCCTGTGCACGGATCAGTTTCGCACAATGTTCCATATCCGGAAGTCCTGCAGTAATATATGTGATAAATGCTTTTTCGTTTTTTTCCTGTAAGGTCTGTAATTTTTTTTCTATACGGTTCATGATCTTCTACTCCAATTTATTTTTCCTTGATTGCTTCATTGATTCATTTTGCGGTTTACTGCATTAACATTATATTTTTTAATTTTGTCATCTTTCTGGTCAATGATTAGTTCAGATAACCTTTTCCTGCCAGATAATTTGCAATAGTATTGACATCTTTGTCACCACGTCCGGACAGACACACGATCATGGACTGCTCCGGTGTCATTTCTTTTGCTTTTTTGAAGGCATAAGCCATCGCGTGTGCGCTCTCAATCGCCGGAATGATGCCTTCCAGTTCGCAAAGTTCCATCAGTGCATCCATGGCCTCTGTATCTGTAATAGACACGTACTGTGCTCTGCCGCTGTCACGTAGATATGCATGTTCTGGACCTACTCCCGGGTAATCCAGTCCGGCTGAAATAGAATGTGCCAGCTGAATATTGCCATCCTCGTCCTGCAGCAGATAAGAACGCATACCATGCAGGGTTCCCGGCTCGCCAAGCGGCATTGCTGCTGCATGTTTACCTGTTTCGATACCAAGTCCGGCTGCCTCTACACCGATGAGTTCCACGTCTTTTTCATCGATAAATTCTGCAAACATTCCAATGGAGTTGGAACCACCACCCACGCAGGCCATAACTACATCCGGAAGTTTTCCTTCCACCTCATAATGCTGTACTTTTGCCTCTTTACTGATGACGCGCTGAAATTCTTTGACCATCTTCGGATATGGGTACGGGCCTACCGCAGAACCAATGATGTAAAAAGTATCCTCTGCTGTTTTTGCCCATGTACGGATTGCCTCATTTGTAGCATCTTTTAAGGTATTGCTGCCGGATTCCACACTGACAACTTTTGCACCAAGCATTTCCATACGCATTACGTTTAAGGCCTGACGCTCAATATCCTCTTTTCCCATGTAAACAGTGCATTCCATGTCAAACAATGCAGCACCGGTTGCAGTTGCCACGCCGTGCTGGCCTGCTCCTGTCTCTGCGATGACTTTTTTCTTGCCCATACGTTTTGCCAGCAGGATCTGACCGATAACGTTGTTGATCTTGTGTGCACCGGTATGGTTTAAATCTTCACGTTTCAGATAAATCTTTGTACCATATTTTTTGCTGAGACGTTCTGCATAATACAGTGGTGTCTCACGTCCTACGTACTGTTTCAGATAATAGTTGTACTGAGCGATGAACTCCGGATTTTTGATGGCTTCCTCAAAGGCATCATCCAGTTCCTCTAATGTATTCATTAATGACTCGGACACATACTGTCCGCCAAATTCTCCATAATATGTATTTTTCTTACTCATATTTTTTTACCTTTCCTGTCTTTCTCAACTGTTACTTTTCGTTTTTTCATCAAATTATCGAAAAGATACCATTTTAATTACTTTTAACATTGCTTTACGGCTGTAATAAATTTCCGGATCAAATCTGTGTCTTTGACTCCGTTTCGTTCCACGCCACTGCTTACATCCACCACATCCGGATGGAGCATACAGATTCCGTTTTGCACGTTTTCTATATTCAAACCGCCTGCTAAAACAAACTGGCGATTCACTCTTTTTAATTTTTCCGGAAATACAAATGTTTTTTCTTCCGCTTCCCATCCAAAGGTTTTGCCGGAACCATATTCAGCCCCATCTACCACATAACCGCTGATGTTTGGTGCCTGCACAAACAGCTCTTCTGCATTTACATCTGAACTTCCAGAGATATTTACCGCCTGCCACAACGCCAGACCTCCATCTGACTGACAGTCTGCCGGAATTGTTCCGTGAATCTGGATCAGATCAAATCCCATATCATTGAGTCGTTTTACTTCTTCTTTGGAAGGACTGACGCATACTGCAACGGACTGGATATTCGGATTTTTCTTCAATTGTCTTAGCAGTTTTTCTGCTTTTTCATAGCCGACATTTCGTTTGCTTTTTTCAAAGAAGACAACTCCTGCATAATCGGCACCGTATGCATTCACTGCTTCAATGTCCTCCGGTCTGCTCAAACCACATATCTTTACTTTCGCCATATCTTTCACGCTTCCTGTAACATTTTAACGTTTCATTTCCAATCTGCTTTTATCCATTACTTACACCCAATTTTAAAAACAGTCGTTTTTTAACATCTGTCTGTTACAGTGCTTTCCAGTGTTTTGCAAGTTCCTGCGGATTCGCAGATTCCATAAAGGCCCGACCGATCAAAAATGCATCCACACAGCATTCATTCAGGTATTTCACATCCTCATCTGATACGATACCGCTCTCTGCCACGAAAATTCTGTCATCCGGAACCATCTTGCTCAATCGTTTTGTGGTGTCCAATTTAATGGAAAAATCTCTGAGATCCCGGTTATTGACACCAACGATTTTTGCTCCACAGTTCAATGCCCGATCCATCTGTTCTTCGGTATGGGCTTCAAATAATGCATCCAGCCCAAGTTCTGTGGTCAGCTGATAAAAATCTCGCAGCTGAACATCATCCAAAATTCCAGTGATCAAAAGGATTGCATTTGCCCCGATTGCTTTTGCCTCATAAAACTGATATTCATCGATCATGAAGTCTTTTCTTAAAATTGGAAGCGGTGAAATCTCCCGGATCTCTTTCAGGTAATCCACATTTCCAAGGAAGTGATCTTCTTCTGTCAGGCAGGAAATACAGTCTACCGAAGCATTGTATTCATCAATCCGCTTGGTCAGATCAATCTGACTGGTAATGTTTCCAAGGCTTGGAGAAGCTTTTTTGAATTCTCCAATGATGGATATTCCCGGTTTTGCAAGTCCTTCGTAAAAACTTGCCGGATGTGCCTCGCACTGTTCTGCCAGTTTTCGCATCTCCGCCGGTGAAATACGAGATTTGTGTTCCACCAAACGTACTTTTTTGTCTTCCACGATCTTATCTAATATCATATTGGTTCCTCTCAATTAACAATTTATTTGATTCACTTTTTTACTTCATCTATTTGTGTTATTTATTTTTATCTTTCATGCGCTTTTATTTTATAAGGATAAGAAATTTTCCATCATACGTTTTCCATGTTCAGTGTATACCGATTCCGGATGAAACTGTAATCCAATGACCGGATATTCCTTATGCTGCATTGCCATAATCTCGCCATCGCCAGTGGTGGCCAGCACTTCCAGACAATCCGGTAAATCTTCTGCTGATACGGCTAGCGAATGATATCTCGCTACCCGGATCGGTGATTCGATTCCATCGAAAATACCGGTTCCAGTGTGATGGATCAGTGACTGTTTTCCGTGATACAGCTTCTTTGCATAAGTAACGGTTCCTCCAAGCGCTTCGCCGATGGTCTGATGTCCAAGGCAGATGCCAAGGATTGGAATCTTATCGTAGAATTCTTTTACTACATCTAAGCAGATACCTGCTTCCTTCGGGCTTTTCGGTCCCGGAGAGAGTACAATTTTTTCCGGTGCCATCCGGCGGATTTCTTCGATGGTGATTTTGTCGTTTCGAACCACCTCAATATCTTCCCGGAAGATTCCCATATATTGATATAAGTTGTAGGTAAATGAATCGTAGTTATCAATCAGTAAAATCATAATACTTCCTCCGCTACCAGTGTTTTTGCCAGTGCCATTGCTTTGTTGCAGCACTCCTGATATTCTTTTTCCGGGACAGAATCCGCTACGATTCCGGCGCCTGCCTGCAGGTAAACTTTTTCACCTTTTTTGATCATCGTTCGGATTGTGATACAGAAATCCATATCTCCGGAGAAGTCCACATATCCAGTAGCTCCGCCGTACAGACCTCTGCGTACCCTTTCCAGTTCATCGATAATCTCCATGGCGCGGATCTTCGGCGCTCCGCTTAAAGTTCCTGCCGGGAGGAAAGAAGATACCAGATCAAATGGATGATATTTTCCTTTTTTCCGTCCCTCTACCAGAGATACGATGTGCATGACGTGGGAATAATACTGAATTTTCATGAAATCCGTTACTTTTACGCTTCCAAACTCACTGACCCGCCCCATATCGTTTCGTGCCAGATCCACCAACATGACATGTTCTGCTTTTTCTTTTTCATCTGCAAGCAGTTCTTCTGCCAAACGTTTGTCCTCCTCTTTCGTTTTTCCTCTCGGTCTTGTTCCGGCAATTGGACAGGTATAAACACGTTTTCCCTGTTGTTTTACGATCATTTCCGGGGAACTTCCGATTACTTCGAAGGTTCCGAAATTGAAGTAATACAGATACGGAGATGGGTTCAATTCTCTCAGTTCCCGGTACAGATCAAATCCGGTCTGCTTTGTCTCTAACGTCCATCTCTGGGATAACACAGTCTGGAAAATATGTCCCTCACGGATGTAGTGTTTGATTTTTTCTACCTTTTCGCTATATTCCTCTAAAGTGTCGGACTGATGAACAATTTTCCCGTCCCGACAAAACTGAAATTCACTTGCCTGACCTCTGTTTTTTCTGGCTTTCTGAATCATCACATCCGCTTCTTTTAATGCCTGTGTCTTTCCGTCTGCATCATCGGCTTCCAGAATCACTGCGGTCATGGTTTCCGCTACATGATCGATCATCAAGAACTTTGTCATGAGCATCATCTGAATGGTTTCAATGCCGATTTCATCCGGGTTGTTATCTGGAAGCACTTCCGTGTAACGAATGAAATCATATCCAAGCTGTCCAACCAGTCCACCAGAGAAATTCAGTTCTGCATGATCATTTTTTATCTCAAATTCGCTGTAATATTCTTTTAACAGTTCCAACGGATTGCCTTTTCGCACTTCTCTGCTTCCATCTGCTTTTGTGATTACCAGAGATTGTCCTTCGGAAGAAATCAATTCCTCCGGTTCAGCTCCCACAAACGTATAACGGTCATAGTTCTTGTCGTAACTTTCCAGCAAAAATCCAACTTTATCTTCCACCAAGTTCTGATACATACCGATGGCTGTCTCATTTACGATACTGACGGTCTTTTTGTAAACTCTCAATGTACGTTTCATCTTATTTCCCAGTCCTTTCTATCCTGTAACACTCCGTGGATTCTAAGGTTGGGCTTTTATCAAGTTCCATGTTTCTGAGACTTGGTTCGCGATTCTGTTTTTTAACAACTTCTTTTTAGAGTCGCTGTACATAATAAAAAAATCCCTGACCGTGAGTTTTCACAGTCAGGGACGAATATACGTTTCGTGGTGCCACCCTTTATTCATTGTGCTATTTTTTTGCAACTGTTCTGCTGCTTTCGCACAACCTCAATCCGATACGGAATCTCTTCGATATCTTTCCCCTGTAACGTGAGGACACGGCATCCGCTACTTGCACTTTTACATTTTTACGTTCGCTTTGCATCTCACAAATCCATTCCCTTTATACTTACCTGCCGGAATCTCACCACCACCGACTCTCTGTAAAGCAGTGCCACAAAGGTACTCCTTTTGTTCATTGATTTTCGTTCTTGTCATTTATTTTTTGTTATAGTAGCACTTTACCGTAGTGATGTCAATGCTTTTCCGAAAATTAATTCCTACTTTCTTACTCTGTAATCACAAGCAACTTTTTGAATTTTCTTCAACAGAAAAAACATATCCTGTATGCATTCAGATTCTTTGTAAAGCGGACATAAGCAATCTGCTTTCGCTACTTGCTCATGAACGCAGTCGCTTTGCGACCTGTCAGTGGGAGCTTTTAACTCCCACTGGCATAAGCATCCCCCTTACCCACCGCTTAGTGCTCTACGCATTTGAAGCGGGGGGAATACTTATTCTGCATTCAAAAACTTATCAGGATCTGTAACATACAGGACATTTATTTTTACAGGAAGAATATTAACATATCAACCAAGAATACCGGTATCAGGAAACGCAGCGACCATGTCATATATCCAAAGAAAGACGGCATACGAATACCGTTTTCCTCCGCAATGGATTTTACCATAAAGTTCGGCGCGTTACCGATATACGTATTGGCTCCCATGAATACTGCTCCACAAGAGATTGCCTCCAGCATAACCTGCGGTACAATACCAACGCTGGTATGAAGACCTGCGGTTGCACCCAGAGTTCCTGCAGTGGTAAGGAATACCAGATAGGTCGGTGTGTTATCCAGAAAACTGGACATTGCGCCGGTTACCCAGAACATCTGCCACGGCTGATTTAAACCAAGCTCTGCACCTTTTGCTTTCAGAATCAGAAGTGCCGGAATCATAGTAATAAAAATACCGATGAAAAGCACTGCCACTTCCTGAATGGCTCCCCAGGAAAAATGGTTGTCTTCACGAACGCTTTTATTTGTTGTTTTAAAGGAAAGGAATGCTGCTGTCAAAATAATGACAACCTCGATCAGAGCTGCGTATGTAAGCTCTACCTCTCCATAAATATGGATACCGCCACTGAATGCTTTTGTGGACGGAAGTACACCACTTAAAATAACTGCTACTACGATTGCTGCAAGGAAAATGATATTGTGAGCTCCTACGACACGGATTGCTGCTTTATCGCCGCTCTGTATTTCCGGTGTGATACCATCTGCCAGATCTTTACGATAAGCTCTGGAATCCAGAATATAAAAGATCACAAGTAAAATTGCAACATTTAAAGTCATGATCGGAATCAGACGCAGGCTCCAGAAAAATGGAACGTTACGCATAAAGCCCATCAGCAATGGCGGATCTCCCACCGGTGTCAGACATCCACCGATATTGGATACCAGGAAAATAAAGAATACAACCACCTGTGTCTTTCTGGAACGCCATTTATTTGCACGGATCAGCGGACGGATCATAACCATACTGGCACCTGTGGTACCGATCCAGCTGGATAACAGTGTACCGATCAGAAGCATGATCACATTTACCTTCGGTGATCCACTGAGTTCACCTTCGATAGTGATATTTCCTGCTACGCAGAAAAGTCCAAATAACAATACGATAAAGGTGAAATAGTCACCTACAATTACTTCCAGTAACTGCTCACCCATTACACCAAAACCGTAACGGATTGCAAACGGGATCAGAAACAGTAATGACCATGCAATAACTGCATACTTCTGATTTCTTTCCCACCACGCCGGTTTTACCAACGGAAAAACCGCAATGCTAAGCAGCATTCCAAGAAACGGAATGCAAAATAACAATGAAATTGAATTGCCCAAGTCCATTTGTGATACCTCCAGTCATATCTTAAAAATCTCATTCATCACAATTATTCAGTCAATCCCCCATCATATCTGACATCGATTGGCATTTTTCGCCACTCATCCCCAAATGAATCTCTCATATCAGATATAGATTATCATTGTTTCTGCTTATATGGTCTCCGGAAGGTTCCAGATTTTCCTTCAACGGATATCCCTTTTTCATATTCTTATTTATAATACAGCCCGTGTGCAGCATCGTCGCATTTTCAGTATCCGAAATCCGAACCATTCTATTTTTCCCGATGTCTGTTTCTGCATACCACACCTGATACTCGTCTGCACGGGGCAGACATGCATCCATATCCTCATCATCCAGACAGATCACATGATTCAGTTCTGTCTCCGGCATGCCAAGCAATGCCAGATCCCGTGCAATCTGCCGCGCAACATCTATGTTTTTATGTTCTGCTCTTTCCTGCTGTGGAAAGGATACCATATCCTCCATATTTTCAAATCCGCATGTATGACGGATATTCTGCACCTGACTTGCAGTCAGATTACCTTTATCCTTTTCATCCCGTTCTTCTTTTTCATCCAGCACTTCACATTCCCATGCCACATCTTCTATGTTGTAAATCTTTAGATTCCATGCACGGTACAATGCCTGAGTCGAAGCACGCATTCCACTGATCGCAATCCCCAGAATCAGTGGCACAAGCAAGAAAAGACAGATCAGTTTTTGCATTCGATTGATATTATATTTTTGTTTCATACTCAACTTCCGCCTTTTTCCGTACAATTATAATACAAAAAAAGTGAAAAGAACAGATAAAAATGGCCTTTTTCAACACATATTCTATCCAATTTATGCAAAAACGTGACTTTCTGTCAAAATCGGCATCTGGTATCACCTCATGAGCCAAAACTTTCCACCACATCTGTTCGTACAAGATACTCTCCACCATAAGCCTCTACAATCGGTTTTACAAGGCAGGAGCATAAATACAACAAACTTCCGTCCTCATCCGCATCCATGCCATCTCCGCGCACTGCACTACGGAAAGTCCATCCATCATGATCAAATCCGATCCACTGCCACTCATCAGCTCTGTATTCATAAATGGCTTCTACTGACAGTTACTCATAAACCATTTATAATTGAAAAAGGGGACGAAATCTATCAAATCTCGCCCCCGCTTTCATTCATGCATTAGCGCACATCTGATACGCTATTATTTATTTGTTCTTTTTCTTCTTGAAGCAAATAATCCAAGAATCACTGCAAATGCTCCAATTAATGTAATGAGATAACCAAATACATTTGTTGTATCTCCGGTTTTTACGGATTTCGTTGTCTTTACTGCATTGTTTGTTCCAGTTGCATCTGCTTTCTTCACATCTTTGTAGGCAATCGCATAATCCGAGAATTTATCTGTCTCAAATGTAAATGTCTGCGTCTTCTCATCATATGTGCCTTCGATGATTTCAGCTTTTCCGTCATGGTATCTGATAATATAATATGTACGTTCTACCTTGCTGTCTTTATTGATCAGATTTTCTGGAATCTGTACTGCAATCTTAATCTTGTCTGCTGTGCTGTGAAGCTGTACACCATTGTCTGTTACACCGTCAACAGTCATATATTTGTATAAGCTGATGTCAATGTACTGACCAATCGTATATCCTGCTTGCTTTTGTTGCAAGTCTTCCGGTACGGTCATTATCCAAATATAATACAATCTCTTTTACATCCGAATGTTCCTTCAAAAATCGTGTCAATGCCGCTGGGACTTTGCTTCTTTCTATCTCTTTTGCAGGTTGATACACACCCGCCAACGACAATAAATGCTCCGTCCGCCACTCTTTCCCGTCCAATTTCTGCATCGCTGCATAAGATAACAGGTCAATAGCCGATTCAAATACATGCACTTTATCACTCATTTTCTCTGCCGGAATTAAAAAAGAATAATTCTTATCACTTCCATTTGCTTCTCCAATAAAATCTGTATTGATTCCACGAAGTGCTGCATATTGTGGTTTTCCCTGTTGATCCATACCAACAAAAACTGCATTATGATGATACGCACTCTCATAAATTCTTCCAGTTTCTATACAGAATCGAACAATATCATTGTCAATTCCCCGTCCAGTAAGATAACTGAACACATTTGTGTGATACCGATTTTCTTTTGGTAACAGCAGATGTTTTTCCACTGGAAGCTGCTCAGATACAGAAAGAGGCGGTTGAATATTTGCCTGTCCTGCAAGCAATTCAACCGCCTCCAAAAAGCTGTAATCTTTTACTTTAATCAGATAATCCTGTGCTGACCTGCCACCAATTCCTCTACTCCACCACATCCATTTACCATTAGATATCTTCAAACTGTCATGCGTTCTGGTGGTATAAGTGTTACCGGAAAAGTGAACCAACTCATAAGGTTCATAATTTTTCAGATACGTCAGCAAGTCTATTCTCTTTACTTCCTGCACAACCTAAGGTGGTATATATGGCATAAGCTCCTCTCCTTTCCTGCCCTGAATTGATATTTTCATATCCGGGCATAAAAATAACCGGGCAATTTCCCATTCAGGAAACCACCCGGTTATGTAGCATTTTCATGCTAAGCAATCACTTTTTCGTCCAGAGCTTTGACTTCATCTATGGACAATTCTGCTATTTCAGCTATTTCTTCATATGATAATTTACCAGACTGCAACATACCTTTTGCAACTTTAATTGCTTTTGCATGTTCTGTTTCACGTGCAGTTTCATTTCTCATTTCTTCCATCGCTCTACACATAGTCGCAACTCCTTTCTCATCTTCTTTAAAATATCGAACTCGATCTGCCAGAATTTTATATTTCATATCCTTGGCATCGGTACAGGAAAAATCATGCATCAGCTTTCCTAATGCAGATTCGTCTTTAATTTGTGAGTTCACATATATAATATGCGATTCATCACCAAACAATTCGCCTGTTTCTTTTACCGTTCTGTCAATATGATAGATTGGTAATCCCACTTTCATTATATCATTTTCTGTAATAAAAATAACATAGGATTCACACAAATTTTCATATTTTTCACCAAGCTCTGTCACATTTGCATCGATAAGGCTGCTGTTGTATCTTGCTCTTTTCACTCCGGCACCCTTATCACTTCTCTGTATCTCGATATTATATACTCTGTTGTCTGCATCAACCGCCAGTATATCCAGTCTTACTGAACGTCCCTGAAGATTCTTAATATCCTGCTGTCCGTTCACTCGCAATACTTTCAAATCTGTACGGTTTAAAATAATCTGAAGCAAAAATTCCGTACACGCTTTATCCTCAAATACCTTTTGCATGAAATCATCGTCCAACAATCTCAGTCCTCGCAGACGCTGTAAATCTTCTTCATGCTTCCGGTCAAAATCTAATTCTTTTGTATTATTCTCTGCCATAGTATCACCTCTTTCTTTTTCCGTATGTTTTATATTTTTATCTTATCATATATACTACTCATTTTCCATGAATTCAACGAATTTATTACATACCAGCATAGACTTACAAAAAGTTGAGAGTTCTCACGCTCCCACAAGCCAAAAGTTGGGGAGTTACACTACTCCCCAACAAAATAAAACATGCAATCTTCGCTCACTTATTTCAGAAGAATGAGGCGAAGTTTCACACGCCAGTTGGGGAATTGAAATTCCCCAACTCACTCCCCAACTTTTACCCAATTCCATGCATAAATAGCGATAATTTACGATAAGTCAAAATTTATTCCCCAACACGCAAAAAAACCTTGAATCATCCCATTTTCATAGGAAATTCAAGGTTTTTCGTTGATTTACATGATAATCATACGGTTCAAATTCTTATGCGAACTGTAAGATTATGCGTTCATCTGTGCTGCTACCTCAGCTGCAAAGTCCTCGTTTTTCTTTTCAAGACCTTCACCTGTCTCGAAACGTACGAAACCTGTGATCTTGATATCAGCGCCAACTTCTTTGGAAACCTGCTGTAAGTATTTAGCAACAGTCTGTTTTCCATCCTCAGCTTTAACGTAAGCCTGCTCCATTAAGCAAACCTCTTTCAGCTCTTTGTTCAGACGTCCGATGATCATTTTCTCAATGATATTATCCGGTTTGTCCGGGTTCTCGTTTTTAGCCTGAGCAAGAAGGATAGATTTCTCATGCTCTTTGTACTCTTCGCTTACATCTTCGGAAGATACATATTTCGGAGCAAGAGCTGCAACCTGCATTGCTACGTTTGTAAGAGCCTCTTTTACAGCATCGTTAACAACTGCTGTCTCAGCTTTTACAAGGACACCGATACGTCCGCCACCGTGGATATAAGATACGATGCATCCGTTCTCCTGTGTCTCTTTCTGGAATCTACGAATGTTCAGGTTCTCACCGATAACTGCGATTTTCTCTACGAGAGCATCTTTTACAGTTTTGGAAGAATCTGCATTCCATGTCTCTGCCATAAATGCATCCATATCAGCTGCATCAGATGCAACTGCCTGAGCTGCGACTGCCTCTACATACTGCTGGAATGTCTCGTTTTTAGCAACGAAATCTGTCTCAGAGTTAACCTCTACGATTGCTGCTGTGTTGTCGCCATCCATAGCGATGCGTACAAGACCTTCTGCTGCGATACGTCCAGCTTTTTTCTCAGCTTTTGCCTGTCCGTTCTTTCTTAAGAACTCAACAGCTGCGTCCATATCACCATTTGTCTCTGTAAGAGCTTTCTTGCAGTCCATCATACCTGCACCGGTCATCTCTCTTAATTCTTTTACCATTGATGCTGTAATTGCCATGGTTTTATTCCTCCGATTTCATTCATAGTGATGCGGTTTCCCGCAAATCTACAGATTACTCCTCTGTTCCTTCAGCCTCTTCGAAAACTTCCTCGTCAGCCTCTACAGTACCCTGTTTTGCTTCGATAACAGCGTCTGCCATTTTGGAAACGATCAGTTTTACGGCTCTGATAGCATCATCGTTACCCGGAATTACGTAATCTAACTCTTCCGGATCACAGTTTGTATCAGCAATACCAATCAGCGGAATTCCCAGTGTGTGTGCTTCCTGAACACAAATTCTCTCTTTTTTCGGATCTACAACGAAGATTGCATCCGGGATTCTGTCCATCTCTTTAATACCGCCAAGGTTTTTCTCAAGTTTATCCCACTCTTTTTTGAGGTTGATAACTTCTTTTTTCGGCAGAACATCAAATGTTCCGTCCTCAGACATTTTCTCGATTGCTTTCAGTCTTGCGATACGGCTCTGGATTGTTTTGAAGTTTGTGAGCATACCACCTAACCATCTCTCGTTTACATAGTACATTCCACAACGCTCAGCTTCTGCCTGGATAGCATCCTGTGCCTGTTTCTTTGTACCAACGAAAAGAATTGTACCACCTTCAGCAACGATATCTGCTACTGCATTGTAAGCTTCGTCAACTTTACCTACAGATTTCTGTAAGTCGATGATGTAGATACCATTTCTCTCTGTGTAGATGTACGGAGCCATTTTAGGGTTCCATCTTCTTGTCTGGTGTCCGAAATGTACACCTGCTTCCAGTAACTGTTTCATTGAAATAACGCTCATTTTTTACCTCCATGGTTTTGTCTCTTCCATATGCATCTCACCCGCCGGTTTACCCTGTGGGCACCATCCCAGTTAGTCCGCATATGTGATTAATATAGTATTTATCTTAAAAAAGCGCACAAAAATCTGTAACTTTTCTCAGACCGATTTAGTATAGCATACTTACATGTACGCTTCAAGATATTTTTAGTCATTTTTTGCCTTGAGATTGTCTAATTCTTCGAACACTGCATCATTTAATACTTTGATGTAGGTTCCTTTCATTCCTGAGGAACGGGATTCAATAACACCGGCGCTCTCAAATTTACGCAACGCATTAACAATAACGGAACGTGTGATGCCGACACGGTCAGCAATCTTGCTGGCTACAAGGATTCCCTCGCGTCCTTCCAGCTCGTCAAAAATATGTTCAATAGCATCTAATTCAGAATAAGAAAGTGTGCTCAGTGCAGATTTTACAATCTGTTTCTTTCTGGTCTCTTCCTCATTCTCCTCATTTACGGAACGCATCATTTCCAGTCCTACGACAGTGGTCCCGTACTCGCAAAGGATAATATCATCAATGTCAAACTGTGCATTCTGGCGATATACAAATAAAGTACCGAGACGCTCGCCTGCAATATCGATTGGTGCAATGGTTGCTGCATAACCTTTTTCATTGCTTACGGTAAATCCAAGTGTCTCAAGATTTACGTTCTCTTTGGTAGAAAGAATCCCAAGTAATCTTTCATTTAAAGATGCATCGATATAATTTCCTACCTGATCTGCCAGAAGTTCTGTAATTTCAACTACTTCCGGACGAAGTCCCGTTCCCAGAACTTTACCCTTTTTACTGATTACCAGTACGTTGGATGCAAGAATATCTGTCATAACATCACAAATGTCATTAAAAACAACTTTAGACGAATTGTTATTATGAAGCAGTTTTCCGATTTTTCGTGTTTTGTCTAATAACTGTACGCTGCTCATAGCTTCCTCCATTTTTTCAACTATTCAGAGCCATTCGCAAAATCGCCTTTACAGACTTTCCTTTTGCTCATGTTGGCTTCTCGCAAAATAGATTTACAAGAAAAAATCCTCATTCATGCATGCTTCGTATTTTTCTGTAAATCTGCTTGGCTCTGAATAGTTTCATTTTCTTATCAATCACGCCGATTTTTCGGCAAAAAAATAGTGCCAAGATAATTAACAGGCATATCTTAGCACTATTTTTCTGTAAATTCAACAAATTTCATTTAAATCTGTCAGATTTTTTCAAATTTCACAAGAAATTTTAAAAATCACAACTTTTTCAGTCATTTTATACATTTGTTTTCCTTCAAAAACAGATTCCGTATGTTATTCCTCAGAAGATTCCGGTTTTTCCATGACATAGCCGCACTGCTCATCTGCACAGACCAGTTTATTTCCTTTTTCTACCATGTAACCGCCACACTGCGGGCACGGAACTTTAGATGGTTTCTGCCATGACATGAAATCACAGTCCGGATTGTTCTCGCATCCGTAATATTTTCTGCCTTTTTTCGTTTTCTTCAGAACGATATCTTTACCGCATTTCGGGCAGGCTACACCGATTTTTTCAAAATATGGTTTTGTGTTACGGCAATCTGGAAAGCCCGGGCAGGCAAGGAATCTGCCGTGCGGTCCATATTTGATGACCATGTGGCGTCCGCACTGTTCGCAGACAACATCGGTTACTTCATCCTCAATCTTTACTTTTTCCAGTTCTGCTTCTGCCGCTTTTACTGCCGCATCCAGATCTGGATAGAAGTTTCGAATGATCATCTTCCAGTCTACGGTGCCTTCCTCGACTTTATCCAGCAGTGACTCCATATTTGCGGTGAAGCGTTCATCCACGATTTCTGGAAAAGCTTCCTTCATAATATTATTGACAACCTCTCCAAGTTCGGATACATAGAGGTTTTTATTTTCTTTTACGATATATCTTCTGCCAAGGATTGTTGTAATGGTCGGAGCATAGGTACTCGGACGTCCGATGCCAAGTTCCTCCAGTGTCTTTACAAGAGAAGCCTCGGTAAAGTGTGCCGGCGGCTGTGTAAAATGCTGCTTCGGCTCGATTTCTTCTTTGGTCAGTTCTGAAGTCTCATCCAGTGATTTGGATAAAAATACGCGGTCTGCTTTTTCCTCATCTAAAGTATATACAGACATGAAACCGTCAAATTTCACCTTGGATGCAGATACGTGGAAACGATATTTTCCGGCACCGATGGTAACGGATGTAGTCTCATAAACGGCCGGTGTCATACAGCTTGCTGCAAAACGGTTCCAGATCAGCTGATACAAACGGAACAGATCACGGCTTAAGGATTCTTTTACCATAGCCGGAGAACGGTTCAGATCTGTCGGACGAATAGCCTCGTGCGCGTCCTGGATCTTCGCAGTATTCTTCTTCACATCAGCACTTCCCCCCACATAATCAGCACCGTAGTTTGTACCAATATACTCTGCTGCCGCTGCCTCTGCTTCCTCAGACACACGGGTGGAATCGGTACGCAGGTATGTGATCAGACCAACGGTTCCGCTGCCTTTGATATCCACACCTTCGTATAACTGCTGCGCCAGACGCATAGTTTTCTGAGTGGAAAAATTCAGATGTTTACTTGCTTCCTGCTGCAAAGTACTTGTCCGAAACGGAAGTGGCGGTTTTTTCGTACGCTCACCTTTTCTCACTTCCAGCACTTTATATTCCGATGACTCGATATCTTTTAAAATTGTATCCAGTTCTGCCTGATTGTGAATCTGGATCTTGCCATTTTCATCGCCATAAAACTTCGCAACCAGCGGTTTTTTCTCACCTTTTACGTTTAATACCGCATCAATGGTCCAGTATTCTTCCGGGATGAAGGCATTGATCTCATCCTCACGGTCACAGATGATACGCAGTGCCACAGACTGTACACGACCTGCACTCAAACCACGTTTTACTTTCGCCCAGAGTACCGGACTGATCTTGTAACCTACCATACGGTCCAACACACGGCGTGCCTGCTGTGCATCTACCAGATTCATGTCTATCTCACGTGGATTCTTCAGGGAAGCTTTCACCGCGTTTTTTGTAATCTCATTGAAAGTAATACGTTTCGCATCTTTATCCCCCAATTTTAATGCAGTGGCCAGATGCCAGGAAATTGCCTCACCCTCACGGTCCGGGTCAGTTGCGAGATACACTTTATCTGCCTTTTTCACTTCTTTTCGCAGATTTGCCAGAATATCTCCTTTTCCACGGATGGTAATATATTTCGGTTCAAAGTCATTCTCCACATCAAATCCGAGCTGACTTTTCGGCAAATCACGCACATGTCCGTTGGATGCTGCTACCTCGTAATTTTTTCCAAGAAATTTCTTTATTGTCTTAACCTTTGCCGGAGACTCCACGATTACTAAATACTTCGCCATACTTATTCCTCTTAACCTCTATGTTCTTATACTTATTTTCAAATGTTCAAAAACCATACTTTTATCATGGGTATTTTTATAAAAATACCCATGATACTCTATGAAACGGACATTCGCAATCCGCTTTCGCTACTCGCTCATGAATGCACTCGCTTTGCGACCTGCGTTCAAAATACGGTTCTGAACCATTTTATATGCGTTTACAAAAATAATTTTGAAAGGTTTCCTGCACCAATCCACATCGCTTCAGTTTGTCTAAACTACGCAATACCGTGAACAGATCTAAACCTGTTTCTTCTATAATATAGTTAATATATCGGCTGTGTAAACCAAGACAACCATACACCAACTGTTCGCTTTTATCAAGAGAAATATTTTTTATTTTTGTCGTTTCTGCGTTTTTTTCGGGCAAATATCCAAGATTTTGCAAAAAAACATCCAAATCATAGATGATTCCTGCACCCTGACCGATCAGGGCATTACAGCCTTCGCTTAACGCATCTCCGAATCGCCCCGGCACCGCATACACATCTTTGCCCTGTTCCAGCGCCGCATCTGCCGTGATCAGGGAACCGCTCTTTTTCTTCGCTTCCACGACCACCAGACAGTCCGACAGAGCACTGATGATGCGATTGCGCTCCGGAAATCGATATGGCAGTGGTTCTGTTCCCGGCGGATACTCCGAAAGAATACCACCACCGGAAGTCTGGATATTTTCATATAAATTGTGTGCGTTTTTCGGATAACAAATATCACAACCGCATCCAAGGACGGCAAAGGTACTGCCTTTTCCCTGCAAAGCGCCCGCATGGGAGGCACTGTCTATGCCAAGCGCCATGCCGCTGATCACCTGCACATCTTTTTCCGCCAGCATTTTGCCAAGTTTTGTGGCAATGCTTCTTCCGTACTCTGAGCACATGCGGGCTCCTACGATACCAACACTTTTTCTGGCATCCGGCATGGAACCATTGCAAAAAATCGCGTAGGGCGGCTGTGCAATGTCTTTTAAGCATTGTGGATATTGTCTGCTTCCAATGGGAAACATCTGGATGCTTTGTCCCAGGAAACGCTCCCAGGCGCGGTTCAGGTCTTTTTTACGGCTTTCTAACAAATGCTTTAATTCATTGTCGGTAAAAAGATTCATGTTTTTTAAGGTTTCTTCCCGGAGTTCATAGACAGCTTGAGCGCTCCCACATAGTTCACGAACTTGAATTCGTTTGCCGCTGTTAATATTCGTCAGAGAGGCCAGCCAGAGGTCATACTTTAAATCACACATACTTAATCCCTCCTCCAGTAATTCTTGTCAGGATTTCGGAAAAAGAATGCTTCTTCCAGATGTCCCCACTCAATATTTTCCGCTCCATCCATATCTGCAATGGTACGGGCAGTTTTCAGGATTTTTCCATACGTACGGGCACTTAAATGATATTCCTCATATTTGTCCTGCATCCGCTCCGCAGACTCCTCATCCAATACGCAGAATGTTTCCAGATCTTCCATATTCATCTGACTGTTAAAGCGATACTTTCTTCCCTTGAACCGTTCCCGTTGAATCTCATGCACCTGCTCCACTCGGGCACGGATCACCGCACTGCTTTCTTCCTCTCGCACATCCACCATGGTTGTATACCGGACTTCCTCTGTTTCCACACACAGATCAATACGATTTAAGAATGCCTGCGAAATACGGCTGATATAATTTTTAATCGCCTGAGGTCTGCAATTACAACGCTCTAAATTAGGGTAAAATCCACAAGGGCATGGGTTCGTCGATGCTACCAGCATAAAATCCGCCGGATACACAAAACTTCCTCCCACCCGGGAGATATGGACTTTCTTTTCCTCCAGCGGTTCACGCAATACATCCAAAATCCCAGGCTTAAACTCCGCCAGTTCATCCAAGAATAAAATACCATGATGCGCCAGACTGATTTCTCCGGGATGCGGCTGCTTACCACCGCCTACCAGAGCCTGCGCAGTCACCGTATGGTGCGGACTGCGAAATGGTCGTTCGTTCTGAATAATACGCTCCTGATCCAGCAGACCACAAAGTGAATAAATCTGGGACAGTTCCAGCTTTTCCTCCCGGCTCAATTCCGGTAAAATCGATGGAATCCGCTTCGCTGCCATGGTCTTTCCGGAACCCGGCGGTCCCATCATTAATAAATTGTGCATGCCGCTGACGGCAATCTCACAGGCACGGCGCAGCATCGGCTGCCCCCGCAATTCCGAAAAATCCACATCATATTCTGTCTTCCAGATTTCCTGCTGTTCCCGATAAAAACAGGTTTCCGGAAGCTCCTGCTGACAAATCTGCACAAACTCTTTCAAATTTTTTACCGGGATCACTTTTACGGTATCCAAAATTGCAGCTTCCCGGGCATTTTCCCACGGCACCACAATGCCCTGCATGCCTTCTTTCTGCGCTAATACTGCCGCCGACAACACACCCTTGGTCGGTAAAATGCTGCCGTTTAATCCAACTTCTCCAAGCAGCAGATAATTACTTAAAATATGCTCATCCAAAAATCCAAATGCTGCCAGAACGGACGCTGCCATGGGCAGATCACACCCGGTACCTGATTTTCGCACATCTGCAGGTGTCAGATTGATGGTAATCTTCTTTGCCTGCAGACGAAATCCCGCATTTTTCAGGGCCGTGCGCACCCGCTCTCTGGCTTCCTTTACCTCGGAGGTCAAAAATCCCACCATATCAAAGGAAGGCATACCGTCACTGACATCCGTTTCTACCTGAACCGGAAGCGATTCAAACCCACAGACTACCGCTGTTTTAATTACGCTATACATATATTCATTTTTCCTCTTTTCGTATACGGAAAAATCCGGCGATTGCCGAAAAAAGTAAAAAGTAAGATAAAAGACAGGTTTACTGTAGCATATCTATCTAAATCTGTCTATATTCAAACGATATTTTTCATTATTTTATTCCACAAACTCCTGTCGCAGTTTTTCCAGTGCTTTCTTCTCGATCCGGCTGACATAGGATCTGGAAATTCCAAGGCTTTTGGCAATCTCCCGCTGCGTCGCAGGCTTTGTATTATACAACCCATACCGCTTTCGGATGATCCAGCTTTCCCGCTCATCCAGCACCTTCGGCAGCAATTCGTATAACCTCAGAATATTTTTCTTTTCTACGACACGCTCCCACAGCTCCGGTTCCCCACTTTCCACAATATCCAGCAATTTGATCTGATTACCCTCTTTGTCCGTTCCGATAGGCTCATAGAGAGACACATCCCTGGCAGTTTTCTTTTTACTGCGAAAATACATCAGCAATTCATTTTCAATACAGCGGGCAGCGTAGGTTCCCAGACGGCTGCCTTTTTCCATGTTGTAGGTTGATACGGCTTTGATCAGTCCGATGGTTCCGATAGAAATCAGATCTTCCATATCTTCCTGTGCTCCCTGATATTTTCGTGCAATGTGTGCCACAAGCCGCAGATTTCGCTCAATTAATACCGATTTGGCCTGCTCACTTCCGTTTTTCAACTCCTCCAGATACTGCCTTTCTTCCAACGTACTCAGCGGCGATTGAAATGATTTCAAATCGGCACCTCCAGATGCGGCCTTTCTATTATTTTATGTCAGGGCAGCTTTTCCTGTGTCTGTCTTTTTTCTATGATAAAATGCATTGTTTTCTGAGAAATAAATTTTCTGTCAAAAAAAGAACCGGAAGCGACCAGACTTCCGATTCTTCTTTACATAAACAACGTATTTGATGGTTGATGTTTCTGTTTTTATTTATCTTATTCTCCAAATACCGCTTTGTAATCTGCCTGGAATTTCTCGATTCCCTGATCGGTCAGCGGGTGTTTTGTCATCTGCTCAATAACTTTATACGGAACAGTTGCGATGTCAGCACCTGCCAGTGCACAGTCTGTTACATGAATCGGATTTCTTACAGAAGCAGCAATGATCTCTGTCTCATAACCATAGATAGAGAAGATTTCTGAGATCGTGTTGATCAGATCAATACCTGGCTGGCTGATATCATCCAGCCTGCCCAGGAACGGAGATACATAGGTAGCACCTGCCTCTGCTGCCAAAAGTGCCTGATTTGCGGTAAAGATCAGTGTTACGTTTGTTTTGATTCCCTCTGCGGACAGTACTTTTACTGCTTTCAGACCTTCTACTGTCATCGGAATTTTTACAACCATGTTTGGATGAATAGCTGCAATCTCACGTCCTTCTTTGATCATGCCCTCTGCATCTACAGTTGTTGCTTTTACTTCACCGGAAATTGGTCCGTCAACAATAGAGGTGATCTCTTTGATTACTTCGTTAAAATCACGACCCTCTTTTGCGATCAGTGACGGGTTTGTTGTAACACCACTAATTACACCCATATCATTTGCTTTACGAATATCTTCTACATTTGCGGTATCAATGAAAAATTTCATACCATTTTCCCTCCTTAATTATTTCTTACAGAGATTATTTTACCTCTCAAACGTTCATTTTTTAACAAATTTTGATTAAATTCGACTAAAAATTTACCCAAAATTTTCAATAAAGTGTTTTCAGTAATACTGCAAGCGCTTCTTCGCTCATTACCGTATGCTCCGGCTCCAATCCAACTATCGTCGGTTTTCTTCTCCGGTTAAACCAGATGGAATGCCAGCCGGCATTTTTTGCGCCTGCTATATCTGTCTCCGGGGAGTCGCCGATAAAATAAGCATCCTCTGCAGCCAGATTCATCCGTTTCTCTGCATATGCAAAAATCTCTTTCTGTGGCTTGTTGATTCCAATCTCTCCTGAAACAAATACATGCTCCTCTGGAATCCATCGTTGTAAATCCAACGCACGCACCTTATCCCACTGGTGTTCATTTGGTCCGTTCGTGATAACGCCAAGCTGTATATTTTCTTTGGCACTTAACGTCTGCAGCATCGTCTGTATCTGCTCCGACAGCTCAATTTTTCCCTGATATTCCTCGTAATATTTCTGAAAAACCAATGCCTGTTCATCACTGATCGCTATGCCAAAATCTGCCAGTGCTTTCTGTACCCGGTAAATGTACATTTCTTCCATGGTGATTTTTCCGGTACAGGAATCTTCAAATACCTCATCGCTATACACTCTGCTTCTGGCAAAAAGTTTGTGGATATCAATGTCTTTCCGTTCGGGATACAACCGATAAAAAGTCCGGGCAAAAGGCTTTACCTGATCATACAGTGTATCGTCTACATCAAATAAAAATGCTTTCATATCTGCTTTCCTTCCTGCATTTTTAAGCTAATTTCGGATATTTTTAGCTATTGATAATCGTTCCTTTGAATCATTCCTTTGTGTTTTTTCAGCTTCCTTTGTTTCTGAAAAATTTGCTTTCACAATGCCGCACATTTTTCCAATTCCACACAGCACATGTCCATTTGCAAGGTCCAGTACTCCCGGAAGCAGACCGCCTCGGATTCCGCCACAGATCATCATGGTGCGCATCGGACTTCCCATAGAAGAAGCCAGCATCATTCGGTACTGCGCCTCATTTTCATCGGTGATTGTTCTGCCCAGGGAACGTCGGATAAACCAGTCTGCCGCTCGATAAACCACGCGCATAAATCGCACATCTTTCTGCATTTCTTCCACAGAATCTTCCATGGTGTAGGTTCCTTTATGATGCGGCTCTCTTTGCATAACTGCCTGTATTACTTCATCTGATTTCTTATCAAAATCCACCGTTCCAGCCTGTATCGCCTCGGACAGACGGATATCTCTGCCGGATGCTCCAAGCTCTATGGTATAGCGTCCTCTCGGACTCTTCCATCCGTCAGCATATACACAAAAATCACGATCTGTCAATAAAAATTGTAGCTGTTTTGTTTCTCCCGGCTCCAAATAAATTTTGGAAAATCCTTTTAACTCCCGTACTGGACGGTGAATTTCGGGAGTTTTAGCAGATAGGTATAACTGTACGATTTCCTTTCCGGGAATTGTCCCGGTATTTGTAATATCACAGGAAATAAAATATTTTTGTATCTTCAGGTTAGAATAAGCAAATGTCGTGTACGATAATCCATAACCAAAGCACCATCTCACCGGTAACTGCATTTTATCATAATACCGATATCCTACATAAATGCCTTCCCGATAAACAGCATCCTTTTCTTTGCCATAAGAAGCTGCAGTGGCACAATTCTCATAATTTATTGGCCAGCTCTCTGCCAGTTTTCCTGCCAGATATGGATCTTCACTGAAATATTCAAAATTTCTGCCACACAACGGATTACGTTTGATATTCACACCCGGTCCCAGAACAATATCCACACCATAAGCAAGTGCTTCTTCCGCAATTGTCTGTCCCATGATCTCCATCAACTCGGGATTCCACGTACACGCCGCTGTTACTGCTGTTGGAAAGCAGGTCGCCTCTCTGGAATTGTGCACACCAAGCATGTCCGACTTTCCTTCCTGCTTGCGCAGCCCATGCGGTCCGTCACACATCATTAATGCCTCAATACCATATTGTTTTATCGCTTTTGTATGCCAGAAATCCTGACCGGAACAAAGTGCAATTTTCTCTTTTAATGTCATTTTTTGCAGGATTTTTCTGCTGTCCATTGCCTTCCGCCTCCTAAACTACCATTTACTATAAACGGACTGGGAATTATCGTCAATACAGCATATCTTAGAATATTTAAGATTGGCTCTCAGTTTATCTGAAAACAGATTTTCCTACAAAGTTCACCAGATATTTTTCCTTTATTCTACTACTTGATTTTAATTACACTTAATGATTGCCACACCAAATGAAAAAAATCACCGTTTTATCCTTCAATGATCTTTTAGCTGATAAATACTGACGTTGCCGGTCTGATAAAGTTATGCTCCAGCATCTGCTTATGAGATAAAAATGCCGGATCATCAAAGTATTTTGCCTGTGCCGGACATTTTCGGATACAGGACTGACATTTGATACAGACACCTTCGATTACTGACGGATCCTCCCGTTGAATGGTTCCCATCGGACAGTTTGCTGCACAGATTCCACATTTTTTGCATAAGGCAGGATCCGTCTTCGGATGCGCTTTCAAAAATTTCGCAGGCTGCCCGTCAATACCAAGAGGTGTATAATATTTTTCCGGTGGATTAGTTCCCGAAACCAGATCTGAGATTTTACCTGCACAGTTCGGTTCCTGTTCCAGCTTCCGCAGCACTTTCGCTACAAACTCCTTCCAGTCTGTCTGATCCTGTTCATTTGGGCGGTCCGGCGCAATCACTTTTGAAAAACTGTGTCGTGACACCACCGCAGCTCCTGCTGCTGTCTGAAAACCGTTCTGTTCCAGAAGCAGGCTAAGCTCCACCAGCGCATCATCAAAATTCCGATTACCGAATACAACGACTGGTACAGCATACGCGCCATTTCCTGCAAAACTGTCACGAATATAAGGCATGATCTTATTTGGCACACGTCCCGCATAAACCGGTGTTCCGAAAAAGACCAGATCACCGGAAAAAAATGTATATTCTCCCTGCCGATGTTCCGGCAGCGTAAAGTCCATCTCTTCCACTGGCAGATGTAACTGTTCCCCTGCGCACTGTGCCATAGTCGAAACCACCTGTTTTACACTTCCGCAAGGACTGAAATAAACGGAACAGACTCTTTTTATATGATTCAGATTCATAATCAACTTCCCCCATTTCTTTCCTATTATATATATTATATATATTAGTAAAAAAGCCTCCTGCTTATCGCTTACACAGCAAAAACAGGAGACATTTTTCGCCTGACTAGATCAATATATTCTGTTTTTTCGCTTCAAACAATAATTCTTCCCGAAATTTTGGATGTGCGATCGCAATTAAGGCTTTCACACGCTCTGATAATGTCTTTCCGCGCAAATGTGCCATACCGTACTCTGTCACAATATAATCCACATCATTCTTGCTGGTCGTTACGATAGAACCTGTGGTCAATACCGGCTTGATCCGGCTGATTGTGCCGCCTTTTGCAGTAGATGGAAATGCGATAAAACTCTTTCCGCCTTTGGACTGCGTTGCGCCTCTGACATAATCAACCTGTCCACCGGAACCGGATACGTGCTTTGTACCAATGGATTCCGCACACACCTGACCGTAAAAATCCACTTCCAGTGCCGCATTCACAGAAATAAAATCCGGAAGCTGTGCGATCACATATGGATTATTTACCTCATTTACCGGAAGAAGCATAAACGATGGATTATCATCAATGTAATCATACATGCGCTGAGAGCCAAAAGCAAGCGTTGCCACTGTTTTTCCTTTGTACAGTGTCTTCTTCTCATTTGATACGGCACCACATTCAATCAGTTCTACCATACTGTCAGTAAACAGCTCCGTATGAATACCAAGATCTTTTTTCTCTTTCAGTGCCAGTCCGACCGCATCCGGTACTGCTCCGATTCCAAGCTGCAGGGTCGCACCGTTTGGCACTTCTTCTGCAATCTGTAACCCAATTTTTTCACTGACCGGATCAATGGATGTCGGTGGCATGATCGGAAGCGGCTCTTTTGACTCGCACAGAGCCTCTACCTGTGAAATATGGATCATCGGAGCATGCAGTGCCCGCGGTATATTTTCATTTACTTCCAGATAAATATGTTTTCCCTTCTTTAAAAATGCTTCCACATTGGAACCGACCAGACCGGTACTGAAAAATCCATGCTTGTCCATCGGTGCCACATGAAGGAAAACAGCATCCAGCTCGATATATTTTTCAAACAATCCCGGCATATCCTGATAATAGCATGGCATCAGGTCTCCGCGACCCTCATTGATGGATTTGCGCAGTCCCCCACCGGAAAACCAGGAAACCGGAATCACGCCATTTGCTGCATCTGTGGAAAACACATCATAAGCCTGCAGATCCAGCAGGGTATGTAACCGCACTTCTCTGATTTCTCCTGCTTTTGCCCGTTTTCCAAGCGCCGCAAAAATTTTTCCCGGTATCGCAGCCGCAATATCAGCAGCACAGCTCCATCCGTTTTCCACAAAAGCTACAATCCGCTCCGGTGATACCAGTTTTTCCTGATACATTTTCTGATAATCCATAATTATCCCCTTTCTATCGTATGCGCCACTGCTGACAACAGCACAGGTACTACATCCTCTTCCACCTGATTGTCAATCTCAAAATCCAGAACCGGTTTCTGGACAGGTCCTTTTTTCTTCTCACGTTTTTTGAAAAAGTCCATTGCAACCTGTGGGAACAACGCATAACTTAATACATCCTCGTCTTTTTCCTTATATTCCTGTACTTCTTCCTGCAATTTATCCAGCTCATTGTCTAAAAGGTCTGCCGGTCGGCAGGTAATGCCCTCTTCTCCCTGCAATACCTTTTTTTTCAGCTCCGGATCCACCGGTTTGACGGTTGCACCGTATTTTCCGGCAAGCAGATCCTTTGTCTCTTTTGTAACCATCATATAACGTTTGCCAAACAGTACATTAAAGACTGCCTGTGTGCCGACGATCTGAGAAGACGGTGTAACAAGCGGTACCTCACCGAGATCTTTTCGTACGCGTGGTACTTCTTCCAGTACATCATAAAATTTGTCTTCTGCGTTCTGCTCTTTTAACTGGCTGGTCAGGTTTGACAGCATACCGCCCGGAACCTGATATAGCAATGTCTTGATATCCACACCAAGGTTCTTCGGATTCAGCAGACCGTTCTGCAGACATTCATCCCGGTATGGGCGGAAATAATCCGCAATCTCTGCCAGTTTCTTCTGATCATATCCGGTATCATATGGTGTACCCCGGAACGTTTCTACCATAACTTCTGTCGCCGGCTGGGAAGTACCCAGTGCAAACGGCGAGATTGCACAGTCAATGATATCTACCCCTGCTTCTACTGCTTTCAGATAGGTCATGGAAGCCACACCTGACGTATAATGGGTATGCAGTTCAACCGGCAGATTTGTATTCTCTTTTAATGCTTTGACCAGTACAGAAGCTTCATATGGAAGTAATAATCCTGCCATATCTTTGATACAGATGGAATCTGCTCCCATCTGTTCGATCTGTTTTGCCTTGCCTACCCAATATTCCAGCGTATAAGCATCCCCCAGTGTATAGGACAATGCCACCTGCGCATGCGCTTTCTCTTTGTTGGCAGCTTTGATACTTGTCTCAAGATTTCTCAGATCATTCAGACAGTCAAAAATTCGAATGATGTCAATACCATTTGCTACTGACTTCTGTACAAAATATTCCACTACGTCATCTGCGTACGGACGATATCCGAGAATATTCTGTCCGCGAAACAGCATCTGCAGCTTTGTGTTCTTAAATCCATCCTTTAATTTTTTCAGACGGTCCCATGGATCCTCATTCAGGAAACGCAGGCAGGCATCAAAAGTTGCGCCACCCCAGCATTCCACCGCGTGATATCCGACCTGATCCATGGTATCAACGATCGGAAGCATTTTTTCAATCGGCATTCTTGTAGCGATCAGAGACTGATGCGCATCACGAAGCACTGTTTCCACTATTTTTACAGACTTTTTTCCCATTCTGACTCCTCCTTAAGCAAGAAGAGTTCCTATGCCCTCCAGGGCTTGGGAACTCTTCTCCATTTCAGACACAATATTTTTTCCTTATTTATTTTTTCTGTGCATTATATTCAGCGATTGCACGTACCGTCAGCATCTGGTGTACCGGGCAGATGGAACGTGGATTCTGATATGCACTTTCTGTAAACGCGATCATGTAATCACGAATCCGGTTCATTTCTACAATCTCATCTACCATACCTTCTTTTGCGGTGAATTTCGGTCTGGAATTGTCATAGAATTTCTGGATCAGAGCATTCATCTTATCAATTGTCTCTGTCAGCGATTTTCCTGCCTGTTTATCTTTTACCAGTCTGCGGACATACATGGCCGAAGCACCTGTCTCACTGTATAACGCATAAGTCTCACTTGTTGCTGCTCCAATGGAGAATGCATTTGTCTCACCCTGTGGTCCGCCAAGTACATAATGTGCTGCCGCACTCGCTTTACGAAGTGTGATCTCAAGCTGCGGAATGTTGCTGTTCTGGATCGTATAGATCAGTGACTGTCCTAATCCCAGAAGTTCCGCTTTTTCTGCAAAATCATCGAGATCAATACCGGTAGTATCCTGGAACCAGATGATCGGAATACGATCCCTTGCACACAGTTCTACAAACTCGTTCATCTTGATCAGACCCTGACGATACAGTTTTCCCCCAATGGCTACGGCAGGCTGTGGACGATACTCTGGATAGTTCATAAATAAGCCCTGCTGATTACCGATGATACCAACCGGAAGTCCGTAAATACGTGCGATACCGGTCACTACTTCCGGTCCGTAATCCTCTTTGTACTCCAGAAATTCGCTGTTGTCCACCAGACGTGGGATTACCTCACGAATGTCATAAATTTTCTTGGAATTCAGTGGAATGATGGAGTAGAGATCTTCGGAATCATACATTGGCTCCTGCGGCGGTGCGACCCGGAAGAATTCCAGATTGTAGCCCGGCAGATAACCCATATATTTTCTGAGGGCGCAGCATACGCCGTAATCATCATCATAGATCTCACGCATAAAACCGGTTTCATAATAATGTACATCAATGGTTCCTGGTGGTTTATGTTTTGGTCCGTCTGTCTGCGCTTTGATCAGTGCCTCAGCAACTTCTTCATCAATGTATCCCTTTGGAGACATACCGGACTCAATGCCGTTTCCTGCAACTGCCATATTGGCATCTTTCTGTGCCACGATCAATGTCGGGCTGATGGAATGATATCCACCGCCGGCCGGGTTTGTACCAAAAATACCAACCAGTACCGGAATACCAAGCTGTGGGAGCTCTGCATTTCGATAGAAGGAAGCACCACCTCCGCGTCGGTTCGGGTATACCAGATGCTGCTCATCAAATTTTACACCGGAGCAGTTCAGCAGGTAGATCAGCGGAATGTTCAGGCATTTTGCTGTATCTGCTGCTCTCAGCAGGTTTTCTGCCTGCCCAGGTACCCATGCACCTGCCAGTTTTTTATTATCGGAAGCAACAATCACTGCCCATTTACCGTTGACTCTTCCAAGACCTTTGATAATGCTGGTAGATCCTGTCTTATTGTCATTCGGATTGTACAGGCTGTTTAACGGGCACCAGGTTTCCTCATCGATCAGCGCTTCAATTCGCTGCATTGCTGTCATCTGATGTGCTTCATTCAAAGATTCTGTGCTTCGTCCGTTTTCCTGCGCGTCATAAATTAACTGCGCGATCTCTTCTTCGATTTTTCTGATCTGATCTTTGTTTTCTGTATCCGTTTCCGCAATCGGATGTCCTAACTGCGGCATATTCTGAAAATATCTCGGCATTGAATAACCGTTCATTGTAAAACCCCTTTCCATATCTTTTTATATCTGAATCATCGTTATCTTATACACCAAAAATTGCCATAAATGTTCCGGCTGCTACTGCCGTACCGATAACACCTGCAACGTTCGGTCCCATTGCATGCATCAGCAGGAAGTTGGTCGGATCTTCTTCCTGTCCAACCTTCTGTGCGACTCTGGCTGCCATCGGAACTGCGGAAACACCGGCGGCCCCGATCAATGGGTTTACTTTTCCATGTGTCAGTACGCACATTACTTTTCCAAGCAGGACACCTGCTGCGGTACCAAATACAAATGCGATCAATCCTAATGCTACAATCTTGATTGTATCAAAATTTAAGAATGCTTCCGCACTGGTACTTGCACCTACGGAGGTACCAAGTAAAATAACTACGATGTACATTAATGCATTAGATGCTGTTTCACTTAACTGGCGAACCACACCACACTCGCGGAACAGGTTTCCTAGCATCAGCATACCAACTAACGGTGCGACGGTCGGAAGGATCAGGCAGATCACGATCGTTACGATAACCGGGAACAGAATACATTCCAGTTTGGATACCGGTCTTAACTGTTCCATCTTGATCTGACGTTCTTTCTTCGTTGTCAGTAATTTCATAACCGGCGGCTGAATGATCGGCACTAAAGCCATATAAGAATATGCCGCCACAGCGATCGGTCCCATCAGTGACGTCTGCTGTAATTTACTTACCAAAAATAATGATGTCGGGCCATCTGCACCACCAATGATGGAGATTGCCGCTGCTGCCATATCACTGAATCCCATTCCCATGGCTCCAAGGTAGGCTGCGAAAATACCAAACTGTGCTGCTGCTCCCAGCAGGAAACTTTTTGGATTTGCGATCAGCGGTCTGAAATCTGTCATGGCGCCTACACCAAGGAATATCAGTGAAGGTAAGATAGACCATTCATCCAGCGTATAGAAATATCTCAGTAATCCGGCTACGCCATTGGAAGCATTTTTTGCTTCCACCATGATATCCGGGTAAATATTAACCAGAAGCATACCAAATGCGATCGGTACCAGCAGCAAAGGCTCAAATCCTTTTTTGATTGCCAGATACAGGAACACACATGCTACTGCGATCATAATGAGATTACCGAAAGTAATATTAAAAAAGGCTGTCTGATGGATCAGATTTCCCAACGTTCTTCCTAAATCTTCCACTTTTTTCTCCTTTTAATGTTTTCTCATTTTCTTTTATCCCACAATAGCCAGAACCTGACCGGTCTCAACCGGATCACCGACATTTGCTTTCAGCTCTTTTACGGTACCATCCTGTGGGCAGACAATCGGGATCTCCATCTTCATGGCCTCAAGAATCATGATTGCATCGCCTTTTTTCACTGCCTGGCCAACCTGTGACGTTACTTTAAATACTTTACCGGTAACGCCTGCGGTAACCTCTGTACCACTTCCGTCAGAAACTGCCGGTGCTACTGGTGCAGGAGCTGCTGCTGGCGCAGGTGTCGGAGCTGTCGGTGCTGGTGTTGGAGCTGGTTCCGGTGCCACTGCTTTTGCCGGAGCTGCCGGTTCTGGTGCTACAGGCGCTGTTGTGCTTGCTGCTGCCGCTGCCGGACGGATATGTCCGCGTGGAACCAGATTACCACCAATTTCTTCTACTTCCACTTCATATGTTTTTCCATTTACCGTAATATTATATCTTCTCATCGTTCTCTCCTTCTCTCTATAATGGATTATTTCTCAGGTCACTGCATACCGCAGCTACGATCGCGTACAATACATCTTCATCTATTTCTTCTTCCGTTGTAAACTCAACCGGAACTTCTGCTGCTTTCTGTTTTTTCTTTTCTTCCAGTTTTGTCTGAACTTTGTTGATCAGACTGAAGCTTGAGATCAGCAGACACATCAGAATCAATACTGCAAATACGGTTCCCATACCGATCAGTGTATTCATCAGTGCTTTTCTGGCAATCTCACTGGCTCCATACTGGACACCCATGGTCAGTGCTTTTGCTGTACCATCCTCATCAAATGTCAGCGTTACATCTGCCTTGTAGTTTTCAAATTCCATCTCTCCACTGAGCGAAATCTCATAATTTCTTTCTGTGATTTCAAAGGAATCCACCAGTTGCTGCATATCCGTTGTTCCGGCATATGCACCACATTCTTCTTCATTTGCGTTCCATGCATCCAGTATCGACAAATACTCACTTCCACTGCTTGGTATTCGTGCCTGCACCAGTGCATAATCCAGTTCCACTTCCCGCATGTCATGCAGTGTCTCAAGATCTTCTTCGTCCATCTGCATGCACTGACTCAACAGCATGGCTGCCGTCTGACGAATCTCATCTTCACTCGCCTGTCTCGCTTTTGCCGGTACCGCGTTTCCATAGAAAAGCAGTACACCGACGGCCAGCAGCAACAGCCCGGAAAGTGTTTTTCTTAGTTTCTTCATACTGGATTCATCACTCCCTTCTCCTGTTAATTGGTATATCAGTATCATATACGATGTCCTGTAAGGTCAGCCAATAGTTATCCTGTATACAGCAATCATAAATAACTATATGCCCCGGAAACACCAAATTCCGGAATGCGGTCTGCATTCCGGAATCTGTCTGTTCCATCAACTTTTTACATATTCTTTTATTTTAAAACCTGTTTTGCAATAACAATCTTCTGTACTTCGCTGGTTCCCTCATAAATTCTGAGGATTCTCGCATCACGATACATACGCTCAACAGCATAATCTTTCATATAGCCATAACCACCATGAAGCTGCAGCGCCAGATCACATACATAAGTTGCTGTCTCAGCCGCATAGTATTTTGCCATAGATGCATTTTTGGAAGCATTGCCGCCTTTGCTGCGGATCTCAGCAGCCTGCAGTGTCAGAAGTCTTGCTGCCTCCACTCTGGTTGCCATATCAGCAATATACCACTGCAATCCCTGATTTGCAGAAATTGGTTTACCAAACTGTACACGATTCTTTGCGTATTCGATACCTTCTTCCATGGCTCCCTGTGCCAGACCAAATGCCTGGGAAGCAATACCGATACGTCCGCCATCCAGACCACTCATTGCGATCTTGAAACCGTCACCGACTTTTCCCATGATGGCACTTTCCGGAACGCGGCAATCTTCAAGGATCAGCTCAGATACAGCAGCTCCGTTCATACCCATCTTATTTTCTGTTTTTCCAAGTTTCAGACCCGGAGTTCCACGCTCTAACAGAAATGCTGTCATGCCGCCTCGTGTGCCTTTTTCCGGATCTGTCAGTGTGATAATGACAAAATGGTTACCCTCATCCGGACCGAAATTACTGATAAAGCATTTGGTTCCGTTAATGACATACTCATCTCCATCTTTTACTGCTTTGGTACGCAGTCCACCGGCATCAGAACCTGCACCCGGCTCTGTCAGACAGAACGCGCCTAATTTTCCTTCTACTGCCTGTGGCAGGAATTTTGCTTTCTGCTCTTCTGTCGCGTTATTCAAAATAATGTCATTTACCAGCAAATGTACAGCTACGATCTCTGCGGTACTTGCACAACATCTGGCGATTTCAGAAATAGCCAGCACTTTGCAGATCTCATCCATGCCGACTCCGCCATATTCTTCCGGGATATTCAGTCCCATAACACCCATCTCGGCAAGTTCTGCGATAGTATCTGCCGGAAATGCACCGGTTTTGTCTACGTCATCTGCCTTTGGTTTAATCTCTTTTTCCGCATAATCGCGGATCATTTCCTGAATCGCTTTCTGATCCTCTGTTAATTCAAACATCGTTTCGTCCTTCCTTTCTATAAATATGGGAAAAAGCTCTATTCCCCTTAGAATAAAGCTATCTCTTCCCTATATAGAATCAATGTAGGTTCAAATTATGGGATAGGATAATTTTGGTTTTTATTTTTGGTTGAAGGATCGTAAAAATCCCTTCGTTTTGAACTTACATGCTATATATCAAAATACTATCGTATCTCTGTTACATACGTGCTTTTTTGATTTCCTCTGTCAGCACCGGCAATACCTCAAATAGATCACCGACGATACCGTAATCTGCAATATCAAAAATCGGAGCATCCGGATCTTTGTTAATGGCAACGATACAGTCAGAACCACTCATACCTGCAAGGTGCTGGATTGCGCCTGAGATACCGCATGCGATATATAATTTCGGAGCAACCGTCTTACCTGTCTGTCCAACCTGATGTGCATGAGGGATCCATCCGGAATCAACGGCTGCTCGGGAAGCACCCACCGTTGCGCCAAGTACCTGAGCCAGTTCTCTGACCGGTGCGAATCCTTCCGGACCACCGACACCACGTCCACCGGATACAATGATCTCGGCCTCTTCCAGATTTATCTGCTCACTTCCCATATCTTTGATGATCTCTAATACTTTTGTACGGATCTGCTCTGCAGATACAGAAATATCTTCTTTGATGATCTCAGCGTTCGCTGCTACCGGCTCACTCTTTTTAAATACACCCGGACGAACAGTACCAAGCTGTGGACGATGCTCCGGACAAAGGATAGTTGCCATCAGGTTTCCGCCAAATGCAGGTCTTGTCCATGCTACATTTCCGCTCTCTGCATCAATATCAAGTGCTGTACAGTCTGCAGTCAGACCTGTTTTTAAACGGCAAGCCAGACGAGGTCCGAGATCACGTCCATTGTTTGTTGCGCCGATCAGCATACTTGTCGGACCGTATTTCTCGATCAGTGCTTTTAATACGATTACATATGCATCGGTTGTATAATGTTCAAATTCAGCGCCATCTACAACTAATACTTTATCTGCGCCATGTTCTGCTGCTGTGTTTACGGCAGCATCTGTATTGTGTCCAATGACAACTGCAACCAAAGCTCCGCCCTGTTTTGCTGCCATCTCTTTACCAGGTGTTAAAAGTTCGATACCTACATTTTTTGCAGTACCGTCCTCATTTGTTTCGACAAATACCCAAAGGTCTTTTGTTAATGCTTCCATCTCTCCTTACCTCCTTACAGAACTTTTGCATCGCTTAATAATTCAAACAGTTTCTTTGCAGAATCTTCATTCGTTTCTTCCTGAATTTTAATTCCGCCTGTTTTCTTCTGCGGAACGAAGGTTTTCTTAACTTTCGTCGGAGATCCTTTTAAGCCTGCCTGTGTCAGATCGATTGTGCTGAGATCTGCTGCTGTTAATGTCGGGATTTCTGCTCTGTTTGCTGCCATTTTTCTCTTGATGGTCGGATATCTCGGATCAAAAGATGGTTTTGTATAAGTGATCACACAAGGTGTCTGGATTTCGATCATCTCCACGCCATCTTCGGTCTCTTTCTTGATGGTCAGTGTATTCTCTGCTGCTTCTGCTTCCAGTGCGTATGTAACCTGCGGATAATCAAGGTGTTCTGCAAGCTCCGGACCAACCTGTGCGGTATCTCCGTCAATCGCCTGTTTTCCACAGAAGATTGCGTCAAACTTGCCTTCCAGCTCTTCGATTTTCTTTACTGCGTTGCTGATGATATAACTGGTTGCCAGTGTGTCAGAACCACCAAATGCACGATCAGAGATAAGATATGCTTTGTCTGCTGCAATACCGATGCACTCTTTTAATGCTGCTTTTGCCTGCTCCGGTCCCATACTCATAACAACGATTTTTGTATCCGGATCTTTGTCTTTGATGCGGGCTGCTGCTTCCAGTGCGTATCCGTCAAACGGATTTACGATGGATGGTACACCTGCACGAATCAGTGTATTTGTAACCGGATCAATTTTGATTTCTGTGGTATCTGGTACCTGTTTGATACATACTAAGATGTTCATTTATGTTTCCTCCTTAACATTGATAGCCTTCTGCCTTTTTCGATATCAGCAAGGCTAAAACTGCACTCCGCTTTTGTATTGAGTTGATATTATTGGAAATGAGGGGGCGGTATGTTTAACTTACTTTCAGAGGAAGAGGGGTGCAGCCTTAACCTCACTGATAGCAAAAACATTTCAGCTTTTTGTTCTTCCTTGTGACTCTATTATCACCCACAATTACATTTCGGTAAAATATGTAAACAAAATGAGCTAATAGGTAAAACTTATATCCTTAATAAACCGGTTTCTTCTCCAGGGATACGGCATCCCTCCCTGCTTGTGATCTGGCGTATAATACACATAGACATCTCCTTTTAATTCCCGGCAAATCTTACCGCGATAGCGCAGATAATCCAGATGAGACAGACATTCCCCGACTGCGTACCAGCGCTGTATGATCGGGAAATCTTTCCAGGATGCTTTTTCCTGATGTTTTGGCACCCGGATATTCCACTTCATATAACCGGTGATCTCATAAGCAGAAAGTCCCGGATGTTCTTTTACAATATTCTCTGTTTCCTGCAGGCGGATTTTGTGATGCTCCAGCAATGCCAGGATTCGCTCTCTGTAATTACCGCTGCTGCGATGTCCCGGCAAAGCCAGTTCTACCGGAAAATCAAGCATCCGTTTCAGATTATCCAGATATTCTCCCAGCGCATCTTTTGGATCTTCAAAAGCCGTAATATTCGGTGTAATATCAAACAAAATATGATCTCCGGTAAACATGATCTTTTCCGATTCCAGCCAGAGCATGGACTGCCCCGGCGTATGTCCCGGTGTCGCAATCACGCGAAGCGTATAATCACCATAGGTAAACATCTGTCCGTCCTTTACCGGTTTGAACCGGTCATCCATGGTCTGGAGAGAAGACAGTTTTGCCGGATTGGTTCTCTGGATCTCAAGTGCGATTTCCTCCGGCATTCCTTCTGACACATAACGTGCCCTGGTTCTTACACCGTTTGTTCCGTCCAGCACTTCTTTCAGAAATGCAAGATCTTTCTCATGCATGAATATCCGGCTGTCCGGACCTGCGATTTCCATCACCATGCCGGTGTGGTCGGAATGTACATGGGTCAGGAAAATATCCAACCGGTCAGAAGAACTTCCCAACTGTTTCAGTGCATCCTTCATGATCGTAATACATTCCTCTCTGCGGTATCCCGTATCAATCAGCAGATCCCGGTCCGTTCCGCGGATCAGATAACTGTTAATTTCCTTTAGCGGACTTCCTTTCAGCGGAATCCCGATCCGATAAATATTTTCCCTGATTTTTTCCATAATAGTTCATTCCCTTCTGTTTTCTCTCTGTATTCTGTCTTTTTCCATGCGATCCAGCCGATGAAAATAAGCGATCAAAAATGGGACGGCCGAAACTCCCGCCAGGATAAAGGCAACTGCCTGCGCTTCCTGAACACCTGCAAGACCACGCAGTTTACTTAAGATCAATAATACCGGTATAAAATAGATACCGCTTCTCATCGCTGACAGGATCGTTGCGGACAATTTCTGACCGGTACTCTGCAAAAGCATCTCCGTACAGGAACAGATCGGTACAAAAAGCAGTGCCACTGACTGCCAGCGTAATGTTCGGCTTCCCATTGCAATGACGGTACTGTCATCCCTGAAAAGTGCCAGCACCGGTTCTGTCTTCCACAGCAATACGACTACAAACGCTGCTGTAATACACTCTGCCACCACAGTGGTAAAACGATACGCTTCTTTTACTCTTTTATATTTGCCGGCTCCGTAATTGATGGCTGATACCGGCTGAAAACCATGCCCGATTCCAGTGGATACCGCAATGACAAAAAATACAATACGTGACACAATACTCATTGCCGCTACTGCTTCATCCCCATATACAGCCGCCTGCACATTTAAAATAACAGTGGTGATGCTGCCAAAGGACTGCCTTACCAGACTTGGAAAACCGCTTTCCATAATTTCAAGTCCCGGTTTCCGTTTAAATGACAGCGCCGATAAGGATAATTTACTGATAGTTCTTCCGGATAAAAACATCCACAGCAAAATCACAAAACTGATGATCTGGCAGAGAAACGTTGATAATCCGGCTCCTCCAATTTCCATATGAAGCACATTCATAAAAAATGCATCTCCCACAATATTCAAAATTGCACCGGAGAGCATGCCAACCGCTCCCAGAGATGCTTTTCCCTCATAGCGAAGAACCACATTCATCGTAATGGAGGATGTCATGGCCGGACAGGACGCCAGAATATAAGTAATATATATATCAGCATACGGTTTGATCGTCGGCGTACTGCCAAGAAAAACCGTCAGTTCATCTCGAAAAATCAGGCCAAATACAGTGATCAGGCAGCCCGCCAGAAAAGAAAAAACAATTCCTGTGGTAGCCGTCCGGTTTACCTGTACAAATTTCTGTTCTCCGATATAGCGCGCCGCCATGCTGCCAGCACCCTGTCCGAACATAAAACCAAAGGCCTGGATGATCGCCATAAACCCGAATACGATTCCAACCGCTCCACTGGCACTGTTGCCCAGCTGACTGACAAATGCCGTATCCGCAAGGTTGTAAATATTCGTTATGATCATAATAACGATACTTGGAATTGCCAGGTGTGTGACCAGTCGGCGAACCGGTGCATGGGTCATTTCTTCCACATTGTTCTTTTTTGCCTGTACGCTCTGTTCTCTTCTCACATAATCCTCCCCTTCTATAAAGTAACTTTGTTACAATCATTGTTTCATTCCGTTTTTTAAATGTCCAATTTGAATCCGCAATACAGCCATAGGCATTGGTTAATAATGCCGGTTTTTTCTACTTGCCAATTTTTCAAATATAGATAAAATATAAGTAAAGGTATTTTTACAACGGTTAACTATAAATGTACAAAGGAGGAAATGATTATGAATATTGAAGATTTCCGCTATATTTCAACCATAGCAAAACTGGGAAAATTCAGTGCTGCCTCAGATAAGCTTTTCATATCACAGCCGGCACTCAGTCAGCGTGTGAAATATATTGAAAAAGAATATCATATTACAATTTTCACCCGTTCCGCAAATGGTGTAAAATTAACAGAAGACGGTGCCTGCTTTGTGAGATTTGCCGATGAGATCCTTTACAGTGAAGCCTGTCTGCGCAAACAATTAGAAGACCGCAAGCAAAAAGAGATTCAGCTGATCCGGATCGGAACTTCACAGTTGATCAACACTTATATTTTTGACTTGCTCATCGACACCTTTCAGAAAACATATCCCAATATCAAACTGGACATTATCACAGATACCTCGGTTCCTTTGCAGAAAATGCTGCTTCTCGGTTCTCTGGATCTGGCGGTCATCCATGCAGTCAACGAACCGTACAATGTCATCAATTACAAAACGATCTGCGCAGACCAGCTTGTATTGGTACCTGCTGTCAACAGCTCACTGGAATCAAAGATCAAAGCACTTGGCTCTCATATCTATGATCCGATTCCGCTGTCTCTGCTACAGGGAGAAACATTTGCACTTCCACCAAGGAAGCAGTTTCTCAGCACGATTCTGGCAGATAATCTGGCTGAAGAAAATATCTCACTGAATGTGCAGTGCTACTCTGAACATTACGATTTTCTGTACAAAACAGCAAAAAAAGGAACAGCATCCACCGTCCTGCTGGACAGCTACTTTCATCCGGATAACGATTATATTCCGTACTATTACATGGATGCACCAAACATGTCTTTTCCCATCCAGATCTGCTACCGCAAAGATTCTCCGGTTTCTGCAGTCTGTGACGCTTTTACAGACCTGGTACTTGCACTGAATCTGTAAACGGCAGGCATTTGGACTATAATTATTTCCGATAAGGATATCATCAAAGCCTATGGCTATATTTTCAGCAAAAATGTTATAATGTACTACAATAAATACAATTACAAAAATCACATCATACAAAGGAGGAATCATCGTGGGGGACAATGCGAAAATCTGTCTGGAACAGGCAATTCTCGATCTGTGTGAAACAAAACATCTATCCAAGATCACTGTTACAGATGTACTGAAGGCTTCCGGTATAACCAAAAGCTGCTTTTATTCAAACTTTCGTGATATTAATGATCTGTATCATTACATATACTGGGAAAGAATTGCCGCCTCAAGCTGGCCGGGACTAAATAAAAGTTATGATGATTATTTAAGTGCCTGCATTATCATCAACCGCAAGATTAAAAATCGTTATGGCAAATTTTTCCTGCAGGCTATCGAATGTCATGGTCAGAACTGTCTGGAAGAATTTATTCTGGAAAAAACCGTTGCTTTTGATTTTAATATGGCAAAACAATTTTATTCTGAGGATAAATATGACAGGCTTTTATTTGCGTGCCGTTTTTATGCCCACGGCTGGATTCATTCCAGATGTGACTGGATCCGCTCCGGTTATAAAATGCCGATCAAAGAATTTGCACAGCAGATCTGTGACAGTCGGTTCGCGCTTCTGACATGGCTAATGGGCGATAATGAAAAAGCCAAATCCATGCTGCAGTGTCCGGATCTGGCCATCATCTCCGACACATCCATTCATCGGGATTTTCATTAAACTTTAAGACATAAAAAGAACTCTGGTTCATCTTTGTGGGGAAATAAGATAAATCAGAGTTCTTTTTTATTTCTTTTTATCAACTTTAATCAGTGTTACCGGTGAAAAACATGCGATCACTGCGATGAGCAGCACGATAATTCCAACCAGCATATAAGATGTATGGTAGCCGCCCAGTGCCTGCGCAACAGCAAATATCAGCATTGGTGAAACAAAACTGCCAAGTGTTCCGATGGTATTGAAGATTCCATTCAGGAAAGAAAAATTCTCTTTCCCGAAATAATTGGCTACCAACAATGGAAACAATGTGCACAATGCACCAAAGCCACAACCTCCAAGCAGTACAGAAATACAGAAAGAACCATATCCTCCTGCGAAATGGAGCATCACACACTCTGCTGCCACCAGCCCCAATGCGAGCGCATTTATGTATTGCTGCTTTATATAACGATCCAGCAGTCCTACAGAGAAACGGCCCACAAGACTCGCTGCATTATAAAGAGTGATCAACAGTCCTGCCTGAAGCGCAGAAACGCCATGCTGTATGGCATACACGATCACATAACTTGTTACCGCCGCATTTGCAGCACGCCCGATAAATACCTGCACCGACACAATAGCAAACTGTTTCGTCCGGTAACAGTAACGGATCGGCGGTTCTTCCTGCTGGCTGATCTTTTTTTCCACCTGAGTCATCGGATGCGCTCTGGTCCACTGATAACCATCCCGGATCTCACCGATATCCTCCGGCTTATCTTTTAACATAAAAACTGCAACAATTATAACGATCATGTCCATCGCAATAAAAACCAGCCAGCAGTACACTGCACCATAATCCAGCAGATAACTGACCAGCATCGGAAGTATAAAACCGCCGATGCCGCCAGCAGTAATAAGAATAGACATTGGTACTGCTTTATTTCGGTCATACCAGGTATTGATCGCAGTCGATCCTGTCACAATGGCACACATGGAGGAGCTGATTCCGATTCCACCAAACGCTGTCACATAAATACCCGAACTGACCGCAAAAAATGCTGTAAACACATAAGACACAATACCGATCGTCGCACCGACCACGATCGTAAAGCGGATTCCTTTCCGGCGGATCAGAATACTGGTTGGAATACTGATCAATGCCATGGACAGATAAAAAATACTTGTTGCCATGCCAATAACACTTTCACTCCAGCCCCGCTCTCCGACAATGTGTGTTGAGATAATGCTGGAGGCATAAGATCCTGGCGGGGCAGCCAGGAAATACACAAGCCATATACCGACTACAATCCATACCCCGTAAAACCTTTTGTTTTCTCTTACCTGTACTTCTGTCACTCTATCACTTTCTATCTCTCATTCCTGCTTCTATCTTACCGAATCACCCGGTCTGGTTGAGAAATACCAGCCAAATGTCTCCGGAACCATTGTTTCTAATTCTTCCACTGTCCAGATTACTTCATTTCCTTTACGGATCAGTCCTAATGGGAGACGGTTTCTCGGATATAATCCAACATCACAGCCGGATACATAGAAGTACTCACCGGTCGGATCACATGCTTCGCTACACAGATATACCGTCATCGGAGCTGTCGGAGCCGGTCCTTCCGGAGCCGGTCTTGGTGTTCCATCATAAGCAACTTTGCTCTTCGGGAACATACCTGTTACTGCTGACGGAAGAATACAGTTTACTTTGATACCATATTTTGCAAGCTCAAATCCCTGCTCTGCCACAAGTCCCATAACACCGCCTTTGCTTGCGCTGTATGCTGCGGAATGTGCTCCGCCAAATGCTGCTCTGGAAGCAAATGCAACGATTCTTCCATATCCTTTTTCTTTCATAATAGGTACTGCATGATGCATCAGTGCAAACATGGATGTAGTATTGATATTGCAGATTTTCTGGAATAATTCCACCGACATATCCTCGATTGGCATCGGACCTGTTGTCGCCCCCGCTACCATACATAAGATATCAACGGTTCCAAATGTATCAACTGCCAGTTTTACCAGTTTTTCGCCGGTAGCCGGATCGGCCAGATCATCATTGCTGGCAACTGCTTCAAATCCCATGGCACGAATCTCTTCTGCTACAATATCAGCACACATTTTTCCCGGCTGTTCCTTGGAAGCTGCCACGTCATTGACAACAACCTTCGCGCCTTCTTTTGCCAGCAAATGTGCTGCTGCTCTTCCCATTCCGTTACCACCACCGGTAACAATAGCGACTCTTCCTTTGCAAGAATCCATAATAACCTTCCTCCTGTTCTATAAAATCGCTCAGAGATCACGGAAGACCTCTGAGCAACTATTTTTTGTTCATACAATTAGTGAATTGCGATCAGTCCACCATCAATCAGTAATGATGTTCCATCCATGTAGTCAGATGCATCGGAAGCCATAAAGATACACGGTCCGATCAGGTCTCTGTCATTTCCGATTCTTCTTGCCGGAATCTTATCTCCAAGATGTGCTCTCTTCTCAGGATCCATGCTGTTTAAGATCTCTGTTCCGAAATATCCAGGACAAAGTACATTTACATTAATACCACGGCTTGCTACGTTCTCAGCCATACCTTTTGCCATATTTAAAATCGCACCTTTTGAAGTTGCGTATGCAGAAATATTATGTCCGGCTGAGAAACATCCCGAGGAACCAATCAGAATGATTTTACCTTTACAGGTTCTGTTTTCCTGAGCCAGCATTGTCTGAATTGCAAGCTGTGCCATTTTATAACAATGCCATACATTCAGTTTCTGTAAACGTTCAAACTCCTCAAACGGGAACTCTTCGATGGAATGTCTGTACTGGATACCTGCACATGGAACCATGATATCAACCACGCCGCCTAATTTCTCCAGTGCTTCTTTGTATGCTCTGTCACACTGATCCATATCAGTCAGATCAGCAACAACTGCATATGCTTTATAACCTTTTGCTACATTCTCAGCAACTGTCTGCTCCAGTCTTGTCTTGTTACTTCCGATAAACACTACTTCACATCCTGCTTCACAGTATGCCTCTGCAATCTGTTTTCCAAGCCCTCTTGTACCTCCGGTTACGATTGCTTTTCTTCCGGAAATATCAAATACACTGTTTACCATTCTTCTCCTCCTATTTTATATCACACTTTGTGTTTTCTTATCTTTTTAATAATTCAATACCCATTTCATAAGCCGCCTGCAGATCTTTTGGAAACTGCTCTTCATGATGTTTCTTCTTATGCTCTGGGTCAAACTGATTTCCTACCATGATGGAATAATCCTCAAACTGTAAAGTATCCAGAGACCAGAGAACCTGTGGTTCCCCAGGGAAGAAGCGGCGGAAATAATCTTTGTTCGTCTCCTCCACGTATTTTACTTTTGTCGGATCCGGGATATTACATGTATAGATCAGACCAATATGAGCCTTTCCTTTATACGCAGTAATCATCTTATCCTTCTGATACATAAACGGTGGAAACCATGTACGCTCATACATATTGCGGACACGTCCCGGTACATCCCAGTTATAGATCGGATTTGCATAGATCACAGCATCTGCCTTAAACACTTTTTCAATAACCGGAATAATATCATCTTTCTGCACACAATGTGCAAAATTTGGACTGTCCTTTACCTTACAGGCAAAACAGCTTAAGCAGCCGGTATAATTCAGGTCTACCAGGTCGATACGTTCCACCTCTGCCCCGGTGCTTGCGGCACCTTCCAGCGCTTTATCTAATAACTGTCCGGTGTTCCAGTCTTTTCTGGAACTTCCGTTGATTCCTAAAACATAACTCATCTGTTCCTTACCTCCTGCTCACAGAATTACTTTTTGTACTCTGCGTCAAACCCTCTGACATCTTTGTCGATGACATATTTGTCTTTGACGTTACGCCACAAAGGCATTGCATCGCAGGTAAGATGTGCATCACAGGATGCCTGATCCTCCCAGCCATCAGTCAGATATAAGGTATCCGGCTCAGACGTTGAAAACGATAAACGGAAAAACAGATTTCCCGGCTGTGCCTCCATAGCCGCCTCACAGCCGCTTGCTTTGATCTCTTCAGCCATCTGCACCTGCGTCCCCGGTTTGATCTTGTACTTATTAATATATAAAATCATCGGTATCCCTCACTTTACTGTAAATGGAACTGATTCATATTTGCCCCTGCAAATGCACCACAGTAATAAATATCTGCGCTGAAATGTCCTTCTACCGCATCATGTACTGTAATATAAAGCTCTTTTGTTCCTGGACGAACCTGTGGATGTGTGGTTCCAAGGTTTCTTCCTTCCTCACAGCGAGGTGTAACAACTTCACCGATCAGAAATCCAGTTGGATTGAATACCATGATTCTTCCCTGACGTGCCATTGCAACATAGACATTACCATCACCGTCAGTACTGCAGGAATCCGGTCCAAAGAATCCTTCAAATGTATATGGTGTTGTGGATAATCTTGGTTTTTTCATATCAATTCTGTGAAGTTTTGCGCCACAGGTCTCTGTGATCCACATAATGCTGTAATCCGGTGAAAAACATACCCCATTTGGTCCTGCCAGGTTGTCAATGAATGTTGTTCTGGTCTTCAGATCCGGAGTGATATACTCGATGGTTCCTCTTCTGTCAATCGGAGTACCGCAGAAATTGGTAGCATAAATTCCGCCTTCTGCATCAAAAACCATGTCATCTGCGCTGAATCCGCTGGATACACAGGTAAGGTTGCTTCCGTCCGGGTTGCAGCAGAAGATTCCACCGTATTTACCATCATTTTCAAAATCTACACATGCAAGGAACATTCTTCCATCTTTATGGAATTTTACTGCGCCGATTTTTGTACGTTTATCCGGCATTTCTACAACCACAGACATCTCACCTGTTTTCATATCGATTTTTCTTACCAGAGCCTCATAAATATCTGTAAAATACATATCTCCGTTTTTATCAAACATAAGTCCTTCCTGGTGGATCTCATACTCATGTCCCACATGATAATAATGCGCTGCGGTTACTCTCTGCAGTTCATGATGCGGTACGAACTTGTCACCCGGCATATACTGAAGAGATGGGATTGTGTAGTTTTCCTTTGCCATAGTCGTTGTCCTCCTTAAAATAAAACTTTTTATATCCATTCGGTTTTTGTGAATTTGATACAAAAAAATGTTTTCTCTGTATTTACAATATAGCATTTTCACCATTCTAGCGGTAGTATCCAGTGTATATGCTTTATAAGCAATGCTTATACTCTTGTTTTATGTGAAAACAAGGCAGAACACATTTCCTGTTTCCAGAATGTCCTGCCTGTTTTCAGCATTGAAACGTTCTATCAATCTCTGATTATTCTGTCGTTTATCCGGCTATATTTCCGGCTATAATACACCATACAATTGAGAATACCAGCGTAACTGCTACTGTGATCCAGCAGAATCTCATGATTCGCTTGATATCACCACAGTGGCACATACCCATGATTCCCCACTGTGTAGCACCCGGATACAGGAAGTTGGACGGAAGAGATCCCATAATCAGTACGAAAGACCATAATCCCATGGATAATCCGGTAGAAAGGATCATCGGCTGGAATACATCATTGATAACCAGCATCTGAGAAGCGGCCGCACCGTTTACACCAAATACGCCAAAGATGGTTGCAATGATCATTAATGCTACACTTCCGTTTGTTCCACCAACCGCATTTGCGCAAAGGCTTCCAAGGGCATCAAAACCACCCATTGCAGAAATGGTATCCAACATTACCTGAAGTAAGATCAGAGTAAAGAATAACTGTAACATACCTGCCGCGCTCTTGAAGAATGTAACAACGGTATCATGGATTTTCTTACGTCCTGCGAAAGAAATAACAACCGTCAGTGCTGCCATATAGAAGTATGTAAAGGCCAGTCCGCCTTTTAAGATGATAGTATATACAACGCAGGCAACGAATGTGATAATGAATGCGATGGTTGCATTTCTGCACTCTTTTGTAACTTCATGCTCCATTCCACCTTCCGGTGCTTCATAAATCTCACCGTTTGTTCCCTGTGGATATCTCTTATCACAGATGAAGGATAATACAAGTCCGCATACCAGTGTGATAATTACATACGGAATTGCTGCATTTGTAAGGAACTGTGGGAATGTCAGACCTGTGATCTCCATACATGCAATATTTGTTGCAGAGAACGGAGATAATGTCATTCCGGCAAATCCAATAAAAATCTGAATAACGGTCATTGTAATCGGTGCTACACCAAATACTGCTGCAATCGGCATAAGGAATGCAAAGTTTACTGCACAGGATACAGTTCCGGATCCTAATACAAAAGAAAGTACAAATACAACAATCGACATCAGCATGATCGCCTGTTTTCTCGTCTTGATATGTAACATATTGATCAGCCATTTACAAAGCGTTGATGTTACACCCGTCTCATTCATAACTGCTCCAAGTCCGGCTCCCAGCAGACAGATTACACCGATCTGTCCCATCAGTCCGCCAAGTGCGGTGTTGAACGATGCACCAAACTGAATGGCACCATTACCTGACATGATACAGCCGACAACAGTTGCAATTACCAGCGGAACGATCATATGTTTTGTCATGATCATTCCAAGAATGATATATATTAATAATGGTAATAAACCTAATAATGAAGGGCCATTCACCAGTGCCCAGCTACCTAATTCCATACTACCCATTCTCCTTCCGTATCAGACCTATTCTCCCAGTCCCTGTTTGTTGATCCACTCTTCTACAAGGTCTGCGATCTCAACATTGTTCAGATCTGAGAAAATATTATGTGTGTTTCCATAGATACCGATATCCGGTAAGCAAACCAGCTCTGCCTGACCGCCATGACGGTTCACACAGTCTACGAATTTTTTTGCCATCTCCACACGAATTCTCCAGTGATCACGTCCAATCTCCTTGCAAGGCTCTTTCGCAATGTTGTCACCGTAAATGATGATGATCGGCATTTTCGTTAATTTCAGGAAATTCTCCATGCTGGTTGTTGCAGGTGGAAGTGTACTCCATTTAATTTCTGAGCAAAGTGTCTCCGGTGCTTCTTCTTCCGGGAAAAGGAAGCAGGAACCCGGCTCAAAAGAAACGATTGCTTTGATGTTATCTGTCTTTGTTGCTGTCAGCCAGCCGATTCCACCACTCTGTGAATGTGTAAAGTAAATGGATTCCCCTACTTTGTTGAATACATCTGCCAGTGCTTCTGCATTTAATTCAATATCATAATCACCATGATTGTTTGTGATCAGATAATAGAAGTTATCCAGCGCTTCCGGACAGTCTTTCGGGAACTGTGTACCTTCATAATAATTTGGCCATAAGCCTAAACGGAAAATATTAAACTGTACTTCATCTTCCAGAACCTGTGGTACGATAGCTGCCTGTGTGGAACGTCCTGCGCCTCCACGTCTCGGCTGATCAACCAGATAAACTGGATAATTCTTTCTGAGGAAAATATTCTGGAATCCCTCTCTTCCATCGGTTGTGGTCTGCCAGCATTTCATTGTCTGGAATCCACCATGAAGCATAACGATCGGATATTTCTTGCGATCCTGTGGAATCTGATAAAATACATGTGCATTGTCACCATGTAAGGACTGTCCATTATCCGGATAGGAAAACGGATCTTCCGGAACGATATACGGACATTCCGGATTCATCGGATCAAAGGTTCCTTTTCCTTTTACAACTCGTCCACCTGCATTAAAAGTACCCTGCGCTTCTATTACAAGTGGTTTTCTCTCTTTATCCATAATTAAAAATACCTCCTGATTTTCACTAAGAACTTGGCCACGTCTTTTTGATGATTGTATTATATCGCGGATACCCCTCTTTGCCTAGATTACACATTTGTGCACTTCGGTTAGAAAACTGACACATTTTTAATTCTGTTTGTTGAATATACACATTTCGTTTTTTGTCTGTTTTTTGTCCAATTTTGTCACACTGTCTTTTTTTACCAAATGTATTTGTAAATTGGCAATTGTCATTGTATAATAATACCTGTTCTTGAAACAAATATATAAAACGAGGAGAGGGATTTCTATGAACATTGATGATTTTCGTTACATTACAACTATCGCTGACCTCGGAAGTTTTACGCGTGCAGCTCAACAACTTTTTATTGCACAGCCTTCCCTGAGTCAGCGTGTAAAACATATTGAAAAAACTTATGGTATCAGTATTTTCACCCGTGATGCAAAAGGTGTTCAGCTTACCAAAGAAGGCAGCTGTTTTGTACGCCATGCACAGCGGATTTTAAACAGTGAAAGTGATCTTCGACGTGAGATTGCAGAAATGCATGATCCGGAAAACAAAATTCTCCGAATCGGAACAACGCAGTTCATGCACTCTTATTTATTTGACACATTGATCCAGCGTCTCTATCAGGAACATCCAAAGATGCAGTTTGCTTTTTACGAAGCATCCTCTGCAGAACAGCAGGAAGCATTGCTTTCCGGCAAAGTGGATATTGCCATCTGCTATCTGCCGATCACATCTCTGGACCTGAACTATGAGATCATCTTTCATGACAGTTATGTGGTTGTTCCGGCCATGGGCAGCGAGCTTGCAGGCCGCATCCAGCACCGTTCTCAGATTAACGAACCGGTCCCGATGGAACTGTTGAAAGATGAACCATTTGCTGTCGCAAACTCCGGCACACGACTGTATGACTATATTTCCGAACTTCAGGAAAAGACCGGCTCCATGCTGAATATCCAGCATTATGTTAAAAACTATTCCATGCTGTACGCTCTGGCCAAAGCAGGTATGGCATCCACGATCCTGTATGAAAGTTTCTTTGATCCGAATCAAGAATACCTTCCATACTACTATCTTGAAGATGACTGTGAATTATCCATTGCCGTTGTATGGAGAAAAGGTACGTATCTGCAGCAAAGTGCCAAAGAGCTGATCCGTATTGCAAAAGAATTGAGTGCATCCGCATTATAATCATAGCCTTGATATTTTTATTTTTCGCCTAGCATAAAAAAGCCTTATCGGATCTGTCATGATCCGATAAGGCTTTTTCCTGTTTTTAAATCATATATCATCTTATTAGTGGATTGCGCCCTGTCCGCCATCTACCAGCAGATAGGTACCTGTGATAAAGTCAGATGCAGAAGATGCGAAAAACAATGTCGGCTGTACCATATCATCAATTTCTGCGATTCTATGCATTGGAATTTTATCCGGAATCGCATTGTATTTTTCAGGTGGAAGCGTTTTGATCAGTTCCGTATTGACATATCCCGGAGCAATCATATTGACATTAATGTTGCGGTCTGCAACACCTTCCGCCAGCGCTTTTGTCATCTGCAACACAGCCCCTTTTGAAGCACTGTATGCGGAAATATTATGGCCAACGGTAAAACATCCAAGACTTCCAACGGTAATGATCTTTCCATTTCCGCGGCCTTTCTGTTTTAACATTACTTTTATCGCTCTCTGTGCCATACGATAAACATGTACTACATTGACTTTCTGAATCAGAATAAATTTCTCAATCGGAAAATCTTCCGGTGCATCACGGTGCTGTACGCCTGCTGCAGTTACCATAACATCCAGAATTCCATCCAGTTTTTCCAGACCTTCATCAAACATACGGTCTACTTCAGCGACCTCACTGAGATCTCCGCATACACCGTAGACATCATATCCTTTTTCCCGGTTTGTTTTAACCGCCTCATCCAGATTTTCCTTATTGATATCCATAAAAACCACTTTACAGCCGGCTGCCGCAAATCCTTCCGCCATACCACGTCCGATGCCGCGCCCGCTGCCTGTCACGATTACATGTTTCCCCTTCAAATCAAAATCTACTGCCATACTGCTTCTCTCCTTTACTTCTCCCTATGTTTCACAACAATTCTATCCATTCCATGTTTCTGCTAACTTCACCAGACGTTTTCCCATTTCACATGCTTTCTTGCAATCCATTGGGAACTGGTTCAGATAATGTTCTTTCTTATGCTCCTCATCAAAAAAATCAGCTTCATATACCGCATAATTATCAAATTGCAACGTATCATTGACATACAGGATTTCATTATGTCCAAATGCGGCCTGTAACAATTCCCCGTTTACACCAAGCAAAACAGGATAATGCTTGCTCTCCATTAATGCTTCTGCATTATTCATCGTATAGATCAGCCCGGTCGCAATGTTCCGCTTCATGATATGTGTCCGCTGCCCTGTTTTTTCGTCTTTTATATACGACGTGACCGGAAACAGTACCCGCTCCAGAAAGGCCCGAAACTGTGCCGTTGCGCCATGCAGATAAACCGGTGTTCCAAATATCAGGACATCCGCATCCTGTACCTTCTCCAGAAGTTCTGTAATCTCATCTCTTCTGGCACAGACACCATTGGTCCGATTTCCTTTTACTTTACATGCAAAACAACTGGTACACCCATGGAAAGTATAATCATACAGATGGATCAGTTCCACTTCCGAACCTGCATGTTCAGCTCCCATTCTGGCTGCTTCCAGTAATTTATGCGTATTCCAGTTTTTTCTTGGACTTCCGTTAAAAATCAGTGTTTTCATCTTCATTCTCATGATTTCCAGTTTTGCGGCGACAGCACCAGCGTCTGTCCCTCCAGATCCTTTGTAATTTCCACCGAGCTTCCATCAATCACATTTACCCGGTCACACAATTTCAAAAACGGATCCATGGTATCGATCACATCAAATCCAAATCCATTTCCCCGGTAATGCATCGGAACAACGATCTTTGGTCTGACCTTATCTATGATGTTCTTTGCTCCAACAGCATCCACCGTATAATATCCCCCGACCGGGATCATGGCCAGATCCAGATCTGACAACAATTCTTCCTGTTCCTCTGTCAGACTGCAGCCGATATCTCCGAAATGTGCGATCTTTTTCTTTCCGTCGGAAAGAATATGAATGATATTTGGTCCTCTGAGGATTCCCTTCTGTTCATCGTGAAAGGTATGAATTTTTTTTATTGTAAATGGATTTTCTTTTCCTGTCAGAAGCGTTACATTATTCCGTGCACCATGATCCGAATGATCGTGACTGCACAACACCATATCTGCAAATCCTCTTACCGGAAGCAGTCCCGGCACTCTGCCGTCACCATATGGATCAAAAATAATAGAATATCCTTTCTCTTCTATCTGAAAACATGAGTGACCAATCCATGTCAGTTTCATACCCTTTCCTCCTCGTTCTTCCTATTCTCCCTGAAAAAATCACACATTCCGGTTTTTCGACTCAGTTTTTTATTCAAATACTGGTTTTCTTTTCTCCAGAAACGCTTTCATTCCTTCTTTCTGGTCATGGGTTGTAAATACTACCCCAAACAGGCTGGCTTCCATTTCCATCGCATGCGCCAGATCCATCTCTGTTCCCAGTGTCATCGCCTGTTTTCCATAACTGATGGCAGACGTGCTGTTTTTTACGATCTGCTCACCAAGCTCCAGACAATAAGATAATAATTCTGTCGAGCAAACTACTTTATTGACCAGACCGCTCCGCTTCATCCGCATGTACTTGCCGGCCGGTGGCCAGTAATTCTTTTGCAATGCCAAGTCCTACCAGACGCGGCAGACGCTGTGTTCCGCCAAATCCCGGAAATACACCCAGTGTCACTTCCGGTATACCCATTCTTGCTTTTTCGGATGCCACGCGCATATCGCATGCCATAGCCAGTTCACAGCCACCGCCCAGGGCATAACCATTCACTGCTGCGATTACGAACGGACGCATGGAAGCAACCTGATCCATGGTTTTCTGACCAATTCTGGAAAAGCATTTTGCTTCTTCACAGCTCATCGCCTGCATCGCTGCAATATCAGCTCCTGCTGCAAATGCTTTTTCTCCGCTTCCGGTCAGGATCACGACTTTCACATCCTGATTTTTATCCAGATCACACATCGTATCATAAAGTGCTGTCAGTACCTCTTCGTTTAATGCGTTTAATGCCTTTGGACGGTTGATCACAACGATCGCAATATGATTTTCAATTGTACAGTTTACACATTCGCTCATCCCGGATACCTCTCACGTTCTTAGTCGTATTTATAGAAGCCACGACCGGATTTTTTACCAAGCCATCCTGCTTTTACATACTGACGCAGCAATGGGCACGGACGATATTTGCAGTCTGCATATCCGTCATACAATGTCTCCATAATAGCCAGAACTGTATCCAGACCGATAAAATCAGCCAGCTGTAACGGTCCCATCGGATGGTTCATACCAAGTTTCATAACGGTATCAATATCTTCCACACTTGCCACACCTTCATACAGGCAGTAAATTGCTTCGTTGATCATGATCTGAAGCACACGATTGGAAATAAATCCCGGAACATCTTTTACTTCTACCGGAGTTTTTTTCAATACAATACTCTCATCACGAATTGCTTCGTATGTCTCATCACTGGTTGCAAGTCCACGAATGATCTCTACTAGTTTCATAACTGGAACCGGATTCATAAAATGCATACCGATGACTTTTTCCGGTCTCTTCGTTACAGCTGCAATTTCTGTGATCGGTAAAGAAGATGTGTTAGAAGCAAGAATACAGGACGGTTTACAGATCTCATCCAGATTTTTAAACACTTTGCTCTTGATCTCCATGTTCTCTACGATGGCTTCCACAACCAGATCACAGTCCGCTGCATCATGCTGATCGGTAGATGGGATCAGGTTTGCAAGTGTTGCTGCTTTCTGTTCCTCTGTAATTCTTCCTTTTGTCACATCTTTTGTAAGTAATTTTTCAATAAAAGCGATTCTGCTGTTTACAATATCGATATTGATATCATTCAAATATGTTTTATGTCCTGCAGCTGCCATAATCTGGGCGATTCCTCCGCCCATCTGGCCTGCACCGATTACCATTACTGTATTAATACTCATGATTGCTACCTCCTATTGTTCCTTTTTTATTCTACTTCGATCCAGACTGCGTCACCCTGTGCCATACCGGAACAGATTGCACACACACCGCTCTTTTTGCCTCTGCGTTTCAGTTCATAGATCATTGTCATCAGGATACGTGCTCCGGTTGCACCGATCGGATGTCCGACTGCGACCGCGCCGCCGTTTACATTTACCTTTTCATCCATGGTTTCTTTGTCCATGCCGAGAATTCCAAGGCAGCTTACCAGTGGAACTGCCGCAAACGCTTCGTTGATCTCCATGACATCAAAATCATCTAATGTCAGATTATTCTTTTCCATCAGCTTCTGGATAGCCAGTCCCGGAACCGTTGCAATATAACGGGATTCTCTGGAAGCCTGTGCATATCCTTTGATGGTGGCCAGAATGGTAACTCCAAGCTCTTCTGCTTTTTCTCGGCTCATAATAACAACTGCAGAAGCTCCGTCATTAGTTCCCGGTGCATTGCCCGCTGTGATTGTACCGTCTTTTGTAAACAGAACCGGCAGTTTTGCAAGTCCTTCCATGGTTGTATCCGGGCGCGGTGCCTCATCTTTGTCCACAACGGTTACTTTGCCTTTTCTTCCTACTACTTCTACCGGGAAGCGTTCCTCATCAAAAGCACCTTTTGCTTCGCCCTCAGCCCAGAGTTTCTGACTTCTGTAAGACCACTCATCCTGCATTTCGCGTGTCACACCGTATTCACCGGCCACAGAACCGCCGATGACAGCCATATGTACATCATTTTCCGGGCACCAGAGTCCATCCAGAACCATAGCATCTTTCATCACAACATCATTCATACGGCTTCCCCAGCGCATACCGTTTGTCAGATATGGAGCATTGGACATGCTCTCCATACCACCAGCTACAATAATATCCGCATCACCTGCTTTGATGATCTGTGCACCTAATGTGACTGCTTTTAATGCAGAACCACATACTTTATTGATGGTAACCACCGGAACTGTATGTGGGATACCGCCTTTTACGGAAGCCTGACGGCCCGGAACCTGTCCCTGACCTGCTGCCAGAACTGTTCCATATACAACTTCATCAACCTGATCTCCACTGATCCCGGCGCGGCTTAATGCCTCTTTGATGGCCAGACCGCCAAGATCTGATGCCTTTAAACTTTTCAGTCCTCCGCCGAATTTACCAAATGGTGTACGCGCTGTACTTACAATAACAACCTCTTTCATTTTTTGTTCTTCCCTTCTCCATTTTTTCCTATATCCGTTTTCTGCTTTTACTGATACTGATATGCTTTGCCGTTCCCTTCAGCAAATGCTCCTGCTTTAAAGATCCATGAGCCTTCAGTATCTTCTGCAATATCTTTGCATGTAATATACAGATCCCTTGTTCCCGGTTTTACCATCGGATGTGTAGTAAAGAGGTGATGTCCCTCTTCTCTTCCCGGAGTTACGATCTGTCCGATCGGTGAACCGTATTTGTTAAATACCATGACACGTCCCTGATCCGGGCACGCAACATATAAATTATCATCCGCATCTACGGAGCAGGAATCCGGTCCCGCAAATCCGGTAAAGTGATATGGTACACATGCTCTTCCTGTCGGAATAACAAAACGATGTAAACGCTGTGCCTGGAACTCTGTCACCCAAAGTATCGTTCCATCTGTGGAAAGTGCGATACCGTTTGGCTGGCACATATTTCTTGCAAATGGTGTGATCTTTGTAAACGTAGGATCTACATAATATACACCGCCATATGGCTCACGGAAATTTCCAACAAAATGTGTAAAATAAAAACCGCCATCTTTATCAAATACCAGATCATCCACACTATATCCTTTGATAATATATTCCGGATTGGAACCATCCGGATTCATGGCAATAACACCACCGAGTGTTTCATTGGATACACATGCTGCGAACAAGCGTCCATCCTTATGGAATTTTACAGCTGCCGGACGTACACCTTCCTGATGGAAGATACGGGTTTTTTCCTTTGTTTTCATATCTACTTTCCAGATTGCATAACCCTGTGTACTGGTAAAATACATATCACCATTACGGTCAAAATTAACACCCTCTAATGTGTAAGCTTCATCATATGCTTTGATAAATTTCTCTGCTTCCACTGTCTGCAGATTCGGTTCCGGACATGCAATTGTACTGAAACGGTCACCCGGTCTGTAAGTTAAATAATCCATATTCTGCCTCCTGTAATAATTTGGCGGCATGTGAATTACAATGCCGCCGCATAATCATATGTAATCTAAATGTTTATCTTTTCTCTTTCATGGTTCTGGAAATGATTTCACGCTGAATCTCATTTGTTCCACCGAAGATTGTGAACAGACGAAGATCTCTGCAGATTTTCTCTAACGGATAGTCTTTCATATAACCATATCCACCGAGGATCTGGATCGCATCAATTGCTACCTGCTGACATAATTCTGTCGGGAATGCTTTTGCCTCACTTGCCATACGGCCAAGCTTAACGCCCTTTCCTCCTGCAGATAATGCATAATATGTCATCGCACGGGCTGCATCCACTTTCATCTGAAGATCTGCAAGCTGGAATGCAACGGCCTGATGGTCGATGATTCTCTTTCCGAAAGTCTCACGCTCATTTGCGTATTTCACTGCCACATCAACAGCTTCCTGCGCTGCTCCGATGGCAAATACGGAGTTGAACGGACGGGCGGTATCCAGTGCACCCATAGCAGTAGCAAATCCTCTGCCAAGTTCACCGACAATGTGATCTTCCGGTACACGTACATTGTTCAGTACCAGCTCTGTGGTCGGGCTTAATTTGAATCCCATTTTATTTTCCAGTTTTGCAACTTCCAGACCCGGTGTATCACGCTCTACCAGGAAGCATGTGATACCATGTCCGGCTGTTTTTGTTTTATCTGTCCATGCAAAGATTCCATAGAAATCAGAGATAGAACCGTTTGTGATAAAGCATTTTGTTCCGTTGATGACCCAGTCGTCACCGTCTTTTACGGCTGTGGTACGGATTGCCTTGGAATCAGAACCTGCGCCCGGCTCTGTCAGACCAAATGCTCCGCCTTTTCCTTCTTCCAGCATTTTTCGGATCCACTCTTTTTTATCTGCTTCCGGAATATGAGAATTGATGATCAGGTTGTATTTGTCACCAAGTCCGCGGAAAGAGAATGCAAAATCCGGTGCTACGTGGGAAATCTGCTCAATGATCAGGGCACGTGTTACAACATCCAGATCAAGTCCGCCCCACTCTTCCGGCATATTCATAGAATAAAAGCCGGCTTCTAAAAGTGCATTGTGAACATCCCATGGATATGCGCCAAGTCCATCATTTGCGATCTCAAGGTCATGTACCTGTGGACGAAGTTTTTCTTCTACAATCTGTCTTGCAAGCTGAGCCAGCTCACGCTGTTCATCGGTTGCATGTAAATATTCAATCTTATATTCTGCCATTTTTACACCTCTTATCTGCTCTTAGTCTTCTTTCATGGCAACAACAATGTTGCTGTCAATATATTCCTGAATCTTGTCATCACTGTAACCAAGCATCTTCATAATTTCTTTCGTATGCTCACCAAGTTTTGGTCCATATAATACCGGTGCCGGTGTGTTGTCACCAAATCGAAGCGGTGTGGTCGGATGCATAATTTCTTTTCCGTCTGTATCTGTCCAAGGTACAACAAATCCATTCTCGATGGCCTGCTCATCTTTTGTTACATCAATGGAGTGGCTTGCTTTCTCAACAGAAATAGTTCCACACTCTTTTAATGCCTCATATACTTCGTCTCTTGTGTGTTTTTTGAATGCTTCATCAAAGATTGCTGTAACTTCTGCTGCATGCTCCCAGCAGGTATCTTCGTAATTCGGGTATTTTTCGATCAGTTCCGGTCTGCCAATGAAATTGCAGAGTGCCGGCCATGTTACATCCCAGTGATGAGTTGCGTTCATGGAGATCCACTCGCCATCGCCACACTGGTAAGTATTCAGCATGGAACGCTCCGGTTCTCTTCTGGAAGATGGAAGTTTCAGTCCATACTGGCTCTCGATGATCGCATGGTAATTTAAGAAAATACCGGAAGCCATCAGAGATGTTGTTACTTTTGTACCTTTTCCTGTTTTCTCTCTGTTGTAAAGTGCTGCGCAGACACCCATTGCAAGAGAGTGGCCTGCGGAAAAATCACCTACTGCATATGGGATATTGATGATGCTGTCCGGCTGAGCGATGTCTACTAACATACCACTCTTTGCCCACCATGCAGTTGCGTCAAATCCTGCATCATCTTTCTGTGGACCAACCTCACCAAATCCGGAAATATGTGCATAGATCAGTCTTGGATTCACTTTGCTTAAGTCTTCATAAGAAAGTCCTAATTTTACAAGTGCTTTGTCACGGAAGTTTGTAACCATGACATCTGCCCACTGTACTAATTCCAGGAACAGTTTCTTTCCTTCTTCACTCTTTAAGTTGATCGGAATACTCTTTTTTCCACCGCATTTAAAATCATAACTGTGCGGAGCAGTACGTCTGGTACTCTGTCCCTCTAACGGCTCAACCATGATATCAGTTGCACCAAAATCTACTAACATACGGCTGCAGGAAGGTCCTGCTGCCGCTACACACATATCAAGTACTTTTACGCCATCTAACATTTTTTCCATTTTTTGTTTCCCCCTTTGTCTATTCTGCTACTTTGATCGCACCACGTTCTGCCATCTCTGCGATCTTCTCATCACTGTAACCAAGTGATTTCATAACTGCTACAGTATCTCCACCCAGTTTGGAATGATAACGGTCCGGATCTGCCGGCTCATCATTGAACTGGATCGGAAGACGCGGAACTTTTAATGCAACGCCGTTTTTATCTACTACATGCTCGAAATATCCGTTTACTTCTGCCTGCTCATCGGTTACAGTAGATAAACCTGTAAAGAATCTGCTGCATGCGATATCATATTTCTCAAATCCTGCGATTGCCTCATCAACGGTAATCTTTGCAAATGCCTCATCCAGAATATCTGTCAGCTCGCGGGCTTTGTCGCCTTCTGTATCTTTCATGCAGGTCCAGCGGGCATCACCGATCAGATCTTCTCTGTGGATAACTGTAAGGAAATTATTGAAATCTTTATCAAAATTCAGAGTCATTGCCTGAATCCATCCATCTTTACAATGGAAAGAGTTCTTTAATGCTCTCGGATAATCTTTACGTGCATATGGATACTCCATACCGTACTGCTGATCAATGATCGGACAGTGGTTTGCATACAGACCTTCGGAATAAAGGGAAGTTGTTACTTTCATACCTTTTCCGGTTTTTGTTCTGTCATATAATGCAGCGATAACACCGGTTGCAAGAGATTTACCACACTCAATATCGCCCATTGCTGCCGGAGGGTTGATCTGGGAACCGCCAGCTTCCATCATATCGTTCATCAGACCTGCTTTTGCCCAGAAACCGGTAATATCAAATCCAGGAGTCATGGCCATTGGACCTTTCTCTCCGTATCCGGTTAATGTTGCATGAATCAGTTTTGGATGTTTCTCACTTAATGTCTCATAATCAAGTCCGATTTTTTTCAGTACGTTCGGACGATAGTTACTTACAAATACATCTGCATCTGCAATCAGTTTTTTCATCAGTTCTAATCCTTCCGGATCTCTCGGGCTGATCGGTACACTCTTCATATCTGCGTGGTACATTTCAAAATACGAATGTGCCAGATGACGATGCGGATGTCCTTTTAACGGCTCGATAAAATATACATCTGCGCCCATATCTGCTAAAACTTTGATACAAGCAGAACCTGCTGCTGCACGTATAAAACCAACTATTTTAATATCACTTAATAATTTACTCATAAGTTATTGTTTCCTTTCTCAGTCATCCCGGTATTTTAATCATTCTTTTTTGCCGGCTGTAATTCACGTAACAGTCCCACGATAGAGGAAGAATCCTGTTCCTCATATCCACGCTGCATACCCATCTCATACCACTGGATGCAGTTGTTGCATCCAAAATTTGCGATACCGAGATCGTCACTCAACTCTCTTGCTGCTTTCAGATCTTTCAGACTCATTGTAATCGGCGAATATGATTTATTGGATTTTCCATACTCATTATTCTGAATGTGCTCTTTTTTGATCCGGAAGATCTCATTCTGGGAAGAGCTTGACTGAATCACGTTATAAAATACCTCAAACGGGATTCCCAGATGATCTGCCATCAGGATTGCTTCTGCATCCGCATAAAGAATGGATTTGGAAAGCATGTTGTTCAGGATCTTAAGTGCCAGACCGTTCCCTGTCTTGCCGGTGTAATGTACTTCTCTTGCGATGGACTCCAGAAGTGGTTTCACTCCGGATTTTTCCATCTCTTCTTCTGTGGCACCGGTCATAACAGACAGATCGCCGGCCAGTGCTCTCGCTGCACCACCACTGATCGGGCTGTCTACATAGTGGATTCCTTTTGCATCTGCTTTTTCTTTTAATTCCTGACACATTCTGTATGTATTTGTGCTTGTATCTACAATATACTGACCTGCTCTGCCGTTTTCGATCAGGCTGTTCAGAACCAGTTCTACGACCTTGTGATTTGGAAGAGAGGTAAAGATCACATCACACTCTGCGCAAACCTGATCATTATCTACGGCCACATCTGCACCAAGAGATTTCATCTCTTCCTTCGGTGCATCTACAAGGTCAGCTACAAGTAACTGACCATTTGCTTTTAAAATATTTTTTGCCATCGGCAGGCCCATTGTACCAAGTCCGATAAATCCTGCTTTTACTGCCATATCTGTCTCTCCTTATTTTGCTTTCCACTCCGGTTTTCTTTTTTCTCTTCTGGCTTTCTTACCTTCGACACCATCTTCGGTTCCGGCAAGGAGCGCTGCGATGATACATTCCATATCAAATGCGGATTCCTGAGACATCTCCATACCTCTGTCGGCACAGATCTTGCAGTATTTGATTGCCAGCGGCGCATTTCTTGTGATATCTGCCATAAATGATTTGCAGACCGGCATCAATTCTTCCGGTTCTACGACTTTGCTTACAAAACCGAGTTCTTTTGCTTCCTGTGCAGTATAATGTTTTGCAGTCATCAGCATTTCTTTTGCGGATGCCGGAGACATAATACGCATTGCCTGTGTAACACCTAAATATGCAGGGATTCCGCCAAGCTCTACTTCCGGATAACCGATGTGTTTTACACTGCTGCTAGCGATTCGGAAATCACAGCAGGAAGCCAGCTCTGCACCACCGCCAAGGCAGTGACCATTGATTGCTGCCAGTACCGGACGCTCAAAATTCAGTACACGTTTCATGCAGTCATGTACGATATGTTTTCTGACTTTCTGTAAAGTATTCGGTCCGCTGAAGTTTGCACTCTGCATACGTTTATCGCTCAAGTCAGCGCCTGCAACGAAGCATCTTCCCTCACCGGTCAGGATTACGCCCCAGATGTCATCATCCATATCCATCTTGTCAAAAATCTGGTTAAGTGACATAAATACGTCATAGCTTAATGTATTTAAACCAACCTCACGCGGTTTGTTGAATGTAATGATTGCAATATGATCTTCGATCTCAAATTTGATGTATCCCGGATATTCCTCCAGATATGGATCATCATCCATTAATACTTTGTACTGTTCGTTTTTTTCCTCTGCCATCGCTCTGTCACTCCTTATTTATCTCTTTTGATCATTGTTCTTGCTATTGTACGTTTCTGAATTAACGGTGTTCCACCCATTGCCGGAAGTCCACGTAGGTCTCTCATAATCTTCTCTAACGGATAATCATGCATGATACCGCGGCCGCCCATGATATCCAGTGCATCGTTTGCTACCTGAACGCACAGCTCAATGCCATACCATTTTGCGCCACTTGCCAGATATCCGAGTTTGATGCCTCTGTCAGCAGCTTCCATTGTTTCATATAACATACATCTTGCTGCATCCAGTTTTAACTGCATCTCTGCGAGCTGGAAACCAACGCCTTCATGATTGATGATTGTTTTGCCAAATGCCATACGATCATTTGCATATTTCACACACTCATCTACAGATCTCTGTGCAGCACCAAGGGCAAATGCGATATTGAACGGACGAACTGCTTCCAGTTTATCCATAGCAGTCGCAAATCCACGTCCGAGTTCACCAACGATATGATCTTCCGGAACTCTTACATCATGGAATTCAATGCTTCCACAGTTTTCAAGTTTCATACCTAATTTATTGTCAGCCGGAGGAATTACAACACCCGGACGATCTTTCTCAACTAAGAAACAAGTAATTCCATGTCCTGCTCCGACACTCTTGTCTGTCCATGCAAATACACCAAAGTAATCTGCAGTACCAGCGTTGTTGATCATGCATTTTGTTCCGTTAATCACCCATTCGTTACCATCTTTTACTGCTGTAGCTTCGATTGCTTTTGCATCAGATCCTGCATTCGGCTCTGTCAGTGCAAATGCACCGCCGGCCTCGCCCGTACGGAATTTTGCTGCCCATGCCTGTTTTTCTTCTTCCGGAAGATGGGAGTTCTGAACGGTATCGAATTTATCGCCCAGACCACGGAATGAAAATGCGAATCCTGCATCGGTATAACTGATTGCCTCAAATACAAGTGCTCTTGTTACCCAACCGATTCCTTTTCCACCGTACTCTTTCGGAAGATTCATTGCGTAATAACCAGCATCTGCTAATTTCTTATGTACATCCCAAGGATACTCACCAACACCACCATTGGAAGCCTCAATCTCTTTTAATTTCTCAAACGGCAGCGCCTCTTCCATGATTGCGCTTACTTCCTCGTACATTTTTTTCTGCTCTTCTGTTGCAAAAAGATATCTGACCATTTTTCTGGCTCCTTTCTTAACTGATACATTCCTTCTCTTTATTGTTTTGTTTTATTGATTTGCTGCATGTCTGCCTTTATTCTTTCGCTCTATGCTTTCTTACCACACATATTTCCGGCGATGGCCCATTCGTCTGCCGGAATCTCTGAAAATGTAACCCAGATGTTATGCTCCGGTACATTTGGAAGTTCCTCCAGGATCACTCCTGTGATCTTTTCTGCGATCTGTGCTTTCTTCTCCTTTGAATTGCCTGGAAACAGGCTAACATTGATATATGGCATCTTGCTTCCCCCTTTCTCGTGGTTTCTGTTTTTCTATCTGATATAAATATCCTCTAATTAAAGAAAAAAATCCAATATGCAGTCTTAATAGGATAGTAGGGAAAAACTATCCCCCTGACAAAAAACATCTGTTTTTCCTATGTCCCCCATAAAAAGCAGAAAACGTCCATCAATTCTGATGAACGCTCGCTGTCAGTTTATTCTTCAATTTCTGCTTTGATCTTCTTTCCTTCATACGCATCCCGGATCAGTTCAAGATACTCTTCCATAGTCGCTTTTCGTGGCGCGGCAAAGGCGCTGGATCCATTTTCACTGTTATACATGGCCGCTTTCGCAATCTCTTCAAAACTGTCCTCACTCACACCAAGCTCCCGGTAACTCTGTGGCAGTCCCAGGTTGTCCCGTATCTTCTGAACCGACAAGATCATATACAAAGCAGCTTCCTGCTTTGTCATACCAGTGGTGTCAAGTCCCATGGCAACCGCAAGCTGTGCCATCTTCTCAGCCCGGACATCCATGTTAAAATACAACACATGTGGCAAAACAACGGAAAGTGCCGTTCCATGATGGATATGGTGATACCTTCCACCCACCGCCCGGCCGATATTGTGTGTATCTCCGGTTCCGATGGAACTGCATGCCATGCATCCAAGAGTTGTTCCAAGCTGCAACGCTTCTGCTTTCGCCACATTCATATTGTCATTATAAAAATCAACCAGGCTCCGGCTCATCAGCTCAAAGGCTTTCAGACTCAGTGCCTCTGTGATTGGTGTCGCTTTCCGGTTCAAAAATCCTTCAATGGCATGTGTCAGGGAATCAAATCCCACCGCTGCGATCAGATGCTGCGGAGTACCCATCAGATTTTCCGGATAAATGATCGATGCTGCCGGTGCAATGGACGCATCCGAAATCTGTACCTTCGTCTGCAGTTCAAGATCTGTCATGGAAAGCAGTCTGGTAACATCCGCACCGGAACCTGCCGTCGTCGGAATCGCAATGATTGGCAACGTTTTTTTCTGCACTTTGTCTACTCCATAATAATCCGAAAGTTTTCCTCCGTTTGCCACCAGTACCGCTGCTGCTTTACAGGTATCTATGGAACTTCCCCCACCAAAACCTACCACAGCCTGTGCATTTGCGATCCGCAATACGGCTGCCGCCGCTTCCACCGATTCATTGGTTGGATTCGGCTCCACTTCTGTATACTCCACAAAGAGAAGTCCCGCTTCCTCCAATGCCATTTTCAAAACCCGGTACTGACTCAATTTTGCCATACCCGGATCTGTCATGATCATCACCCGGTTAATCCCCAGATATTCTTTCACCGAAGCCAGCGCTTTCGACAGATGATGCGTGACGATGATCCGCGTAGGACACACAAATTCAAATTCTCCCATAATGCTCACTTCCTTCCATATTTACTTATTTATTCCTATGATTACATATTTTTATTATTTTTGACTTTTTCAAGCGCCTGCCCGTTCTGCTTCTGCTTTGCGCTGTCTCTGATACATGCCCTGAATAATCACAAAAATCAAAATCAGAATTGCTGTAAACAGCACATACGCCCTTGCGTAACTGCCCGTCTTATCCGCAATCAGCCCCGGTACCGGCGATCCGGCAAAGGATCCGACCTGAAATAATGTCTGCGTCATCTTCACCCTGCGGGCATATTCCGCATCACTGGAAAAATCTCTGGTCCATACCGTAATTCCAATGGTTCCCAGTGAAATGCCGATTCCGTTGAACACAGCAGATCCATATAACATACCAAGGGATGTTCCATGCAAAAAGATGGTCATGCCACTGGCCAGAATCCAAGTGATAAAAAACAGATAATTGACTTTATACGCACCAAAATGATCCACTCCTGCTCCGTATACGATTTTGGAAATCATCAGTAATACACCGTATACAGAAATTGCCAGTGCGGCCTGAATTGTGATGTAACCGACGGAGGAGTAGTGGAGGGAGAGGTGATTTGTGTAGGGCGTTCCTGCTCCTCCTATCAGCAAAGCAACTACCAGAAATAAAATAATACGCTTCCCCGATAAAAAGTCAGTGGTTTTAACAATCGTTTTTTTCTCTTTTTTCCTTTCTGTTTTTACATCCTGATATGGCTCATATCCCAGTTCTTCCGGTTTATCTCTTAATAAAAAGAAAATGAGAATTCCACTTACAATCGCAAAAGCTGCTACTGCATAAAAAGCAGTTGCAAGACCAACTGAATCTACCAATTTTGTAATAATCGGCGGCATAACAGCCGTTGAAACACCCGTTCCACACATTGCAATAGAAAGTGCCGTAGCCTCTTTTGACTTAAACCAGTTTCTGATAATCTGGGCAATTGATATCGTATTTCCTAACGCATATGGGATTCCCGAAATAAAAGCTGCAATATAACAAGTAAATGCCGTATGAGCATGTGCAAATATAAAATATGCTATTGGCAGTGTCATTAGCGCAAGTATTGATCCTGTCCTTAAAGAAAACTTTTTATAGTATTTTCCTGATACAATCATAAATATAATTGTTGACAGGCATCTTATTGTTGTAATCATTGATGTTTCTGTCGCAGTCAATTCTGCTGCCTCTTTCAAAAATGGTAGATATGTTGAAAATGCAACCGTCACCAAACCGCAGTAACAAAATGCCAGTAATACACACAGACCGCATATGATCCATGAATAATTCTTTTTCATATGATTATCATCTCCACCTGCGAATTATTTCCTGTTTCTTCTGATTGACTAACTTTTACTATAGATAAAACTGGAACTGACACGTAAAATGTATTTCGGCAGTTCCAGAAATATCAATCTTTCTTATATTTTTTACTGAGCAGTTTCCTGTACAACTTCTTCTATTTTTTCTGGACAAGTAAAGATTTTACCTTACTTAAATTGATAACTGTTTGTATTACCAACCGCAAAACTTGGCGCTTTATAAATACATGCTCCATAGCCTTCCAATTCATCTGCAGCCGTAATATACAGCTCTTTTTTTCCAGGTGCTACCATTGGATGCGAAGAATGTAGACAATGTCCCTCTTCTCTTCCTGGGAGTAAAACCTGCGCAATCGGAACTCCTACCTGATTTAATACAACAATCCTTCCCGCGTACAAATGTGCCACATATAGATTGTCGTCATCATCGATACTGCAGGAATCGCATCCATTTCCACCATCCAAATGATATACAATTGAACAATGACCCGCATGTGTCAGATCCACTCGCAATATATTTCCTGTCAGAGTTTCCGTAATCCACAATATCTGCTCATTTTTAGAAAGAGCCAATCCATTCGGTGATCGTAAACTTCTTACAATCGGACGAACCGTTGTCATATCAGGTTCTATATAATATACTCCACCGGCCGGATCATCCAATGTACCGATATAATGAGTAAAATACAAACCACCATTAGAATCAAATACCAGATCATCCACACACCAGCCCATCAGAATCGGTGTAAATCCAGTACCGTCCGGATTAATTGCAAAAATACCTCCGGCAGTTTCCTTTTTCATCGTTGTAGATGAATAGGCAGACGCCCAATTACAACTACAGATAAATAATCTGCCGTCTTTATGAATTTTTACTGCAACCGGACACAACTTATCATTATGATATATTTCTACAATCTCTTTTGTCTCCATATCCAGTCTCATTACAGACTTTTTATAAATAGCACAGAAATATGCATATTTTCCTGATCGTTCAAAACAGATTCCTTCTAAATAACACTTCGGTTCTTCACTGACCTGTACAAAACATTCTGCTTCTACCGTCTGTATTGGATGACTATGGAAATATCGGTCTCCCGGCAAATAATTTAATTCCTGCATTTTCATTTCCTCTCTGAAACATTACTTTTTTCTATACCAGACAAAGTGAAATCCATGGGCAGAAAATAAGTAAAAATACAAGTGCAATCATTACGATCAGATACGGCATAACCTCATGAATAACATCTTTTGCCGGAACTCCAAGGAACCTTGCAGTCAGATACATTCCAGAACCAAATGGAGGTGTGATCATACCAATCTGCATACATAAAATTGTAATTACATTGAAGTATACTAAGTTGATGCCTGCCTGATTTAATGCCGGTAATACGATCGGTAAAACTAGATACATAATCGGCATAGAATCCATAAAACATCCTAATGCAAGGAAAATCAATACTACTACAATTACAAGTGCCACACCAGAAAGACCTGTTCTTTCAATTAAATGTGCAAATGCCTGCGGTACACCAAGTCTTGCAAGCGGAATATTGAATAATGCAGCACCTGCGTTCATCAGAAATACCATACTTGTACTGTCTGCTGTACTTCTTACAATTGTGGACATATTGTCCTTTTTCAGTGCACGATAAACGAATACACTGACGATCAGGCCATATACACAGGACATCGCACCTGCTTCTGTCGGTGTCATAACACCTGCATAAATAGAGCCAAGAACGATAACCGGCATTCCAATAGCCGGCAATGCTTTTACAAAACTGATTGCTTTATTTTTCAGACTGAATGTTTCTGCCGGGAAAGATACACCTAACTCATATAATTTCGGACTTTTAATAAATGCAACAACAATCAATAATACTCCGCATAATAATCCTGGAATAATACCGGAAACAAATAACGTTCCTACATTTTGCTGTGCCAGACTTCCATAAATAATCATCAGCATAGACGGTGGAATCATAACTCCCATCGTACTGGCGGCGCACATAACACCAGAAGAAAACTTATCACTGTAACCTGCTTTTCTCATATTTGGCAAACAAATGGATGTAACACCTGCCAGTGTTGCAGCTACAGATCCTGTAATAGCAGCATAAAGCATCGCTGTCAGAATCGTTGCTACCGGAATTCCGGCACGTTTATTCCCAATCAAACTGTTCATAAAATTAAATATGTATGGGGCCGAGCCTCCATAAGCCATAATATTTCCCGCAAACAGGAAAAACGGAATTGCCATTAATGTAAGACTATCCACACCTGAATAAAGCTGCGTTGTTACAGATATACCGCTTGTACCTAATCCTAATAGAATAATGATGGAACCGGTTGTCATTGAAAGCCAGATAGGCATACCTAATGCTATCATAGCAATCAAAACCACCAGTCCAATGATGCTCCACATTGTCATACTTCATATTCCTTTCCTATATCGAATGATCTGATTACTTTTGTAACAGGTAATTTATCTAATTATCAGTGCCCTTTGTTTCTGCTATTTCATCATTCTGATCTACTGCTGCCGGACCTTTCTTTTCTGTCAGCATTAAATAAATTTTCATAATGCAATACAAAATAAGAATTACCATTCCAATCGGAATCGTTGCAGCAGGTAACTGTTTCGGATAAATCTGCGTAAATGTACGCTGCCCTTTAGATGCAACAAACTGCAGGCTTCCCCAGTAAGTACAAAGAATTGCGACAACAACTACGACACAATATTTTATCAGATATAATACTTTTAATACTTTTTCATTTTTAATGCTATCTGTTATAATAGACAAACAAACCTGTCCATTACTGAATTCCATATGTCCCATCAGCCAAAATGCACATGCAAGAACTAACATTCTACATCCTTCTTCTGTCCAAACCGGTGAATGTCCTACCAAATATCTTGCCATGGCCGAATAAAATATTAAAAACGTACCAACTACAACAAATACTCCACCCAGTATCTGTAAAATATACGTTAATTTTTTTTCGAATTTCACAACCTTATCTCTCAATCTCATTACCTCCGTCAAGATAAAACCCTAATATAGAAAGTGGTGGATATAGTCCAACCCACCATGCTCCACCACTTTCTATCATCATATAGTATGTTTATATATCTTTTCTTACAGGCCAAGTTCTTTTCTGATCTCCAAAACTCGATCTACTGCTTTCTGACCATTTTCACCATTGTCAGATACATACTGATCGATACCTTTCTGCATCAAATCTTCTTTAAATGCCTTACCTTCGTCAGAATCAAGATCCAGATAATCTACTTCAACGCCATGCTCATTTTCGATTTCATCAAGTGCTTCTTTTTCGCCTGTTGCACAAAGATCCATTGCATAATCTACAGACTCTTCATATGCGCTTTCCAGCACACACTGTAAATCTTCCGGAAGAGAATCCCACCAGTCTTTATTAATATAAAATGGCATTGTATTTGAGAATACATATGGCATTGTTAAATATTTTGTATGAAGCATAGAATCGTTGTAATATGTAGGATTTGTACATAAGCCATCTACAACACCCTGCTGAAGTGCAACTGGTAATTCAGCAACAGAAATAGACTGTCCGTCTGCTCCCATTTCCTCCAGAAGCATATTGTAATATACACCGCCTGGTGTTCTGATTTTCAACCCTTGTGCATCATGAATGCTTTTCACCGGCTTCTTATTATTTGCAATGGAGAAAGATCCCAAGGAAGAAGCCAAATCACCTAATCGATGAATATTTAAACCTTTCTCATCAATCTGATTCTGTACCATTTCACTGATTGTTTCATCTTTTTCAATTGCAGTCATCAAAGATGCATCTCCAAGATCTGTTGTTACAAGGAATGGAATATTGTATAAATCTTCCATTGTTACACCTGCTGCACTGGCTGCAGGTCCACTACAATATGCTGCTGTGATTGTTCCTGCCGATACAGTTGCAGGTTCATCAATTGTTGAACAGATTGTTCCGTTCATATAGCGTTCTACCTGAATCTGTCCATTGGATTTTTCTTCTACAAGTTCTTCGAAATGAATCAAAATCTTGCCTAAAACTGTCTCATCTGCATTGGAACAACTAATTTCCATTTTGTAAGAACTACCATCGTTCTGTTTTGTTGAAGCACTGTTTTCATCAGCACCGGCACTTGCATTATTATCCCCCGTTGCAGTACCGCCGTTGTTTCCAGTATCTCCACATGCTGCCAATCCTACTACCATTGACGCAATTAGTAATGCCGACATAATTTTTCTTTTCATTTCTCTTCTCCTTTTCTTTTTGTCGAACTTTGCTATTTTTCGTTGTACCCCTATAGCATTTTTGTTTGCTTTGCTATGATTGCATTCTATCACGAACAATCTATAAGTAAAATTTCACAAACGGTATAGGTTATAGCTAAACCTTATATAGGCTATAGTTACATATGTAAAACCTATATTGCTTTAACAAAGAATTTTTTCAAAAAGAAAAAGCCGTTAATCTTTACTGACTAACGACTCTCCTTTTTTCTACGTGACATGCTCCCACCACTTAAATCGCAGATTTTGAAGTGGGGGCTTCTTGCTCAATGGCTCTACTGAGCCAAGTATCTACAAGCTATCCTCGCGTGCCCCGCGATTCATTTTTACCCAGTTATGGGATATTTTTATTGTCTGGATACAGACATTTTCCATTTATCCTGCTAACAGCATACGGCGTGCTTCTTCACGGATATTGATTGCTGCATTCAGATCCCGATCCATCTGGTTTCCGCACGAACATATATATACCCGGTCTGAAAGTTTCAGTTCCTTCTTTATACTGCCACATTTACAACATTTTTTGCTGGAAGGGAAAAAACGATCTACATGTACCAATTTCTTTCCTCTCCATATCAGCTTATATTCCAGCAATTCCCGAAACTTTCCGTAACCGTTATCCATGACACTTTTTCCAAAATGCATACACCGGCTCATTGCTTTCATGTCAATATCTTCAGAAAACACAGCCATTCCACGCATTGCATAGTCAATTCCAAGTATCTTTGTGTCTTCATAATCAAATTCTTCTGCTTGGTTTTCACAGTCAGATTTTTCATATAATAGACTTGCATAATACTTTCCGGATGGTTCCATACTTATTGTTACAGATTTCAGGCAATATTTTTCTGGAATATCACGATGTTTTTTCATACGGATCCATTTCAGCTTCGGAAGTTTTATCCGATGGTCTTCTACCTGAATATTTCCATTGACCACATTTGTCGTATAGCTTTTTCTGCTCCTGTGTTTTGATTTGAATTTTGGGAAGCCAATCTTCGGATCCATGAAAAAATTATTATATGCCTTTTCCAGATGCATCTGCACATTTGCAAGTGCCAGAGAATCCACTTCTTTCAGAAACGGATACTCCTTTTTATACATTGCCGGTGTATTTCGCAACATTTTTTTCGATGCTTCATATTCCCGTATCTTATCACCCAGCATTTGATTGTATAAAAAACGGCAGCAGCCAAATGTCTTTGCAAGCAAAACTTCCTGTTCTCTGTTTGGATATATCCGAAATCGGTAAGCTGTATTCATCGTTTTTTCTCTCCCTGTGTCTCGATATAATTACGGATAATATCAATCGGTGCACCACCCGCTGTCAACAGACAGAAACTCTGGCTCAAAAATGCTTCCTTCCAGAATTTTTCCCTGATCTGCGGATATTCCTTTTTTAGCAGACGGCTGCTTGCACTTTTATACGCATTGATAAATTTACTGAGTTCTGATTTTGGCTGTGCCCGAAACATAACATGCACATAATCAACATCATGATTCCATTCTTCCAGTGTGATTCCATAATCAGGTGCAATTATTAAGTTTTAATTCTTTTTGCTTTGATAAAAGTAACAATATATGCAATCTAAATGTCAGCATAGGCAACAATTATTGGATTATTCTCCATTTTCTCTGTAGTCTATAAACAAATAAAGAACACGATTTGAATGATCAAATTTATATTTTGAGGAGGTTTTTATGGATTTTACTTATGATGTTGCAAAATATGTTGTAAATACAAATTATTCCGATATTCCTAAAGAAGCGATCAAGGCGACCAAACAGGATATTTATGATTCGCTGGCAACTGCGATTGCCGGCTCTTCTGCACCTGGTATTGCACAGATTCTTGAGCTTTGTAGTGAATGGGGTGGCTCAGAACAGGCTTCTTCTTTCGTTTTTAATAAAAAACTTCCGGCTCACAATGCCGCATTTGTAAACGCAGCCATGATTCATGCATATGATTATGATGATACTCACGATGTTGCCATGATGCATTGCGGATGTATTATTGTATCCACTGCTCTGGCCATCGCAGAAATGCTTGGAACTGTTTCCGGCGAAGAATTTCTGGCAGCCGTAACGATTGGTCTTGATATCCACTGTCGGCTCGGTATTGCAACTACCGTTGGTATTGTAACAAGCGGTTATGTTTATACACCATTAATGGGTATCTTCGCAGGCGTATGCACTGCCGGAAAACTCATGAAACTTACAGAAGACAAACTGATCAACGCACTCGGTATCGCATATTCTCAGGCTACCGGAACTTATCAGGCCATTACAGATTCCGCATGGACAAAAAAACTGCAGCCTGGTCTGGCAGCACGCAATGCAATCGTAGCATGCGAATTAGCACAGAAAGGTTTTATCGGCTCTAAAAACAATTTTGAAGGTGTCTTTGGTTTTTATCATGTATATTTGAATGACAACTACGATCCGGAAGTGCTCCGCAAAGATCTGGGCACTTACTTTACCGGAAAAGATTTATCCTTTAAACCATGGCCATGTGGCCGTCCAAGCCAGCCGCCAATCAATGCCGCGATTGAAGCATATGAAAAATTTCACATTGATCCGGCTGATATTGCAGATGTGGAAATTCAGGTAAATGAGCATCTTGTAAAATCTTCCTGTCTTCCAGTAGAGACCCGTAATTATCCAAAAACGGTTGTTGACGCACAGTTTTCTATCCCATACGGTGTTGCCTGCGGTCTTGTGAATGGCAAATATGGCCTGTCAGACTATACCGATGAAAGTCTGAAACGCCCGGATGTCCTTGATATCTGTGCAAAAGTTCGTGGAACGGTCAAACCGGAATATGAAGAAAAATATCACGCAAAAGTCTGCCCGGTAGATCTCATTATCACCACGAATGATGGAAAAAAATATGAGCATCACATGGATTACACCCTTGGATGCGCAGAAAAACCAATGACGGAAAAACATTTTGCTGAAAAAATGGAAAGCTGTATTGCTTGTTGTGCAAAGGAAATGCCTGCTGATACAGCCGCTACCTTAAAAGTATTAATTGATCACATGGAAACACTTCCATCAACCGACGCTATTATCAGGGCAATGATGGCTCAGTAGCCATCCAGCAAAGCCCCCATGATATAAAACTTTTCCTTTATAGTAAAACCACCGGTCCTAATCCAGCCGGTGGTTTTGCATTTCGTTTTTTACTTTGCCTGATATATCTTTACTGCCTGACTTGTCACATCATACACATCCGAACGGCGGTTTTCCAGGCTCGGAATGCTATTTCTCGCTTTTGCCACTTCTGCCGTATCTATCTCAGCCATAATACTGCATACCTTATCTTCTGCCACTTCCACTACTGCTCCATATGGATCAACGATCATGGAATGGCCATATGCTTTCATCGTTGTTTTTTCACCAATCTGGTTTGGCGCGATCATATACATTCCATTCTCGATCGCCCGGGCACAAATCAGTGTCTCCCAATGCTTCTTTCCTGTCTCATAGGTAAAGCTGGATGGCATGATCACAAGATCCGCCCCATGCAATGCCATCAAACGAAACATTTCTCCAAAACGAAGATCATAGCAGATAGCAAATCCGATTCTGCCAAATGGGGTATCCGCCAGGACGATCTCATCTCCGGCCAGATTTCCCGCAGATTCACGATAACTTTTTCCACCCGCATCGATATCAAACATATGAAGTTTGCTGTATTTACAACAGATTTCTCCCTCCGGACTGATCAAAACCAATGTATTTTTCGGCTTTTCCTCTTCTGTTTTTTCTGGAAAACTGCCACTTACCAGCCAGACATGGTGTTTTCTTGCCTGCTCACACAAAAACTCTGTCGTCTCTCCCGGTATCGACTCTGCCTGATAACGATATCCTTTTCCCATAAAATTCATGGTTTCAGGAAAGGCAATTAAATCTGCGCCTTCCCTTGCATTTTTTTCAATCAGTTTTGCTGCCTGCTGTAAATTCTGCCATTTATCATTCTGAGAATCCATCTGGCATACTGCAATTTTCATTTTACTCATACTTTTACCCCACACAAGCCTTTCAGAAATATTCATATTTGTAAATATCGCAAATTCATATATATGAATTTATTTATGATTCCCTTATATAATTTCTCATAGAGTACATTTCTTATTTATACAACGCTGTTCCTTTTTTCGGTACATAAAATTGTTCCATATTCATATGCTCGTATTCCAATAATTTCACTTTTTTGTCAATGCCACCTGCATAACCGGTCAGGCTTCCATCTATTCCAACTACTCTGTGACAAGGTACAATAATCGAAATCGGATTATGACCGACCGCACCGCCCACTGCCTGCGCTGACATTCGTGTAAGCCCACGCTGTTTGGCAATATATGCAGCGATTTTCCCATAAGTCATGGTTTTTCCATACGGAATCGAAAGTAAAATCTGCCACACTTCCTGCCGAAACTCCGAACCACAAGGGAACAAAACCAGTGGCAGAAAATCAGGCTCTTTTCCCTGAAAATAAATGTCCAGCCAACGATCTGTTTCTTCAAATACCGGCAACATTTTTTCTTCATGCTCTTTTGATAAAGTCACAGCAAAATATTTCTGGCCGTCAAACCACAAACCAGTCAATGCTTTGCCGTCACTTGCCATGGTAATACCTCCCAACGGAGATTTATAGTGATGTATGTATTCCATGTTTCTACCTCGTATCTTTTTCATCTTTCTACTGCAATACAGTTATTTTTTATTTTAATGTAATTCCGAATAGCATTTTTATTTCACGTTCTTCTTATCTGTCGTCTTACTTTTTACCGTTTTCGGTGCATAATCCTTCATGCCGGGAATGGCGCCACCTGATACTGCCCACAGATACAGACTTGCCACACTGCAATATGGAGAAAATCGTCTGCGATATTTTTCAAATAGTTTTTTATCAATTTTCCGATGGTGATATACCATGCGAAGTCCCCGCAAAATTGCCAGATCACCATAACTGAATACATCTGGTCTCTGCATACAAAACAGTAAAATCATCTCTGCCGTCCACACACCAATTCCTTTTAATGACGACAATGCCTCGATTGCCTCCTGATCTGACATCTGCCATACTGCATCCAGATTAAATTCTCCATTTTTTATTTTTTCTGCAAAATCGGTCAGATATTCCGCTTTCCGAAAAGTCATACCATACGCCTGTAATTTTGGTATTCCAGCCTCCACAATCGTCTCGGCATCAATAACTCCAAGATCATCCTGCATCCGCTGCCAGATCGTTGTCTGGGCTTTCGTTGATATCTGCTGACCGATGATGTGATGCACTACAGAGGAAAAAAGATCCGTATCTGCCTGTCGTTCAATCATTCCTATCTTATCTATCACTTCCGCCAGTCTTTTGTCTTTCTTCTTCAAATATTCTATTTCTGTTTCTCCATATTCAAAATACATGCTTCTTTCTCCGTTCTGCATTTTTCTAACAACCATTTATGACTTCCTCTTGTTAAATAACTTTAAATTTTGTCCATTTCTGTGAACGCAGCCGTCGCCAAAACAGAAATCCACGTATGCCAAGATCCATACTCATACCAAGAGCTACACCTATCACTCCCATATGCAGCCAGATACCAAACAGTGCAGAGAAAAACAGACGGATTACAATCGTCAATGTAACCGAAGTAACCATCGTATATCTGACATCTCCGGCTGCACGCAGACCGCTTCCCAGTGGTCCCGCATAAGTGAAAAAGAGACCATTAAATATATTATTCGTCAGCACCAGCCATATGATCAATGTCTTTGTCTCTGCTGAAACCGCAGTAAAACTGACAATCAGCGGTGTGATGGCAAATACAAACGCATTCCATAACAACGATGAAATCAAGGTGATTTTATTTAACTTCTTAAAGTAAAAATTTGCCGCATCAATATCATTCGCTCCCATACACTGACCGATCACTGTTGTATACACCGGCGACATACTGAGCGCCACAATGGAAGCCAGCGACCAGATATTTTGTGCCATCCCATTTGCTGCAATCTGATAGGTACCAAATAACGCAACCATACTGGATAATGCTACTTTTACCATCTGATGAATTCCATTTTCCACACTGTTTGGAATTGCAATCTTCATAATTCTTCTCAGTAATTCCCGATTCCATGTAAAAATTTCTTTTACATGATAAGATACAGCATTCTGCTTTCTGCAGCAAAAATCAGTGATCAGCACTGCAGATACGATCCTTGATAGCAGCGACGGATATGCAACACCGGCTGCTCCAAGATGTAATACAAGTACCCCTACACAGTTTCCGATGACATTCAGCACATTCACTGCAACAGACACATACATTGTTACGTTTGTTTTCCCGATACTTCTGCAAATAGCTGCTCCGGAATCATAAACAGCCAACGCCGGTAATGACCATGTTGTGATCATAAGATAGGTTTTGCATGCAGACATTACATCCGGTTCAATTTTTCCAAACAGCAAACGTAAAATCTGTTCACTGAACAACAAGATCAATATCGTTAAAATTACAGAGATAACGGCAGAAATCATCAGAAGCTGGCTGGCTGATGCATCTGCTTTTTCCTTATTTTTGCTTCCTATATACTGACTGATGATCACCGCGCCACCGGCAGATAATGCCGTAAACAGCACGATCAATATCGTATTAAATGATGTCACCAGTGCGACGCCCGATACATCCGCTTCACTGGAATAACTGACCACAAAGGTGTCTGCCATCCCTACAAAAATCTGAAAAAACTGCTCGACGATCAACGGCAGTATCAATTTCCGCAAATCTTTATTGGTAAACATATTCATAAGTTGTGCCTCATACTTTCTGTCTGTAACCTGTACTTCCTTTTAAAATTATTCTATAACGCGAAAAAAAATTGTCAAGCAGCCACTTACGATATATAATCATATCTGATATCCATTCAAATTTTAAAAGGAGAAACATTTTATGAATATAAAAATCAGGTCATATCAGGCACAGGATGCTGCCAAAGCTGCTGAAGTATGGAATCAGGTTGTAGAAGACGGTCTCGCTTTCCCTCAGGAAGAAACTCTGACCGCCGAAACCGGAGATCAATTTTTTAAAGAGCAGACTTACACCGGCATTGCCGTAAATACCGAAAATAATGAAATCGTTGGACTCTATATCCTGCATCCAAATAACGTTGGGCGCTGCGGACATATCTGCAACGCAAGTTATACCGTTCGCCGCGATATCCGCGGACAGCATATCGGTGAAAAGCTTGTCCTTGACTGCCTCGCTATGGCAAAAGAAAAAGGCTTCCGCATTATGCAGTTTAATGCGGTCGTTGCTTCCAATACCCATGCTCTCCATTTATATGAGCGCATCGGTTTTACAAAACTCGGTGTCATTCCGGGTGGTTTCCGTATGCCGGACGGACATTATGAGGATATTATTCCTCATTACTATGTGTTGTAGTGTATTATGATTCGAATTTTAGATTATCAGATTACGAAGGAGACAGACAGCATCCTTTTATTTTTAAAGGAACATGGTTACTCTTCCAACTTAATCGTACATTTAAAAAAAACACCGGAAAGTATTTTGAGAAACGGCATCTGGAGTTATGTAAACGAACCGCTCCATGTCGGAGACACCCTTCATATCCGCATAGAAGAAAACGAAGGCTCAGACAATATTGTGCCAAATGAAATTCCACTCTCCATTTTGTATGAAGATAAGGACATTCTGGTCATTGACAAACCGGCAAATATGCCGATTCATCCTTCCATCAACCATTATGAGCAGACGCTGGCAAATGGCGTGCTGTGGTATTATACCGCCCAACAGATTCCATATACCTTCCGCTGTATCACACGACTGGATCGGGATACCACCGGTGTCACGCTTCTGGCCAAACACATGCTTTCTGCTTCTGTCCTGTCCAAAGCGATGCAGCAAAAACAGATTCAGAAAGAATATCTGGCACTTTGTGACGGTGTTACGCCAGAAGAAGGAACGATCGATGCACCAATCTGCCGTACCGCAGATTCTGTCATTGAACGGTGCGTAGATTTCGAAAATGGTGATTCTGCCGTGACACGTTTTGTCCGGGAATGGACCAACGGACAGATTTCTCTGGTTCGTCTCAAACCTGAAACCGGACGTACCCATCAGATCCGGGTGCACATGAAACATATCGGGCATCCACTTCTCGGAGACTTTTTATATCATCCGGGAAATTACTCCATGAACCGCCAGGCATTGCACTGTGCATCCCTGACTTTTACACACCCGATCACAGGAGAAAAATTAACCATAAATGCAAAACTGCCAGACGATATGCAACAACTTTTATCTCAGTCATAAAACTTCGACTGAGATAAAACCTACACATACCTTCCGGCAATTAGTATTTACTTCTTATTATGCAATACTTCTCTGCGGATATAATCAAAGGTCACATCCTCTCCTTCATCTGCCAGCATATACAACAATTTTTCCAGTAGTTCCCGTACTTCCGGATGCATAATATGACGATCTTTGCCATGTAGGTAATATTCCAGCGCACTGCGATCCGTATATTTTTCTTTCTGATAATTTTTCGAAGCAGACATACGATCGATAAACATTTCCACCACATATTTGTCCGGCATACGCATACCTACTATTGCCGGTTCTGACGGCATTCCGTAATCAATCCAATATTCCATATGGTGCTTGTTGCGCCCTTTGTGATGCAGCCACGCAGAAGAATACCCCTTAGCCTTTCTCTCCGCATTATTCGGACTGACATCTCCCTGATAATATTTACAGCCAACCAAAAACTCCGACGGCATATATTTTGACAGATCATGCAGTAATCCCTGCTTGTACAGACCTACCCGAAAACAGCCTTTCATGACCAGCATTTTATGATGATTGATTGTCTTTAAATGTTTCCAGAATTTCAAAAAATATGCCTCCCGTTTTAATTTCCAAATCGAAGGATTGTAAAGCGGACATAAGCATCCCCCTTACCCACCGCTTAGTGCTCTGCGCACTTGAAGCAGGGGAATGCTTATTTTGCGCTCAAATACATCCTTCCTCCATAGCCATACAAATATCATACTTAAAATGTGATAAACACAAATGCAGTACTCGTCTGTATTAAATGTAAAATAAATAAATGCACTGGATAAAATGCGTAAAATACATATTTTGCCGATGGTCCTTTCTTTCCATTATACAAAAAGATTGGCAAAAAGGCAATCACACCCGGCAGTTCCACGCTTCCGAAGAATAACAGCGAAATAATGACAAATGTCACTGCCTGCCCAATCACGTTCTCATGCAGCATCCAGATAAAATAAATCAATAAGATACCACCTGCACCGTAATCTGTCTGTAATGCCTGTGCCACACAGCCACAAACTGCAACTACAACAAACTGCCAGATTGTTGGAATCGGCTGTCCTTCGATCCAGGCCAGCTGTATCTTATTTCCTTTATGTAATTTCACGTAAGACGCTCCATTCTGAATCAAATCCAGCATCACCAGACCGATCGTCAATGTCCAGAACACGTTCTGAGAATATATATCCACAATTTCGTTTGAAAAAGCCAGATCAAACGGAATTTCCGAAATCAATGCAAACAGAAACATCCGTAATTCATATTTTCGAATTTTACTGGTATAAATACTTCCCTCCACAAGTAAAAACACAAACAGTGGGAATGAAATTCTTCCAATATAACGAAATATCATGTTCATCGGAAACAGTACTGCTCCCACATGATCAATGACCATTGTTATAATGGCAATCATTTTTAATGTAAAACTGTTGATGCATTTATAGTTTTTCTTCATAAACACGTCCTCTTAACTTTCTGTAATTTCCACCAAATCATCTTATCATAGTTCTACCTGTATGTAATCTTATTTTTATAACAATATCAGGTACAAAAGTATTTTTACAATTTTTCATTCTATTTGCCGCATAAGCAAATTATTTATGTATTCTCTCTGTTGTTTATTTCTCGATGACTTGCGTAGCACTCGCATTTGTTATAAGATAATAGAAGTTCTATCACCATTTTTATTATGGAAATTTTATTGATAGCACAGCAACTTATTTTTCAAAATAATCCGGAGGATTTAATATATATGAATATTGCAATTATCACTGGTGCTTCCAGTGGTCTCGGACGTGAATTTGCTTTGCAGATCTGTCAAAACTACGCTTCTGAAATTGATGAAATCTGGCTCCTTGCCAGACGGAAAGAACCTCTGCTCGCTCTGGCACAGGAAATTTCTGCCACCGGAATCTGTGTCGGTGCTGCTATGCCAATGGACATTACAGATGACAAACAGATGAAAGATTTTCAGGATAAACTGGATATTGAAGCTCCTACTGTCAAATATCTGGTCAACGCTGCCGGTCTTGCTAAAATTGGCGATCCATTTACGTTGCAGCCGGAAGAATTAACCCATATGATCGACCTGAACTGTAAAGCAGCAGTTCATATGACGGCAATCTGTATGCCACATTTTGACAAAGATTCCAGAATTTTGCAGATCTGTTCCACTGCCGGGTTTCAACCGATGCAGGGGCTTAATGTATATGCCGCATCCAAAGCATTTCTGCTCCGTTACAGTCAGGCACTTCGCTGGGAATTGATTGGAAAACAGATTTATGTGACAGCGGTCTGCCCATACTGGATCAAAGATACCGAATTTATCGGTGTTGCAAAAGATACCAACAACCCAAAAGCGGCTCATTCTGTGCATCACTTTCCACTGGCTTCCAAGACAAAATCCGTGGTACGTCTTGCCTTGCTGGATAACAAACTTGGATTTTGGGTATCCACTCCGGGACCGGTCTGTTTTGTACATCGACTGTTCTGTAAAATCATGCCGCCGGTAATTGCTATGGGTTGGTGGGAACTGATACGACGCCTTTAATTTTTGTTTATGGTATTGGCTAAAATTTAATATTATGTAGGGCAAAATAAAAGAATCCTTCTGCAACAGCTAGACGTTCACTACCCTCGTTTTGCTTAATCGCTTGTCGCAGAAGGATTCTTTTATTTTCCATTTCAGTTATGAAATTTCACTTCGTAAATTAAGCCACCTTAGAATTTACGAAAACGTTCATATCGTTCTTCGGCAAGAACCTCCGGTTCTTTTCCAAGGTTTTCTGCCAGAAAACCGCGAATCCGATTTTTCATATCTTTACTGAGTTCCACCAGATTTTCTTCACAGGCCGGCATCGGCTCGTCAATGACATCATCCACGATTCCCATTTCCATCAGTTCTTTTGCCGTTACCTTCATCAGATCTGCCGCCTCCGGTGCACGTTTTCCATCTTTCCAGAGAATAGATGCAAAACCTTCCGGAGAAAGAATTGTATAGGTCGCATTTTCCATCATCCAGACTTTGTTTCCGACAGCCAGTGCCAGTGCACCGCCGCTGCCGCCTTCACCGATCACGATACTGAGTACCGGCACTTTCAATGCTACCATCTCATACAGATTTCTGGCAATTGCCTCACCCTGCCCATGTTCCTCGGCTTCCAGCCCTGGAAATGCTCCCGGTGTATCAATAAAGTTGATGATCGGACGGTGAAATTTTTCTGCCTGTTTCATCAGACGTAAAGCCTTGCGGTATCCTTCCGGAGATGGCATGCCAAAGTTTCTTGTAATATTTTCTTTGGTAGTACGTCCTTTCTGCTGCCCGATAACGGTAACCGGACATCCGTCAAGGTAAGCAATACCGCCTACCGTAGCTCCGTCATCATCCACATGACGGTCTCCATGAAATTCCTCAAAATCACTGAAAATCTCATGGATATAATCTAACGCTGTAAGTCGCTCAGAAGCTCTTGCTGCCATCACACGATCCCAGGCGGTCATTTTTCCTTTTTTCTTTTTCTGCTCATGCATGATATCAGACATTTCTACTGCCTCAATGGTATCCACAGATGCCTTCTGTGTATGCATGTGCAATAAACGTGCCAGTGTATCTTTCATATCTTCGCGGCGGATAATACCATCGATCAGACCATGTTCTACCAGAAATTCTGCACGCTGAAAACCTTCCGGCAACTTCTGTCCAATGGTTTGTTCAATGACACGTGGGCCGGCAAACCCTACCAGCGCACCCGGTTCTGCCAGAATAATATCGCCCAGCATGGCAAAACTTGCAGTCACACCACCGGTAGTCGGATCGGTAAGCACAGAAATATATAACAGTCCTGCATCGGAATGTTTCTTTAGCGCTGCGGATGTTTTTGCCATCTGCATTAGGGAAACCATTCCTTCCTGCATACGGGCGACGCCGGAACAGCAGAAAATGATAACCGGTAGTTTCATTTCTGTCGCTTTTTCCACCGCGCGGGTGATTTTTTCACCTACCACATATCCCATACTTCCCATGAGAAAACGGGCATCACAAACTGCGATCACTGTTTTCTCGCCTTTGATGGTGCATACACCAGTTGTCACAGCTTCATCAACATGAAGTTTTTCCTTTAATCCGTCTAATTTTTCCGGATATCCCGGATACTCCAGGGGATTTGCTGTCTGAAGACCGGTATCCCACTCTTCAAATGACTGCTTGTCTGCAACCATACGCAATCTGCGCTTTGTGGAAAGACGGAAATATTTGCCGCATTTATAGCAGGAATAGTGATTGTGCACTACATCTTCTTTATAAAGTAATTCCCCACATGCGTCACATTTGATCCACATGCCCTCCGGGATATCCTGCTCTTTTCGCGGAACTGTAATATAGTTTGTTTTCTTAAACTTTAACACTATGCTTCACCTTTATTCTCAAAATAGTTTTCTATAAAACTAGTGGTAATGTTTCCGGACTGGAACACCGGATGAGTAATGATATCGTACTGATAATCCAGATTTGTGGTAATTCCGTCAATGTTGACTTCACCCAGTGCACTGCGCATTTTATCGATGGCTGTCTGTCTGTCTTTTCCGTATACAATAATCTTTGCAATCATAGAATCGTAGTTTGGCGGAATCGTGTAACCGGTGTAAATTGCAGAATCGATACGGACACCATTTCCTCCCGGCAAATGCAGATACTCGATTTTTCCCGGACAAGGCATAAAATTCTTTGCCGGATTTTCTGCATTGATACGACACTCAATAGCGTGACCAGTAATGCGGATATCTTTCTGTCTCCACTGAAGCTTTTCTCCTGCCGCGATAAAAATCTGTTCTTTGATCAGATCCAGACCTGTCACCAGCTCTGTCACCGGATGCTCTACCTGAATTCGTGTATTCATTTCCATGAAATAGAATTTTTTGCTTTTATCCAATAAAAATTCGATAGTTCCGGCACTCTCATATTTTGCCGCTTTTGCTGCGCGGACAGCTACTTCTCCCATCTGTGCACGGAGTTTGTCGTCCAGTGCTGCGGATGGAGATTCCTCCACCATTTTCTGGTGACGACGCTGAATGGAACAGTCACGCTCTCCAAGAGAAATAACATTTCCAAATTTATCTGCCAGGATCTGGAACTCAATGTGGCGCGGATCCTCGATATATTTTTCAATATACATGGTATCATCCGCAAATCCATTGACAGATTCCGTCTGCGCTACCTCAAAATTTTCTGTAAAATCTTCCACGCTACGGGAAATACGCATTCCTTTTCCACCGCCGCCACTGGCTGCCTTGATCATAACCGGAAAACCAATCTGCTCTGCCAGTTTCAGACCATAATCAGCAGTATAGACTGCCTCTTTTGTGCCCGGGACAACCGGAACTTTCGCATTGATCATGGTGTTTCTTGCTTCCTGCTTGTTTCCCATCCGGCGAATAACTTCCGCAGAAGGTCCGATAAATGCAATGTGACACTGCTCGCACATCTGTGCGAATTTTGCATTTTCAGACAAAAAACCAAATCCCGGATGGATGGCTTCTGCTTTAGATGCAATGGCTGCGCTCAAAATCCGTTCCATATTCAGATAACTGTCTGCCGGTGCTGCTTTTCCGATACAGATGGCTTCGTCCGCCAATTGAGTATGCAGCGCGTCTTTATCTGCTGTTGAATAGACTGCTACAGAAGTGATACCAAGTTCTCTGCAGGCGCGGATGATACGCACCGCAATCTCACCTCTGTTTGCAATTAATATTTTCTGAAACATGTTTTCTCTCCTAACCGATAGCAAAAGTCAACTCTGCGATAACCGCTACTTTTCCGTCTACGGTTGCCTTTGCGGAAGCCACACCGATCGGTCCTTTCTGCTTGATCATGGTTGTTTCCAGCATCAGAACGTCTCCCGGAACAACTTTACGTTTAAATTTTGCAGAATTGATAGCTCCGAAATAAGCTGTTTTACCTTTGAATTCATCACAACCAAGAATTGCTACCGCACCGACCTGTGCCAGTGCTTCTACAATCAGTACACCAGGCATGACCGGTTCTGCCGGAAAATGTCCTGCAAAATACGGTTCATTGTAGCTGACACATTTTTTTCCTACTGCGCGTTTGCCAGGCTCTAATTCTTCAATCGTATCGATCAGCAGAAACGGCTGACGATGCGGAATGATTTCCATGATTTCTTTTGTTGTTAAAACTGACATCCCAGACCTCCTACTCAATGACAAACATTGGCTGATCAAACTCTACCAGATCACCATTTTTTACCAGAATTGCTTTTACGGTTCCGTCATACTCAGACTCAATCTCGTTCATCAGCTTCATTGCTTCCACGATTCCAAGTACCTGACCTTTTTTTACGGTGTCGCCCACCTGTACATATGGTGCTGCGTCCGGAGCACTTGCAGAATAAAAAGTTCCAACCAGAGGACTTTTTACGGTATTTCCGGTAATCTCATCTGCTGCATCTGCAGTTTCTTCCGCAGAAGCTGCTGCCGGTATCTGTGCCGGTGCTGCAATGGCTGCCGGTGCGATCATCTCCACCGGTGCAGACGCTACGATTTTCTTCTCAGGATGTTTTTTTATTTTTACGGAAACGCCATTTTCTTCATAACAGAAATCTGTCAGACCTGCCTCGGAAACAGCGTTCATTAATTCGATTAACTGGCTAACTTCCATCTTTTTTCCTTTCCATCAAATACAGCAACTACAAGTTTTTTCATGTAATACCATCAAAGATTCTTCCAGCTGCTGATGTACTATTTTTACTCTGTATATTTTTTGATCAGTAAACTTGCGTTATGTCCACCGAATGCCAGAGAGTTTGTCAGGGCGTACTCAAAATCCATATCTACACCATGTCCCTGTACATAATCCAGATCCAGTTCTTCGTCCGGCTGCTCCAGGCCTACGGTCTGATGTACATATCCGTTGTTCATCTGAAGAACGCAGGCAATAAATTCAACTGCTCCGGCTGCTCCAAGCAGATGTCCGATCATGGATTTTGTGGAATTTACTTTGATATCATATGCATGCTCACCAAAGGCTGCTTTGATGGCTCTTGTCTCAAATAAATCGTTGTGATGTGTGCTTGTTCCATGTGCATTGATATATGTGATCTCTTCCGGCGCTACGTTTGCATCTTTCAGGGCAAATAACATAGCATTTTTTGCACCTTCTCCGTCTTCTGCCGGGGATGTAATATGGTATGCATCACTGGTTGCACCGTAGCCAACTACTTCTGCAAGGATTTTTGCCCCTCTTGCTTTTGCATGCTCTAACTCTTCCAGAACAACAACGCCAGCTCCGTCACCAATAACAAATCCGTCACGGTCTTTGTCAAATGGAATAGAGCAACGCTCTGGATTGTTGGAAGTAGAAAGTGCGGTCAGTGCGGTAAATCCGCCGACACCGATCGGAGTAATAGCGTTCTCGGTACCACCTGCCAGCATTACATCTGCCTCACCATACTGGATGGAACGGAATGCCTCACCAATGGAATGCGTACCTGTCGCGCAGGCTGTTACCACGTTGATACTTTTTCCTTTTAAACCAAGCTGAATGGTTACGTTTCCGGTTGCCATGTTTGTGATCATCAGCGGAACCAGAAGCGGATTGATTCTGGATGGTCCTTTTTCCAGAAGTTTTTTGTGTTCACGTTCGATGGACTGTAAGCTTCCGACACCGGAACCAATGGCACAACCTACGCGGTACGGGTCTTCTTTTTCCATATCCAGACCTGCATCTTCAAATGCCTCTTTTGCAGCTGCTACTGCGTACTGCGCAAACGGTTCCATTCTTCTTGCTGCTTTTTTATCCATACGGTCTGCTGCCACAAAACCTTTGACTTCTGCCGCAACTTTTACCTTGAAATCTGTGGTATCAAAATAGGTGATCTCGCCGAAACCTGTTTTTCCGGCTTTCAGGCCTTCCCAGTATTCTTCTACGTTTAAACCGATGGGATTGACGGTTCCCATTCCAGTAACTACTACTCGTCTCATCTATATGTCTCCTTTTTCATAATAGGTATTTTTTATTTATTGTAAGTTTACGGATTGTTCCGTTGACAAAGCAACTCTCACAATCCTACCCGATATTCGAAAATCGGGAAAATCTCCCTTTTTCCCGAATAGCGGGGCATATTGTGAATCCAGATAGCCCCTTATATGCAAGCATAACGTATCTACCTGGATTACAACATTGTAAACTTACATTGCCATGCCGCCGTCTACACAGATCACCTGACCTGTGATATAGGAGGCTTTTTCAGATGCCAGGAACGCAACAACATTTGCAATCTCTTCTGTTTTTCCATAACGTCCAAACGGGATCTGCGCTTTTCCTGCCTCTTTCGCTGCATCGGTCATCTGATCTATCATTTCTGTCTCGATAAATCCAGGTGCTACGGCGTTTACGCGAATGCCACGACTTGCAATCTCTCTTGCCATAGATTTTGTCATACCGATGACACCTGCTTTGGAAGCACAGTAGTTCATCTGCCCCGGATTTCCAAGCACTCCGGATACGGAAGAAATATTGATGATGCTTCCGCTTTTCTGTTTCAGCATATATCTTGCAACGTGACGCATGGTATTGAAACTTCCTTTCAGGTTTGTATCAATGACTGCGTCAAATTCTTCTTCTTTCATCTTCATCAAAAGATTATCTTTTGTGATTCCGGCATTGTTTACCAGAATATCAATGTGACCGTATTTCTTGTAAATAGATTTGATCATTTCTTCCACTGCCGCAAAATCTGCCACACTGCACTGCCAGGTCTCTGCCTGACCGCCGGCTGCTGTGATCGTTTCAACCACTGCCTCTGCCGCTTCTTTTGATCCATTATAATTTACAATAACATAAGCACCTTCCTGTGCCAGTGTCATAGCAATCTGTCTGCCGATTCCGCGGCTTGCGCCGGTAACGATCGCAACTTTATCTGTTAACAATTTTTCCATACTGCCTCCTGTGTTTCAGCTTTCATAATTCGCTTAATTGATTCAAGAATGCCTCGGCATTCTTGCTGCGAGATACGCATGAGATATTCCTCTGCGTATCTCTGCACTCTATGCCGGAGATCATATCAGATGTGAGTTATCTCACATCTGATATGCTTTCAAGATCCGTTACCTTATCAACGTGATAAGCCGGAACGGTTTTATCTATACGTTTCATAAATCCGCAAAGGGATTTCTTTGGTCCAATTTCAATAAATGCCTCTACACCGTCTGCGATCATGCGCTCTACGCTCTGCTGCCAGCGGACGGATGAGGAAATCTGTTTTTTCAGCAATTCCTTTACCTGTGACGGGTCTGTCACATAATCAGCAGTTACATTTGTAATATAAGGAACTGCAATTTCATGAATTTCTACCTGTTCTAACTCTGCTGCAAGTTTTTCTCCTGCCGGCAGTAACATGGCTGAATGGAACGGGCCACTGACATTCAGTGGTGTGCACCGTTTCGCACCTGCTTCTTTTAAGGCTGCCGCTGCCGCATCTACCGCCTGCTGCTCACCTGTGATTACAATCTGTCCCGGACAGTTGTAATTTGCAATAGATACGATTCCTTCCGTCTCCTCGCAGATTTTTTCGATAACTGCGGTATCTGCGCCAAGCACTGCTGTCATCGCTCCGCCTGTCGGAACCGCTTCCTGCATGTATTCTCCACGTTTTGCAACTACGCGGAATGCATCTTCCGGTGTCATCACCCCGGATGCAACCAAAGCTGCGTACTCACCAAGACTTAAACCCGCATTTACCACAGATTCAAATCCTTTTTCACGCAGTACACTCCAGATAGCAAGCTCATCTGCAAGCATTGCAATCTGGGTGTATTTTGTGATATTGATATCTTCATTTTCTTCGAAAAGAAGCTCTTTCATAGGGATACCGCTTACTTTTTCTGCCAGATCAATCATTTCTTTTGCACATGGGAAAGTCTCATAAAAATCTTTTCCCATGCCAACGTACTGAGACCCCTGACCGGGAAAAATAAACGCTATTTTTTTCATTTCATTTGCTCCTTTTCGCTTATCTTTTCAACAGTTTCCTCAGGAAAAACAGTTTTTGTTCTGTTCTTCCTGAATCTACTTTTCTTATTAGCAATGCAGTAATTTCTCTGCCTGCTCCATAATTTCATCTACAATTTCCTTACAGCTCTGTTCTTTTTTGATCAGGCCTGCAATCTGTCCTGCCATAACAGTTCCGTTTTTGACATCACCATCGATGACTGCATTTCGAAGAGATCCGACGGTCAGATGCTCTAACTCTTCAAAGCCAGCTCCCTCTTTTTCCAGACGCAGATACTCTCTGGACATCTGATTTCTCAGGCAACGGATCGGGTGTCCGTTACTGCGGCCGGTTACTTCAGAGTCAATGTCTTTCGCTTTGATGATCTTCTGTTTGTAATTCTCATGACAGATACACTCGGTAGCCACACAAAATCTGGTACCAATCTGCACTGCTTCCGCACCAAGCATCATTGCTGCTGCAAATCCTCTGCCGTCTGCAATACCGCCGGCTGCGATTACCGGAATATCCACCGCATCTACAACCTGTGGAACCAGAGTCATAGTTGTGGCAGATCCGATATGTCCACCAGACTCGGTACCCTCGGCAACGACCGCATCCGCACCTGCTTTCTGCATCATCTTTGCAAGAGCCACACTTGCAACAACCGGAACGACTTTGATTCCGGCTGCTTTCCACATTTCCATGTATTTGCCCGGATTACCGGCACCGGTTGTCACAACTTTGATGCCTTCCTCAACAACAACGTGCGCTACTTCCTCTGCATATGGGCTCAGCAGCATGATATTTACACCAAACGGCTTATCTGTCAGTTTCTTTGCTTCGCGGATCTGTGTGCGAACT
>URDN01000002.1 GCA_900546495.1 uncultured Lachnospiraceae bacterium
AGCGTAAGCTGACATATTCTTCTCAGAATCACTGCACTCTACACTTCTGTTTCATGTCTTTCTTTCTTGTTTTTATTATATAAAATCAATCTGTATTCTTTATGTACTCTGAAAATTTTTTTGAAATTTTCTCAATTTAAGCACAGAAAAACAGCTCCTATATCACGCGACATAAGAGCTGCTTTCCTTTACTTATTCATTTTTTACCCAAACTTGCATTCAATAGATTCACAGAGTCTGACACGCCATTTCCGCCAAAACCCCATCAATCATCTGCAATCCATCTGCAATCTGTTCTTCTGTCAGCCCGCCATATCCCAGAAGCAAAATCGGATACTCCCGCTTCGGATTCTGACTGATGTAATACTCTGACAATCCATACACACGAATTTTCTGCTCTGCGCATTTCTGAATCACACCCTGCTCTGTCAGTGTCGTGCCAACTTCCACTAACAGATGCAAGCCGGAGTTTTCACCCATGATATTTAACACCCATGGATACTTACGCAATTCTGCCAGCATAAAATCATGTTTTGCCTTATAAATCGCACGCATACGGTTGAGATTTTTTTCAAAATATCCCGCTTTCATAAACTGACAGATTGCCTGCTGCATCAGATTCGGCACGGTACAGGCATAAAATCCGCAACATTCCCGAAATCTGGATAACAACTGTTTTGGAAGCACCATATAACTGATACGGGTAGAAGGTGCCACACTTTTGGAAAAGGTTCCCAGATAGATCACACGTCCAAAACGATCAATCCCCTGCAAAGCCGGAATCGGTTTTCCCTTATAGCGGAACTCACTGTCATAATCATCTTCGATAATATAGCGTTCCGGTTCTTCCATCGCCCAGTTTAACAGTTCCAGTCTGCGTTTCATCGGCATGACGATTCCAAGTGGGAACTGATGCGATGGCATCACATAGGCAATGCTGGCATCTGTTTCCCGCAACAGATCCACCCGCATTCCAGACTCATCCAATGCTACTTCCTGCACCGGGAAACCAATATTCCGGAAAGTTTTGTATGCCCTCAGATATGTAGGGGATTCCATTGCTACACAATGTTCTTTTCCAAGCATCTGCGCCAGTAAAAGCTGCAAATATTCATTTCCGGCTCCGATCACGATCTGTTCCGGTACACACCGGACGTTTCGCGCATGAAACAGATAGTCACAGATGGTCTCTTTGAGATTTGCCTCTCCGAAAGCACTTCCGCTGCTCATGATCTGTTCCCCTTCGTCCAGAAGCAGATTTTTCATAATTTTACTTAAGCCATTATAGGGAAAACTCTCCAATGCCAACGCATTCAGTGAAAAATCAATCCGATAGGTTTCCTTTTGATCCTTCTCAGCGGCTATTTCAGATCTGATTTCTGTCAATATACTCTGGCTCTGTGTATCTGCTGTATGAATATCCGTCAGATCATACAATTCCCGCACATCACAGGCAAAATAACCGCGATATGGTTCGGCATGTATATAACCTTCGGAAACTAACTGATCATAAGCAAGCTCTACAGTACTGCGGCTCACCTGCAGATAATCCGCCTCAAACCGGGTAGAAGGCAGTTTTTCCCCCTGCAAAATACGGCCCTGCAAGATTGCTTCCCGCAGGGCTTCGTAAATTTGTTCATATAAAGGCTGTTTTTTTTCTGTATCAAGCGTAATCGCTAATTCTTTCATTTTCTCCTAAGCCTGTGTCGGCAGTTTGTATGAGCTCTTTAAAGATACGATACGGTTGAATACTGGATGCTCCGATGTGGAATCTTTTGCATCTACACAGAAGAAACCATTTCTTACAAACTGGAAGCTGTCGTATTTTTCTGCTTTCAGTAAAGATGGCTCCACATAGCAGTTATCCAGTACGGTCAGAGAATTCGGGTTCAGGTTCAGACTTCCGTCCTCATTGTATACACCTTTCTCCTCATCGATGATGTTCTCATACAGACGAACCTGTGCTTTCACTGCATCTGCTGCAGATACCCAGTGAATCGTTCCACGTACTTTTCTTCCGTCCGGGCTGTTTCCTCCGCGACTCTCCGGATCGTAAGTACAATGTACTACAGTTACTTTTCCATCTTCGTCTTTCTCAAATCCAGTACAGGTTACAAAATATGCGTTCATCAGACGAACTTCGTTGCCCGGATACAAACGACGATATTTTTTCGGTGGTTCTTCCATGAAGTCGTCACGCTCAATATAAACCTCACGACCAAACGGAACGACACGTTTGCCAAGCTCCGGATTTTCCATATTGTTATCTACTTCCAGTTCCTCGGTCTGCCCTTCCGGATAGTTATCAATTACCAGTTTGATCGGATCAAGTACCGCCATGGCACGGGATGCTTTTAACTTCAGATCCTCTCGGATACAGTACTCAAGCATTGCATAATCCACAGAACTGTTGCTCTTTGAAATACCGCACAGCTCTACGAACTTTTTGATAGAGGATGGTGTAAAACCTCTTCTTCTCAGTGCTGCAATGGAAACCAGACGCGGATCATCCCATCCGTCTACAATACCATCTTCAACCAATTTCTTGATGTAACGTTTTCCGGTTACCACGTTAGTCAAATACAGTTTTGCAAACTCGATCTGTTTTGGTGGATGTGGATACTCCAGCTCTCTTACTACCCAGTCGTACAGAGGACGATGATCCTCGAACTCCAATGTACAGATAGAATGAGTTACACCCTCTATTGCATCCTCGATCGGATGAGCGAAGTCATACATCGGGTAGATGCACCATTTGTCTCCGGTACGATGATGTGTCATATGAGCTACACGATAGATGACCGGATCACGCATGTTGATGTTCGGGGAAGCCATATCGATTTTTGCACGCAGAACTTTCTCTCCATCCTGATACATGCCATTTTTCATATTTTCAAATAATTCCAGATTTTCTTCTACGCTTCTGTCACGATACGGGCTGTTTTTACCCGGCTCTGTCAGAGTTCCGCGGTACTCACGGATCTCCTCTGCAGACAGATCGCAGACGAACGCTTTTCCTTTTTTGATGAGTTTTACGGCAGCTTCATACATCTGGTCAAAATAATCGGATGCAAAGAACAGTCTGTCCTCCCAGTCAGCGCCAAGCCACTCAATATCTGCTTTGATGGACTCAACAAACTCTACTTTTTCTTTTGTCGGGTTGGTATCATCAAAACGCATGTTGAATTTTCCATGATATTCCTGCGCAAGTCCATAGTTTAAAAGGATAGATTTTGCATGTCCGATGTGAAGATATCCGTTCGGTTCCGGTGGAAAACGGGTACATACGGTCTCACATCTGCCCTCCTCTATATCCTTGTCAATAATCTGCTCAATAAAATTTCTGGAAATTGCTTCATTTTCCATAATCAAACCTCTCTCTCCTGTATTTTAAGTAAGAATCTTGCTGTTATAGATCCCATAAAACTGCCCTTAAAGCTAAAATATGATCACATTCAGCATTTTAACCTTTTATTCACAGAACTCCTGTCATTTTACATGTTCATGGGTAAACAAATGATCCTGACAATATTCATAATTTCCATTGCATTTGGAACAGAAACGAAATTCCAGATTCGGATCATCCAGTTCTGTCCGTCCACAAATCGCACATTTGTGGCGTGTGACACCTTTCGGTTGCTGTACCTGACGGTGATACGTCCGCTTCCTGTGAATTTCCTTCGGTGAAACACTGCGGTAATTGCGTGTCATAAAGAAGAAAATCAGGAAATTCAGGACAGAGGCAATAATAGCTACTCTACCGCCCCAGCTGGAGATGATCATTTCATAAATGATCAGTGCCGCATAAATGCCTGCCATCCACTTCATCTTGATTGGAATAATAAAATACAGCATGATCCGCATATCCGGATAACACATCGCAAATGCGAGGAAAATTGTCATGTTAATGTAATATGTGCTGAAGCTGGATCCCATTGAAACAGGTGTATTCACACCGTAGATTACAAACAGGAGCAATGCGCCAAGCACAGTAAAAATCATACCACCAAAAATATATACATTGAACCTAAACGCTCCCCAGGTGCGTTCCAGGGCAGTACCAAGCTGATAATACAGTATAATCATAATAATGGCAAAAATAAAATTGCCGGTTGGTGGTGGAATCAGTACCCATGACACCAGTCTCCAGACCTGCCCATAATGGAAGATCATAAACGGCTCCAATGTCAGGAAGCTGTATGCCTGCGGGGTCAGAAATTCGATCAGATATCCTGCCACATAGAAAAGAATAATGTATTTCATCAGTCCCTGAATGGCAAATCTGCCAAACTTTCGTTCCATTTTATTTAGAAAATGCATTCTGTTTCCTACTTTCGTTTTATTTTTAGCACTTTTTTCGCTGATTCATTTGCCTTTCGCAAGCGTTCCATACAAATATTTGCGAGAAAAAGATGGCTATCTTTTGATTATATAGAGCGACTATCACTTTGTCAACTTGGCAAACTTTGAAATTTTGGTGTCCGATTCACCTGCCACAGCCATTTTTCATCATCCCATTGTTTGTTCTTGGAACATACAGACAACACAAACTTCGTCACACTCTGACAGGTAAATCGAGCACCTTGCTACCATATACATCTACTACTTATGCTTCATCCCGCATGATCTTTTTTCCAACCGGAATGCACAATTCGTCTCCGATCTGCAGATTATATACGTTCACATACGGATTTGCCAGCAATATATCTGTCACACTCACATGATGATACTGCGAAATTTTATATAAAGTATCCCCCTCTTTTACCACATGAATCAGCCCCGGGCAGCCGTGCATCATGCGGGATTCTCCATATTCGGATTCGAAATAAGGATTCATAACGATTTCCTTTTTCTTTTAGAATATGCGTTTTTCTTAAAATTGCACCGCTTATTTTATTGGTTTCTGGTTTTAAATAGGAACCATTCTCAATTTGTTAAAATATTATAAAAAGATTGTATTTTGCTATTTCCTGTCGTATAATGAAGTTCGCTTGTAATCTGACAGGTGTTATACATATAATATGAAACTTCTGAAATCCGTTTTTACTGAAAATCAACGATTTCAGACAACCAATCAACATATATAGGTGGTAAAATGGATAATTTTAAATTACACAAACTTGGAATTGATATCGGATCAACTACGGTAAAGATTGCAATTTTGGATGATCAGAATACGTTAGTTTTTTCCGATTATGAGCGCCACTTCGCAAATATCCGCGAAACGCTCACCGATCTGCTTCATAAAGCATATGAAAAACTTGGCCAGATCCAACTCTGTCCTATGATCACCGGTTCCGGTGGTCTGACACTGGCAAAACACCTCGGTGTACCTTTCGTACAGGAGGTCATCGCTGTGTCTACCGCTCTGCAGGACGCAGCTCCACAGACAGACGTAGCTATCGAGCTTGGTGGTGAAGATGCCAAGATCATTTATTTTGAAGGCGGCAATGTCGAGCAGCGAATGAACGGTATCTGCGCCGGCGGTACCGGTTCCTTTATCGACCAGATGGCTTCCCTGATCCAGACAGATGCCAGCGGTCTGAATGAATATGCCAAAAATTATAAAGCAATCTACCCGATTGCTGCCCGTTGCGGTGTATTTGCAAAAACAGATATCCAGCCGTTGATCAATGAAGGTGCAACCCGCGAAGATCTGTCTGCTTCTATCTTTCAGGCAGTCGTAAACCAGACCATCAGTGGTCTTGCCTGCGGTAAGCCAATCCGTGGTCACGTAGCCTTCCTTGGTGGTCCGCTTCATTTCTTATCTGAGCTGAAAGAAGCATTTATCCGCACCCTGAAACTGGATGAGGAGCATACAATCGTTCCTGAAAACTCCCACCTTTTTGCAGCTATCGGTTCTGCTTTAAATTACAAGGAAGAAAATCAGGTATCCTTAGAAGATCTTCTTGGCAAATTAAAAGGTGAGATCCACATGGAATTCGAAGTAGAACGTATGGATCCGCTGTTTGCAGATCAGGCCGCTTACGATGAATTTACTGCTCGCCACAATGGCGCATGTGTAAAAAAAGGCGATATTTCTACATACAGTGGTAACTGCTATCTTGGAATTGATGCAGGTTCCACTACAACAAAAGTTGCTCTGGTTGCAGAAGATGGTACCTTGCTGTACTCCTTCTACAGCAGCAACAACGGAAGCCCGCTGGCCACTTCCATTATTGCTATCAAAGAGATTTACGAACAGCTTCCGGCAGATGCGCACATCGTATCTTCCTGCTCCACCGGTTACGGCGAAGCACTGGTAAAAGCTGCTCTGATGCTAGATGAAGGTGAAGTAGAGACCGTTGCTCACTACACCGCTGCTGCTTTCTTTGATCCGAAGGTTGACTGTATCCTCGATATCGGTGGTCAGGATATGAAATGTATCAAGATCAAAAATAACACCGTTGACAGCGTACAGTTAAATGAGGCATGTTCCTCCGGTTGTGGTTCTTTCATCGAAACTTTTGCAAAATCTCTGAACTATTCCGTACAGGATTTCGCAAAAGAAGCATTATTTGCGAAAAACCCGATCGACCTTGGAACACGTTGTACCGTATTTATGAACTCCAAAGTAAAACAGGCACAGAAAGAAGGCGCATCTGTTGCTGATATTTCCGCAGGTCTGGCTTACTCTGTTATCAAAAATGCATTATTTAAAGTAATCAAGCTGTCCGATCCGACAGAACTTGGTCAGAACATTGTTGTTCAGGGTGGTACCTTCTACAATGACGCTGTACTGCGAAGCTTTGAGACTATTTCCGGATGCAAAGCAATCCGTCCGGACATTGCCGGTATCATGGGTGCATTCGGTGCCGCACTGATTGCCCGCGACCGTTACGAAGGCAAAAAGACAACCATGCTGTCCATTGACCAGATCAACGATCTGAAATTTGAAACAAAACTGGCCCGCTGCGGTGGATGTACCAACAACTGCCTGCTCACCATCAACAAATTCTCCGGAAACCGTCAGTACATTACCGGAAACAGATGTGAGAAAGGTATCGGTAAAGAGAAAAACAAAGAACAGATCCCAAACCTGTTTGAATATAAGCTGCATCGTATCTTTGACTACGAACCTCTGAGTGAGAAAGAAGCAACTCGCGGAACTCTCGGTATGCCAAGAGTCCTGAACATTTACGAAAACTATCCGTTCTGGGCAACATTTTTCAAGGCACTGAAATTCCGTCTCGTACTTTCTCCGGCTTCCACCAGAAAGATTTACGAACTTGGTATTGAATCCATCCCGAGTGAGTCTGAGTGTTATCCGGCAAAACTTGCCCACGGACACATTACATGGCTGATCAAAGAAGGCATCAACTCCATCTTCTATCCATGTATCCCGTATGAGCGCAAAGAGTTCCCGGATGCAGGCAATAACTACAACTGCCCGATTGTTACTTCTTATGCAGAAAATATCAAAAACAACGTAGATGACATTACATCCGGAAAAGTAAAATTATACAATCCATTCATGTCATTCGCAGATGAGGAAACTTTAACAAAACGTCTCGAAGAAATCATGAAAGAAGATTTTGATATTCCAGCTGCTGAAGTAAAAGCTGCTGTACACGTTGCATGGCAGGAACTTGCAAACGCCCGTAACGATATGCGCAAAAAAGGCGAAGAAACCATCCAGTGGTTAAAAGACAACAACCGCCGTGGTATCGTACTTGCCGGCCGTCCATATCATATTGACCCGGAGATCAACCACGGTATTCCGGAACTGATTACATCCTACGGATTTGCAGTTCTGACCGAAGATTCCATCTCCCATCTGCATCAGGTAGAACGCCCGCTGATCGTACTTGACCAGTGGATGTACCACTCCAGACTGTATGCAGCTGCAAATTATGTAAAAACGACCGACTTTTTGGATCTGATCCAGTTGAATTCTTTCGGTTGTGGACTGGATGCTGTTACCACCGATCAGGTCAGCGATATCCTGACTCATTCCGGCAAGATTTACACCTGCCTGAAGATTGATGAAGTAAACAACCTTGGTGCTGCACGTATCCGTATCCGTTCTCTCATCGCTGCCATCCGCACCAGAGAGAAAAATCCGAAAGAGCGTAAGATTGTTCCTTCCAGCTACCAGCGTGCCGTCTTTACAGAAGAAATGAGAAAGACGTATACAATCCTTGCTCCGCAGATGGCTCCGATCCATTTTGAACTGTTAGAGCCTGCATTTAAGGCTTCCGGTTACAACTTGGTCGTTCTCGGAAATGACAACAAAGCTGCTGTCGATGCAGGATTAAAATATGTAAACAATGACGCCTGCTATCCGTCCCTGATCACCGTTGGTATGTTCATGGATGCAGTAACTTCCGGCAAATATGATGTAGACCATCTGGCCATCATCATGTCACAGACCGGTGGCGGCTGCCGTGCTTCCAACTATGTCGGATTCATCCGTCGTGCACTGGAAAAAGCCGGATATCCGCAGATTCCGGTTATTTCACTGAACCTGAGCAGCTTGGAATCCAACCCGGGATTTAAGCTGAATGCCTCTCTGATCCAGAAAGGTATGTACTGTCTGGTATTCGGTGATATCCTGATGCGCTGTATCTACGCAACCAGACCATATGAAGCAGTTCCGGGTTCCACAAATGAACTGCACAAGAAATGGGTACAGAAAATTACAGACTTTGTATCTACCGATAAACTCGTCAGTCATAAAAAGTATAAACAGTACTGTCGTGAGATGGTGCATGATTTTGATGTACTTCCAAGACTTGATATTCAGAAACCGAAGGTAGGTATCGTAGGAGAGATTTTGGTTAAATTCATGCCAATGGCTAATAACTACCTTGCTGATCTGCTGGAATCTGAAGGTGCTGAGGCAGTCATTCCGGATCTGCTGGACTTCTTCCTCTACTGCTTCTACAATAACAACTTCAAGACAGACGTCCTTGGATTCAAGAAATCTACCAAGACAAAATCAAATCTCGGTATCTGGGCGATTGAAAAACTGCGTGGAGTTGCGCATAAAGCATTGGAAGAAAGTAAGCATTTCACACCGCCGGCAAATATTTACGAGACCGCAAAAAATGCAGAATCCATTGTATCTCACGGTAACCAGACCGGTGAGGGATGGTTCCTGACCGGCGAGATGGTGGAGCTGATCAACTCCGGTGTCAACAACATTGTATGCTGTCAGCCATTTGCCTGCCTGCCAAACCACATCGTTGGTAAAGGTGTTATCAAAGAACTGCGTCATCAGTATCCGATGTCCAATATCGTGGCTATCGACTTTGATCCGGGTGCCAGCGAGGTAAACCAGCTGAACCGTATTAAACTGATGCTGTCTACGGCGCAGAAAAATCTGAAAAAGTCACAGAAACAGGACGCTTAAAAGGCATCTTTTGTGAATAATTTTTAGGTTATGAATAAATCTCCTGTATTTTGTCTCCGCGGCTAATAATCGCTCGCTGAGAAAAAATACAGGAGATTTTTAATTTACGCATCTTATAATACCAAAGTTTTTCAACTTACATATCACTTTATATAGTAAAGCGGACATTCGCAATCCATGTTCTATGCCGTAGGAAAATAATTCCTGCATGTCTTTCAGATCTGCATACAGCTTATTTAAAAGAAAAGCTGCCCGCATCTTTGATACGGACAGCTTTTTCTTGTTTACTTACCACAACTTCAACAGTCGTATTGCCTTCCCCGCCAGCTTATACGTCACATTTTCCAGTTCTTTTGACGCGTTTTTCAGCTCTTTACGGATAGGAATTCCCTGTGGACAGTGCTGCTCACATTTGCCACACCCCACACACTGAGAAGCACTGGTCGGCGTCTGGCGGAAGATCGTACACTGCATATATCCTTTCCGTGCCGTCTTTTTATTTTCACTGTAGATTAGATTATAAAAACTGAACGTGCCCGGGATATCCACGTTTTTCGGACATGGCATACAATAACCGCAGCCGGTACAACCTACTTTCATGCTGTGGTTGATTTCATGCCTCAATTCATTGACAAAAGCAATCTCAGCTTCCGTAAATGCCCCTGCCTGCGTCTCAGATGCGATCCGACAGTTCTCCCGTATCATCTCAATAGAATTCATGCCGGAAAGTACCGTTGTGACTTCCGGCTGATTCCAGAGCCAGCGAAATGCCCATTCTGCCGCACTGCGTCCGGATGGATGTGCTGCCACCTTCCGTTTTGCTTCTTCCGGCAACAGATTTACCAGTTTGCCTCCCCGCAGCGGTTCCATGATCATCACGGGAAGTCCCTTTGCAGCGGCATACTGCAACCCTTTCCGTCCAGCCTGACTGTTTTCATCCAGATAATTATACTGGATCATGCAGAAATCCCAGTCGTAAGCATCTACCAGCTCACAGAAATCCTTTGTATTCCCATGATAGGAAAAACCGATCCGGTGAATCTCCCCGGAAGCTTTTTTCTTCGCAATCCATTCCTCAATGCCAAGTCCTTTTAATTTTTCCCATGTCTCCAGATTTGTCAGCATATGCATCAGATAAAAATCGATGTAAGTCGTCCGTAATCTGCGCAGCTGCTCCTGAAACGTTTTTTCCAGACCTGTCGCAGACTTAATCAGATAATGTGGAAGTTTATCCGCAATGTAAATCTGCTCCCGACAATGATTTTTTTCAAAAATCTTTCCCATGGCTTCTTCGCTTCCACTGTAAATGTAAGCGGTATCAAAATAGTTGACACCAAGCTTCATCGCTTCCAAAATCTCAGATTCTGCTTTTTCCAGATTGATTTTTCCATTTTCTTTCGTAAAACGCATGCAGCCATAAGCCAGCATGGATACTGGATTTTTTTCTTTGTCATATCGATATTGCATATTCATGCTCCTATTTTACTTTTTCTGATTTCCGTAATACGGAATCGAAATTTTTCTTAGCAATCGTTCAAATCCATTCCAGGAAAGTGCCAGTGTCAACACCACAGAAATTGCCAATTGCCATCCAATTTTATTAAATATCCAGTCCTTAAATGGTGTATACATCAAAATCAAAATTACGATTGTATGTAACAGATAAACGCTCAACGTATTTTTTCCAATTGTTTCAATCACCGGAATCCGCTTCGTTGGTACCCATACAATCAGAATCCAGATCCACAAAAAGGCAATGATCCATGCCAGGATTCGTGTATACCAGGTATATACACCGCCATCAAAACTTTCTGTTCCCCAGAATAACTTTCTTGTACTCACTCTGCTGATCAAAATAAACCCAGCAATAATTCCAACTGCCAGAAACATCGTAGCGATTTTAGATTCTTTCGGATTTCTCTTTTTTCCATAGTGCAGGAAAAAACCGCCATCCTTTTCATAATATCCTGCCAGGAAAAACGGAAGAAAGTTCATAATTCTGGACATTGCCATAAAGTTCTCCGTATCTGGATTGTAACCGATCACAATGCCAAGAATCATAGATAAAAGCAGATATGCCACCCGGTGCTGTTTGTTTTTCGTGTCAAATACCGGCAACAAAAGCTGGTAAATGATCATGGCCATCAGATACCACAACGTCCAGCGCGGTGTAAAAAACTGCATGTCTATTTTCACCGGATGTCCCCACTGAATACTGTCCAATATGAAATCCAGCAAAAAACGAAGCAGCTGAAATACGATGTACAGCGGAAAAATCCTGGATAAAATCTTCTTCGGATCAACTTTTGCAAAATAGCCGGATACAAAAATGAACGCCGGCATATGAAAACTAAAAATGATTTTGTAAATAACATCTACTTCCGGCGTATCCGCAAATGTACTGATCATATGTCCAAATACAACCAGAAAAATCAGCAATGCTTTTATGTTGTCAAAATGATAATTTCTCTCTCCTACTATGCTTATTCACCCCTTTTTATATTTATCCCGTAGTGAGTATACCGTCTTTTTATAAAAATCGCAAGCAAGTTCAAGAAGTATCGCCCGCAAACGGATTTACTTTTCTGTCCCCTTTTGTTTATCCCTTCTTGAAACAAGTTCAAGAAGTATCGTCCGCTAGCGAACTCTGTTAGCACTCATCTGAAAAGAGTGCTGATTTTCTATTGACTTTTCATTTTATCAGTATTATAGTGTATTTATGCTTTCAGAAGTCCCTGTATTTATCAGGATTTTTGAACCAAAAACGCTAATTTTTCAAAATATTTATAAAAAGAAACAGGAGTGATAAGTATGAGTAACAAACATGGAAGTCTTTCCATTAACAGTGACAACATTTTTCCGATCATCAAAAAATGGCTCTATTCTGACCACGACATTTTCTATCGTGAGCTTGTATCCAATGGATGTGATGCCATCACAAAATTGAAAAAACTTGATATGATGGGTGAATACACACTGCCAGACGATTACGAAGCAAAAGTGGAAGTACGTGTCAACCCGACAGAAAAAACATTAAAATTTATCGATAACGGTCTCGGAATGACTGCCGATGAAGTAGAAGAATATATCAACCAGATTGCATTTTCCGGAGCAACTGATTTCCTCGAGAAATACAAAGACAAATCCAACGATGATCAGATCATCGGCCATTTCGGTCTTGGATTCTACTCCGCATTTATGGTAGCTGATGAAGTTCATATCGATACTCTCTCTTATAAAGAAGGCGCTACACCGGTTCACTGGGAATGTGACGGCGGTACAGAATTTGATATGAAAGACGGTAACAAAACAACCGTTGGTACCGAGATCACCTTATTCTTAAATGAGGATTGCCTGGAGTTTGCCAACGAGTACCGTGCAAGAGAGGTTCTGAACAAATACTGCTCTTTCATGCCGACAGAGATCTATCTGGTAAACGAAACTGCAGAACCGGAATATGAAACCATCCTTCCGGAAGAAAAAACAGACAAAGATACCGTTATTGAAACCATCATCGAAGAGGCCAAAACAGAGGAAAAAGAAAACGAAAACGGTGAAAAAGAGATTGTAGAAGTATCTCCGCGTACCGAGAAGTTAAAAATTTTAAAACGCCCGGTTCCGATCAACGATCCTCATCCACTCTGGACAAAACATCCAAATGAGTGCAGCGATGAAGATTACAAAGAGTTTTACCGCAACGTATTCCATGATTACAAAGAGCCGTTATTCTGGATTCATCTGAACATGGATTATCCGTTTAACTTAAAAGGTATCCTCTACTTCCCGAAGATCAATACCGAGTACGATTCCATTGAAGGAACCATCAAGCTTTACAACAATCAGGTATTTATCGCAGACAATATCAAAGAGGTTATTCCGGAATTCCTGATGCTCTTAAAAGGTGTTATCGACTGCCCGGATCTGCCGCTGAATGTATCCAGAAGTGCACTTCAGAACGACGGCTTTGTAAAGAAAATCTCCGAGTACATCACCAAGAAAGTGGCTGACAAGCTCACAGGTATGTGCAAGACAGATAAAGAAAGCTATGAGAAATACTGGGATGACATCAGCCCGTTCATCAAATTCGGCTGCTTAAAAGATGAGAAATTCTGTGACCGTATGAACGATTACATCCTCTTCAAAGATATCAATGACAAATACATGACGCTTCCGGAGCTCTTAAAAGAGAAAGAGGAAAAAGAGGCAGAAGCTAAAGATGAAAATGCTGAGAATAAAACTGATAACGCTGATGCAGATAAAGATACCCGCGAGACAATCTACTATGTAACAGATAAGAATCAGCAGGGACAGTACATTCGTATGTTCAAGGAATCCGATATGAACGCAGTCATCCTTGATCACAACATTGATACTTCTTTCATCACTCAGTTAGAGCAGCGCAACCAGAATTACAAATTCATGCGTATCGATGCTGATGTAACCGATGCACTGAAAGAAGATGTATCTCAGGAAGATATGAAGTCCACACTGGATACTCTGACAGAAACATTCCGCACTGCCCTTGGCAAAGAGAATCTGGATGTAAAAGTAGAAAAATTAAAAGATGCTTCTATCTCATCCATGATCACACTCTCCGAAGATGGACGCCGTATGCAGGATATGATGAAGATGTACAATATGTACGGCATGGATCCGTCCATGTTTGGTGGCAATGAGACATTGGTTCTGAATGTCAACAACAAACTGGTTCAGTACATTCTTGATCACAAGGATGGTGAACATGTACCGATGTTCTGTAAACAGCTTTACGATCTGGCAATGCTTTCCAACCAGCCGCTTTCACCGGAGGCTATGACAGCATTCATTAACCGAAGCAATGAGGTTATGATGATTCTGGCTGATAAATAAAAGTTTAATGAGATTTTATAGTTAATTTAAAGAAGCCCTGTATTTTGCATCACGCAGGCTGAGACGCCTGCTTTGATGCAAAATACAAGGCTTCTATTTACGTTTTGAAACCTGCTATTTTGGCGTTACCATCGTTAACGGATCAACATATGTTCCAGATACTTTGAATCTGAGATCCAGATGATTTCCAGTTGCATCACCTGTCTTTCCAACATATCCGATTACATCTCCCTGCGCTACCGCTTGTCCTACCTTCACATTCAAAGAAGAACAATGTAAATACATCGTATGTACACCATTTCCATGATTGATCTCAATATTATTGCCAAAACTGTTACTGAATTCTGCTTTGATTACGGTTCCGGCTGCACAAGCCTGAATGGATGTGCCCGACGGTGCCGGAATATCAATTCCATTATGAAACTCCTGACCATGATATGGGCAGATACGGCTTCCAAAAGAAGAACTGATTGTTTTATAGCCTGTCAGTGGCCATAAATAGTCTGTCTTATTTTCATCTTTCCCTGTATCTACATACTGTACTTTTCCGTTGATAACCTGACACTCTGTACCATTCCAGTTCGCTGTTCCATTATAATAAAAATCAACTTTTCCATCCACCAGATACCAGATTCCATTTTCATTTTCTGCGGTACCATTAAAGTTAAAGTTTACTTTTCCATCCTCGATACGCCACCAGCCATTTTCATTTTTTGCTACCGTATTCGCTGTAAAATCGACCTTTCCGTCACTGATCAGCCACCAGCCGTTTTCATTTTTTGCTACCGTGTTCGCTGTAAAATCGACCTTTCCGTCAAGGATCAGCCACCAGCCATTTTCATTTTTTGCTACCGTGTTCGCTGTAAAATCGACCTTTCCATCACGGATCAGCCACCAGCCATTTTCATTTTTTGCTACCGTATTCGCTGTAAAATCGACCTTTCCATCACGAATCAGCCACCAGCCATTTTCGTTTTCTGCTACCGTATTCGCTGTAAAATCGACCTTTCCGTCACGAATCAGCCACCAGCCATTTTCATTTTTTGCTATCGTATTTGCCGTAAAATCGACCTTTCCATCACGCACCAGCCACCAGCCATTTTCATTTTTTGCTACACCGGTGTAATCAAAATCTACATCACCGTTTGTAATCTTCCACCAGCCATTTTCACTTTTACTGATGGTATTGGCTGTCCGATCAATTTTTCCATTCACATACAAATGCCACTGATTTGTCTTTGAGTCTTTGAAAACACCGTTTAACACAGTTGTCCGGGTTGCGGCCTTTGCAGATAAAGGTGCTGTTATACCTGTAAAAACTGCTCCTGTAACCAAAGCCAGGGCAACTATTTTTTTCCATCTGTTCATTTTCACTCTACACTTTTCCCTGCTTGTTTACTGTTGTTCTGTCTCAAAATACTGCTCATATACTTCCATAAAAGATGCACTCTCCAGTTTCAGAGAAGTATCTACGATTACTTCCGACCATACATCCTGATTTTCTTTGGAACTCAACTGACTCATATAATCTGCATATGTGTCAGTCACCGCATCTGACATACGCTGCTCCAGCACATCTTTCTTATGCTCATCCGTCAGTTCTGCATCAAACGCACTGCTGCAATAAAAAATGTAATATCCGTCGTCTGCCTCAATAATGTCGGTAATCTCCCCATCCGCCAACGCAAACAATTTCTGCGTGATTTCATCCGAAAATGTGGAACGGTTTACCGTAATATCCACTGCATCTGCCTCATTGACCGTCTGTGCCAGTGTTTCAAAATCTGTACCGCCCTGAAGCTGTGTCAGATAAGACTGTGCTTTTGCCTGATCAGTTGTGTAAATCTGTTTTAAACGCATTACTCTTGCTTCATCATCACTGACCTCCTGATTCACATCTGTCTTCAACGACTCATAAATCTTATCTGCCAGCAGATAACGCTCAAATAATTTTTCCGCCTGCTTCTCACTTACGCCGACATACTCGCGCTCGGTATTATCCAGACCATCCAGATATGTTTTCGCTGCTTCCGCCACTTTTTTCTGCTCTTCTTCGGAAAGTGTCACTTCTTTTTCAGAAGCGATGATATCCAATGTATAAACCTGTGCCATCTGCGCCAGTGTCAGGTCTTTGATATAATCTTCCAAACTCTGCTCCTGTCCGTAATCATGCTCCCACATATCAATGCCATACAGATTGCTGTATTCTTTCTGATAATTCATCAGGATCACTTTTGCATCGTTCTTACTGCAACTTTCACTGCCAACCTTAAATACCGGCTTTGCAACGACTGCTTCCATCGGATTTTCACAGGCACCAAGCATCGCAGAACAAGCCAGAACAACTGCCAGCGCTCCTGTTTTTTTTCTTATATTTCTACTTTTCAATCAACTGTTCTCCTCTTAACGTTTTCTCAGGCATCTACAACCAGATAACGTCCGTCCGGCAGTTTGAACACTTCATCTGCCTGTTCCAGTTCTTCTTTGCTCATGCCGGCAATATCTGCTCCGGTTTCGTCAAAATATTCCCGTACTTCTTTCATATTTTTGCATACAGCTGCCATGCACATATCCAGAAAATCTTCCGCTTCTTCCGGAGTCTCTGCTACTTTCTCCGGGAAAAGTTTTAACTGGTCTCTTAAAAATGTTTCAATACATACTTTATCGTATTCGCCCATTCTACTGTCCTCCATGTAAAGCGGACATTCGCAATCCGCTTTTGCCACTTGCTCATGAACGCAGTCGCTTTGCGACCTGTCAGTGGGAGCTTTTAACTCCCACTGACATAAGCATCCCCCTTACCCACCGCTTAGTGCTCTACGCACTTGAAGCGGGAGAATGCTTATTCTGCGTTCAAAATTTTCGTTTCCATTTCATACGGCTTCTCTCCATTCTATCAATCAGAACCAGACGCCACTGTTTTTAATATACCATTGTTGTGGATTTCCCGCAACAAAAACAGATGTTCCCTGTTTCCATGGTTACTCCAAAATAATCTTCAACAAATTTCATACCAGAGCAATATGTGATTCTCAGCCACGCTGCGATTCTATTTTCTATTTTTTAGTTCATGGTATAACCGTGCAATCGGCAAACCGACCACATTGTTATAATCCCCATGGATTTCACGGACATAGAGACCACCTACACCCTGAATTCCATAAGAACCGGCTTTATCCATCGGCTCTCCGGTAGCTACATACTGATCAATTTCTTCCTCTGTCATCGGATAAAAGACCACATCGGTCTTTTCAAAAAAGCATCGCACATCTTCTGTTCCATTTTCCTTTTTCCAGATGCACACACCCGTATACACCTGATGCTTGTTATCCTGTAACATGCGAAGCATCCATTTTGCATCTTCTGCATCTTTTGGCTTTCCAAGGATTTTCTGGTCATAAACTACAACTGTGTCCGCGCCCAGAATCCATGCATCTCCTTCCGTTTTTGCTGCAATCTCTGCTGCTTTCTGCTGCGCCAGCTCCATCACGGCACGCTCCGGCAGCACTTCTGTAATCTTTTCTTCTCCCTGTGACGGGCATACTTCAAATTCCATTCCCATCTGAGACAGCAGTTCCCGCCGCCGTGGGGATGCTGATGCTAAAATAATTCTCATATACAATTCTCCAATTCATTATTTATCTCTGTTTACTTTCCTAAACGCTATGTTCCTCATTAGGTAAAGCGGACATTCGCAATCCGCTTTCGCTACTTGCTCATGAACGCAGTCGCTTTGCGACCTGTCAGTGGGAGCTTTTAACTCCCACTGACATAAGCATCCCCTTACCCACCGCTTAGTGCTCTACGCACTTGAAGCGAGGGAATGCTTATTCTGCATTCAAAGTCGGATCGTCTCTGCCAGTGCAAAGGAATAGATTAAAATCTCCTTCACAGGCTTTTCACCAGAAAATCTGCTCAGTGCATCCGCATAAAGCTCTAACTGCTTTTTATAGCGATGCACCAGTTCCTGTGCATTATCCACATGATCTGTCTTGTAATCCAGCAAAACAATGCCATCTGCTTCTTCCCAGAATACATCGATAATACCCTGAATCAGCACTTCTTCTTCCGGTCGGCTCTCCTCCCAGACCAGATTTGCCGGCACTGACATTACAAACGGTTTTTCCCGCTCTAAAGTGCCCTGTTCTGCAGCCACACGCATCCGTTTTGCAGTGTCACTCTGCAAAAATCCAAGCAACTGCTTCCAATTTAATCGTTTTGCATCCGCTTCCTGCATACGACCAAGGGCACACAATGCATCGATCTGCTGTTTTACAAAATACAATCCCTGCTTTTCCTCTGCAAAATCCGGAAGTCCGGCGAAATCCAGACATTCCAGAAAACGGTGTACCATGGTTCCGTACAGTGCTCCTGCATTTTCCTTTGCTTCCTGTACAAACCGCGGCACATACGGCGTCGCAATTTCATCCGGGAACAACGGCTGCGCAGTATTCAAGGTCTGTTCTGCCGACTCACTTCGCTCCTCCATTGCCCGATGCTTTAATTCTGATACCGACACTTTCTGCTTGTGTGTGCCCTCTTCTTTCCATGCATATTCCCAGGAAAACGTCTCTTTTAACTGCGTCAGTTCGATTTCTGATACGTTCTGCAATGCTACCAGAAGTGTCCGATGCTCCAGTGCCGTATCCTGCAATTTCCGCTGTTCTTCCTGCTGCATCCGCGCCTCATCCCAGATTACATAGCGGTAATCCGGATTCTCCATACCTAGTACCGGCATTACCCAGTCCCAGTAACTTTTCGCATCATAACGGGTGGAAAACGATACTTTTTCTTCTCTGGAAAAACCGCTGTACTGCCCTTCTTCCGGCAGCTTACAGGTTCCTGCCAAAATCAGTTTTTCCTTCGCTCTGGTCAGCGCCACATATAACACACGCAGTTCCTCACCCAGATTTTCCTTTTTTGCTTCCATGGCAAAAATCTGATGGATCAGTGTATTGGCTTTTGTCCGTTTTTCACAGTCAAACCATTTCAGACCGATACCAAATTCCGGGTGAAAGATCATGTTGCTGTTGAGATCCTGCTCATTAAACTGTTTTCCCATACCACAGACAAACACTACCGGAAATTCCAGACCCTTGCTCTTGTGGATGCTCATGAGACGAACGGCATTTTCCTGCTCACTGACAATCTCCGCTTCACCATAATCCACATCGTATTTCATCAACCTGTCAATGTATCGGATAAAATGAAACAGTCCGTGATAACTGGTCTGTTCATATGCCACTGCTTTTTCCATCAGCATATCCAGATTTGCCCGACGCTGTTCGCCCGCCGGCAACGCTGCCACGTAATTGCGGTAGCCAGTCTCATCCAGAATTTCCTGCAGTAACCGATGAATCGGTGTATACGGAATCCGTTGACGAAAGTTCTGCAACATTTCCTGAAAGGCAATAATTTTCTCTGCCAAATGCGATCTCTGATCAGAAACATTCTCATTTTCTTTTTCCTGCGGTAATATTTCTGCTTCTACAGCATCAGTATCAGAAATCGGTTCTTCCTTCTGTTGCTTTTCTGCTTCCACAACATTCGTATCCGCAATCTGTTCTTCTTTCTGCTGTTCTTCGGATGATGTAAACTGTTCCACGCACTGATAAAACGGCATTCCCGGCGATTCTGCCCGGATCTGCGCCAGTTCTTCTGATGTAAACTTTCCAAAATAGGATTTCATCACTGCTGCCATCGGAATATCCTGATATGGATTATCCAGTACACGCAGCAGAGAAAGCACCGTCTGTACCTCTGTTGCTGAAAAATAACCGGTTTTGGACGCAACAATCAGCGGAATCCCTTCCTGCTCAAATACTTTCTGATACGTCTCTGCCCAACCGGACATGGAACGCAGAAGCAACACAATATCCTTATACGTGATTCCCGGGATTTCCTGCGTCTCCACCAGTTCCCGGATCCGACCTGCCACAGCCGCCGCTTCCTGTTCCCGTCGTTCCATGCCACTTTCCTGGGATGGCACAAGCAAAAACTCCGGCTTACAGCAATCCGCATTCTCATAATCCGGATATTCCGCTCCTGCATACAAAGCTGCCTCCGCATCATATGCCACATTTCCCAGATCTTTTTCCATCAGCGGATAAAAAATATCATTTACCGCTTCCACCACTTCCCGGCGGCTTCGGAAATTTCGGTGCAGGTCAATGCGCTGCCGACTGCTTTCCTCGGTGCTGAACCGATGATATTTGTCCATAAAAAGCTCCGGCCGCGCCAGTCGGAACCGATAAATACTCTGCTTGACATCACCTACCATAAACAGGTTTTCGTTTCCGTTTTTCACACCGGAAACCGCCGTCAGCAATGTTTCCTGTACATAGTTGCTGTCCTGATACTCATCGATCATAACTTCCCGATACTGCTGCTGATATTCCAGCGCAGTCTCCGTCAACTCCTTCGTCTCCGGATTCACCAGTACACGCAGTGCATTGTGCTCCACATCCGAAAAATCCAGCATATTTTTCTTCTGCTTTTCTTCATAAAAACGGTCAGAAAACGCCTGCGTCAGCGTCACCAGCACCCGCACCATTTTGGACGTCTGTGTCAGACGCTCTAACTGCACTTCAAGGGGTGTCGCAAAAATCGTCTTTTTCCACTTGTCAATCTGATCTTTCATCCGCTTGCGCCCAGACATTACCGCGTTTTTTTTCGCCACACTACCTTCGTATTTTCCGGATCTTCCGATATTTTTAAAATCAATGGAAGAAACCGCCTCCTGCCACTGGGAAAAATGTTCACATTTCCGTAAATTTTCCAACTGCCGCAGGTCATCGGCAATGGATGCCTCATACATATATGGTCCGTCCGGCTCCTGTGTCAGCTCCAGCAACTTTTTCTGTGCAGTGATCAGATCCTCAATCCGCACATCCAGATACGACAGGAAATCCCTGATCCAGCTTTTTTCTTCCAGTTCCGCTTCATTGGCAGCTTCGTATTGCTGCACACAGGTCTCCAGCCATTCCTTCGGCCATGGATAACTTTCCGCATAATTATATAATTTCAGGATCATTTCTTTGATCTGCAGATCATTCTTTGCACCGGAATAACTGTCCGCGAACCGAAAAAACTCCGGATCTGCCTTTTGATAAAATTCTTCCAGAACCGCTTCACAGACATCCTCACGAAGCAATTTCAATTCGCCTTCATCCGCAATGCGAAATCCCGGTTCCAGATCAATTTTGTGAAAATGATCCCGCAAAATCCGGATACAGAAACTGTCAATGGTGGTGATCTGTGCATTGTGCACCAGCGTCAACTGCCGCTGCAAATGCTGGTTATACGGCTCCTGTTCCAATGCATTCTCAATAGCAACACCGACACGTTCCCGCATTTCTGCCGCTGCCGCATTGGTAAATGTCACAACCAGCAAGCGGTCAATATCCAATGGTTCTGCTTTATCCGTCACCATAGAAATAATACGCTGTACCAGCACCGCTGTTTTTCCGGAACCGGCAGCCGCGGAAACAAGCAGACTCCGATTTCTCAGATTGATGACTTTTTCCTGTTCTTTTGTCCACTTAACGCTCATCCGGCTGTCCTCCTTCCCGGTAAATTTTGTCCCACACTTCCTCATCTTTCAGTTTCTTATTTTTTTCAAAAGTAAATCCCTGAATCTTCGGATCAAAACCGCACACACTGTGATACGGGCAATGGTCACAGCCGGTTTTCTGCTCCATCTGAAACGGTTGGATATCAATATCGCCGGACAGGATTTTTTCTGCCGCATCGCAGATTTTTCGATTCACAAAGGCTGTCATTGCCTCAAAATCTTTACGTCCGGCTCCCGATGTTCCTTTTTTCGCAGGCGTTCCATCCGTTTTCAGTGTCAATGGAAGGACTTCGGATTTGCCTGCCAAACCAACATCCATCTGCTGATACACTTCCGGTTCCAGGCTGACCAGACCATTCAAACGCAATTCACTTAAAATATGCTCCATGATTTTTTCTTCATCTTCCCCATCGGCATCCACCATCGGATCATCCATTCGATAGTAAAAAATACCTGCCGGAACAATCTCTTTTCCAGGATATGTTTTTTTCAGCTGCTCCATAGCAGCATTCAGATACACCACAAGCTGCAACTGCTGTCCATAATACAGATTCAACAACTGAAACGTCGTTTTTCCGGATTTATAATCAATGATGCGGACATATACGGCATCCTCCGTCTCCCGGATGTCCATACGGTCAATTTTTCCCACCAGACGCATCTTGTGTTCCGCATCCAACATCATATTTTCCACATTTAACTCATTTACCTGCACGAAATCCACTTCATATCCTGCCGGTTTGAAAGTGCCATGCCGGATCTGTTCCGTCAGCGCCCAGATACTGCGCTTCATAATCCGATAGATCCGTTCCAGCACATAGGCACTTCTGGCAGATTCCAGCAGAGATTCATTTGGCATAGAGAGTACTGCCTCCTGCATAGCGGTCTGTAGCAGACTTTCCTGTTCCGGCTCTGTAATGGTATACCAGTCATAAGATTTTTCCAAACCTTCGCAATACCGTTGCAAAATCTCATGAAACATGCTTCCCATATCCAATGCCGCAAAACTGTACGTTTCCCGTTCGGACAATTTCAAACCATACTCTAAAAAATGTGCATACGCACAGCGGGCAAACAATTCCAGTCTGGTCACCGAATTGGTCAACACCGTTCCGTATAACTGCCGCGCAGTCTCTACTGCCAATTGCTCTCCGGTAAACTGTGAAAACGCAGCTGCAAACAATTCCTGCGCCACGGATTCCCATTCTTTTGATTCACTCAGATACCGGTGCAGCGCTTTCCATTTTTCTGTGATAATTCCCGCTTTCGCCTGTGTCAGACCGAAGATATAAGTTTCCAGACTGCTCTTTGGTGAAACCGGTGTTACGGATGCATCTGCTTCTATTTCCTCTACAACTACATTTGGAAACAGATTCTGCACCGTGCCGATCAGATAGGACGGACGTGTCGCCTTCTGCTGTGTATCCATTCTGGCATATGTCAGATAAAGCGCCTCCGATGGTTTTGTCATGTTCAGATACAGATAAAACCGCTGTAAAAAGGACTGTTCTCTGGCAGTCGGTGACAACTGCAGCTTCTGTTCTTCAATCAGTTCCCTGTCATACTGGGATAAAATGCCGCCATTTGCCGTGCTTTTTGGAATCGTGCCATCATTTACGCCAAGGAAAAACAACACTTTAATGCCTTCCAGACGGGTTCGCTCAATATCACCCAGAATCACACAATCCGCTCCCGGAGGAATCGCACCTACTTTTGCCGATGCAAAGCCTTCCTCCAGCACGTCCGCATAATCCCGGATTGACAGTTTTTCCTCTCCCAGCAGATCCACCAGTTTATCCAGCAGATCGATCACGATTTTGTAAATCTGTCGGTACTGAGACGCCAGCAATTCTTCTCCTGCTTCCTCAAAGGCTTCCTGTTGCTCTCTCATCTGTTCTTCCAGATGTAACGCACAAAGCAAGTCATACAATGCCTTTGTCATCTCTGATACCGTAACTTCTTTTTCTGACGCTGCCATATAAAATGGCTCTACCATTTTCCAGAAACGCTCCCTCAGTTCATTGGCACGTGCAAGTTCCTGCTGCAATACCTCTTCTTCCACACGGATTCTGCCTGTATGACGCATTGGTTTTAAAAATTTTTTCTTCCATTTAGAGGCTCCGCGAATGCCCCGCGCCAATACATAATTTTCCAGAAAATCAATGTCTTTCTCTGCAAATCCAGACAGTCCCGTTCGGAAAAAACGAAATACACTTTCATAAGAAAAATCTTTTTCTACCATCTCCAATACGGCACGGATCAGTTCGATACATGGATGATACAGAATCGACGTTTTAGTATCCACGAAATATGGAATATCATATAATTCAAAAACAGATTTTGCATACTTTTCATAACATTCCACATCCCCGCACACAATGGCATATTCATGATAACGATAGTTTTTCTCCCGCATCAGATGTGACAGTTTCCATGCGGCAAAACGAAGTTCCTCTCGCGGTGTTGCAAGGGAATAAATACGCAAGGCTTCTCCACAATTTTCCTCATATCTGTGACTGCGCACCCGAAACAGATTCTGTTCCAAATGTGCCAGCACCGGCGATTGTGCCAGACGGCTATTCGCACCAACCGGTAAAAATACCGGTTCTTCCACAATATATGCTTCTTCCTGTGCTGCCCGCAACAATGTCGCTGTCATTTTCCGGCTCATGTAAAACAGATCCTGAATCCCATGATCTGCCAACGGATCTTCCCGCACATCCAGTGTCACTGTCACATACATATCCTTTACTACATGCATGCAGCGATGCAGCAATTTCATCTGCACCGGGGTAAATCCGGTAAATCCGTCAAATACAAACACCGCATCCTGCAGCAATTTCGAATCATCTACCGCTTCTGCCAGCACATCCAAAACCCGCTCCGCTGTCACGTACTGCCCCTGCAGATATTCCTCAAAGGCAGCATACATGGTATGCACATCCGACAATTTATAATACAGGTTAGAATCCGGTTTTAACTGATGTAAAAAATCTCCCAGTTCTTCTACAGAAATATCATACTGCATCAGCTCAGAGATCATGGATTTCAGCTCATTAATGTAGCCCATTTTTCGGATATTTCCACGTAAAACCGTCAGGTTTCTTCCTTTTTCCTCTGCAATTTTACGCAATATCAGACTTTTTCCGGTTTCTTCCATGACCGTATTCTGAATGCCAAGTTCATCAAAAATACGGTATGCCAGACGTTCAAAACTGACTACGTCAATGTTTATGATCACATGATTTTCAGACCGGCACACCAACTCCCGCTGCGTCTGCATTGTGAATTGCTCCGGAACAATGACATAAAAATTGCGCCTGCGGTCTGCCTGCGCCATCTGAATGACTTTTTCATAAATATAGGTTGATTTTCCACTGCCGGAATTTCCGTAAATGAGCTGTAATGCCATGATTTTTTGCTCCTGTTCTTTTTCCACTTATTTTTCAACAATCTCACAAAAAAGTAAGATACCCTATCGTTTATTATAAGGTATCTTACACTTTTACGCTATTATTCTTTTGTAATATTTAAATTTCGTACCACTTAATCTCATTTGCATCAAGATGTAATTCGAAACTGCTTCCGTCTCCGCGGTAAACAACAGTATCCTGTGGCTCGTAAGTATTATTAACGACACAATACTTGCCGTTTGCCACATACGCATGTACATCCACATTGAAGTTCTCAGAATACCATTTTCTTAAGTTTGCTTCATCATGGCAGCTGTACATTACGCTTCGATGAAGGATTCGTGCATTTTCAAAGGAATATGGCAGACCACTGATATAAACGGAACGTCCTTTTCCAAATTCATGCACTGCCATCTGAACCTCTTTGTCGCGCTGAACCAGAATTTCAGTATCCTCGCGGGCAAACATACTCTTCTTACCTTCTCCGAAATCAACTTCTTTTGTGCAATCCTGTAAAATGAAATGCTCCGGATGATTCTCCCAGTTATATTTATCATAATTTAATGTAAATCCGGTCTCTTTTTCCACACCAATCACATTGCCAAGCTGAATGTATCTGCCCTGATGCTGATGTCCGGTCGGTTCACCGACACCGATAAATCCACCGCCGTTGTATACAAATTTCTGAATAGCTTCTACGATCTGCGGATCTTCCCACTCGTAACCACCGGTATGTGCGGTATCGCCATCGCCTACATTAATGATAACATCAATACCAGTTAAAATATCTGCATTTGCACGGATATCATCAAAGCTGATAAATTTTACATCATATGGAGCGCCGCTCAGTGCTTCAATAACACCTGCATAACTGTAATTCTGTTTCTGATACAGTGCATGGTGTACCATATGGCAGCCCCAGGAACGCATCTTGCCCCAGCTGTTTAAAACCGCAACGGTTTTTACACAATATGGTGTGGTTCCTTTTGCATTCTCATACAATAAACGGAACTCATCACAAACGCTCTCAATATAATCAACGAAATCCGGGAATTCACAGGCAAGTTTTAAATATCCGCCGTATCCGATACGATCGATCGGTTTACGAAGAATTGCTCTTCTGGCTGTTACCCAGTTTTCTTTTGCTTCTTTTACCGGATCTCCACCTTCATGGAAGGTATCCGGGAAGAAATATGGTAAAAATCTTCCTTCTCTGTATTTTACACCTTCCACATCACTGATCAGACGCAGGGTAGAACCATTTCCGACACTTCCTACCAGCGCATCCAGACCGATTGTTTTGAACTCGTCCATGAATGGCTCTGTTCCAATCCAATGATCACCGAGGAACATCATCGCTTCTTTGCCTTCCTCATGGGTAATGTCTACCATCTCTTTTGCAAGTTTTGCAACTTCACGGCGCTGGAAAGCCTGGAAATCTTTGAACTCTTTGGATGGGATACGATACTGATTATTGAAATATCCCTGATCAATGATATATTCCGGACGGAATTTGTAGCCAACTTCTTTTTCAAACTGATCCAGAATGTATGGACTTACACTGGCGGAATATCCGTACCAGTCAACGTATTTTTCCCTTGCAAGCTCATCAAACACCAACGTAAACTGATGGAAAAATGTCGTATAACGGATAACATTTACATGTGGATTTGCCTTGCAGAACTTCCGCAGACGCTCCATACTGAATTTATGTGTCTTTGGCTGACGCACATCAAATGTAATCTGATGCTCCACGTCTTTCCAGTCGTTGACAACGGCATTGTACATGTGCACCGGATCCCACATAATGTAAGCCAGAAAACTTACGGTATAATCATGGAACGGTATTGCCGGATCAATGGTCACATCCCCTGTCTCCTCAGAATAAGACCAGTCATCACAGCTTACTACTTCACCTGTAGTACGGTCGATAACTTCCCACCAACGACGAATGTCATCATAGCTGTTTACTTTCAGCATTTCCGGATAAATACCAGTCATCAGATGAATGGATAATTTGTCAGATTCGGCAGTATAAAATTTTGTCATAATATAACACTGCTGAATCTCATCCGGATTTGCTTTCGCCCACTCATTATCCTTTCTTGTTGTATAATAAGTAGAATACACTTTCGCATCTACATCTTTTAATCCTTCCGGGTAATCGGTTCCATCGCAGTCACGAATGGCATCTGCACCCCAGCGTTTCATCAGTTCCAGAGTCTCCGGAACGACATCAATGTCTGTCGGAATTGTTACACGACCTGTCAGTTTCTGATCTCCCATCTTACTTGTCCTCCTCATGATTTTGGTCAGTCGTTTTATTCCAGACTGACTAACTATAAGTATTGTATCATTAAATTTGAGAGATTTCATCCGATATTTGTACAAAAAAGTTTTTGAAACTTGTAAAAAAAAGAAGTAAATTATTTTGTGAATATTTTATAGGTTATGAAAAGGCAGAGTCAGATTTGTCTCGGTCGCTAACAATCGCTCCCTGAGAAAAATCTGACTCTGCCTTCTTGTACGTTACTTATCTGGTTGCAAGGAAATATCCAATTACTGCAATACCAAGTACGATTCGGTACCATCCAAATACTTTGAAGTCGTGTTTCTTGATATAGGACATCAGGAACTTGATTGCAATAATAGAAAGTACAAATGCTACGATCATACCAATTGCAAGTAAAGCAACTTCTGCGGAATTAAATCCACCGCTGTATTTCAAAATCTTGATCGCGCTTCCGCCAAACATTGCCGGTACTGCAAGGAAGAATGTAAATTCTGCTGCCGCTGTTCTGGAAATACCAAGCATCAGAGAACCAACGATGGTAGAACCGGAACGGGATGTTCCCGGAAAAATTGCGGCAATCATCTGGAACACGCCGATCAAAAATGCCTGACCATAGGAAATATCATCGATAGAATCTATTTTTGCTATTTTATTTTTATTTGAACGCTCTATGATAATAAATACAACACCTACCAGGATCAGCATGATCGCTACGGTCTGATAATTGTAAAAATATTTCGTAAACACGTCATCCCAGAGGATTCCAACCACACCTGCCGGAATGGATGCAACAATGATTTTTACCCACATCTTGCATTTTCTGCGGCTGATATGTAATCCATGCTTTGTAGACAGCGGAATCAGCTTATTCCAGTAAATAACTACTACCGCAAGAATTGCACCCAACTGGATTACTACCAGAAACAAATCCAGAAATTCTTTGCTTACATTTAATTTTACAAATTCATCGAGCAAGATCATATGGCCGGTACTACTGATTGGAAGCCACTCTGTAATACCTTCCACAACGCCAAATAAAATCGCTTTTAATACTTCGATTATTGTTAACATGTCAAAAAATCCTTTCATAATTTATTATCTACTTAATTTTTATGCCTAGAAGATTCTAACATGCTTCCCACAATATCTCAACTTAATTTTTTATGAGTATTTCTTTTCTGATTTCTAAACAGACCTGACCGGCCTCATCCAATTCCTTTTTTGATGTAATAGAAAATCGTATTTTTCCCCTTCATCAAGCACTATGCAAACAATCCTTCTAACCAAGTCTGTGCCAGATTAATCCAGCTCTGACACTCCTTTTGTACTCCGATTCCGTTGGCACGGCAGGTCTCTTCATTTGCCAGAGAAAGTCCGTGGCCGCCTACCGGATAAATATGTAATTCTGCAGAAACGCCCTGCTGCAGACAGGACTGGAAAAAGTAAAGTGAATTTTCCACCGGAACAGTATCATCTGTTGCTGTATGCCATAAAAATGTTGGTGGTGTATCTGGTGTCACCTGATTTTCCAAAGAAAGTTCTTCCTTTTTCTCTTCATACTGTTCTCCCAGCAAATTTCGAAAAGATCCTTCATGTGCTTTTTCCCCGGAAGTAATAACCGGATAACACAATAATAAACCGGAAACACGAAGCTTTTCTGGATCATTCTCCATCCCCATGCGTTTTGTCAAAAATGGGCTGTTCCAGGCGACACCGTAATTAGCTGCCAGATGTCCGCCTGCGGAACATCCCTGTAATACAATTTTCTCCGGATCAATATGATATTCTTCTGCATGATTTTTCAGATATAATACACTTTCTGCTACCTGCTGCAATGCCACCGGATAACGTACCGGGCAAACACTGTAACGCAAAACAGCAACATGATAGCCCATAGCAAGAAACTGCATGGCCATCGGTTCTGCCTCCCGGTCGGAAGTCATTTCGTAGCCGCCGCCCGGGCACATCAGGATAACCGGACGTTTTTCATTTGGACGCATCTCAATGGAGCTGTCCAGAAAATAAGTGTATAAATTACCGACAGCTTCCATGCCGCGGGCTTTGATTTCAATTTTTTTGTGTATCATGTAAAACCTCCTAATAATAACAATCCAACTACATCAGTAAAAGAAAAAATACTTTTAATACTCTGTTTATTATATTAGCATCCTTCGTTTTTCACAAGTTATTCCGGAGTCTTTCTACGGGATACCCATAATAGTAAAGCGGACATTCGCAATCCGTTAGAAAAGAAATCGTAGAGAGATCATAGCTTTTTACCAAAGTAACTCTGTTTTATTGATATGATCATAGATGCGCTTCCAATCCTTCATATTCACCGTACCATCACCGTTTACATCACCACACTGCAGTGCGTATTCTGTCAACAATTCTGTTTTGTTTATATGCGCATATACTCTATTCCAATCTTTCATATTCACTTTTCCGTCACCGTTGAGATCACCCTTCAGATGAAGAACCACCGGCTGTTCCACCGGTTCAGATCCAACTATGACTGCATATTCTCTGGTCACATGATGATTTTTCGACACTCTTAATGTATATGTGCCTGCAGCCACACCGGCGAAGGAATAATTCAGTTCTATCTTTCCTTCCTCATTTTTCACACCGGTCAATTCAGCCATGTGCTCTGTCATTGTTTCTCCGTCTTTGACCAGCTCTGCTGTAATACTGTCCGCTTCATTTCCAAAGCACAGAATACTGCCACTCACTGTGACACCGTTCGGCGTAACGGACAGGATAAACTCTCTTCCAAGATTTTCATATCCGTACCGGAAACCGCCGGTATAACCGAGTTCGACAGCCACCTCAGAAATATGTGCCGTAAGTGCTGCGATAAATTCTGCCTTGTCGCCGGTCACATAAATTCTTGTCGTTCCATTGCCGTTTCTAAGCAGATTTGCAACCGCACCCACATCAAAAGCCGGAAGTCTGCCACCGTTTACAAAGAAATAATCCGCTGCTTCACTCTTACATGTTGGCAAAGCATATGCCGTAGTGTCAATCGTATGATCTTCACTGATTGCATCTGTCGTCTTGTTGAAATATGCGTAGAAAATGTGTTCGCCCTGATCGTCCCATACAGTATCTACATGATAATATTCACCAGCTACGCGTACCACATTCCATGCATGGCCTTCTGCTGTGCCGCTGACCGGATTCGTACTGCTTCCGGTAATGAGGAATGATTGCATACCGGCTTTCTGCAACAGATACTGGAATGCCTTCGCATATCCTTCGCAAACTGCCTTTCCATCTACAAGGGCACCATAAGCATCATGCGCATTTGCAGCACTGCCATCATACATTACCTGAGCAGCCAGGCGGTCATGCAACATTTTTTCACGTTCATATTCGCTCATCGATGAGGTGATACCACCAAGCATTTCTGAAACAGCTTTGTCAAACGCTGCTTTGGCTGAAACAAGTGTTGCACCGGACATTGTATACTCCGGCATTACTTCCAAAACAGTATCGGTATTATAGTTGATACTATATCCGCTTCCAAGCCAGAAATGCTCTGTGTGATCACGTTTGTATGCATCGAACACTGTGTGCAATTCTTCCTTTGTAATGGCATTTGTACCATTATAAATACGGATAGTTTCTGCACTGTTTTCCACACCGCGCACAATCTGATCATACGCATAAAGCAGGGCCTCTTTGTTTGGCAGTGCGGAAAGTGCATTTCTTCCATAATACTCGATGGGACTTCTCACCAGAAGAAACGGGGAAAAACTATCCACGTCAAAGGTCACGGTTCCGTTTTCTACATCAACGGAAATCGGTTTGTAGCCTACGCCATAGATTTCTTTTCCTTTTGCAGCTATATGAATGATATTCATCCGTCCATCCAGGAGCGCCTGTGCATTTTCTTTTCCTACCTTTAATGTGACGGTCGCTTTTTCTCCGTCTGCAAGTGTATATTCTGTGCCATCAGGATTTGTAAGTGAAATATCGTAAATATGTGCGATTTCATAACCTTCTGCTGCTTTTAAGCAATATTCAAAATATGGTGCAGCTTCTCCGCTGTCGCCCTCAACTTCAACCACAGTCAATTTCACCCCATTCGGTGTACCATTTACCACGCCATTTTGATTGATGAGGATCGGAACCTGTGGTGTGTCACAAGTGCATCGCTCACTCTTACAGGACTTGTCGGTTTCCGGAAGTGTACACTTTCCGCAGTTTTTACATGCATGTACACAATAACGATCCAGTTTTTCGATCGGTTCTGTTTTCTTAGTGCCGCACACGGTACAGGTAAATGTTTTCTCGCCTTCTTCCACATAATTAGGCTCTTTTGTCACAATCCCCTCATTCCATACGTGCTCGGTGCAGACTTCTGTTTCACCTGTGATCGTAATATTGGCCGGATATGCCATTTCTCCACTTCCCGGTTTTCCGCCTTTTTTGTCATCCGCCTGCGATGTGATTTCGAAATAAGTTCCATAATCATTCGCTTCTTTCCGTGTGATTTCTGTCCCGGTTTCTGTATCTGTCACTACCCAGCTCTGTACTTTCAATGCATTGGTCGGATCCGGCATAACACGTACATAATTACCATACGCCACACGGATATCCGATACATACTCACTTTCTTCATTACTGATAAATCCATTCACAACTGTGATATTGTGATTCATAATTTCCGGAAGTGTCGGGCTATCACTCCAGACTGCAATAATACGGTTTGTATCATAATCATCCGAAACGGTTGTTGTATAAGTGTCTTCCGTAGAAAGAATCGTAAATTGCTCTCCGTTCATGCCATACTCTGACTGACACCAACCAATGAAATATGGATAAGCTGCACTGTCACTGCTTTCCGTAGTCAATGTGATCTGTGTTCCAATCGGAAAATAACCTCCACTGAACGCTTCCCCGTCTTTTTTCACGACACCGTTGCGTGCATTTGCAGAAAAATACGCTTCAGAAATTCTTCCCGGTTGTCCGCATAAGTAACGATCCCGTAATAATTGCTGTCCGCGGTGCCATAACGTGTACCTGCTTTGATATATACCGGGCTGTGTTTGCCATGATCGAACCACAAAAACTCAAACCGGTAGGAACAGGTTGCTTTTTTTACTGCATAATAATACGCATGGTCACTGCTATAATGTTCCTCCACACGCGCCTGGTTCAGCGACGAGCCGGAAGAATATGGCGATGTCCGCTCATATGTAAAATGCTGTACCTTTCCGCTGGTTCCCGGAAGTGAAGAGACAAGATACTCGGAAGGTTCCTGCTCAAATCCACATTCCGTACATTTCAGATGCCGTTTACCGGGTTTTCCGTCAACCGCAGGTTCATCAATGATATAATCCGATTCCTTCGGACTCGATGGGTAAGTATGTTGACCACTTTTTTCGATGATTTCATATTTTTTTGCACCACAAGATGCACATGTGTAAGTCTTGACGCCATCTGTCAGATGGGTTGCCTCCGTAGTAACAACACCGGCATCCCACCAGTGACTGCCCGTTTCTGTATAAGAACAATCCAGGCATATTTTCCGATGGCTCTTATCATCAATACGTTCATAACGACAATTATTATGATAGCCGTTTCTGACAAAGCGATACTCTTTCAGTCCCTGTTTCTCATCAGAACGTACCAGAATCGACGGATCATCACATTGTTTTCCCTGGACGAAAGTTTCCCACTCTCCATAATTTCCTGTCACATCTTTGAATACCGGATAAAATGCCGTATCGCGTTTTACAAGCAGCCGGAACGTTTTTTTTGGGATTTCTGTTCCATCTGCACTTTTCCAACAGTCAAAGGTCTTGCCCGGGAACTGACTTTCATCGAAATGAATCGTCAGGACGGAATCAGCAGGTGCTGTTTTGTGAAACGTATCTTCCCTGTCTGCATAAGCGATTGTTCCACCATATGCTGCAACTGTATATTCGGCAGGAGCAGTTCTGTCTGATGCTGCAAAAACACTGGCCGGCAAAAGGCCAAACAACAATACGACGGACAGAACAAAACTCAGCAACCTTTTTGGTATTCTTTTTCTTTCTTTTTTCATGTACAACCTCCAAAAGTAAAAAAAGGTGCGGCGGCGTTTTCGCCGCCGCACCAATTAAATGCTTGGTTCAGCATAGAAAGAATGTGGTTATCTTACGTTTGTTTTTCTCTTTTTGCTGATAATTGTTGTGCCAGCTACTGCACTGCCTGCCAGGAATAAAGTAAACCAAAGTGCCATCATACCATTATCCGCTGTCTTAGGAGCCTTCTTTCCGTTTGAATCTACAGGCTTTTTCGTATCAACCGGTTTTACTGTCTGATCTGATTTTGCTGTCTCTGCCGGTTTGATTGTCTCAGCTGGTTTCGGTGTCTCAGTTGGTTTGGTTGTCTCAGGCGGTGTTACGACCTCAGACTGCTTCTTCATGTTGTAGCTGTTCGTAAAGATGATCTCTTCCAATGGATTATTTGTGTCTAAGTTTTCTTTGTCAGATACCTGGAAGAATCTCCATCCGTCAATACTGTCATAATTATCAACAAACATCGGCATTACATAGAATTTTGCTTCATCATACTTCCATCCTTCAGCAGTTCCTTTGATCTGACTGAGGATAAAGCCTTCTGCGATCAGTCTTGCATCACGCTCTTTACATGTAAATACAAAACTTCCCTCATAAGTTTTTTCACCGTCCGTTGTGATCGTATCTTTCACGATTGTGGTTTTTACCGTAGTACCAAACGGCTCGATCATAAACTGGAAGGATTCTTTGGCAGGATCCATCTCGCCTGTCTTTTTCACGATAAGTTTGAATGGAACTTCTACACGGATGGTGCCTTCTTCTAACTGTTCCTCGATCACATGCTGACATTCGGTACATTTTACAGCATAATCAAAGGTTGCTCCGCCTTCATGATCCGGTGTATGCGGCTGTGCAGCATCATAGGTATCATCATACAGGCATTTATGTGCATGTCCGCTCTCACCAAGATCTACCCAGTCTGTACCAAATACATGAGCACCCTGTGCTCCATTGTAGAACTTATCTGTTGCTGCTGCATCATCTTTTGCACTGTGTGTTGCATCATTTGCACAAGTATACCAGTAGGTATCGTACTCACGACAGTCTGCTACTGTAGATCTTCTGTGTGCTTCGTCTGTCTTCTTTACGGTATAGCTGTGACCTGTTGCTTTTAATACAACACTGTTTTTATCTTTGATCTCAGCCTTTGCAGCTGCATCTTCAAAGAAAGCACCGCAAGAGCATTTATAGTATGCTTTGTTGCCGTCTGCGGTACAGGTTGCTGCTTTACCTTTCACAGGAGTCAGATGATTTGCATGAATATGGCCTGTGCGTTCTGTAAGAACTGCACCACAATCAAGACAAACCTGATCTTCTGTCTCAGTTGCTGCCGGACCCGGACGATGCGCTTTCACGGTATCATAAGTATCATCAAATTTACACTTATGCGCATGTCCTGCTGTTCCACGATTTACCCAGTCTGTGCCATATACATGAACACCTCTTGTACCGTTGTAGAACTTATCTGTTGCTTCCGCATCATCCTTTGCACTGTGAGCCGCATCGTTTGCACAGGTATACCAATAAGTATCATACTCACGACAGTCTGCTGCTGTAGATCTTCTGTGTGCTTCATCTGTCTTTTTCACGGTATAGCTGTGACCTGTTGCTTTTAATACAACACTGCTGTGATCTTCGATTTCAACATTTGCAGCATCATCCTCAAAGAACTTACCACAATCACATTTGTAGTATTCCTTATTTCCATCTGTCGTACAGGTAACATTTACAGCATCCACTTTTGTAAGGTGTTTTGCATGTATATGTCCGGTTGCTGGCTGGATGATGTATCCGCACCCTGTACAAGTCTGGGCTGTTGTCTCAGTGGCAGCAGCTCCCGGTGTATGAGCAATTACCGTATCATGGTGATCTGCATTGCGATTACAGATATGTGCATGACCATCAGCCTCTTTGTAACCCCAGTCAGAAGTATTAAAGTCGTGGTCATCATTGGTTGCTCTGTAAGGAATCGCAGAAATCGGATTTCCACTCATGTCGAATAAGTTTTCGCAGAGTGAACACTTCTGATAAGCGTCCCATCCTTTTTCTGTACAGTTAGAAGCCTTCGCAGCTACTGTTGTCAGTGCATGTGCACAAGTTACTCTAACTGTGCAGGTTGCAGACTGCTCTCCTGCTTTTGCTGTGATAACTGCTTCACCCGGAGCTACTGCAGTTACTTTACCTGTAGCAGCATCTACATTTGCTACTTCCGGTGCAGATGTGGACCATACAACGGTATCCGTAGAGTCAGCCGGTGTAACAGTTGCTACCAGACTCGTGTCATCCTGTCCGGTGGTCAGAGACATTTCCGTCTTATTCAAAGTAAGTGCTGTCGCCGGCTTCGGCGCTGCTTTTACGGTGATGGTGGATAACGTATACTCATCAACAGCAATGTTATCTTCATCCTGATCAAAAAGATCATCCGGGTCTTCCACATAAAGTTTTACAACCTGTTCTCCACTCGCATCAGCATTTACTTTACACTGAAATGTCATCAATTCTGTTTCGTCTGTGCTGGTGTAATTTCCTGATCCGGCAACAAACATTTTTGTGGATTCCGTAAATTCTGCAATCGGTGCTTTCAATTTTGCTGCTAATCCTTCGACTGCTTTACCGGAACCCTCCACATAAGTCAAACCGTCCGGAATGATAATTTCAAATCTCATACAGCATACACTATCAATCGGGCCGAGTTTTACAGAATAGGTGATCGTATCACCTGGGGATGCTGTCGTTTTGTCAGGTGTCATTTTATAATAACTGGACTTGCCTGTTACCGCAAATGCCGGCACTGCAGTTACCAGCATTACAAAAACCATGACAAAACTAAGCAATAGGGATGTTATTCGCTTGTTCATGACCAAGCTCCTTTTCTATTTATTTGCGGGGCATTTTGATACACACGCTGCCGCAGCCTCGCTTAGTTACGGTCAGGTGGGGAAGAAGATGTCTCTTCTGTTTATTACTTAACATTCTATGCTGCCCAATGTGGCATATGAAGACAACATAGAATGTTTAAGACTACTTGTTGTACTTCTGTCTCATTTACCAGAGTAATTTCGTTTTGTTCACATGTGCATAAATCCGATTCCAGTCTTTCATATTAATCTTTTTATCTCCGCTGACTTCCGCACATTTCAACGCATAATCTTTCAATTCGGTTGTTTTGTTCACATGTGCATAAACATTGTTCCAATCTTTCATATTTACTTTTCCGTCACCGTTGACATCACCCAGCAGCTGGATGACTACATCCTGTTTTACCGGATCTGTACCTACGGTAACCGTATACTCTCTGGTAACGTGATTCTTCTTCATCACGTTCAAAGTATAGGTTCCTGCCGGAACTTCCGTAAATGCATAGTCAACCGTATATTTATTACCGCTCTTTGTTCCACCGGAAACTGTTGTTTCTTTGAACACATCAGCTTTTCCCTGTTCGATGAGCTGAAGTGTGACCGGTTCTGTTTCGGACTGGAAGCTTACCGCGGAACCGGAAACTTCCACGCCGGTGGCTGTCATTGTAAAGACAACCTCGATATGCACGTTATCCTTCTCCTTGGAAACCGTTACGCCATCCGTAAGCTCTTTTCCTTCCACAGATACCTTAAAATCATCTGCGAAACTGTTGTTCGGTGCGGCCTTGTAGGTAATTCCAAAACGATACTTTCTGCCTGGCTGCAATTCCTTAGATACCATAGACTCACCGGTCTCTTCATCTTTGACCCAATAGGAGTCTACGCTGAAACCATGGGTTGCTCCGGAAGGGATCTCATTGAAGCGGTATGACTCATGTGGCTCACCTTCCCGCAATGTCGCATCGAATCTGCTGACAAGCGTTTTTTGGAATGCATACGTTCCATTCGGTGCATTGTCCACTGAAAGCAATGCATCTGCTCCATTTTCCTGCGTCATATAAAGCTGGAATATACCGCCGTTTGCAATACGGCCTTTTTCAGAAGAAACTTCCACAAATACGCTATACTTTCTGTCTACACGGAAGGTTCCATCTTCTGCCAGTTCACTCTTATCCGGATCGTAATTTCCGGAACTGTCGGCACGGACACGGCATTCCTCGCCTACATCATAGGAATGGTTACCATTTTTGTCCACAAACCAGGTCAGATTCGATACATACAGATCACCGGACTCTTCTACATAAGTATCTTCCGCACTTGTCATCTTCTCGCCGGCCCGTGGAGCACGAATGCCTTTTACCGTTGCCTGTGTAAAAGATTCCACACTTCCGACATCGAAATAATACTTGAAGATTACTCTCGGTTCTCCTCCAAAGTTATAGTAAACCCCTGCGAAATCAATCTCATGACCGTTTAAGAACACCTTTACATCCGGTGCTATTGAGAATTTCTGCCCTGCTGCAGTCTCATCGCTTGAGAGCTGTACATCAAATTCATTGAAGTATATACCGTCATCGTACCGTGCGGTAGGTTTCTGCTTTGCATCGAAAACATCCCGGATCACGTTATACCATTCAATACTTGACTCAGCATCTGCATCTTCATATGGATTTCCACTGCCTTTCGGATCACCGTCTAATTTCGAAACACGACTGGTATAACTCCACATGTCACGACCGTATACTGTCTTGATTCCTTTCAGATTGGTAATATTTAATTTCATAAAGTGGGTGTAATATCCTTTTGCCCAGTCATCTCCCTCGTATCGATAATCATTTTTTACCGGTTCGCGTGTGGAGAAATTAATTGTTTTCAGATATTGCACATCCGGGTTGCGTACAAATACCGTCACCGGGAAGACTGCTTTTGACCAGGTAGAGCCGCCCTCCTCAAAGGAGTAAGCATTTGTATTTTTGTCAAATGTTGTGATTCTGTAGTAGTTCGCACTGCCTCCCACATATGCCGGATCTGCACCCAGATCCACTGCTTTCCGGATCACAGTGTCCCCGGAAAAACCATTTGTCTCAAGCTCGGCCGTATCTACGCTGTAATACTGGGTACTACTGGATTTATAATCTTTCTTCATCACCATAAAATACCCTTCTTTTGCATGTACACGGTAAGTAAATCTCACATAATCGTTATACGCGACCTTTGACATTTCTGCACTGGACATGCCGCTGCTTGTAAAATTCCAGATATCAAAGTCCAGATATTTGTCTGTCTCTTCGGTTATCTTTAATCCACTTGCAGACCAGACAGATTTTACTACCGGCTTTATGCTCGTATAAGACTGTCCTATATAGTCGGTATAATCGATCGGTTCTACTTCGAATCCTGCAATCGGTACATCCACACGCACGGAATTTTCTTCACACACAGCACCAGATGAATTATAGATCCTGTATCCGACTGTGGCGGAGCCCGGACGCAATGCCTCTGCCTGACCGGTGTCACTGTCGATATTTACGATTTGCGGATCACTGGAAAACCATTTATAGGTATAATTCCAATAACTGTCAATGGTAGAGTCGCTCGGATAAATCTTATGTTCAAAATTGAGTTTCGTCACACCTGCCGGTACCATGTACGGGAAGTTGGAATTTTCTCTGGACGGATCACTGAGCATCTCACCATTTACCGTGAGATAATTACCGCTGGACTCTTTTTCCATTTTTACATAAAACGGCTCTGATCGCTCTCTGTAAGAATTGCCATATTTATCTTTTCCATAGACATATGCCACGAAGGTGTAATCTCCCGGCACAAAATCATTGCTATAGAAAAACCGGTTCATATCCAGTTTACCGTCGCTGTCACATTTGATCTGACTGCTTTTTGCCGGAGCTCCCTTCGGTCTTGACTGAAGTTTTATCAAATATTCTGTAACGGTATACCAATTAGCATCCTTATTCAGATTAATCTGCAGATAATGCGGATCCGTCCAGTTTCTGTGGCTTGATTTACCGGTAATATACGGCATTCTCGTACTGTCATAATCTTTTCCGGAAACCAGGACCGGATTCGGACTATACCAGGTCTTTCCGTTATAATCAAATTTTGCACGATAGGTTCCATTTTGATCTACCGAACAACGGCCGTTTTTATCTACCGTTACTCCGGTAAGATCCTGATAACCAGAACCGCCAAGCTCTCTGAATTCCCACTTCACATCTTCGATGCTCAGTTTTTTCTGCGTCATCGGATCTTTAAAATCAAATTCCTTTAAAAATTCAAAACCGGGATCCAGAGTGACTGTTTTGCCGGTTACCGCTGTGACTACTTCATTGATATCTGGGACAACAAAGTCTGTCTGGGAAGAACCGTCTCTGCGCACACTGATTGACGGCATTGCAAAAATCTTCTGTACTTCCTCCACTGCACAGACATCATTCTCGTCACTTCCCTGTATAAACAGTTGGAGGGTCAATTCCAGTGGTCCCGGCTGCAGCGGGGTAAAGCACCAATGTGCTTTGAGATTTCTGCCACTGCCGATGGATTGCGATTCAGATTTTTTCTGTTTTCCATATTTATTGATATAATAATATATGTATTTGTATGATGTCTCTGTCTTATCAGTAAGTCCCAGCTGTTCCAGCCGATCCAAGGTTGCATTGTCCGGATACACGACAAAGTTCTGCGGATCCCCTTTTACACCAATCGTAGTATCCACATTAAAATGCATGACTTCCGACACCTGAGCAACCGGTGCATCTGAAATGAAGAAGATATAATAATCATCAAATGTACGCGTATGCGTATTATGACCTACCCACTTTTCTTCTACCTGCATGACCAGCTTGTACCTTTTGCCTGGCTTGTAATCAATTTTTTTGCCTTTTGTGGTCCGTAATTGATTCACATCACAAACAGGTGCCGTAGATTCCATCTTTTCCGAAATGATGGAAAAACCATCCTGCACCCAGAACCTCCAGGTGATGGTGCGATCTGTTCTGTCCTGATAATCGAACGCGAGTTTTTCCTCTTCCTCCGGTGTAAAATATGGTTCATACGAGGCATCAAACACATATGGTTTATTCTCATTTGGATTGTAAGCATTCGTTTCGCCTGTATCGCGGTCATTTATCTTCACCCGAGAACCATAGTCTGACTTTGGCCGGATGATCGTCTTCTTACTTCCTGTGACGTCACCGTCTTTCTCTGCAAGCTCTTCACCACCATAGATCAGATCTGCCTCTTCCATATTTACCCATTTTTGAAGAATGTTGACCTCTCCGTATCGGCCGGGCATATAGTTATGATGGGTAAATCCTTTAAATAAATCACCGGCGTCAGGCGATTCTGGAACGTATCCCTCGATAACTACTTTATCTACCTTATGCGTATCAAATGTTCCGGCTTTGATCTGCACATTGACATCGTTCTGATAGTATGTCTGAAATACATCGGCACCGCCACAGCCTTTGAAGTATCCATCCGTAATGTTGATACTGGCACCTCGTTCCATCTGAAAAACTGCACATTTTTTTACTTTGCCGGTATCCGGACGAGGATTCCATCCCGTATACGGCGTATAGGAATATCCTCTTGCCAGAAGTGCTCCGCCATATATAGAGACTTTACTGTTCGTTCCTGCTACGATCACAGAACCGTTTGCCTGGTTGCGGGCATAGCCATCATAGCAATATTCATCTTCCGGACCGTTACAGCAGGCTGCATACATCCATTGCTTTTTCGAACGCCCACATTCAAAAGTCGCTCCGGAAGCGTTGATTTCTAACTCTCCGCCATCCGATACGTGGAACATATCCACGCAGGCTGTATCTGCAAAAGTATCGTTTGCATCGCAAATCCACGTATCACATGCGATCTTGCCGCCGCCTTTACTGTCCACGATCGTCAGTTTGGCACCATCCTTGATCTGAAATATAGTAAAATGATATGGTCTGCCACCTCGAAGATAGTTATATGGTTTCATATAAAGCGTTTTACCATTCAGGTCAATGACATTATTTCCCTTTACATTAACATTACCGATCCAGTCTCTTGTGTTGTGAGAATTAAATTCAACACTGATATCGCTCTGCAGGCGGATCTTTGTATTGCTGCCTGTACTTTCCAAAGCTTTCACCATGTTTTTGTACCAGATTTCCGACGTTCCGCCATATTTGGTACCATCCGGCGCCGTATGATTTCCGATGTTCATCCATTGACTGTAATCATCTGTTGCAAGTGCCATGTCTTTCGCATTTACCGGCAGTGCCGAAAGCGGCACCATACCGACTGCCAGCACGATCGCCAGCAGCAAACTGACCATCTTGCTGCGCTTTTTGCCTCTCATCTCTCTTCCTCCTCTCTTTTTGCAGGATCCTTTCTTCCTGCTACATCGCATAGATCTGATCCATCAGATACTCTGCGGTCATCGATCCATAGAAAAACTGGTCGATCAGACCGTTTTTCTTGGCATCACGGATGTCCCTGGCTGCCTGCTTTTCCGAATTGGAATCAACGATAAGGGCAATCTTGCACTCGGGACACACCGTCTTTACCTTGTCACGAAGCTTCATCCTCTCGCAGAGCAGCCAGGGGGTATAGCCTGTCACTTCCATAATCAGAACAAACGGTTTGTACAACCGACATAGTTCGACTGTGTTCATTGGGGATTCTGCACGAACTACATCGATGTCGTAGTCTGAATTTTTGAAGGCGGCCGCTACAGAATCAGCAAACAGATAATTCTGCATATCGACCACAATTTTTTGCATCAACCATCCCCTCCTTTCCTTTGCGTTACAAAATGCCTCAATTATTTGTTTCCTCTTTCTTTATCTGAATTTTAGCAAAGAAAAAAGGCTCTGTCTGTCCTCATAACTGTGGACAAATGAGCCTTTTTCCATATCTTTTTTTCATCTTATCACAAATCCAGCTGGCTTCCCGGCACAACGAGACGTTTTCCGACCGCCGCGACCATGAGACGATTCCGGTTTGGGTAACCGGTTTTCTCCAGCATACGGTTAATATAAGTACGCACAGAGGATTCTGCCACGTTCAGTTTGGCAGCGATCTCCGCATTGGTTTTTCCTTCACACAGCAGACGCAGCGTTTGCAATTCCTGGTCTGATAATTCACAGGACAATGCTTTGCCCAGCTGCACGGCCGGTGTACTGTCCGGCCAGAACTGCCTGCCTTCCAGTGTCCCTTCGATCACATCCACGAGATCACCGGAAGGGGAATCTTTGTACCAGAAACTCTCGGCACCGATTTTTCTTGCCCGATCCAGGAAACGTCCTTCCAGCATAGAAGTCACCATCACAATTTTGATCCGCGGATAAAACTTTTTGATCGATTCCGCTGCTGTCAGACCGTCTGAATCATTTTCTGTACAGATATCCATAAGGATCAGGTCGATATGCCCCTCGCTGCATCGCTGCAATGCCGCATCCGCCCGGGTCAATGTCCCTGCCACTTCACAATCTGTGCATTTTTCCACACAGGAGCACAGATACATGCGCGCCAGTGCCTGATCCTCCACAATCAGTATTTTTCTCATAACTCTCTTTTAACTCCCTTACTCATGTTTCCTTTTTGGTATCTCAATACAAAGAATAAATTCCGGTAAACTTTGTATACGCATTGTCCCGCCTGCTGCCTCAATCCGGCGGCGTAAATTTGTCAGTCCACCGCCCTCCCGGACCGGCTGCTCCGGCTGTTTGCCATTATTCCGGATCATTACGGTGACGTTGTCATCGTTTTCCGGGATACAGGCTGCAAGTTCTGTGGCCTTTGCATATTGCACGGCATTGGTCAGGCAGACCTGCATTGCCGTATAAATAAGCTCTGACATATCTCCGTCTGGTATCTTTCCGGTGATTCGAATAGTTACACCACTGCTTTTTGCTGCATGGTACAAGCTGTCCTTCGCAGGCTCCAGAACCGAATCACGGAACGCAATGCTTTTCTCCCATTCACGGAGCACTACTTCCGCAGAGATACGATCCAGATCCCCGGCAAGAAATTGCTTCGTCACGGTAATGCAGGAGGCAAGGCTGTCATGCATGGCAGATTTTGCTGCAAGTGCTTCTTTCTCCCGTGCAACAGCTTCCACCGTTTTGGAAAGCTCCTTCAGCTTTTCTGCATCCTGTGCCAATTTATGATTATCAATGGCAAACTGTGTCAACGCCTCATGCAATTGAGTGACATCTGCAGCCGTAAGCTGTGTATAAGTTTCTTTGTAACGATCCGTGACGATCCTTTTTTCAAATTTCCATATCGTCTGATCCGGAAACTGATACGTATTCTCCGCATGGGCAATGGGCACAACCCCATCCGGCGGGGATGCGAGTGCCTGCTCTGCCTCCGCCAGATATTGAATCGAACTGTGAAGCAGATACTGACTCAATTCATACATGCGGCGATTGCATAATACGACGCCTCCTGTGCTGTCAAAAAAGCATGTGGCTGTAGGTAATTGATCGAAGCTTTCTTTAATGACATTAAATCCGAAATGTCTCCGTTTTAAGCGCATCCTCTCACCCTCCTATCTGTGTGCGGATCAGCCACAAACCGTCCTCATTGCAGACAGTAACCTTCCTGGTGGCAAGCACGGACAAATCTGCCGCACATTCCACTGACAGATCCATCTCACTGTCCGATACAGAAATAAACAATGACTGTAACTCATCAATTGCATGTTCTGCGACATCTTTTATCAGATCAAACAAACGCAATACCTCGGTGGCACGCATCGGTCCGGTTGTGCGATAGACCACACCACATTCTGTACCGCAGGCTGTCATGGCGCGCACTGCTTCATCTACGGTCAAACGGATTTCCTGTTGCGGGAGCAATTCATATTCACGGCACAGAAAACGCAGATTTACACTTCTTTTGATATATGTACCTAGCAACAGAATGCGTTTCATCAGACGCTTCTGCTCAGTGGCATCGGCATTCTTACACTGCGCAACCAGCTGACGGATGTGGGAGGTCTGTTCCGCATAACGTGTCTCCAATTCATCATAGATGCGGTTCTTTTCTGTTAATTCGTATAGCTTTTTCTGAACCAGATAAGCTTCCTGCAATTTTTTCTTATTCTCGTGTAATACCATCCTGTTTTTGGACAAACGAACCTGTAATTGCGAAAGCTGACGTATATTATCCTGCCACACGACATAACCACCGCTGATCGGCGCAGATGAAATCCGCATTTCATCTTTGTAAAGGATGCTGCCGACCTGCTGCGGACAGATCACATCTGTTTTGGCAGCCTGGGAACGCAGCACAATATGCCCTTCACGGTCTGCAATACAGGCTGCCAGCGTAGTTGCCTCAAATAACTCTGCATATCCTGTATTGGACTGTATCATCCGACAGTAGATACAGCTTTCATAGATTGCTGCGTACAACAGACAAAACATCACATTCATATCTCCGAACAACCATCGGACACCCGATACATCTGTCAGGTACAACACAGCATACAAAATCATAAGACAGGCGATGCCAAATGGCATGAGCCGCCTCTTATTGCTGCCCGGTATACGGCTTTTTTTCCAAAAACAGATGAGAGAACACAGGATGCAGCCGACCATCCACAAAATGCTCACAAAATACAGCAGGCAATGAGAGTAGGAATAATTGTCCGGCACACCGGGGACACCACTGGAAAAAGCAAATACGTGCTGATGCAGATCATTGGTGATCACACACGCAAACAGCACAATCGGAATCACTGCAAGCATTCGTTTCTTCAGATTCATGCGATAGTCCTCCGGCTGTCCCAGACACAATGCGGTATACATCCCCAGCAATGGAATAAACAACATCGGCAGATAATACAAATACCATAAATAACGAGCAACCGTCAGATCTGTCACCACTTCGTATTTTAATGTGCGCAATATAAGCCAGAAAAGCATAAACGCTGCTATCAGACGCAGACAATGCAATGCCTGCTTTTGCAAAATCCGCCGGTCGATCGAATACCCCCACAGAGCAAATAATAGCAAGTATAAAACTGCACGGATAGTACTCGGATACTTCCCCCCGATATCATACATGGCAAGCATCCGACAAGTGTACGCTGCTGCCACGATCACAAACGCCACCAGGATGGCATACGCTTGTTTGTATTTTCGTTTCACGGCCTCCCCTCCCTCATACTTCTGTACTTCCGAAATGTCTTTTGTTATTTATAGCGTAGCATATACGACTTTTTTTCTCAACCTGGAATTTCTACTGTTTCTTCATACTATCTGTATTATGATTAATACTGCTTTCTAAATCTCTCCAGTAACAAAATGTCAATAATTTTTTAATCACTTTTTCAAAAAAGGAAAAAAATAGAACGTATAGTTAATTTCCATACGCTCTATCTCACATTTCATATTAAATTTTGTATTCTACAAACTTGAATTTCATGAATTATCGCTTGCCTTAAACTTGCTGACACAAATCATTTAGTTTCCAATCCACTCAAATAGAATTGATATAACAAATACACCAGAGAAAATATACCAATTAACAAATACGCCACATTTTCTTTTAAAGATACTAGATACGATGAGAATACAACAAAGCCAATAACCTTGATTACCGCTTTAATTTTTCGATTTTCAATCTTATCAATTTTACAACAGATAAAACGTACTCCAATAACCATAGGAGAAAATAAGATTGCAATCAAAATTAATATAATATTTTGCTTATTAAAAATAAGCTTTGATAACTGTTTTTTCTCATTATCCTTGATGTCCAAATACTGGTATAGCAATATAAGAGAGGCTTGGTCAGGAACACTTTTTCCCAATTCCCATTTCGAAATTGTCTGTCGCGTAACAAAGACAACATCAGCCAGTTGTTGTTGGGTTAAGCCCTTTTCAATTCTGGCTGATTTAATCAAATCTGATATTTCCATAGTTGTACTCCATTTATTATCTGTTTTTAATAGTGTCGCATAATGTTATTGCTAAACAAGCAACTATTACAAGAAAACTCATCTGATGTTTAATAACAACGCAAAATAGGCTAATTGCCAATAACATACCGATAAAAGCAATCATACTATACTTGTATATCCTAGGATGTTTTTGGGATAATGCATTCGATATTTTTACAATTACTGCTATCATAGGAATAATTAATACCCCCATAACACCAAATAAAATTCCAGTTGCAACAACACTCATTTTGTTTTTCTTTAATTCCTTCAACATACAAAGAACCTCCTTTGTTTTTGATACTTTGATATTAAAATAGAATTCTTTTTATGTCACGCAACGCTTGTGAAAACAGGCGCAACGGTAACGATTTTCATTCTGGTCATCGAAAGCAAAATTCCGATTTGGCACACTACATTTTCCCGTTTTCCTCTAAGCTTTTTGCCAGACAATCATAGTTTTCCGCCAAGCCGTCTACAGTGATCAGTTTTCTCCCAGCCGTATCGTACAAAATCATGGCGTCCTTTTTGCCAATTTCCACTTTACCGACATCCTGCATGGACAGTTCGGCTTTTTTATGAAGCAACCCGTATATTTCCATGCTCGCCCCTGTCACAACGATACTCCATCTCGATGCCCACAGCATGACAAGAAAGCCAATTGTCGCAAAAACAAGCGCAAAATAGAGGTGTCCCATCGTAACGGACTCATTTCCGCTCACCTTGAATGCGAGGAATATGAAAAACAAAGCGATTCCCAGCAGAAACATGGCCATATAGACATATTTCAAAGCAGACGGAAGCGTGACAATATACTGCGTATCACTTTGGATTTTGCCGCTGATAGCAATTTTTTTGCGATTCAGATGTCCAATCACGCCGTACAGAATGCTGACGGCTATTACAAAAACAATACATTTGACAATGTCAATGGTCATTTTTTCGTTCTCCTTGTGTGTTCGTATTTTTATACATTCTCTTGAAATTCCGATTTGTTACTCACATGATATCATATTTTTTTTTCAATTACATCCACCTAATTTTAATACACTGCCATCCTCATGGATTTCCACCAAGTGATCCACCGGCATATACGTCGTTGAGCGGTGATGCTGCGGCCAGTTAAATTCAATACCACCGGAAATCCACGGACCGGCAAGTCCCACCAGCGCCGGTTTGATCACATGATTATAATATACAAAGTCGTAATCATTTGTTTTATCGTATGCACGCTGGATTCGTCCGCCAAGTTCCGGTAGGATCATAACCTTCAGATATTCATTTTCCAGATATACTGCGTGCCAGATCTTGTCTTTCTTTTCATGACTGATTTTTTCTGTAGTCGGATACGGATATACATTTCTTGCTCTCATTATATTCCATACAGTTCCTGTTTTCATACGATTTAATTGCTGATTTATTGTAAAAAATTGCTTTTGACATAAGCTAATAAGACACGTATACTTACAATGATTACTAAAATTGTAAATTGAACGCAGAATAAGCATTCAATCAATACCAAACCATTTACAACATTATTTTTTTGCAAAGCATTTTACATATTTCTAAATTTCAATACTCAGGAGGGTCCTATGATATCTTACGAAACGCATGTTCTCCCAAATTCCGATTATTACGTATACACCCCAAGTACCCTTGCCCATAAACTGTTTTTCTATCCAATCTGTACCGGCTCTTTCCGTTACGAAAGCGGCTATCGGTTGGCACGGGATTCTTACGACAGTTTTCTTCTAATGTACATTTTAAAAGGAACCTGTTTTGTAACGGTGGATGGTCAGACAAGACAGGCTGCGTCAGGTCAGCTTGTTCTTCTGGATTGCTATACACCACATGCCTACGGTACAGATTCCGGTTTTGAAGCCCTCTGGCTGCATTTTGACGGTCCGATGGCGCGCACTTTTTATGAAACAATTGTATCTGAAAAAGGCTCTCTGCTCTATCCAACTCACCCGGATGCCATCCGCAGATCCCTCTATAATATTTATGATACTTTCCGCAGCCGTGCACCAATTGCAGAAGATCAGATTTCCGGAACGATCACAAATATCCTGACGGATTTGTTAACCGCTGAAACGACACAGCAGGCAACTAAAAAAACGCAAACTAACGTATCAGAAGCCATTTCACACATTAACAAATATTTTTATAAATCCATTACACTTCAGGAATTAGCAGATATTGCAGCATTAAGTCCATACTATTTTTCCCGGGTATTTGCCAGAGAAACAGGCATGACTCCGCACAAATATCTCATTACTACCCGCATGGCAAATGCAAAATTTTTGCTGAAAACAAGCCAGATGTCGGTGAAAGAAATTGCGATCCACTCCGGTTTTTCTGACGAAAGTGGCTTTTGTACTGCTTTTAAAAAACAGGAAAACATGACTCCAAATGAATATCGCAGTACGGTTTGTTAACATTTCTTGTTATTATCTTTTCTAATGTTAACCCAAAATCATTTTATAGGTTGACAATTAACTCCATTCTGATTATACTAAGCAACAGAATCATATATTTCAAAGGAAAGCGCTGGCAATGCTGACGGATCATATGATTCGAAAATGATTTTTTTCTCACATTGCCCTGCAAATTCCATTTAAACACAGAATAAGCATTCCCCGCTTCAAATGCGCAGAACACTAAGTGGTGGGTAAGGGAGATGCTTATGTCAGTGGGAGTTAAAAGCTCCCGCTGACAGGTCGTAAAGCGACTGCATTCATGAGCAAGTAGCAAAGGCGGATTGCGAATGTCCGCTTTACATGACATTCTGAACACGATTCTATATGCAAGAATGGAGAATTGATTATGAATATCACTGAACTTACCAAAGAAATTATAAACGGACGGCGTCTGACCCGTGATGACGATCTGTCTTTTTTTGAAACCGCAGATCTGGAAGAACTGGCAGCCGGCGCAAATGAAATCCGCCAGGCATTATGTGGAAACGCCGTAGATCTGTGTACCATCATCAACGGCCGTGCCGGAAAATGTTCGGAAAACTGCAAATTCTGTGCGCAGTCATCCTTTCACCACACTTTCTGTGAAACTTATGGCATGTTAGACACCGATGTTGTCCTTGCAGACTGCCAAGCAAGAGAAGCCGCCGGCGTGCATGCTTACTCCATCGTCACTGCCGGAAGAACGGTAGAAGGCGATGATCTGGAAAAACTGATCCACACCTACGAAGAATTACGTAAAAACAGTAAACTCCGTCTGTGTGCTTCCCATGGATTACTTGCACCGGAAGCATTTTTCCGTCTGAGAAATGCAGGTGTTACCATGTATCATGCAAACATCGAAACATCCAGACGCAACTTTCCAAATATCTGTACCACACATACTTACGATGATAAAATCCGTGAGATCAAACTGGCACAGGCAGCAGGACTCTCCGTCTGTTCCGGCGGCATTATCGGCATGGGTGAAACATTTGCTGACCGACTGGACATGGCAGTATCTTTATCTGAGCTTGGCATTGTATCTATCCCGATCAATGCACTGATCCCGGTTTCAGGAACTCCGTTTGCTGAGCTTCCACCACTGACAGAGGATGAGATCATCCGTGCAGTTGCCATGTTCCGCTACCTGAATCCGGATGCATATATCCGTATGGCAGCAGGACGCAGTTATTTCAAAGACGGTGGTCGTCGATTGTTTGAAGCAGGCGTCAATGCCACCATCACCGGTGACATGCTTACTACTGTTGGAAATAATACCAGACAGGATCAGGAAATGCTTACTGATATGGGATTTCAAATATAAAATCAATGCATAGAAAATGGAGAATGACTTATGAACAACACAGCAACGAAAACAACTTCAAAATTTACGATTCAACAGATTGCCATGATCGCGGTCATGACCGCCGTAACTTGTGTACTGGCACCACTTTCCATTCCAATCGGTCCGGTACCGATTTCACTTACCAACCTTGTGATTTATTTTTCCCTGTTCATTCTGGGAACAAAAAAAGGAACCATCAGCTATCTGATCTATCTTCTGATCGGTCTGGTTGGAATCCCCGTATTTTCCGGCTTTACCAGCGGTCCTGGAAAACTCTTTGGACCAACAGGTGGTTATCTGATTGGTTTTATCCCGCTGGCATTAATAGCAGGTTTCTTTATCAATCATTTTCATAACAAAAAGGCGCTCAGCTTCCTTGGCATGATCCTTGGAACTGCTGTATGCTATGCACTTGGAACTTCATGGCTTGCCATTCAGGCTCACATGGGCTTCCAGGCAGCACTTATGGCAGGTGTTATTCCGTTCCTGCCGGGTGATTTTATTAAAATGATCCTTGCACTGCTGATTGCGCCACAGATCCGCAAACAGTTAGATGCAGCTGGACTGGCACGCTAATAAACTGCCAGATGTTATATTAGCTAAATAATATATTACGATGCTAATATAAGTTTATTACCTACGCTAACGTAATTTATCTATTTTGGACTCATACGCCTTAATATTTCATACCAAAAAGAAGAGCTCACGATGCTTGTATTCTGCTCACCCAGACAGGGCTATAGCAATTTCGTGAGTTCTTCTTTTTCTTTTATCAGACATATTTGTTTCCCTTTATCAGCATCCTTTTTTATATGCACGCAAAAAAGACCTGTAAATCCTCTCTCAAAGATTTACAGGTCTTTAAACTCATTTTCATCATACGAACTGTCTGATTATGGTCTGCGATACTTATTTTGCGTAATCTGTTACACGGCTTTCGCGGATAACATTTACTTTGATCTGACCCGGATATTCCAATTCAGCTTCAATCTGTTTTGAAACGTCTCTGGCCAGAAGTACCATATCTGCATCACTGATCTGCTCAGGTACAACCATAATACGAACTTCTCTGCCCGCCTGAACTGCAAAAGATTTGTCTACTCCCTTGAAACTGTTTGTGATATCTTCCAGTTTCTTTAATCTGTTTGAATATGTTTCCAGTGTCTCTCTACGCGCACCCGGTCTTGCTGCTGAAATAGTATCAGCTGCCTGTACCAGACATGCGATCAAGCTCTCCGGCTCAACATCACCATGATGAGCTTCTACGGCATTGATAACAGTAGCGGACTCTTTGAACTTTCTACAAAGTTCAACACCTAACTGGATGTGAGAACCTTCCATCTCGTGGTCAACAGATTTACCGATATCATGCAGAAGACCTGCACGTTTGGCAATTCTGACATCCACACCGATTTCTGCTGCAAGCAGTCCACTTAACTGTGCTACTTCGATGGAATGTTTTAATGCATTCTGACCATAGCTGGTACGGAATTTCATACGTCCAAGAAGACGTACCAGTTCCGGATGAATACCGTGTACACCTACTTCAAGTGTAGCGGCCTCACCTTCCTCACGGATCATACTCTCTACTTCTTTCTGTGCTTTCTCTACCATCTCTTCGATTCTGGCCGGATGGATACGTCCATCTACGATCAGCTTTTCAAGAGCGATACGTGCCACCTCACGACGGATTGGATCAAAACCGGACAGGATAACTGCTTCCGGTGTATCATCGATAATCAGATCTACACCTGTCATAGTCTCAAGCGTACGGATATTACGTCCCTCACGACCAATGATACGTCCTTTCATCTCATCATTTGGAAGCTGCACAACAGAAATTGTAGTTTCGGCAACATGGTCGGCTGCGCATTTCTGAATCGCATTTACTACGTATTCTTTTGCTTTCTTTCCAGCCTCTTCCTTTGCCTGATGCTCCATTTCCTTGACCAACTTTGCAGTATCCAGTTTCACATCTTCTTCAACTGTTTTCAGGAGATATTCTTTTGCCTGTTCAGAGGTGAGTCCTGAAATTCGCTCCAGTTCCTGTATGCGTTCTTCATTCAGCTTGGCAACTTCTGCTTTCTGTCGCTTAATCTCTTCTTCTTTTGCTGTAAAACTCTGCTCACGTCGCTCGATAGCTTCCAGTTTTTTATCCAGATTAGCCTCTTTCTGTTCTACACGACGCTCATTACGCTGAATCTCAGATCTGCGATCTTTGATCTCTTTGTCAAGTTCATTTTTTGTCTTGATAGACTCTTCCTTGACTTCGAGTAAAGCTTCACGTTTCTTCGTCTCAGCAGATTTCACAGCTTCATCGATAATTGCTCTCGCACGATCCTCTGCACTTCCGATTTTCTCATCAGAGACTTTCTTGAAATGTGCAGTAGATACCACGTAAGTAAGCAAGATTGCAACTACAGCAGTAATTACCACCGCAATGATAATCTGCGCCACAGGAGCACCTCCTTATTTAATTTTCATTGTACATATAACAATTTATATCTGGTATTATGTCATAAATTACAACTATTAAATTTTATACTTTTTTGTGCTTTCTGTCAAGCAAATAATACTAACCGGGGTACTAAACTGTATACAATCAATAGCGGTTTCGACACAAAAATACTTTATATCCCCATCTGGCGTCTGATTGTCTCAGAGCGAAAGCCACGCCGCATCAGATACTGATAAAGTCTCTGCTTTTCTTTCTGCCCCATTGTCTCCGCATCATAATGCTTCTTCTCAAGCAAACGATTGATCAGCTGTTCTTCCTCTCCGGAATATTCGTCTTCCAGCGCCTGTTCGATCAGATCTGACGCAACACCGCGCTCATACAGCTTCATTTTCAACTGCAGCCGGCTCTTTTCTGCCTGATGATATCGGATGTATGTACAAGCATAACGATAGTCATCCACATAATGAAAGGATTTCACATAATCAATGGCGCACTGCACAATTTCTTCCGGATAACCGTTCTCCTGCAGCTTCTGACGCAGTTGATATTCCGTTCGTTCCATTCTCTGCAAAATATACAAGGCCCTGCGTTTCGCCCGTTTTTCCAGAATCTCCGTACAGATCTCATTCCACTCCTGATCAGACAGAGAACCTCCCTCTGTCATGCGATACTTCGCCGCTTCTTTTTCATAAATGGGAAAGGAAAGCCCTCCCTCTAATCGAACGGTAAGCTTTCCCTTTTTTCCTCTGATAATCTCCTGTATCTGCATTACTCTGCGTCAGTCTGTGCAGCAGTTTCCACAGAAGCATCTGCGCCAGCTCCTTCTGCAGCTTCTTCACCATCCAGATGATAGTACGCACGTACTTTTGCTTCAATCTCCTGACAGATCTCCGGATTCTCTTTCAGGAATTTTTTGGCGTTCTCACGTCCCTGACCGATCTTCTCGCCGTTGTATGCATACCATGCGCCTGATTTATTAACCACGTCTGTATTTGCCGCCAAATCAAGGATATCACCCTCTCTGGAGATTCCCTGTCCGAATACAATATCAAACTCTGCCTCTTTGAATGGCGGAGCAATCTTATTTTTAACAACTTTGATACGTGTATGGTTTCCAAGAATCTCACCGGCCTGTTTTAAAGCCTCTACGCGACGTACATCCAGACGGATAGAGGAATAAAATTTCAACGCACGTCCACCGGTTGTTACCTCCGGATTTCCAAACATGACACCAACCTTCTCACGCAGCTGGTTGATGAAAATAACGATACAGTTTGATTTACTGATCACTGCGGTCAGTTTACGCAGAGCCTGTGACATCAGACGTGCCTGTAGACCTACATGGGAATCCCCCATATCGCCCTCAATCTCTGCCTTCGGAACCAATGCTGCAACAGAGTCCACGATTACGATATCAACCGCGCCGGAGCGAACCATTGTCTCTGTAATCTCCAAGGCCTGCTCTCCGTTATCCGGCTGGGAAATATAAAGGTTATCAATGTCTACACCGATATTCTTCGCATAAGCCGGATCAAGGGCATGCTCTGCATCGATAAATCCTGCGATACCGCCGCGCTTCTGCACCTCTGCTACCATATGTAACGCTACCGTCGTCTTACCACTGGATTCCGGTCCGTATACCTCAATGATACGTCCTCGCGGCACACCGCCAAGTCCCAGTGCGATATCAAGACTTAAGCATCCGGTCGGGACTGTCTCCACATTCATATGTACACTCGGATCGCCCAGTTTCATAACGGATCCTTTTCCATACTGCTTCTCAATATGTGCGATTGCTTCGTCCAGTGCTTTTAATTTTGCCTCTTTCTGAACTTCCATTTTATCATTTTTTGCCATATTTTTGTTTTTCTCCTTATCTGAACAGCCTGCATTTCTGTTATCATCTGTAAAGCAAACATTTGTTCGCATCTGTTCTTATCATATTATAAATACCTTCAAAAGTCAATCCCGATTATAACATTCTGCCGGATTCCTGTCACTTAGAAAAAATCGGTCTTTTAATGTTTCTATTTTTTATATTATGTACAAAGAAAAACTGTCCGGCATGACACCGGACAGCAATTTTTTTCAATGTATTTTTCCTATGCAAGCGCTTTCTGCAGTTCATCCTCAGTCTGCAATCCAACTGCACGGTAAGCAACCTCACCGTTTTTGATCACAAGGATGGTCGGGATGCTTGCTACTTCAAACTCACGTGCAAGTTCCATCTGCTCGTCCACATTTACTTTGCCAAATACTGCATTATCTGCATTTTTCTCTGCAAATGTATGGAAGATCGGAGCCTGCATCTGGCATGGTCCGCACCAGGTTGCCCAGAAATCAAGCATTACCGGTTTCTCGCTGTTTAATACTTTCTCGTCAAAATTTTCAACTGTAACTTCCAGAATTTCCATTTTATTTTCCTCCGTAAATAAAGCAGTATTTCTATATACAAAAAGCATATCATTACTGCAAAACCACTCCCGGCTCCCAGCATTTTATCTATGCATTTCCGAAAGCAAACTAATTAGTACCAAACTCAGACAGCACCAGACCTTCGTTTCGATCCAGTGTCATGCCAACACTCCATGCATTTACAAAGAGTAATAATGGATTGCCCTTCAGATCCTTGATCTTCTTCATATCAGAAGTACCACTTAAATGATCCAGATCAATGTCTTTATTTTCAATCCAGCGAATGTGCTCATATGGCAGATTCTCCAGACGGATTTCTACGTTATATTCATTTTCCAGACGGAATTTCAATACATCAAACTGCAGGACGCCTACAACACCGACAATAATCTCCTCCATACCGGTATTGTACTCCTGAAAAATCTGAATCGCACCTTCCTGCGCGATCTGGGAGATACCTTTGACAAACTGCTTACGCTTCATGGTATCTAACTGACGCACTCTCGCAAAATGCTCCGGCGCAAAAGTCGGAATTCCCTCAAAAGCGAATTTATCTTTTGCAGTAGTCAGTGTATCACCGATGGAAAAAATACCTGGATCGAATACACCGATAATATCGCCGGCATACGCTTCTTCCACAATCTTACGTTCCTGCGCCATCAACTGCTGTGGTTGGGAAAGTTTCAACTGCTTATTGCCCTGTACATGGAACACTTCCATACCAGCTTTAAACTGTCCGGAACAGATACGCATAAATGCAATTCTGTCACGGTGTGCTTTGTTCATATTTGCCTGAATCTTAAATACAAACGCACTGAAATCCTCAGAGAACGGATCAATCTCACCTTTGTCTGACATTCGCGGCAATGGAGAAGTTGTCATCTCCAGGAAATGCTGCAAAAATGTCTCTACACCAAAGTTGGTCAGCGCAGATCCGAAAAATACCGGCGACAGCTGACCTTTAGATACCAGATCCATGTCAAATTCAGCGCTGGCACCATCTAACAGCTCGATTTCTTCCTCTAACTGTTCTTTATAGTCTTCCCCGATTTCTGACAGTAATTCTTCAGAATCCAGATCAAACTCTTTTTCTTCACCCTCTTTTGTTCCTTTTAAAGTATCTGAGAATGTCATAACCTTTTTCGTATTGCGGTCATACACACCTTTGAAATTTTTACCGGATCCGATTGGCCAGTTGATCGGGCAGGTTGCAATTCCAAGCTCTTTCTCGATCTCATCTAACAGATCAAAAGGATCGTTGGAATCTCTGTCCATCTTATTAATAAAGGTAAAAATCGGGATATGGCGCATCACGCATACTTTAAACAGCTTACGTGTCTGGGCCTCTACACCTTTGGATCCATCAATAACCATAACCGCAGAATCTGCTGCCATCAGGGTACGGTAAGTATCCTCGGAGAAATCCTGATGTCCCGGTGTATCCAGAATGTTGATGCAAAATCCGTCATACTCAAACTGCAGTACAGATGATGTAACGGAAATACCTCTCTGTTTCTCAATTTCCATCCAGTCGGAAACTGCATGACGTGCGGTTGCTTTTCCCTTTACGGAACCGGCAAGGTTGATTGCACCTCCGTATAACAGAAATTTCTCTGTCAGTGTTGTCTTTCCGGCATCCGGATGAGAAATGATCGCGAATGTCCTTCTTTTTTCTATTTCTTTGTGTAAATCAGCCAAATTTAGCCCTCCAACCTGTCTTTATCTTATCTTTCATAGCAAGATTTTTAAATGCATTATGTTTATTCAAGAATGCTCTCAGCATTCTTGCTGCGAAATGTGCTTCATGCAACACATGATATATTCTTCTGCACATTTCTGCATGTCTATAGTACTCAATCTTATCTATTGTAATAAAGGGAAAAACATCTGTCAAGAGCCAACCGCTTCACAAATTCACACAATTCCAGTCCTCTTGTTAAACACACTTCCAGAATTGCATTTCTCACCATACTGCTATTTTCAGATGCGAAAATATTGCTTTATCTAACAACCTTTTACAGCATACTCTCGCCCGCAATATTTCCGGACAGTCCAAAATAATCCAGCACAGTTGCCCCTATATCAGAAAAGCTTCCACGGGTTCCCATATTTTTGCCATGCGGCAGATTTTTTCCATACATCACAAATGGAGTGTACTCTCTGGAATGGTCTGTAGAAGGTGTTCCCGGATCGCAGCCATGATCTGCCGTGATCATCAGCACGTCTTCCGGCTCCAGGGCAGACAAAATTTTCGGGAGCTGCTGGTCAAAATAGGTCAGTGCCTTTGCATACCCCGGCACATCATTTCTATGCCCATAGAGCATGTCAAAATCCACCAGATTCACAAAACACAGACCATTAAAATCACGCTCCATATATTCCATCGTCTTTTCAATGCCATCTGCATTATCCTGCGTCCGTACAAACTCCGTTATACCTTTTCCTGCAAAAATATCATTGATCTTGCCAACGCCAATCACATCATACTCTGCTTCTTTTAAAACATCAAGCATTGTATCCTGCGGCGGTTCCAGGGAAAAATCATGTCGTCTGGACGTTCTGGTATAGTTTCCGGAAGAAGTACCGACAAATGGCCGTGCAATAACTCTGCCAACTCCCAGATCCCCCTGCAGCATCTGACGCGCGATCTCACAGTCACGATACAATTCTTCCACCGGAACTACATCTTCATGCGCTGCAATCTGAAACACGGAATCGGCAGACGTATAAACGATCAGCGCACCCGTTTTCCTATGCTCATCGCCATAATCCTGAATGACCTGTGTGCCGGAATACGGCTTGTTGCACAGCACCTTGCGTCCCACAGCCTTTGAAAATTCGTCCAGCATTTCCTGCGGAAATCCATTCGGGAAGGTCGGCATCGGCTTTTTCGAAATCAGTCCGGCAATTTCCCAATGACCGGTAGTCGTATCCTTACCTGCGGACTGCTCTGTCATTCTTGCAAATACTCCTTCCGGCGCTGCATACGGTGCTTTTGCCGTTACACCATCAATATTGAACAACCCCAGTTTTTCCATATTCGGCATGGAAAATTCCGGGCTCTTTGCCACAGTTCCAAGGGTGTTGCTGCCTTTATCCCCATAGTTTGCCGCATCCGGCATCTCACCAATACCAAAACTGTCCAGAACAATTAAAAATACACGTTTCATCTGTCGTTCCTCCTTGTCTGCGTTTTTTATCCTGTTACCCGAAAAATCTGTTTTTTCTCCGGATATCCATTTGTCTACAGTATAGCACATTCTCTTATTTTCTGTTCAACAATCACTCTCATTAATGCAATTTTTTCTTATCACCTTTTTCTATTACTCTGCCCTGCTTTGACATTCGTAATTCACTATACTTATTCACAACTTTTAATGCTCAAATAATATATTTCTATAGGACTAAATTCTCACATTTTTATAATCAGCTAAGCTTTTCATAAAATTTCATTTTTAACAATTATTGACTTAGTGGCGTAATCACAATATTCTCCGCTGAAATTCCGGTTTTCCTTTTTACAATATCCTCCACCTGTGCCCGTTTCGCATCCGTGACATCACCCATATTTAACACCACATCCGCTTCATTGTCTGTAATGCTGACTACTACATCGGAAAATCCTTTGGCTTCCAGCAAAATTTCTGCTGCATTTTCCCGCTCTGCAACATCCGTCATCTGAATCATAGAATCAATGGCATCCTGTTTCTGCGCTTCTGCAATGGAAGTATTATTGATGATTTCCAGAAGCGTTTCTTTGTTTTTCGAACGCACCTGCTCCCGATTCAGCTTCACATCTGCCGCAAATGCCAGTCCCTGCGCATCTGCTGAAGTCTGTACCGTTTCTCCCGGATTCTGCACATCTTCGGTATTCCTCTGATTTGCATCATTTTGCGTACTCTGACCTGTCTGGTCTGTTCCATCTTCTGTCTGCGCATCCGTTGTGCTGGCGGTCTGCGTATTATCCTCTGTATCCGTAAAAATCTCTCCAATCTGTCCGTCCTCTGAAATATCATATGTATTGTCTACATTGTCCCCTGCTGTCTGAATGGCTTCATTTTCTGCCACATTTGTCTTCGTATAGCTGATGTAGCCTGCCACAGCAATCATCAGAGCCAGTGTGGTAATAATAATCTGATTTTTACGAAATATCTTTTTCAATTGGAATCTCCCTTCGTTTTCATTTTAACTATCTTTATTTTATGTGCATCCAATCCAAATAATGCCTCCACCGCCTCAGAAATATTTTTTCTGACGCCTGCATCTGCTCCCCCTTCTGCCACGATCAGAACTCCATCAATCTTCGGCAATATTTCTTTGTTCACAAACGGTGTTTCATCCCCGTCTAATTGGGAAAAAACAGTCGATTCGCTGCTTTCCCGACTGCCAGAGCCAGAACTTCCTCCACCCAAACTTCCTGCTGTTCCGCTAGCAGAATCCTGCCCGGAACTTCCCGTGGCAGCATCCTGCCGCATTGTCACATCTTTTTCCACCACGGACTCTCCCTGATCCTGAAATGTGATCATCACCTGCACCTTACCCACACCATCCATCCCCTGCAAAATCTGCGCCAGACGTGTTTCCAGCGTTTTCTCATAATCTGATTCCCCCGATTCGGTTCCATTTGTCTGCGCAATTTCTGTTTGTGTATTTTGCTGCTTTATGGTTTTGGAACTGCTCTTTCCGGCAGGCATGGCAACAACCAAAAGCAACACTCCTGCCAGAAATAAGATCAGCCACTGATCCTTTTTCATTTTTTTCCACTTTTTCTCCCGCAGAAACTCCTTCAGATCCATTATGCCTCATACACCTCCACCTGATCCGCAGATATGCCACAGGCCTGCGCCGTCTCCTCCTGCATGCGCTGCCTGCTCGCTTCACTGATAACCACTGTCCACACTTTTACCCGAAGAATCGAACCGTCATCCTCTGAAAAATTCACCTCCACCTGCCGCACCGGACAGCCATTCATCTCCCCCAATTTTTCTATCATCTGGGTCACCGCGCCCTTTGTCTCTTCCTCATAATAAGCTTGCTGCTGCCGTTCCATATAAGAAAAATCCAGTTGTCCGCTCTGTAGCACATCCTGTTGCAACAGTTCCCTCTCCAGCGTCTGCTCCCAGTTTTTCTGTCCCAAGAGAGAAAACAGTGGACTCACAATTGTCAGGACAAACACCATTCCCACAAAAAATCGTACATATTTTCGATAGGTTCCGGAAGGAAGCACCTGCAGCAAAATTGTCAGGAAAATCCCCAGAAAGATCATTCGTTTTACCCATTCCAGTAACTCTGTCATACCGTTGCCGTCACCACCACCGCTATCGTAATCATGCACAATAAAATTCCAGTTCCCAATGCGCGAAACAGCAATAATGCGCCATCTCCCACACAGTCAATACATCCGCAGATCCGCTTATCTGAAAAAGGCTCCGCAAGTGCGCCTGCCATCTTATAGAATACCGAAAATATCAGCATTTTTAGCAACGGTCCGATTGCCAGACAAAGCAATACGATCATCGCTGCCGTTCCGATTCCGTTTCGGATCACTGCTGCAGAGCCGAAAAAAATATTTCCAACCGCCTGCGCCGTATTTCCAAGTCCCGGAATCATACTGATGGTTTGCGTTACGGACATTTTTTTCAGATTGTCCACAGAAGGAGCGATCATCCGCTCAATCACATTCATACCGGTCACTCCCGCCAGCAGCAGTCTCATCACCCAGATCAGTCCCCGCTTCAGCAATGCCGTCATCCGGGAAATCAAATTTCCCGCTGTCATACAATTTAGCATCTGCAGCACCACATACACATGAATCGTCGGAATCACCACATACAATAGCACACGCTCGATCAGATAAATCACGATCAAAGACAACTGATAAAATCCCACCGCTGTCACTTGCTGACTGCAAAATACCATTGTCATGCAAAATGCCGGCAGCAATGCTTCCATAAAACTAATCACCTGATCTAACACACCTTCCAAAATGCCATGAATCAACAGATACGACCGAAGAAGCAATCCCATTAACAGCAGAAAATACAGATAAAATCCTGTTTTTGAAATCTGACTGTTCTCAAATACATTGATAAAGTTTTGCAAAAACGCACACGCTGCCGTCAAAAGCAAAATCTGAACAAATACCTGTCTGCCCTCTTCCACATCTCCAAATGCACTGCGTAAAATCCGACGAAACAACTCCAGCTTGTCTGTATTTGCATCTGCCCTCATCAGGCTTTTCACCAGTTCCCGGAAAGATATATTTTCCGTGTCGGTATTCTCCTGCAACACATCCTGAATATCCGATAACGGTAAATCTGATAATATATCCTGCTGCATGCTATCGCTGTCCAATGTTCCTGTATCATCAGTTTCTGTTTTATAAGAAACCTCCTCTATTTGTACCTTTGCCATACAACGCTCGTTATCCTGTATCATCTCAATATTCTCGCTGTTCACATGTTCTGCTTCTGCCGCCTGCACCGGTTTCGCCCCAATACTTATCCCAACAAGCAAAACACTTAATAGTACAAAATGTATCAAAAGCAATTGTATTTTCTCCATTTGCCATTCTCTTTGATCTATCGCACTGGTATTCCTTTTTTCAATTTTATTATTCAAAATTTTCTCCCACTACTTCATGCCCCCAATAATCCTTCAATTGTTTCCAACAGTGTTAGCAACACTGGCACGCTTACAGCCATAATTGAGAACTTTGCAAACATTTCAATCTGACTTCCAATCGCAGAAAAACCGGCATCTTTGCAGATTCCAGAAGCGAACTCTGCCACATAAGTAATCCCCATCAACTTCACCAGAATTTTCAGCATCGCCGCATCAATCCCGGTATACTGCTCAATCTTCTGAATCGTCTCCATCACCACCTGCAGCCGGTTCATACTGAAAATCAGGATCAGAATAACAGCGGTCAGACTCAGATACAGCGCATATTCACTTTTCTGCTGTTTCAACAGCAATGCAAGCACCACTGCTCCTATACCAAGCATCGAAATCTGAATGATTCCCACCGTATGCTCCCTTCCTTTTTATAGTGAAAATAAATTTTTAATCTTATCAAACAGGTCATAAATATATGGCACGATCCAGAACAATACAATTACCAATCCTGTCAGACTGACCAGAAACGCATGCTCCTCTCTGCCACTGTGCTTTAAAACCTGTCCGATCACTGTGACCAGAATCCCCACCGCCGCTATTTTAAACAACAAATTGACATCCATACATGTCCTCCTGTAACCTCATCCACCGCAAAAAACGCTTAAACCAGAACCAATATCACAAAGATCCCAGCTGCCATCCCAAGATAACGGTAAATACGTTTCTTCTCCTCCAACTCTTTCAACACCTGTTCCTGCATCCGCTGCAACCGTTTTGCACATCCCTTCAAATGTTGTTCCTGCTGCGTCTGATCCAAAAAACCCAGATGTTTTCCGATCCGGCAGACCTCGTCCAATTCTTCCGCTTTCAAAAATAATTCTTTCTGCGCTTCCCGAAATGCCTGCTCCCAGATTGTCACAAATTCTGTCCCGCTTCCTTTTTTCATCTGTTCTACAATATGTAGCAGCACAGCAGCAATCTCCGGTCGTACTTTCTTTTGCACCTGTAATAATGCGTCCTGAATTGGAAGCCTCTCATATCGGATCTCCGCTGCCAGTAATTCCGTCATTTCAATCAATGATTCCAGCATTTTCCTATGTAAGTTTCCTGCCCTAAATATCTCCCTGACAAATCCGACGCAAGCCACCAACACGCAGACACTTCCCGCCAATTTTAAAAACATACATCCTCTTTTCTACAACCACCTTTATATTTTATAAACAATAGCTTTCTTCCAAAATCATGTAATTCCATTTTCAATCCCACTTCCGGTAAATTTCATCAGCAGTTTTCACCTGATACCTTCTCTTTCCATCTTCCTTCGAAATAACCACATATCTTCCAAACAGCTGCTCATCTCGACACTTGTCCCATCCAGGTTTTTGAAACAGCTCCTCCAGACTTCCCGCATGCACCGTTGCCAGCAAATAACAGCCACACCGCAGGGCGTATTGCATGGCAGAAAAATCCTCCACTCCACCAATTTCATCCACTGCAAGAATTTCCGGTGCCATACTGCGCACCAACAGCATCATTCCTTCCACTTTCGGGCATCCATCCAATACATCCGTTCGTATTCCAACATCATTTTGCGGAATTCCGTGTAAACATCCGGCGATCTCTGAACGCTCATCCACCAATCCAATCCGTTTCCCGGAATGCACTTCATCTCCATTCGAAAACAATCGAATCAAATCCCGTAAAAGCGTTGTTTTCCCAGTTCCCGGTGCAGATAACACAAGCGTATTTTCAGGCTCATCATTCTCCCATAACTGCTCGTACACTGTTTTTCCGCATTCTTTTCGTTCTCTGGCAATACGAATGTTCAGATACAAAATCGGATAAATCCTTCCAATTGCCCCTGCTTTCTCCGTCACCTGACCGCACACACCAATTCGATGTCCTCCTTCCACTGTCAGAAATCCCTGCCGAACTTCCTCCTCATAGGCATAAAGAGAATACTGTGACATCAGCGTACTCATCTGCCGTAGATCTTCTGCCGTTACCGATAGGCACTGCCTGTCCGGTAATCTTACCAACGTACCATTCTTCAAAAAATACGCTCCTCTTGCAGTGACCAGTTCTATCGGTTGATTCACCCGTACCCGAATTTCCTCCAGTTCTCCGGAAAACTTTTCAAAAATATCCGTCTCCAAAAAGTACTCCCTGATTCTTATAGGAAATAACCTTAAAATCTGCTCCATCGCATCACTCCATCCGGTAATTTGTTGCATTACCATAGTCTAATATATGTGTTCCTGCTCATCTTAGAACAAAAAAACTTCTGAAAAATATACCGCAGACTAAAACGTCTTACTATTTTCTGTGTCTATAGTTTTATATTGATTCACACCATAACTTAAATAAAAAAATCCTGAAAAAAATATCCCTCCAAGGCGTCTTAGCCTGCAGGGATATTTTTTCAAGATTTTTTCTTCACTACCTGAATCTCAGCCACAAAAGAAGCTTACAAAAAAGCACGATAAAAGGACACTTCCACAGAAGTGTCCTTTCAATTAACTTTGAACTAGTTGTATTTACGTTTTCTAGCTGCTTCAGATTTCTTTTTACGTTTTACGCTTGGTTTCTCGTAATGCTCTCTTTTACGAATCTCCTGCTGGATACCAGCTTTCGCACAGTTTCTCTTAAATCTGCGTAAAGCGCTATCTAAAGTCTCGTTCTCTTTTACGATTACATTTGACATAGTCTCACACCTAACCTCCCTCCAGTTGCGTATTGTGCATATTCAACTGATTGGGTAATATTTTACTGCACTGCTTGACAATTATAATCATTTTTCGCAGATATGTCAATAGTTTTTTCAAACTTTTTTACACACTTTTGCGATTTTTTGTATAATTATGATTTTTTCTCTGCATTCAACTATTTTCTCACGCATGATCACCAGCTAAATACAGAGAATGAAGTATCTTATTATTTAATCTGACCTTCCAGTGCTTCTTTTGCTGCTGCAATTGCATCCGGAATTCCTGCCGGGTTCTTTCCGCCGGCCTGAGCCATATTCGGACGTCCGCCGCCGCCACCGCCAACTTTTGCAGCGATTGCTTTGATCAGGTTACCTGCATGTGCACCCTGTTTCATTGCACCGTCAGTTGCCATAGCTACCAGACTTACTTTTCCTTCATTTGAAGATGCCAGAACAACGACACCCTCACCAAGTTTCTCTTTTAACTGATCGCCCAGATCGCGAAGTCCGTTCATATCAACGTTCTCCAGAGCTGTTGCCAGAAGTTTTACACCTTTTACTTCCTCTACGCGATCCATAACATCGCCAAGTGCATCCTGTGCAGCTTTGCTCTTTAAGGACTCGTTCTCGCTGTGAAGTTCTTTTACTTCTGCCTGAAGATGCGTGATCTTCTCTGTCAGACCTGCTGCATTTGTTTTCAGTAATGCTGCTGCCTCATTGATGATCTCCTCTAATTTATCATAGTAAGCATACAATGCATCGGAAGTCAGAGCCTCAATACGTCTTACACCTGCTGCGATACCGGACTCAGATATGATCTTGAATGCGGAAATCTCGCTGGTATTTGCAACATGAGTACCACCACAGAGTTCGGTAGAAAAGTCACCCATTTTTACCACACGGACGGAATCACCGTATTTCTCACCAAACAGTGCCATCGCACCTGTTTTCTTTGCTTCTTCTAGACTCATGATGCTTGTCTCAACCGGAAGTGCCTCTGCGATCTTCTCATTTACGATGGTCTCAACCTGTTTTAACTCTTCCTCTGTCATAGCAGAAAAATGAGAGAAGTCAAAACGCAGACGATCCGGATTTACATCAGAACCTTTCTGCTCTACATGAGAACCAAGTACGTTACGCAGTGCTTTCTGCAGTAAGTGAGTTGCACTGTGGTTCTTTGCGATCAGAGAACGTCTTTTTGCATCTACTTCCAGAGTAACTGTATCACCGACTTTGATCATACCTTTTGTCACACGGCCAATGTGTCCGACTTTACCGCCAAGCATTTTTACAGTATCTTCTACACGGAACTCACCCTCTGCAGTACGGATATAACCGGTATCAGCGGTCTGTCCACCCATAGTTGCATAAAATGGAGTCTCCTTTACAAAAATGGTACCTGCTTCACCATCAGTCAGTGCTTCTACGATCTCTGTCTCACTGGTCAGAACGGTTACCTCTGAATCATGGCGGAAACGGTCATATCCGATAAATGTTGTTGTAACAGACGGATCGATCGCATCATACACAGTTGCATCTGCACCCATATAGTTTGTTACTTTTCGTGCGTTACGTGCTTTGGTACGCTGTTCTTCCATGGCTGCCTCAAAGCCTTCCTGATCAATGGTAAAGCCTTTTTCTTCCAGGATTTCTTCGGTCAGATCTACCGGGAATCCGTAAGTGTCATACAGACGAAATGCATCTTCTCCGGAAAGAACTTTCTTCCCTTCTTTTTCCATCTCTGCCTGCATGTCAGCCAGGATTGCAAGTCCCTGATCGATAGTTTTATTAAATTTTTCCTCTTCCTGTGTCAGTACACGGAAAATGAATTCTTTTTTCTCTTCCAGTTCCGGATAACCGTCTTTGCTCTCGTTGATAACAGTTTTGCTCAGTTCTGCCAGGAACAGTCCGTCGATACCAAGCATTTTACCATGTCTTGCCGCACGACGGATCAGACGACGAAGTACATAGCCTCTGCCCTCGTTGGTCGGCATGATACCGTCAGATACCATGAATGTAGCAGAACGGATATGATCTGTGATCAGACGGATAGATACGTCATCCAGTGCATCTGTCTGGTAAGTTTTGTGAGACATTTCACATACTTTGTCACGGATTGCTTTCATTGTATCAATATCAAATACGGAATCTACATCCTGCATAACAACGGCCAGACGTTCAAGTCCCATACCGGTATCGATATTTTTATTTTCTAATTCTTCGTAATTTCCTTTTCCATCACCGTTGAACTGTGTAAATACGTTGTTCCATACTTCCATAAAACGATCACAGTCACAGCCTACTTTACAGTCCGGGCTGCCACAGCCATATTTCTCTCCACGGTCATAGTAAATCTCAGAACATGGACCGCAAGGACCTGCGCCATGCTCCCAGAAGTTATCGCACTCCCCGTTTTCATCACGGTAAAAGCGTGTGATCTTCTCTGCCGGTACACCGACCTCTTTTGTCCAGATTTCAAATGCTTCCTCATCCTCTCCGTAAATAGACGGATACAGGCGCTCCGGATCTAACTCCAGAACTTTTGTTAAAAATTCCCAGGACCATGCGATTGCTTCATGTTTGAAATAATCACCAAAAGAAAAGTTACCAAGCATCTCGAAAAAGGTCAGATGACGTGCTGTCTTTCCTACGTTTTCAATATCACCGGTACGGATACATTTCTGGCAGGTGGAAACTCTGCGCTTCGGCGGAATTTCTGCTCCTGTAAAATAAGGTTTTAACGGTGCCATTCCTGCATTGATCAGCAGCAGACTGTTGTCATTATGCGGGATCAGCGAAAAACTTTTCATAACAAGATGATCTTTGCTTTTGAAAAAGTCAAGATACATTCTTCGTAATTCATTTACACCATACTTTTTCACTCTCGTGTTCCTCCATCTATGTGTTTATTTTGAAGTAAAGCAGATATTCACAATCCGCTCTCGCTACTTACTCAATGAACGCAGCCGCTCTGCTTATTCTGCGTTCAAATTCATTTATGCAATCACTGAAAACAGTATAATTACACACTCTTATCATAATATCATAGCATTTCTTCCTTGTAAAGCGATGCATTATTTTATCTCCCTTCCAATTCAGGCTGAAATAATTACTCCGGAAAAATGCACATTAATTTTGAAAAAACAGCCAATATACTCTCCCACTATTCCTTACCCGGGAGAAATTTCCCACGTTTTTTCATATGTATCATTTTGTATACAAAGCCCTTGTTGTCCGGATTGGTACGAAGCGCCACAGGAACCGGCACACAACCACCCACCATGGACGCCAGCAGCATCCAGCCAAAATTTTTCATCGGGAAAAAGACCAGAGAAAGTGCCAATGCTCCAAGCGGCTGCTGCAATACCGTTCCTATCAAAGCTCCCGTTACCAGTATTACACTGACAATCTCATTGGTATGAAAAATCGCTGCAAATCCATATCCAATGCTAAATCCGCTGAAGATCATCGGAAAGAAATGCCCGCCTCTCCAGCCGGAAGCAATGCAGACATTTGTCAAAAACAGCTTCACAACACCAATCAGGATCATCAGATACGGTGTATATTTCAAATACTCATACTGCATAGCCTGAATATCGCTGCCGCCGGAAAACATAGTCATCGGAAGCGCTGTTCCGATCAGACCAAGAATCAGTCCGCCAAGTACCGCATTTAAAACGGCCAGATGCTTCTCCCTCATTTTTCCAAAGAACCAGTTACTGAGTTTCTGAAAAATCAGGAACAGATAACCTGTAGCAATCCCCACAACAATCAACAGAATGACGGCTAATTTGTCTCTCAAAACCAGCACACCGCCCTGTAAATGTGGTACAGACAGACATCTGCCAAAAATCAGATTCAACAGTTCATATACCGCAAGTCCGGTCAGACCTGCCGTCACACCTGCTGCAACCTGCTCTTTCCGCTTCCATTCAATTTTTCCTTTGTCGTATACAATCTGATCCGGTGGCAAAAATAGTCCTGCTGCCATTACCCGAAACAGTTCTTTTTTCATAATATAAGGATTTCCGGCAAGGAGCGTGTCCATCTTCCAACGTGCCAGTCCAAACTGATCCATCGCCCAGCAGCAAAGTCCAAGCAGGAGACTTACCAGACCGGATTCCGGTCCTACCGCACCACCGAAAAACAGGGACAGAAAGGACGCTGCCACGATCATCGGCAGTTTTCGATACGGATAGGTTCCAGTATCCTTGACTCGTTTGACAGAATCTGCCATCCGCTCCGGATACGGTCCGTATACCCTGTGAAACAGTCCGATCGCCACACCGCCTGCCAGACACATCAGAATCGTATAATACCGTGAATCTATGTACGCCGGAATCATTTCCCAGATGACCGTAATTCCTACATTTGCGATTTTCAGATACAGCCATACCAGACCGGCGATCACAGCACCTGTCAGTGCTATAAAACACAAAAACAGGCTGCTGTTACTCATTTGTTTTTTCATTCTGTTATCTCATCCTCCAACAGATTACCACCGTCTGCTGCTGTTGTTGCTAGACGGTCGCAACGCTCATTCTCCGGATGTCCGTCATGTCCTTTCACCCAGTGAAATGTTACCTGATGCGGTTCCATCGCCACCAAAAGCCTGCTCCACAGATCTTTGTTTTTTACCGGAGATTTGTCCGATTTTTTCCAGCCACGCTTCAACCAGCCATCGATCCAATGTTGGTTAAAGGCATCTGTCAGATATTTGGAATCGGAATACAGTTCCACCTGACAAGGCTTTACCAATGCCTCCAGTCCCACGATTGCCGCCATCAGTTCCATGCGGTTATTTGTTGTCTTGCGGTATCCGGCGCTTAATTCGCGTTCATGCAATTTACCTGCTGAATCGATAAACTGTAAAACGGCACCGTATCCGCCCGGTCCGTCCGGATTCCCCCGGGCAGCACCGTCAGTATATAATGTTACTTTCATAAATTTTATCCTTCCATAGAACGAATAATACGGTTCGCTTCTTTATAAATATCAGCCGGCTCAAATCCGATGGAGAATTTCTGATCTTCATACAGGATTTTTCCGTTTACCATGGTCAGCTTCACGTTCTGTTTGCTTCCGCTGTATACAAGATTTTTCACAATATTATTTTCCGGCTGCATGTTCGGCTGCTGCAGATCGATCATGATCAAATCTGCTTTCTTGCCTGCTGCCAGACAATCACAGTTGTCCAGTCCCATAGCATGGGCACCGCCTGTAGTAGCCATATATAAAATCTTGTCTGCACTGATACATTCTGCATCCATTTCGCGTACCTTTGCAAGCGCACTTGCCAGAAACATTTCCTTAAACATATCCAGACTGTTGTTGCTGGCCGGTCCGTCTGTACCAATCGCCACAGGGATACCTTCCTCCACAAACCGTTTCAGAGGTGCAATTCCGCTTGCCAGTTTCAGGTTGGAAGCCGGGCAGGTTACGGCAGTCAGCTGACGTTTCTTAAAGATTTCAAAATCTTTGTCATCAAAGTATACACAGTGGTATCCGCCACCGCCATACTCATACATGCCAAGTTCTTCGGTTAACTGTGTCGGTGTCTTGCCATAACGTTCCAGACACTCTTTCAACTCATTCTGTGTCTCAGAATTGTGCAGGAATACCGGAGATTTATATTTGTGCGCCAGATCTGTGATTTCTTTCATCAGATCCATTTTTGTGGTGTATTCCGCATGGAAACCGATCATAAAAGAAGTCAGATCACTGGTCTCATTGACTTTCAGGTAATTCTCCTCAACAACTGCTGCGCTTCCGCCAAAACTGTTGACACCAGATACCTGAACTGCACGGAATCCACACTGTGCTGCCACCTGTGCATACACCGGTGGAAAATAACACATATCAAAACTTGTGGTGATACCGCTGGTCAGATATTCCATGATACCAAGCACTTCCAATGGACGGATATTTTCCGTATCCAGCTTGTCCTCCTTTGGAAAACACATCTGATATAACCACTCCTGCAGTGGCAGATCGTCCGCATAGGAACGTAAAAATGTCATATACGTATGTGCATGGGCATTTTTAAATCCCGGCATAAGCAGATTGCCTTTTACATCAATCTCACGTTCCCATACCGGCTGCTCCAGCTTCCGTTCTGCGCAGATTTCTACCGGATTTTTACTTTCTCCCACATAACAGATGGAGTCTCCATTTACCCAGAGTTCTCCATGGATGATTTCAAACTGTTCCTGCTCATTTAAAATCAGGATTTTTGCATTATAAAAACGAATGTTCATCTTCTTTCCTTTCTCGTATTCTTTCTAGCAATCATCATTTTGTGTTTTTGCGATATTCACCACAGATTTCGTAATCAGCTGTTTAAATATTGGTGCCACCCGATCTGCCATCTCCTGAATCTCAGCATGAGTCAGCGGATGCTTTGAAATACCTGCTGCCAAATTGGAAATACAGGAAATACCACAAACACGCATGCCCATATGGTTCGCTGCCACTGCCTCACAGGCAGTACTCATGCCAACCGCATCCGCACCTAGAAATTTGAACATCTGTATTTCTTCCGGAGATTCATAATTCGGTCCGGTTGTCTGCACATACACGCCCTCTTTTAGCGGAATCTGTAACTCTTTTGCAGTAATTCGGATCACTTCCTGCAGATCTTTTTTATAAACCTCGCTCATATCCGGAAAGCGGGTACCAAGCTCATCCAGATTTGGTCCGATCAGAGGTGACGGTACAAAGCTGGAAATGTGTCCAGTGATCAGCATAAAATCGCCAACCTGCATACCATCCTGAATTCCACCAGAAGCATTGGTCAAAAACAGTACCTTTGCGCCAAGCAGTCCCATCAGTCTGGCAGGAAGCACTACATCATTCATCGAATAGCCTTCATAATAATGTACTCTGCCCTGCATAATTACCACAGGAACATCCTGAATGTAGCCAAACACAAAACGTCCTTTGTGTCCCGGTACTGTAGAAACCGGAAAGCCCTCGATATCGCGATAATTCAGAACTGCTTCCACCTGAATATGCTCTGCATAATCCCCAAGACCGGAACCAAGAATCAATGCTATCTGTGGTTCAAAGGACACTTTCTCCTTCACACTGTGATAACATCTCAGTAATTTGTCATATACATCACTCATATCAAACTTCTCCTTTTTGATCTATTTTGCTTAAAATCGTTACACTTTTCACATAGATAGTAAATTATAATACCACAAAACCTAAAAATGAACAAGTCTGTGAGTGGTTTCTCTACGTTGTGTTAAATAATAAGAAAGTCTGTCAGAAGTATCCCACCGGCTAAAACGCCTTGTGTGATATTTCTGACAGACTTTCTTACATTTTCTCCTCTTCTACTTGTATATCTCAGTTTTAATACCATGTAGTAATATTTTCATCTACTTTTCTCATTTTCTAAATTTAATCAATTGTGTGCCTCAGTCCAAAATACCTTGCTGTAATCCTTCGGAGTTATAATATAATACATACCAGTCCGCCATTGTTGTCATTGACGATTTTCTTCATGGTATCCTGCAATTTCTGCTGGCTTTCTTCATCCATCATCGTGATTTTCCGTCGGATTCCATCCTCTACCAGTTCTCCAATGGATTTCCCGAAAATATTAGTTTTCCAGAGACCTTCTGACGTATTCTGATTATCTTTGATGTAGTTCACCAGATCGTTTGCCTGTTCTTCACTTCCAATGATTGGTGCAATCTCAGTCTCAATATTTGCCCGGATCATATGTATGGACGGGGAAGATGCTTTCACTCGCACTCCATAACGATTGCCATGCTTGATCAGCGTTGGTTCCTCAATGCTGATGTCATCCATAGATGGTGACACTACGCCATAACCGGTATCACGTACGCTTTCGATGGCAGAAGCTACCTGTTCGTACGCTTTTTTCTGTTTGGCAAGCTCCCTGATCAACGACAACAGTTCATATTCGCCGTGAATTTGAATTCCTGTCAATTCACTGATATTTTCATAATAGTACCGTTCATCCACACCCAGACAGATTTTTACCGTTCCACTGGCAAGATCCGTCACATCCAGACGTATTTCCGCAATTTCCTCATGTTCTGATGAAAAAGTATGACCAACAATATCCTTCATCTGATCTGCCTGTTGCAAAATTTTCCCCGCTTCCTGTATTGCTGCCTGTTTTACTTTATGTGCTGCCGGAAGCATTTCCACCCATTTTGGAATATAAAATTCTATCGCTTCCAATGGGAACTCATACAACACACTCTGTAAAATCTGCCGGATATCTTCTGGTTTCAACTGCTCACAATTTACAGCCAGCACAGTGACACCATATTTTTCCTGTAACTCCTGACAAAGCTGTTCTGCCGCCGTACTATGCGGCCGCGGCGTATTCAACAATATGACAAACGGCTTGCCTATCTTCCATAATTCTTCTACAGTTTTTTCTTCTGCAGGGACATAATTTTCCCGTGGAATATCTGTGAAACTGCCATCCGTTGTCACCACAATACCGATTGTTGCATGCTCCCGGATAACCTTCTCCGTCCCGATCTGTGCCGCTTTTGCAAATGGGATCTCATAGCTGTACCAAGGCGTCTTTACCATTCGCTCTGCGCCATCTTCCATATGCCCGCTGACGCCGTCTATTAAATAACCAACACAATCAATCAACTTCACATTTGCAGACACGTCCTCATCCAATTGAATAGTTGCTGCTTCCCGCGGAATAAACTTCGGCTCCGTTGTCATGATCGTTTTTCCCTGTGCAGACTGCGGCAATTCATCAATGGTCCGCTGCTTGCCTGCCGACTCCTCCATACGTGGTAACACCATCAGATCCATAAAGCGCTTGATAAATGTAGATTTTCCGGTTCTGACCGGTCCCACAACCCCAAGGTAAATATCCCCACCGGTTCTTGCTGCAATATTCTGATAAAGATTTTTATTTGTCATATCCGTCACTCTCCTCTTCTGCTTATGAATATGCGACACAAAAACAATATATGACACAAAAATCCCAATAAAACCATTCAACCCAATTCTTTCATCACGATCTTTAACAATACAGAAAAAGGCAAAATCTATGGTCTATATTTCAATGTACAAAAAATACTAAATCATGTAATACTTTCTCAATACACAGGAAAAAGAGCGAAAAAATATCCGGCAAGGCTTTTTAGCCTGCAAGATACTTTTTCCGCTCTTTTTCCGTCCGTTTATCACTCAACACTTAATCATCCAGAAGGTATTCCCCAAGGATCCGAATACCATCCTCGATACAGCCATCACAGCTGCGCAGCACTTTTCCGGTATCCACTCCTTTCAGTTCCCGACAGACGATTGAACCATTCTTATCCCGGAATTTTGCTGCCAGCTCCCGTACTAAACGCATCGTCTGTGGCTTGGTATCACACGCCTGCAGATCCCCGGAACTGTTTTTCAAACCAAGTGCCATAAACATTGCAGTAACCGCACCACAGGTCTCCATCATGCCACCCATGCCCGCACCAAAACCTTCTGAAATCTGGAACAGTGTTTCCTCATCAATTCCAAGTACATCTGCATAAGAACATAATACCACCTGCGCACAGTTATATCCGCGTGCATGTTTGTCTTTTAACTCCGCTACTCTTTCTTCTACCGTCTTCATTTATTAACCTCCGCTTTGCTCTTTTTACCCATTTTTTAATTTTTCTTTTATTTGACTAATTATACCACATTTTGAATATTTTTTACCAGAATCCATTGAAATTTTGTCACGAAACTGCTACACTATGGTTACCCTTTTGATACTAAATTACTTTTTTAAACCAAAATTACTTTTAGACAAATCAAAAGAAAAGGTCGGAGGTGAAATACTTTCCATGCAACAAACTGTTAATCCGTATCATTTTGTTACCAACTGTATCTCTGGAAAATGGAAGATGACATTATTACATCATATCCATCATTATGGGAAAATTCGTTTTAATGAAACAAAGAAAACACTCGGCGTCAGTGAAAAAGTGCTCAGCCAGCAGTTAAAAGAACTGACACATGACGGACTGGTTGAAAGAATACAGTACAACACCATCCCATTGAAAGTCGAATATATTCTGACTCCTCTGGGCGAAGACTTGATCCCGGCATTGGACATTCTTTACATCTGGAGTATCAGACGTCTGAACGAATTGAATCTTCCCATCGATCCAGACGCCTTTGCAGTTCACACAGAGGTCAAATATCGTGACCAATTACAAGATATCATGGATACGTATATGAAAAAGCATCCTCCAGTGGAGCAAAAATAGTAAACAAAAAAAGCTGCTTATGCAGCTTTTTTTGTTATTAGGATAGGATATTATATATAGCTACAAACAAGGTTGTATTCAACCTGTGTAACTGCCAGATAATTGTTCTGCAACAAACGATTATTTGTTTGTTACATAATCATAGATTGCATGTGCTGCATGTTTACCGGCTCCCATTGCAAGTATAACGGTAGCAGCACCTGTAACTGCATCACCACCGGCATAGACACCTTCTTTGGTTGTCTTTCCGTTCTCTTCATCAGCCACGATACATTTCCATTTATTTACTTCCAGACCCTTTGTTGTAGAAGAAATCAACGGGTTTGGAGATGTTCCCAGAGACATGATAACTGTATCAACATCCAGGACAAAGTTAGATCCCGGAATTTCCTGCGGACGTCTTCTTCCAGACTCATCCGGCTCACCAAGCTCCATGCGGACACATTCAAGACCGGATACCCAGCCGTTCTCATCTTCATAAATCTTAACCGGATTGGTCAGAAGATCAAAGATAATTCCCTCTTCTTTTGCGTGATGAACTTCTTCCGCACGGGCAGGAAGCTCTGCCTCACTTCTTCTGTATACGATATGAACTTCAGCGCCAAGACGAAGTGCAGTTCTTGCAGCATCCATTGCTACGTTACCACCACCAACGACAGCTACTTTCTTTCCGCCGTGGATCGGTGTGTCATAGTCTTCTCTGTATGCGCTCATCAGGTTATTTCTTGTCAGGTACTCATTTGCGGAAAATACGCCGTTTGCGTTCTCACCATCGATACCCATGAATTTTGGAAGACCTGCTCCTGAGCCGATAAATACAGCTTCGAAACCTTCCTCATCGATCAGCTGGTCAACAGTTACTGCTTTACCGATCACTACGTTTGTTTCAATTTTTACACCCAGATCTGTTACATTGTCAATCTCTCTTGCAACAATCCGTTTTTTCGGAAGACGGAACTCCGGAATACCGTAACGAAGTACTCCGCCCGGCTCATGTAATGCTTCAAAAATAGTTACATCGCATCCCATTCTTGCCAGCTCACCTGCACAGGCCAGACCTGCAGGGCCGGAACCTACGATTGCGATCTTGTGTCCGTTTGCCGGAGCCGGATCCTGCTGACGATAATGGAATTTTGCAGCTGCATCTGCTACAAAACGCTCCAATTTACCGATGGAAACGGCCTCGCCTTTGATTCCGCGAATACATTTTCCTTCACACTGGTTCTCCTGCGGACATACACGTCCACAAGTAGCAGGAAGAGATGTATACTGAGAAAGAATTTTGTAAGCCTCCTCAATCTCTCCAACTTTTACTCTTCCAATAAATGCAGGGATGTCGATAGAAACCGGACAGCCTTCGATACATTTCGCATTTTTACATCCGAAACATCTCTGTGCCTCCATCATTGCTTCTTCTTTATTATATCCATAACAAACTTCTTCAAAATTTGTTGCTCTTACCTTTGGATCCTGCTCTCTTACAGGAACTTTTTTTAACATATCCATTAGTTGTCACCTCCGCAGTTTCCGCATCCACCATGATGTGTATCACCTTCACGCAGTTTCAGGATCGCGCGTCCTTCTTCTGTCTTGTACATCTGCTGACGTTTCATAGCCTGGTCAAAATCAACCAGATGTCCGTCAAACTCCGGCCCGTCTACACATGCGAATTTGATTTCATCGCCAACCTGTAAACGACATGCACCACACATACCTGTTCCGTCTACCATGATCGGGTTCATAGAAACGATGGTCGGAATGTTCAGCTTTTTGGTAAGCAGACATACGAATTTCATCATGATCATCGGTCCGATGGCTACGCATACATCATACGGCTGCTCAGCTTTTGTTGCTAGTTCTTCGATGGCTGTGGTAACCATACCCGGAACACCATAACTTCCGTCATCTGTACATACATACAGATTTCCGGCTACTGCTTTCATCTCATCCTCCAGGATCAGCATATCATGATTCTTTGCGCCGACAACTACATCTACATCAATACCATGCTCGTGCATCCATTTTACCTGTGGGTAAACCGGTGCTGCTCCAACACCACCTGCTACGAACATAATTTTTTTCTTCTTCAGTTCTTCCAGATCTTCTTCCACTAATTCAGATGGGCATCCCAGCGGTCCAACAAAATCCTGAAATGCATCTCCGGCTTCTAAAGCTGACATACGCTCTGTAGAAGCTCCAACAATCTGAAATACGATAGTTACAGTTCCAGCTTCTCTGTCATAATCACAGATAGTAAGCGGAATACGTTCTCCGATCTCGTCCATCTTTACTATTACAAACTGTCCCGGAAGACAGGATTTTGCTACTCTTGGTGCATCAACTACCATATAATAGATTTTATCAGCTAACTGCTTACGTTCTAAAATCTTATACATAAGTACCTCCTCTATCGTTAATTTATTAACTAACTCGCTTCTAATATTGTATACAAAATGGCGCCCTTTTTCAACTCCTTTCTGCACATTTACATGTTCTAATTTGTATACATGCAATTATAATTATTGCTCTTTTTGTAACTGTTCAGAGCCAAGCAAAATTTCAAATAACAGGTATAAAATGCTTGCATTTTTAAAACTGTTTTTGAAATTTTATTTGGCGGATACGCCACACCGACGAAATGCGTAGCATTTTGGAGGTTGGCTCTGAACAGTTACCTCTTTTTTATTAAACAAAAAGCGTGCCATTTTTTCAACAAAAAGGACTCCTGCATAGCAGAAGTCCTTTTCCTGGATAGGTATAATTTAGAAAATCATAAAATCAAATAAATTGATTTTATTCCGGAACAACTTTTGTAAATGTTCTGGCCTCTTCCTCGCCACGCTGTACACGTAAAGCACCTAAAGCAAGGGATTCCATCTCATTTTCACCGGCATATACGATGACCGGTGCGATAAATTCTACACGCTTTGCAACTTCTTTTGTAAAATATTCAGAATATGCAATACCGCCGGTCAAAATAATGTTATCTACTTTTCCATCCACATAAACACTCAATTTTGCAATATTTCTTGCAACATTGAGAATCATTGCATCATAGATCAGTTTGGCTTTTTCATCGCCATCCATCATCATTTTTTCAACGATTCGTGTATCATTTACACCAAAGTAACCCATAAGGCCACCCTGTGTTTTTACTTTTTTCATCATGGCTTTTTTACCCATGCCTTCACGGGTTGCCATATCAATTACCTGGAATGCAGGCAGTCCGCCGGCACGCTCCGGTGAAAACGGTCCCTCATCGTCAGAGATCATATCAACGATCTGACCTTTGTGGTGCAGGGATAAGGTAATTCCGCCGCCCAGATGTGCAACAATTACAGAAATATCACTGTATGGTTTGTTGTTCTCTTTTGCATATTTCATAGCTGCTGCACGCATGTTCAGGTTATGTCCCATACCTTTACGCTGCATCTCCGGTAAACCGGTCACTTTTGCAAGCGGCTCTAACTCGTCAACAGTTACCGCATCGTAAATATAAGCCGGTACGTCAAGTTCTGTAGCAATCGCATTTGCAATAACTGCACCAAGGTTGGATGCATGCTCATTCTGCGGTGCGTATGTAAGCTGCCATACCATATCTTCGTTTACACGGTAAGCACCTGCCTTGATCGGCGGGAGCAAACCACCGCGGGATACAATTGCTGTCAGATCCTCTTTGTGTACACCATTTTTCTCCATGGTTGCAAGGATCAGTTCTTTACGCATCTCATACTGATCGATAATATTTTCAAAAGGCTTTAACTCATCCTGAGAATGCTCAATACTCTCTACAAATAACGGTGTCTCATCCTGATAAACCGCAATTTTTGTGGATGTGGAGCCTGGATTCATTACTAAGATTTTTTCCATGCCGGTCTCCTTATTTATTTTTGCCTGCACTTACTGCTGCTGCTAATGCAAGAGAAAGGAATTTCTCTTTTGCAGAAGATCCTCTGGAGCAGAATACGATCGGCACTTGAGCACCAACTACGAAACCTGCCATGTTGCCCTGTGCAATGATTGTGATAGATTTTCCAAGAATATTTCCAACCTGAATATTCGGAACAAGGATAACATCAGCATCACCTGCAACCGGGCTCTCGAATCCTTTGATGTCTGCACACTCTTTATCCAGAGCGATATCCAGAGAGATTGGTCCCTCAACAACACAGTCTTTGATCTCTCCGCGCTCGTTCATCTCTTTTAATTCGCGTGCTTCTACTGTCTCAGGCATTTTCGGGTTTACTTTCTCTACTGCTGCTACAGCTGCGATCTTCGGATTCTCATATCCAAGAGCTTTCAGCGTCTCAACGGTATTCTCGATGATCTGAGCTTTCTGCTCAAGTGTCGGGTATGTCATCATACCACCATCTGTAGTAACAAGCAGTTTATGATAATGTGGAAGTTCATCAAATACAAAATGAGACATTACACGACCTGTTCCAAGACCTGTCTCTTTATTTACAGCCGGTTTTAAGATCTGAGCTGTCTCCATTTTACCTTTCATCAGGAAATCACCTTTTCCTTCGTGGATCAGGGCAACGGCACGTCTTGCAGACTCGTCTACATCCGGAACATCGTAGATATCTTCTTCCGGTACAACCAGACCAATCTCTGCACAGATTTTGTCGATCTCTGCTTTATCACCAACCAGAACCGGTTTTGCGATTCCTTCTTCCTGTGCATGTTTGATAGCCTGTAATGTATGCTCATCCTGAGCAGCTGCAACGATTACACGCATCGGCTCCGGAAAACCTTTTACACGTTCTACGATCTCATCAAAGTTTTTAATAACTGCCATACTAAAATCCTCCTGCTTTTGTTTATATATTTTTTGAGCCTCTCCCGAGACTCTTTTCTCATTCATTGGCTCTCATTATAGCATGATTCCTTTTTTACCGCAACAGAAAAATTTGCAATTTATACTTTATATTTTACATCATGCACGATTTTGATTCATTATGGGCTTTTTATTATTTACTTTATTGAAAGAGAAGGACCTGATTTGTCTCAGTCGCTAACAATTGCTCCTTGAGAAAAATCAGGTTCTTCTCTTAATCTACACCATGATAAAAAGCCGCGATAATATTCCTGTATTTTTTTAGTTTATACATTCTTCGCTGTTTATCATAAAATTGTGATACTATTCTATTAGAAAAAGATACCTGTCACGAATTATATCTTTTGCCATGTAAATTTGAGGCAATAACTGAAATAGCGGGATTCTTATTTTTTCCTGGCAAGCGATTGTTAGCTGCCGGAAAAAATAAGAATCCCGCTCTCATACTCTATATTAGAATCTGCTTTTCACAGTCTCAAGGTTTTTAAGAATGTAACTCCGTGACCACAACTGATGTGCTTCCAACCCATCACAGATTTTTGCAAAATCTTTATTTGCAACCGCATCATGAATCTGTTCAAAATATGTGATACCGGAATGGTACTGTTCACCGCTGCCGCCTTTTTCTCGTGGCATTGCAAATAATGCATGTAGAATCTCATCCATTCCCGTCATGGACGTTACCTTTGTCATCAACATATCATTGTTAGAATTTTTGTAAAATACATCCATAATATTACGGATACATCTGCAGCTTTCAATGACGCCATTGGAAGAACGATATTCTTCAATATATTTTTCAATCTCCGCTGCCATCTGTGCCACATCCCCGTTACGAAGTGCATTACGTGCCGCTACCATCTGATAAGAAAAAGAAATCTCCTGAATTTCCCGGACATCTTTTTCTGTAATATCAATAACACGTGCACCTACGTTGTTTTCAAATTCAATTAACCCTTCATTTAATAAACGGTTCAGTGCTTCACGTACCGGCGTAGAGCTTACACCATATTCCTCCTGAAGTTTGCTTACATTTAATTTACTTCCGAACGGAATTTTCAACTGTACAATACGCTCCCGCAATTTGTCATATACCTGATCCACAAGGGATACTCTCTTAATCACTGCCATTTTTTTACTCCTGTTTTACTTATAGCCTTCCTGCATATTTCACATTTTGCACGATGTCAAATATATAGAATATTATGCCACAGTTCCACAGGCAATGCAAATACTTTATCGTATAAAAAAAGAAACAATAACACCTTAAGTACTTTCATAAACGAATCACATTCTCTTATAAGAATAAAATGATGTTGGAGTCAAAAGATACCATACAAATTGTTCCGAACTTCGTACTCCCACAATTCTGTCCAATATTCGCATACAAAAAAAGACACGGTCAAAATCACCTATGATTCTGATCGTGTCTTTTAATTACTCTACTTCAAAGTATTCATTATCATCCTTCTGACGGGCACCTTCTTTTTCATAGACACCCATCACATGGCATTCCGGACAGAAACCGAACTCATCACCAAACTCAGTCATGACATCCAGTGCATATTCGAATTTCATTCCGCATTTCGGACAATGATAATACATGTATAAAGCTCCCCATGTCATAAAGAAGCCTCCTATTATCTAGCTTTTAAGCCAAGAATCTCACGTGCCTCAGCCGGTGTAGCAACTTCGTTGCCATACTCTCTGATCACACGAGCAGCTCTCTCTACGAACTGAACGTTGCTCTCTGCAAGCTGTCCTTTAGCGTACATTACGTTGTCTTCCATACCTACACGGATTCCGCCGCCAAGTGCTACTGCACCGTACAGCATCTCCATTGCGCTGTGTCCAACACCGAAACAAGACCATGTGTAGTTTCCTTTTCCTACTAACTCATCAGCTGTCTCTTTCATGAAAATCAGGTTTTTCATTGTTCCCGGGATACCATTTGCACATCCCATGCAGAACTGGAAGTGTACCGGTGTTTTCAGAACGCCTTTTTTGATATAGTAAGCAGCGTTTCCGATCATACCCGGATCAAATGCTTCGATCTCTGGTTTTGTATTTGTCTCCTGGAATAACAGACCACAATCTGTTAAGAATTTCGGGGAGTTGATGAATAATCCGCTATGTAACCAGTTCATAGAACCGCAGTCATAAGAAGCCATCTCTGGTTTTAATTTTTTAACGTGAGCAACACGGATCTCGTCATCAGCGTGGATATCTCCAGATGTTGTAAGGTTCAGGATGATATCGCAATCCGGATATTTTGTGTGGATCAGGTTTACAGTCTCTTCGAATTTAGCTGTATCCATTGTTCCGTCACCGTTCTCATCTCTCATATGAAGATGAGCGATTGCAGCGCCTGCTTTCCAGCATGCGTATACGTCATCAGCGATCTCCTGTGGAGTCATCGGTACGTTCGGGTTGTTCTCTTTTTTTGGCCATGCGCCAGTTACTGCTGCTGTGATAATTGTTTTCTTTGCCATTTTTCATTCCCTCATTTCTTATTTATATGGTATAAATTCATACAATTAGATTTTATGTCATGTCAGATTGAATGTCAAGACATTGATATAGCTACTTTTGAAAAATTTGACAATATAGTTACCGTTCACTCATCATATGTAGTAAAGCGGACATTCGCAATCCGTTTTCGCTACTTGCTCATGAATGCAGTCGCTTTGCGAATGGCGCGTGTGAACTGCAACTAATATATATCTCTCTGTTTTATAAGCTTTGAATAAGCCCACTGCATTACTGCAATGGGCTTATTTTTATATCATTTGGTAATTCCAGCCAGAATTATTTGTTGCGGTTGAACAGTCTCTGGATGTAATCAAGGCAGCTAAGACCATACTCTTCAGCATCACCGTAACCTGTTCCACAGTATTTGTATTTTCTTTCCGGAACTGTCGGATCAATGTTCTCCTCGTCAACGTAAGCAACCGGATGAGCCATAGAACCATCACCCATGTACCATCTGATTGGGTAGCAGTGGAAGTCAAACCATTTACCTGGAACGATCTTATCAAGATCACCACCGAGGTTCTCAACACCAACGATACCATGACCAAGCATCTCTTTATGACATGGCTCCCAAGTTCCCCATACACCGAGGTTCTCTAACTCGCCAAATTTCTCATCATATGCTTCCTGTCCATGGAGACGGATATACTCGAATTTATCAAACTCAGCGTAAGCTTCCTCACCAAAGAGCTCTTTATACTCTTCAACGATTGTTTTACCTGTAGCACCAAGAAGGTTCATTCTTGTCATACCGTTGTTACCCATAGCTGTGTGAAGTGGATGATCCAGAGCCTGTCCGTCCATAGCTACACATTTAACGCCCTGTTTTACAAACCATTTACCAGCATCGATACCTGTACCAGCTGCATAATGATAGTAAGCTTTAGAATCATCGAAGTAACGATGCATTCCAGAGTTCAGGCAAAGGATTTTTCCTTTCAGATCACCATCTTTAAGACCATACTCTTTCATACATGCATCAAGATGTTTGTCTGTGATCAGTCCCCAAGGCTCGATATCGATTTTGAAAACGATAGCCTGTCCAGCATAAGCATCAGCCGGCATCTCATGTGTGTAACGAGCACGTCTGCCATCGAACTCATACTCCATAACGTGACGTGGTGCATCACAGTGTGTACCTGTATGCATTGTACATGTAATTCTCTGTGTTAAAACGCCACCTTTAGCCATAGAATGTGCGCCTACGATTTCTGGTTTATCGAAGTAAGGCCAACGCGGAATCTCTGCACTGAAAGGATGTGCTAAATCTACTACTACTTTTCCCATTTTTATTATCCTCCTGAATAGAATATATTGTGTCTATTTCATGTACCTTCCAAACTTCTGAAGGTACGAATGAACCATGTTATTGTATAATTAAATTTATTTGTTGTAGAGCATCTTGATCAGATACTCGTTCAGGCCACCATTGATCTCTGCGATCTCTTCGTCTGTGTATTTCATGAATCCTTCATGAACACCATTTACTGCCTCTGCACGGAAACCGTTTTTGCCTTCATCCAGCATCTGTTTCAGTAATGGAGAAGCATCATGTCTGTCTTCCAGATCTTTTAATACATAGTTATGGATATTGGATGTCAGCTGTGTGCTTACCATATCAGAGTTTACTAATGGCGGTAAGTATGGAAGTCTCAGACCAAAACTGTATTTGCAAGCATCATCTACAGTTTTTGCATCTGCGATACCACGCTCAACGATGGAAATAGCCTCACGCCATAAAGCATGCTGCATTCTGTTTGCGATAAATCCCGGAACATCCTTTTTGCAAAGAACCGGTTTTTTACCTGCTTCTGTTAAAACGTCGATAACAGTCTGGGCAACCTCATCTGTAGTAGCATCTGTCTTAACAACCTCTACTAACGGAATCAGGAATGCAGGATTCCAGAAATGTGTACCGCAAAGTCTCTCGCGATGTTTACATTTTGCAGAAATCTCTGTCGGGCTCATAACGGATGTGTTTGTACAGAAAATACAGTCATCTGCTACATACTCCTCTAACTGAGCGAACAGATTCTGTTTCATCTCCATCTCCTCTAATACACACTCAACAACCATCTGTGCGTTTTTCACACCTTCGTCATTCATATCCTGTGTAAAGCTGATTTTGGAAACGATCTTGTCTACGTCAGCCTCTGTTACGATTCCTTTTTCTACAAGAAGTTTCATGTTGTTGCGAACTTTTGCTTCTACGTTTACTGGGAATACATCATATACAGTAACCTTTGCATCATCAAGTCCTGCAAGGATCTGTGCGATTGCGCTTCCCATCATTCCGCCGCCGCATACTAAGAAATTTTTAATTTCACTCATTATTTTTGCATCTCCGTCTTATTAATCATTTACAGAACCCCGCCTGCTTACCGCAGGCAGGGACTCTTTTTAAACTTGTGTAATAAGTCTGCAATTATGGTTTTGTACGCCACATTACATGACAGTGTTTATTGTCAAAGACAATAATTAGCAGGTTAAGTAACCACCGCTGCAGTCGCAGTTAGCGCCTGTGATATAGTTAGAAGCTTCAGAAGAAAGGAAGATAGCATATCCTACGAAATCTTCCGGCTCAGCCAGACGTCCGATTGGCTCACGTTTCATAAAGTTCTGGTATACAGCAGATTCCGGATCGAACATCCACTCTGTTAAATCGCTACGGAATACTGTCGGGCACAGAGAGTTAACATTGATACCATATTTAGCGGAAAGGTCACAAGCCATGGAAGAAACCATAAGGTCTGCACCACCTTTAGATGTACAGTATCCTGTGTATCCAGCCATACCACGTTTAGAACGCTGAGATGTAACAACTACTACTTTACCGCCTTTGCCCTGAGCAACCATCTGCTCTGCAACATATTTACAAACAACGTATACAGATTTGCAGTCAGCATCCATGATGTACTGCCAATCAGCTACGGACTGCTCTAAGATGTTCTGTGGTTTGTTGAATCCGTGGCAAACAGCAAGAATGTTGATCTCACCATATTTAGCAACTGTACCTTTTACTAAAGCGTCAACATCTTCCTCTTTTGCAGGATCAGCTGTGATGTATGCGCAGTCGATATTCTCTGCTTTGAACTCTTTCTCCAGCTCCTCTAATTTAGCTGCGTTACGACCAGTCATCATAACTTTTGCTCCAGCATAACCATATGCTTTAGCAAGAACTTTTCCTAATGCACCAGTTGCACCTGTAACCAGAGCTACTTTTCCTTCTACAGAAAACATGTTGTCGACAAAGTCTTTCTTTAAACTTACCATTTCCCAAAATCCTCCTTCATTTTTTGCCTTTTGGTTTTTCTCATTTCAGTTTCTAAATTAAGAAGCTGAGATGGATCAAGGCGAAACGGATAAACCTAAAATTCCGTTCGTCAAATTCATCATGTTTAGTATAGTTCATGTCGCTTTTTTATGCAATACATACAATATTGTTATTAAGTTACTGTACGGTAATTCAGTTTCCTTTTTGTGCATTACTACTAACACTTTTTTATTTTTTTACATAAAAATTGTTGATTTTTCCCTTACATGGTGGTAGACTATGTCTTGTAAAAAATGTCAGGTAGAAAGGAAGGTTTTATATTATGGCTGGCTACAAAATTACTAAAAAAGATGCTTATTATACTTACGAGGCACCAGGACACAAAGAGTGCAAATTATGCAGACTTCATGATCCGCAGGATATCGATGGTGGCAGACTGATCAACGGTCTTTCTCACTTCCTTCCAAGCGGCGGCGGCACAGAGTTCGCTGACAACGCTATGGAGTCCATCTACTACATTGTAGAAGGAACAATGTTATTCAAAGGCGATGACGAAGTTGAGACTGTTCTTGAGGCAGGCGACAGCGTACATATCGCACCGCACTCTAAAAAGAGCGTTACAAACATCGGAACAACAACAGCTCAGATGTTAGTAATTCTTTTACCAGAAGCTGCTAAATAATTCATTTAAGTGAATTATCATATCTTAAAAAAAGAAATCCGGTTTTCTGATCCTCAGAATTCCGGATTTCTTTTTTTCCATATTTTTTCCTACTGCTCTCATACTTTTTTCTATTTATTATTTATATAAAATCAACAAAACCACTTTTCTTCAAAAACGAAAGCCACAAAACTTCCACCCATGAAAAAACCGGCATCTGTTTTACTCAGACACCGGTTTTGTTATCTTCTATTCCCATATAATATTATTTTTGTATCAAGTTTTTCTTTTCCTTCTTTATCACAAATTTTCAATCACCTGAAGCAATTATGATAACAGGATTCGGTCATTATCAAGCTGTGCTCCAACACCCTCCTTGAATTTTTCCAGAAGATCTGCAACGGTCAGACCTTTGCGTTCCTCTTCTTTCACATCCAGTACGATCTCACCGGAATTCATCATCAGCGTCCGGTTGCCCAGATCCAATGCTGACTGCATGTTATGTGTGATCATCAGACAGGTAATCTTATTTTCTGCCACGATCCGTTTTGTCAGATTCAACACTTTTTCTGCTGTTGCCGGATCCAGTGCCGCCGTATGCTCATCCAAAAGTAAAATTTTGGGAGTTACCACAGTTGCCATCAAAAGTGTCAACGCCTGACGCTGTCCGCCGGAAAGCAGTCCAACCGGGTTTTTCATACGGTCTTCCAGTCCCATATCAAGTAAAGCAAGTTTTTCACGAAACATCTGTTTTTCTTTCTGGGAAATCCTGCTGAAGAACTTTCCTCTTGAAGCAGAAGCTCTCAGATAGGCCAGTGCCAGATTCTCCTCTATACTCATATTCGGAGCGGTACCTTTCATCGGATCCTGAAACAGATGTCCGATGTATTTGCTTCTCTTATGTTCTTTTTCGTATGTAATATCTTTTCCATCCAGGATTACAGCACCTTCATCTGCGAAGAACGTTCCACAGATGGCATTGAACATGGTTGATTTTCCGGCACCGTTACTTCCGATGATAGTTGCAAAATCACCATCCTGTAATTCCAGATTCAGATGAGACAATGCCTTTTTCTCATTTACGGTACCCGGATTAAAGGTTTTTGATATATCAATTAATTGGAGCATTACAGATTCCCTCCCCGTCTTCTTTTTGCGATTGCTGCACGTTTTGTTTTTGCAAACGCTGCTTTCTGTTTCAGATACGGCAGAGAAATCGCTACTGCTACGATAATGGATGATACCAGTTTCAGACATTCTGCCGGCACATTGAATCGAAGTGCGATTGCCACGATAAAACGATACAGACAGCTTCCAAGGATGACTCCAAAGATTCTTTTTGCCACATGTCCTTTTCCAACCAGTGTCTCTCCGATGATCAGACTCGCCAGAGCAATGGTCACCTGACCAGTTCCGATATTGATATCACAGGATTTCTGATACTGAGCCAGCAGTCCACCGGAAAGTCCGGTCATAGCGTTTGCCACACACAGTCCAACGGTAATGGTAAACACCGGACTGATAGAGGAAGCTCTCACCATAAAAGCATTATCACCGGTTGCCCGAATAGAAAGTCCCAGTCTCGTTCCCAAAAACCAGATCAGAATCACTGCCACAATCAGGATGACGATCAAAATAGCAATGATTTCATACCAGTTTCCACCGATTTTGTCCTTTGCCAGCGTAAAAATTGTATCATTGGCAAACAGATTGATGGTAGAAGAAAATCCCATAACCGCGATATTAATGGTATACAAACCGGTATTTACGATAATTCCGGCCAAAATGGACTCAACGCCCAGTCTGGTCTGAAGAAATGCCGTTACAAATCCCGAGATCACACCGGCACCTGTCGCTGCCAGAAGTCCCAGAAACGGGTGTCCCTGCAGGGTTACCATGGCACACACGGCGCATCCCAGGGTAAAACATCCATCGGTGGAAAGATCCGCAATATTTAAAATTGAAAATGATACAAACAGCGCCAGCGCTACCAGCGCATAGATACATCCAAGTTCAATTGCACTCTGTGCAAGTGATACTGTAAAAATTGAAGATAACATAATAAGTTTTTGCTCCTAATCTTATTCAAATTCCTGAGCAGTTGTAGTCTCTTTTACCTGCTCACACATAGTAGCAAACATGCTGTAATCCAGACCGATTTTTTCTGCTGTGTCTGTATTGATGGTTGCGATACCATTATTCATAGTCTGTACCGGAGTCGTTGCCGGATCAGCACCGTTTACCAGAATATCTACTACCATATCAGCTGTTGCTTTTCCAAGTTCTTCGTAATTTACACCGTATCCGCAGAATGCACCGTTTAATGCGAAGGAATCAGCACCACAATACTGTGCGACTTTTGCATCCTGGAATTTTTCAAAAATTGCAAGTTCTGCTGTCATAACGGTATTATCAGTTGGGGTAAATACTGCTTCACAGCCTGCTGCGATCAGAGCATCTGCTGCAAGAGATACCTCATCGTTGGTTGTTCCTGTTTTTTCCACATATTCAATTCCTTTTGCATCCAGATATTCTTTTGCATCTGCGATCGGCTGTGTAGAGGAATCCTGTCCTTTATCATATAACAGACCTACTTTTTTGATATCCGGCTGCGCTGCCAGCATCAGATCCATAATTGCATCTGTATCCAGCATATCGGATGTACCCGTGATATTGCTTCCCGGTTTATCCATGCTCTCTACAAGACCTGTAATAACAGGATCAGATACTGCGGAAAATACGACCGGTGTCTGTGTTTCTTCTGTTGCTGCCTGCATTACCATTGCTACCGGTGTTGCTACCGGAACAATTGCATCTACGTTATCGTTGATCAGGTCGCTTGCAATCTGGTTCATAACTGTCGCATCTGCCTGACCATTATATGTGTGGTTTGCATAATCAAATGTTACACCAAGTTCTTTCCCTTTTGCATCCAGTTCTTCTTTTACGGCTTTTACGATCTGGTTTAAAGAGGCATCGTCAACATACTGAACAATTCCTACCTGATAAACTTTGCCATCTGCTGTTTCTTCTGTTGCAGAAGTGGTATTCCCTGCATCCTTCTGATCGTTTGACTGACCACCGCAGCCTGCCAGAACTGTTACTGCCATTGCACACCCAAGTGCCATTGCCAAAAATCTCTTTTTCATGTTTTTACTCTCCTCTTTTTCATGTTTCATGGTTTAAAAAAACCGTCTCAGGATAAACTTATCCTGAGACGGTAATAAACTGAATTATTATCGCGGTACCACTCAAATTGGCGTGACGCCCACTCTGATTATGTACGTATTCATACATACCGACTGGATAACGGGTTCGGCTCCCGGCATACCCTACTCTCAAATCCATTTCAGGCAGCCCTCAAAAGTCCATTCAGCTTTCTCCTCATACTGCACTCACACCAGCGGCAGCTCTCTGAAAATCGGTTCGACATTACTGTCTCCAGCCTACTACTCTTTTTCAACGGTTTCAACTTGCTTTCTTATATGTGCTTTAGTCTATTACATTCTTGAAGTTTTGTCAATCAGTTTTCTGATTTTTCTCACATTTTACGAGAAGTATACAAGACTGTCTTCCGGTTCTTCTGCTTTTACTACTTCTTTTGCATACAGAACAGGACCTTTACCACGATATTCCTTAGCAAACTCATTGTGGATCTGTGCGGTCACATATGCCCATGATTTGTGTGGAATCTCCATCGCTTTATCATACTTGCATTTCAGACCGATAAACTGAATATCCTCTACACAACAGGTCATGGCAAAACGTCCCGGTACCATGATCGGTTTCTTGCCAAATTTATCCGGTCGGTAGATCAGCCCCAGAAAACGGACAGTCTTGCCTTCGTATTTCTGCGGATTATCCTGTACATCCAGGTAGAAAATACCGTAATCTGCATCGGTGATCTCAATCACATCCTGATCCAGATCATATGGAAGTTCGTCTGCATCACTCTCATCAATGGTTCCATCCGCACGCTCATATACGATCTGCGCACGACGGTTTACTGCTTTGATGGTTCTGCGGAATTTTGCCTTCGGAGTATCTTCGGTACAACGGTTAAAAATAACCACATCTGTATTAAATACCTGCTCCATCATCATGGCACGCATATTTGTCAAAAACAGTTCAAATGTAGAAGCATCAATCGTTGCCAGAGACTGCACAATCTCCCATCCTTTCGGGAGTTTCATTTCCAGAATCTTGGCAGCTTCCCATGTACCGTTATACTCGATAAATACTTGATCCGGCTTGATGGTCTCATCACAGTCTTTCAGATATTCTTCGGTAAATTCTTCTTCGGACTCTACTGCCACAACCGTAATTTTGTCTTTTTCCAGTGCTTCTTCATCGTATTCTTCATCGCCATCTTCACAGGCAATGATCAGACTGCGGGAGCCGATTCCAAAATCATTCTCCTGAAGGGTCTGAGTGATCAGGGACGTCTTTCCACTGTCCATAAAACCGGTAAATAAATATACTGGTATATCCATAATTATTCGTTTCTCTCTTTTCTGTAATTTTTGCTTTCTGCGTGGTTTCAAAAGAAAACTTTTTCCGATATAGCAATGCTGACCGCACTTCCATATCGGAATCCGTTTTTAGTTCAGTTCAAATAATTCTTCTAACTTATGCTCGTCGATGTCTGTACCAATGACACAGAGACGTCCGGTATAATCCGGTTCACCGTCACGCAACTCGTACTCGCCCGGAACCATGTCGAAATAGATCCATGTGCCGTCTTCTGCCGGAACCATTCCTTTTGCACGTAAAATTGTGCCGTAGTCTTCGGTATCGCAGAATGTTTTCAGGATAGACTCAATCTTCTCTTTTGTATATTTATGAGGAGTCTCTTTGCCCCAGCTGATAAATACTTCATCTGCATCATGGTCATGATGGTGATGATCGTGGTCGTGGCATCCGCAGGTGCATCCTTCGCCGTGTTCGTGATCATGGTCATGGTGGTGTTCATGCTCGTGCTCGTGGTCATGATCGTGATGATGCTCATGCTCGTGATCGTGGTCATGGTCGTGATGATGCTCATGCTCGTGATCATGATGATGTTCTTCGTACTCTTTCATCATTTCCTGCATCAGAGAATCCTGCTGCTCAATTACTTTCAGGATCTGCTCTCCTGAAATAGAATCCCACGGAGTTGTAATGATGGCAGCCTTCGGATTTAATTTCTGAATCTCTTTTACGCAAAGTTCCAGTTTTTCCTCTTTCATATTCTGAGTTCTGCTTAAAACAACGGTTGTTGCATTTTCAATCTGGTTGTTGAAAAATTCACCAAATGCTTTCATCTGTTTGGTTGCTTTCATTGCGTTTGCAACTGTTACCAATGCATTTAATTTTACATCATGATCTTTCTCCATGTCTTTTACAGAAGACATAACATCAGAAAGTTTGCCAACTCCAGACGGCTCGATGAGAATACGATCCGGATGATAAGTCTCGATCACTTCATTTAAGCTGCGGTTGAAATCGCCAACCAGTGAACAGCAGATACAGCCGGAATTCAGCTCTTTGATCTCGATACCGGAATCTTTTAAAAATCCGCCGTCGATACCAACTTCGCCGTATTCATTCTCAACCAGAACTACTTTCTCACCTGAGAAAACTTCTTCCAGCATTTTTTTAATAAAAGTTGTTTTTCCGGCTCCAAGGAATCCGGAAATAATGTCTATTTTTGTCATTTTATATCATCCTTTCTTAACTTTTGAATTTCCACCCTTTGACAAATTATTTTAAGTCTGAAATCAGGAATTGTCAAGGTGTGTCACATACCCCTTCAATCCCATAAATGCAGGGTGATAGGACTCTTTTGCCCGGCGCAGACCTTCCACGCCACTGTCATCCTCACGGTTGACGTACGGATAACCTTCTGCTGCGTGTTCCGCAAACTGTTGATTGATCATTGGGTAAGCACCCGGCACATCTGCAAACGCCTTCTCGATATGCACCACATACATATCTTTATTTAATTCTTCTCCAATGGCAAACGCCACCACATCCCCTTCCGGTTCCAGCCGCAACAAGCCACCTGTCAGATGAAGTTCTTTTACCAGACGCAGCGCATTAAAGGTCACGCACAGCTCGTCCAGTTTTTCCTCATCCTGCTCACAGTCGTTGATTCTGCGCCATTCCAGCCCCATCTGAAAACAGTCTTCCACATTTTCATCCGTAATTGGCTCATATACCCAGTTCGGATACAGGCTTTTAAATTTATTTACATGGTTCTTTTTACCGTGATATTTCTTTCCGGATAATGCTACCAGTTTTTCCCGCTCATACACATAATCCGCCAGATCACGCTCATACTCCACCTGATATTTTCCCGGAAACCATTCTTCCAACTGCTCCACATCCTTTGGTGTTGTCAGATGCAGCGCAAACGGCTTTCCATCTTCCGCAAAATATTCTTCCAGCGTCAGAATCGCCTGTTTTACTTTTTCCGGATCGCCAAGAGGCATGGATACACTGGTAAAATCCGTCAGATCCGCAAAAATCAGACAGTCATTGACCAGTGCATAACCCGTTTTATATTTTCTGCCCCAGAGATAGATGTTTGCAAAACACATGTCACATCCTTTGTCCTGTTTTGCATCCAGATAAGCATCCATCCACTCCTTATCGGACAGTTGTACCTTTTTCACTTTCAGTCTGCTCATATATAATAACATTTCCTTTCCAGACTTACACAAAATATGATGCTTCCATCTGATTTCACTTATAAAACCATTAGAATATTTTTTCTGATTCCATTCACAAAATCACATAACTACACATTTTTCCATCATTCGATATCTTCATATGTTTATGCCAGATTTGCCATCTCGCATAACTTCTGATAAATGCCGCCCTTTGCAACCAGTTCTTCATGGGTACCACTCTCCTCGATGCCATTTTCCGTCAGCACCAGAATACGTTCTGCATTTCGGATAGTTGACAGGCGGTGTGCAATTACGAAAGTAGTACGTCCTTTTGCAAGAATCTCCAGAGATTCCTGAACGACTTTCTCACTTTCATTATCCAATGCGGAAGTTGCCTCGTCAAAAATCAGAATCGGCGGATTTTTCAAAAATACACGGGCAATGGACAAACGCTGTTTCTGTCCACCGGACAACTTAACACCACGCTGTCCGATATCCGTATCATATCCATCCGGAAAACTCATGATAAATTCATGAGCATTGGCTTCTTTTGCCGCTTTGATAACATCTTCCCTGCTGGCCTCCGGCTTACCGTAACGGATGTTTTCCAGAATCGTTCCCGCAAACAGATATACATCCTGCTGCACGATTCCGATATGGTTGCGCAGATCCGACAGTTTGATCTTGCGGATATCCTGACCATCCACCCGGATCGTACCATCTGTCACATCGTAAAAACGTGGAATCAGGCTGCACAGTGTACTTTTTCCTGCACCGGAACTTCCCACCAGCGCCACATACTCTCCTGCCGGGACTTCCAGATTTACATGGTTCAGCACCATCTGATCACTGTCAGCATAATGGAAAGACACATTTTCAAAACCAATCTCGCCTTTCACTTCCTGCATTGGCTGCGCATCCGGCGCGTCTTTGATATCAGGAACTACAGAGATCATCTCCATAAAACGCTCAAATCCGGAATAACCATTCTGGAACTGTTCCGTAAAGTCAATCAGCGTTTTGATCGGCTCTGTAAATACATTAATATACAGTAAAAATGTGATCAGATCCGTGATATTTCCTTTTCCACGGGCGATCATCATTCCACCAGACAGTATAACTACAACGGTAATTGCTGTTGTAAAAGCGGTCAGACCGGCATTGTAGCCGCCCATGTATCGATAACTGTTTTTCTTTGCATCCAAAAATCCGTCATTACCCTTTTTGAACTTCTTATTTTCAATTTCCTCGTTGGCAAAAGATTTTACCACGCGGATACCGGACAGATTATCCTCGATCTGACTGTTAATATCTGCAATTTTCACACGGTTCATACGAAAGGCGCACTTCATTTTTTTATTAAACACATAAGCGTATACCAGCATGAACGGCACCAAGGCAAATGCTGCCACTGTCAGCCGCGGACTGATATTTATCATAATAACGAAAGCACCGATGATACGAATCAGTGAAATCACAATATTTTCCGGTCCGTGATGCAGCAGCTCCGTAATATCAAACAAATCCGACGTGATTCTAGACATTAACTGGCCGACTTTCTGATCATCGTAGAAACGGAAAGACAATTTCTGATAATGCGAAAAAATCTCCGCACGCATGTCGTACTCGATTTTTGCACCCATGACATGTCCGTAATTCGCTATAAAATAATTGCAGTAACATTGTACGGCAATCAGCACCAGCATGATAATGCCAAGACGCAGAATGGTGTGCAACGCCTGACTGCTTTCCCAGTGAACCACCTCAGATGTGATATAACGCACCACCAGCGGAATTACTAACGATACCGCAGCAGCGCCAAATGCGAAAATCATATCTGCAATAAAAATTCCCATATATGGTTTGTAATATGAAAACAACTTCTTTAAATTTTTCCTCATGTTCTGTTTCCCCTTTACTATTTACGATGAGTGAACTGTAGTCTAATATACTACATCCATCTAAAAAAAGTCAAATCAACGGTGTTCACTGTCTCCAACATTCCTATTACACTGTATCTGTCTGACCGCAAAATCAGTCTATCCCCCCATCGCTCACATTGCCCGCCTTTTTTGCAAGAAGTTTGTCTATTCTAACAGTTCTCACATCTCTTGACTTTCTCTTCTGATTGGTTCACTATATTTTTATACATATTGTAATACTGTAAGGATTCCGCAGTGGTCTTCTTTTTTTGCACTGCCGATTATCGCAGTATTTCAGCGAGGAGGTTATTTTATGACACCAAAACAGAAATATTATAAAGTTACCGCAGAAACGATTCTGAAAAATATTACACGCCGCGGTTACGAAGGTTGCTACTGTGAAACAAGCGAAGAAGCAGTAAAGAAAGCTCTTTCCTATGTAACACCGGGTTCCAGTGTATCTTTTGGTGGTTCCATGACCATGAACGAATGTGGTCTGATGGATGCACTGCAAAAAAGAGATGATATCACTTTACTGGATCGTTCCAAAGCCTGTTCTCCGGAGGAAATCAAAGAAATTTATCACAAGGCTCTGTCCTGTGACTACTATTTCATGAGCACAAATGCGATTACCTTAGATGGTCAGTTAGTCAATACAGACGGTACAGGAAACCGTGTAGCCGCTTTGATCTATGGACCAGAAAACGTAATCATCATCGCCGGCATGAATAAAGTTGCTGCCACACTGGAAGAAGCCGAATCCAGAGTAAAAAATATCGCTTCCCCGCCAAATGCCATCCGTCTGGATCGCAATACACCATGCGCCCTGACCGGAAGCTGTCATGACTGTTTTTCAGAAGGATGTATCTGCAGCCATACTGTTATCACAAGAAGAAGCGCTATCAAAGGCCGTATTAAACTGATTCTGGTTGGAGAAGAACTGGGATATTAAATTCAGTATAATTTCCTATAGCAAATAAAAACCCATCCATATCCTTTACCACCTATACATGATAAAGATATGAATGGGTTTTTTACATTATATCGTGATTTCACCACTCAATAATTTCGCCGTTCGTCAATCATACCAGTATGTTGACTCTCTTGTGCTCATTAGTATCTTACATTTTCTCTGGTGCATCGAACCCAAGAACATCAATACATGTCTCAAGGACATCTCTGGTCAGCTCTAACAGACGGATATAACCAGCCTGTACAGCTACATCTTCTTCTACCATAATCTTTGTCTCATGATAGAAATGATTCAGAGCGTTTGCCAGTCCGTAAATATATGCACAGATCTTGTGCGGAGCAAGCTCCTCTGCTGCATTTGTCATTACTTCGTTGAAACGTGCCAGCTCCAGCATCAAATTCTTCTCACTTGCAGAATGTGCTGCCTGAATGGTATAATCTGATGCTGATTTTCCGCTCTCCGCGTACTTTTTCAAAATAGATTTGATACGCACGATGGTATACAGGATATATGGACCTGTATTTCCCTCAAAGGAGATAAAGCGGTCAATATCAAAGATATAATCTTTGGAAGCCTGATTGGACAGATCTCCGTATTTGATAGCAGATAATGCAACCTGTTTTGCTGTCTTTTCTGCTTCTTCTTTTTCCATGGTATTATTCTCGGCAATTTTCTGATACATCTCGTTCTGGATGTCTCCAACCAGTTTCTCCAGACGCATAACGCCTCCCTCACGGGTCTTGAACGGTTTGCCATCTTTGCCATTCATCGTACCAAAACCGATGAATTTCAGTTCTGTGTTATCATCTACCAGACCTGTCTTCTTCGCACAGCGGAATACCTGTACAAAATGAAGCTCCTGACGTTTGTCTGCCAGATATACCATCTGATCCGGATGGTAATCTTTCATACGCCATACGATGGTTGCAAGGTCTGTGGTTGTATACAGGGATGCTCCATCGGATTTCAGAATCATACATGGCGGAATTTCTTTTGCATCGGTCTCCTCGCTGACATCAACAACCAACGCGCCCTCACTCATATAAGCAAATCCGTCTTTCTTCATCTGCTCAGCCATCGGTGCGATGTATGAATCCGCATCAGACTCGCCTTTCCAAAGATCAAATGAAACATTTAAACTGTCATAGTTTTTCTTCAGATCCGCGATAGATACGGACAGAATGTGTTTCCACAGTGCGATATAGCCTCTTCTGCCTTTCTGAAGTTCAAAAGTAGCCTGCATTGCTGCTTCCTTGTAAGCTGCATCTTCTTTAGATTTTCCACTTGCAGTCGGATAAATCTCCTCCAATTCAGAAATGGTAAATGGTGCTTCTTCCGGATATTCTCCTTCATATGCCGCGTCAAAATAAACCAGCTCCGGTTTACGCTCATGAAGCTCTGTGATGATAAGTCCCATCTGAAGTCCCCAGTCGCCAAGATGAACGTCACCGATGACATTGTGACCGATATAGCGGCTCATACGTTTTACGCTTTCGCCGATAACTGCGGAACGAAGATGTCCGACATGCAGCGGTTTTGCCACGTTTGCTCCGCCGTAATCTACAATAATGGTCTTCGGCTCTGCAGCCTTTTCGCAACCATAGCGCTCATCTGCCTGCATTTCACGCAGATACTCTGCCAGATATTCCTCAGATAATTTCAGGTTCAGAAATCCCGGTTTTACAGACTCTACAGATGCAAACATCTCCACATCCTGCAGACGTGCTGCCACGTCATCTGCGATCATAAACGGTGCCTTTTTATACTGTTTTGCAGCAGCCATGGCTCCGTTACACTGAAACTCACACAGATCTGGTCTGTTTGACAATGTAACTTTACCGAATTTTTCTTCATATCCGGCTTCCACAAAAGCATTTGTTACCTCAGCGGTAATATTATCCAATAATTTTTTCATGTGTACCTCCCGGTTTCAATCTTTCTAATTGACAATTGTTTTTATTTTAACATCATTTTTAATGTTGTGCAACGACCTGAACCACATTTTTGAACTTGAAACATATTTCTGGTTACACAGTTCACACACGATATTCGTAACCCACAGCTGCAGACCACTTTTATACTCATCCATATTCTTCCCCAGACACATCTGTATTCTTTTTCCCAATTTTACCATTCTTTGTTTTTCCATCTTCGGAATAATTTTTCTGTTTTGGTGCAAGATGTTAATACATCAGATGTGAGATACCTCCCATCTGATACAGCCTCCGGCACGATTGCAGAGATACGCAGAAGAATTATGTCATGCTTTGCATAACACGCATCTCGCAGTAAGAATGCCGAAGGCATTCTTAAATTTACATCAAACGATTCCGGAGGTAACCATACATGTCAGCATACAAAGTCGAAATCTGTGGCGTCAACACATCCACGCTCCCTGTTTTGAATGAAGATCAGAAAAAAGAGTTGTTCACTCGCATCCGTCAAGGCGACCGACAGGCCCGGGAAGAATACATTCGTGGCAATCTCCGCCTCGTCTTAAGTGTGATCCGTCGTTTTTCCGCATCCAATGAAAATGTGGATGATCTGTTTCAAATTGGATGCATCGGACTGATCAAATCCATTGACAACTTTGATCCCACTATGGAAGTAAAATTTTCCACTTACGCGGTCCCCATGATTATTGGCGAAATCCGCCGCTATCTCAGAGACAACAACAGTCTGCGTGTCAGCCGTTCCCTGCGCGACACCGCCTACAAAGCCATTCATGCCAGAGAGCTTATGACCAGAAAAAGCAACCGCGAACCCTCGCTGGATGAGATATCCAGAGAAATTGACATTCCAAAAGAGGACATCACCTATGCACTGGATGCCATCCAGACGCCGGTCAGCCTTTATGATCCCGTTTATACCGACGGCGGTGAACCACTCTATGTCATGGATCAGATCAGCGACAGGAAAAACAAAGAAGATCGCTGGGTGGAAAATCTCTCACTCAGCGATGCGATGAAACGTTTGAATAAACGTGAAAAACATATTATAGATCTGCGCTTTTTTGAGGGTAAAACCCAGATGGAGGTTGCCGAAGAAATTCACATCTCTCAGGCGCAGGTCAGCAGGCTCGAAAAGTCCGCGCTAAAAACCATGCGAAATTATTTGATGACTAATTAACTCTTTCTTTTTAAAGCGAAATCAGAGCCTCCTTCTGTGTCAGCTAGCCGTGCGTTACCTTCGTTTTGCTTCGGTTTCATCGCGCTCATTCCCACGCTCCTACAAAAGCTGGTCGGTTCCCATTCGCGCAAAACTTGCAAAACTCAGTCTCTTACTCAATCGCTCGCCACAGAAGGAGGCTCTGATTTCGCCATTTACACATTGAAATATATCTATTTCATCTTGCATCCCCCTTACCCACCGCTTAGTGCTCTACGCACTTGAAGCGGGGGAATGCTTATTCTGCGTTCAAAAAGTCAAATCGTAAATTTTAAGCCCCCTAAAGGAACTATTAATGCGTCTTCACATCGACCAATACGCCATGAACCACGAAACGTTTGGTCTCCCCTGCCTTACTACAGGTGGACAGCGTCACCACTTTATCATCCTTGGTCGGATGAATCCCCGTATCTTTCATAGATGAAGCAACCATCTTGTCGATCATTGCCTGCCAGCTGTCATCTGCGCCATACCCCACGGTATAGATATCACTGTCCTCATCTACATCATAGTAGGAAAAAATCTGATACCGGTATACCTTATCCGCGGTATAAACATTGAAAAACTGATTCTTTTCATAAAATCCTTCATCGTTTTTATACCGCTTGAGATCACCGAACATCGTCGTATTTCTCATATTGTGTCCGTAAATAATGGAATGATAATCGGTAAAATCCGGATTATTCAGTCCCTCCAGGAAAATACAGCCCGCAATATGATAGTTTCCGTAAATATCACTTCTCAGATATTTGGAATCGTCCCCGGAATACAATACCGGATAGCTGATATGTACATCATCAAAATTGTCAAACCGTAACCATGCCATAATATCCGGATTTTCTTTTTTCAGCGCATCAAACTGAATTCTCGTATCATCATTCCAGTCGTCCTCCGCCACGGAGCTTCCATCCGGATTGACCACATAGGTTTCTTCCAGTTTTTCAAATGTCTGCTCTGATTCCTGATAGTCTTTGTAAATCTGAGCGATTTTGAAAAGTGCAAATGCCATTACTGCCAATGCAGTCACAATAATCACCAGTGTCAGTTTTCCACCCTTCTTTTTCTTCGGATTTTCTGTCTTTTTCATACGTTCTCCTTACATTTCAAAACCGCTGTTTCTCATATCCTCATATACCAGCGACTGAAGGCTATATCAGATAGAAGTCCCCCCCTTCCACTGATATAAACTTTGTTCCTCACATCTGATGGAAATTAATAAACTACAACCGGATAACCAATTTTGACATTCTCATAAATGGTTTTCATGGCACTGTACGGTGTATTGACACAGCCATGGGAACCACGTGTCTTATAAATACTTCCACCAAACTCACTTCTCCATGAAGCATCATGGATTCCGACATCTCCATTAAACGGGAGCCAGAACGATACTTCAGAATTATAATCCTGACCCTTCAGAGTATAGTTTGTCATACGCGCATCAATTGCCCATACGCCACCGGACGGTGTGCTGTGTCCGGCTGATACGTTTCCAGTTACAACCGGTGTGGATACAATACATTCCCCGTCTTTGTACAGCCACATGGTCTGTGCCGCAGTGCTTACCTCAATATAAGTACTGCCAAGGTCATTCGTATCACGGCAGACACCACTATACAGATATACAGGCTCTACCGTCTCTTTTGCCCCCTGCAAAACCAGTTCCTTTAACTGCGCAACCGTTTTCTTTTTATTGATACACCAGCCGTAATCACCGCCTTTCAGTGTGATTGTCTGACCATCATGTGTTTTGAACTGTCTGCTCAAACCAAACGTATCATATTTTAATCCAAGCTGATGTACATATTCCGTAATTTTATCCTCATCCAAATCAAAGGTATAATCATCACCAAATGTAATCCAGTCTGCGATTACGGAGCTATCCACCACTTCTGTCCGATCGCCAAAATCATAGGTAATCTCTGCGACAAGCATTTTGTTTGCATCCTCGCATTCCTGTTTTAATTTTTCATCATCCTTGTATACACCAGGTTTTACATAACAATCCTGATCATCCAAAGAAACTTCGGATGCACCTTCATTGACTGCATCCTCAAGTACCTGCTCTGTTTTGTTGACATCCAGCTGATTTCCGTGTGTCTCATCCACGATTCGAAATTCGCCATCACTATATTCCAGATGAGCATCCGTCGGTGTTGTCATGTTCTCATCCTGCATGCAGGAAAGATTCCGGATCTCATCATCCAGCTTCTGTTCATCTACAGAAATATCCAGATCAATTTCTTTCTCTGAAGTCGCTGCCATCAAAAACCACAAAAATGGCTTTTCATTTTCAAACAGCTCATCCAGTTCCTTTTTGTCATCATATTTCAGTCCGATATCCGATGCATTGATGGTTTCCTCCCCATCTCTGGTGGATACCGTAAGTGTGTAGGCATTCATTTTTTCTTCGATTTTTTTCTTGACAGATGCCACACTTTCATTGCGCAGAGCAATTCCAAACGCTGTTCCCTTTGAATAAAAATGTTTGCTGTAGTATACGGTTCCTGCAATGTAGATTACAATTGCAGCCGCAATAATCAGATATAAAATTCTACGGAAACGTTTCTGACTTGTTCTCTGTCTTTTTAATTCCTGTCTTAATTTTGTCTTTTGCACGATTCTTACTTCCTTTGTATCTAATTTCAATTTGCACTGTCTTTTTGGCTTAATCATCTCATATTGTAACTCATTTTTATTTTTCATCAACCTTTCCGGCGAAACTTAATAAAATTGTAACCTTTTCTTCTTATTTGTTCCCAACGAATTATTCATAGCGGGTAATTTCCTTTTTCAGACGCTTCATGATCTTTTTTTCCAGACGCGAAATATAGGACTGGGAAATATTCATCTGATCTGCCACTTCTTTTTGTGTATACTCTCTGCCCCCGGGTGTCAGACCATAACGCAGCTCAATGATATTTCTTTCTCTTGGAGAGAGCTTGTCAATGGCGCGCTTCAGAAGCTTTTTCTCCACCTCTACCTCCATATCTTTGTAAATAATGTCGTCCTCTGTTCCAAGAATATCGGAAAGTAACAGCTCGTTGCCATCCCAGTCAACGTTTAACGGTTCATCAAAGGAGATTTCCATCTTCATTTTACTCGTCCGCCGAAGATACATAAGAATCTCATTTTCGATGCATCGGGAAGCATATGTGGCAAGTTTGATATTTTTCCCCGGATTATACGTATTGATGGACTTGATCAGACCGATCGTACCGATGGAGATCAGATCCTCCACCCCAATTCCGGTATTGTCAAATTTCTTTGCTATGTATACAACCAGACGCAGATTATGTTCGATCAGCCGTTTTCTGGCTTCCTCACCACCTTCTTCCGTTCCAAGCAGCATGATGCACTCATTTTCGGCCTCCCGTTCTAACGGTGCCGGAAGCACATCCGTGCCACCAATATAATGAATGTCATTTGACTGCAAAAACAGCAGATTATGCACAGTTGGTATTAATTTCAGTTGGAATTTTCCAGGTACGGAAACTTTTAAATACATACTTATAGATCCTTTCCATGCTTTTTTCTTTTTCTCCTCTTCTCTTACTTCCAGACTGCCCTCTGCACTCCGGTCAAAAACTATACCCGATAGGCATCCTCCTCATCTGATATAGCTTGCATGTAAAAGCATTTGTACCTTCGGATTCTGCATAATCTCCCCGGTATGCAGACCAATCTCCGGCTCCTTTATCTCCGTTACCGTACCTTTTTGATAAATCTTCATTTTATCCAACATCACAATTTTCAGTTTTTCTTTTTCTGTACCGATCGTATGGCAGGAAATCTCTTTTTGTATTGTTCTGTCAGTGGCAAATTGTTCGAATACTTCCTGCTGCAAAATGCAGACTGGTTTCCCTGTCAGTGAATCTCGCAGCAGATTCCCGGTATCGCAATAGGCATCTACCATAACATGTTCTGTCCCTGCCCATAACTCCACCCGGCAGATCCGCTGAGTGACACGCCATCGGATCTGATAGATACAAAACAAAAGTGCCGCTGCCATCCCGGACAGCAGGATATCCAATGTGCTATTTCCAAGTAACATCCCCACACTGTTTTGTATTCCACCCATCACAAACAAAATCAGATAAATGGTCAAAAGGGTTCGCAAAAACCGCCTTTTGCCTTTTGCTCCAAATACGCAAAATGCCATCAACGGATGAATGACCGTATGTAAAACAATACTGTAGATCAGATATTTTTTCAGCAGTATCAGCAGCACTGTGGAGCCGGTTACCCCTGCCGCACAGACTGCCAGACAACGACCCAGTCGAAGCCTGTCATTGAGCAAAAGTGCAGCAGCAAACATAGCACTCATATCCATCAGCAGGTTTGTCAAAAGAAAAACATCTGCATACCATTCATACTCCACTTGTCACCTCCCTGAACAGTATACAAAAAACTCCGCGATTTTTTTGTCGAAACCGCGGAGTTTACTGCCATAATATTCTGTTTCTGAATGATTAGCGTTTTGTGTTTTTCAGGAATTCCGGAATCTTGATGTCACGCGGAGCAACGGTCGGTGTTGGCTTCTGCGGACGCTGGATTCCGTTAAACTGTGGCTGAACCGGAGTTGCGCTTGTCTGTGCAGGTTTTACACTGCCGGCAGTACGTGCCATGTTCAAAGTATTGCCACCATTGAACTTCATGCCAGGTAAAATAGACGGTGCCGGTGCTGCGGCATTCTCCAGACCTGTTGCAATAACGGTAATGGTTGCTGCATCCGGAATAGACTCATCATATTTTGCACCGAAGATGATATTTGCATCATCGCCGGCAAGATCCTGTACATAACTTGCTGCATCGTTTGCATCCATAAGAGAAATATCACCGGAAATGTTAATGATAACATGAGATGCACCATTGATGGTTGTCTCAAGCAACGGACTTGCAACAGCCATTTTAACAGCCTCGATTGCTTTGTCATCACCGGTAGCCCCACCGATACCGATATGTGCCAGACCTTTGTCTTTCATAACAGTCTGAACATCAGCAAAGTCAAGGTTGATCAAAGCAGGGACATTGATCAGGTCTGTGATTCCCTGTACTGCCTGCTGTAATACTTCATCTGCTTTCTTCAGAGCATCTGGCATCGTGGTTCTTCTGTCAACAATCTCAAGCAGTTTATCATTTGGAATCACGATCAGCGTATCTACGCTCTCTTTCAGATTCTCAATTCCATGTACTGCATTTGTCATACGTGTTTTTGCTTCAAATTTGAACGGTTTTGTAACAACACCTACGGTAAGGATTCCCATATCTTTTGCGATTTTCGCAACAACCGGTGCAGCACCGGTTCCTGTTCCGCCACCCATACCACAGGTAACAAATACCATATCTGCGCCTTCGATTGCCGCTGTCAGTTCTTCTGCGCTTTCCTCTGCGGCTTTCTGACCGATCTCAGGCTGTGCACCTGCACCAAGTCCTTTGGTGAGTTTCTCTCCAATCTGAATCAAAGTCGGTGCTTTACATAAGGTAAGTGCCTGCTTGTCTGTATTTACTCCGACAAACTCTACACCACCGATTTTTTCATCTATCATTCGGTTTACGGCATTGTTTCCAGCGCCGCCTACTCCGATTACAATAATTTTTGCGCTGGACTCAGCCCCTATTGACATGATTTCAACCACGATAATCCTCCTTTTATTCCTCCCTCGGAATATATTTATACTATCTTTAACGACATTCCTGCCACTATTTTTATTATCTCTTTTATAATATCTGTTTTTGCAAAAATAATCAACCTCTAAATCATATTTAATCTGATTTTTCCGGAATTCATTCCACTTTAAAAAGAAGCAGTCCGTTTTCTGAATTCATTTTCTTATAAAGAAATGTGATTAATTTTCAGGTATTTATCCTCAAAAAAATGATACTATCCTACTGATTTCCATCCGCAGATTCATCGGATGCCGCCGGGACAGTCTGTACATCATTCGGGATCTCCATCAGTTCTCCATTTCGGAAATAAATATCCGTATTGTTTTCCGACCAGGTCTCTACATGCAGCGTTCCACTCATTCCGTCAAGCTGTGGCAGAATCTGATCCATTCGAAGAATCTTCTCATTCAGATCCGTACCTCCGCCAAGATTTACCTGAATCTGACCATAGATCAGCCAGACATTGCCATCTTTCATATAAATCATTTCCGGCACCCGGTCATATTTTTTCAAAAGCTGTGTCACATTCAATAGGGTACGAAGCAGCTTGCTGTTATCACCAATGGAAAGTTTTTTGTAAAGTTCTGCGCTTTCCACCGACAGACCATTGATCTTGGTCACACCTTCGATTACCTGAGAAGAAAGTTCCACGACAAATCCGTCTTTGTCAAAATATGCATTTTTCCCCAGTGACGGAATATACAGATATCCAAGGATTCCTTTTTCCACCACAGTAATTTCCAGCTTTTGCGGTGATTTCAACCGAATCTGCAGAGAATCTACAAAAGGGATCTCCTCGGTTTTATTCAGTTTGTTTTCAAAGTAAACATACAGTGAATTCCAGGAATATTTTTCATCTAAAACCCAGTCTTCAATCTGCTTGTCTGTATAAATTTCATTTCCCTTTACGGAAACCTCTTTTACTACAAATACTTTCCATATCAAAACTGCTCCCAATGCAGCTACGAACGCAACTACAAGGAGAGCAGTCAGAATGATACGTAAAATTTTCTTATTTCGTCTCTTTCTACGCATACAGTTCTCCACATTTTTATCTCAGTCTGAGTTGAGAATCTTACTCCAAAATGCTGAATCATATCAACACTTTCCCGATCTGAATTGAAACTTTTTCTTCTGAATCATTACAGACTTTCTCAATGATCTTCTGTTTTTTACTGACAGCCTGCATTACTCGATGGGATGATTGGCATCAAATTTGATCCGACGAGACACATTCAGCACCAGTCCCATCTCCGTGATCAGAATCAGGATCGACGTACCTCCGTAACTGAAAAACGGCAGGATAATACCGGTATTCGGCATCCAGTTTGTAACAACCATGATATTTAACACTACCTGCAATGCAATATGTGACATAACACCGACCACCAGCAGGGAGGAAAACAAATCCGGTGCATTATTTGCGATCACCATACAACGCCAGAGCAGTAAAACAAATAACAGGATGACACAGATTGCACCAAACAATCCAAGTTCCTCACAGATAATGGTAAAAATAAAGTCGTTTTGCGCCTCTGGTACATAGCCAAGCTTCTGTACACTGGCACCAAGTCCTTTTCCAAACAGTCCACCGGAACCGATAGCATACATTCCCTGCAGAGTCTGATACACATCATCCGGATAATCCTCCGGGTGCAGCCATGCAGCAATACGTGTCACACGATAACCACCCATTTTAACACCAATGGCTCCCAGTGCAACAAGACCTGCTCCTAGGATAAAAAATTCTTTTACCTTCGGACTGACCACAAAGATCATAAGTACGGCAATACCGCCGACAATGATCGCGGTACTTAAGTTGCTGACTGCGATCACTCCTACCATAGGCAGGGCAAAAAGCAGTATCTTGATAATGGATTTCAGATCTTTTACCTGTTTTGGTATCCTGCTTAAAAGTGCTGCCATAAAAATGATCACTGCAATTTTGGCAATCTCAGATGGCTGTAACTGAATTGGTCCAATCTTCAGCCAACGGGTAGAACCGTTGGAACCTTTTCCGACTACAATAACTGCCGCACACATCAGAAATGACAGCACATAAATCGGAAAACTCAGTTTTTTCCACCATTCACACGGAATCACACTGAAGATAAACATTCCAATGAATCCAAGAAATGCACAGCCTGCCTGTCGTTTCAGGTAATGAAACGGATCGTTGAACACGTCCTGTCCTTCATAAGCGCTGACACTGTAGAGCATCACCAGCCCAAACAATACCAGAAAGATGATAATAAACAGCAGGCTGTAATCAAAATATTTGGTTGTACCCGCATCCGCAGTATTCTTATGATATTTGCGGTTACCCATGTAACATTACTCCTTTAAGGCATGAACCATTTCTTTAAACATTTTTCCCCTTACTTCATAGTTTGGGAACATTCCCCAGCTCGCACATGCCGGAGAAAGTAATACAGCATCGCCGTTTTCTGCATTTTCATAGCAGATATCGACTGCTTCCTGCAGACTGTCGGCAAATACATAATCGTGGAAGCCACATTTTTCTGCTTCCTCGGCAATCTTCTCTCTTGTCTGACCGATCAGAACCAGTTTCTTTACTTTGCCGTCAAAACTGTTAATCCACTCGGTATACTCAGACTGTTTATCATAACCGCCGCCGATCAGACAAGTCGGACGATCCATCGCCTGAATACCTTTGATGGCAGCATCCGGATTCGTCCCCTTGGAATCATTGTAGAAACGGACACCACGTTTTTCTGTGACATACTCGATTCTGTGTTCAACGGCCTGGAATGTACGCAATGCCTTGCGAATATTTTCCACCGGGACACCATAGCTCATTGCCATAGCAGTCGCTGCCATCGCATTCTCATGATTGTGACGTCCGAGAATATTTAATTCATCAGTAGAAATAACCTTCTCAATCTGACCATCATGTGCATACACGATCTTGTCACCTTCCAGATAGAAGCCTTCCTCTAATTTAGAAAGGCTGCTGAAGAAGACAACTTTCGCGGACAGATGTTTTGCCTGCTCTCTGAGTACTTCATCTTCATAATTTAATACACAGGTCTGCTCCGGTCCCTGATTCTTCGCAATGCTCATCTTTGCCGCAATGTAATTATCCATTGTATGGTGACGGTTCAGATGATCTGGCGTAATATTTAAGATTGCAGATACTTCCGGACAGAAAGTATCGATGGTCTCCAGCTGAAAGCTGCTGATCTCTGCGACTGTCACAGTATCGTCTGTATCTTCTGCAACCAGACCGGTGTATGGAATTCCGATATTTCCTACCACATGTACATGCGGATAGGTCGTCTTCATGATTTCTCCAAGCAACGCGGTAGTTGTTGTCTTTCCGTTTGTTCCGGTAATGGCAAGAACGTCGCCTTTTTTGCAGCGATATGCCAGCTCGATCTCACCCCAGATTGGGAGTCCCTCATCCCGCAGTTCATTGACAAACGGAAGATCTGTCGGTACACCCGGGCTCAATACGACCAGATCCAGTCCTGCACGGATTTTCTCCGGTAATTCACCCACATATAATTCCGGCATATGATCTGCCTCAAAATTTTCCAGCACATGTTTTTTATCCAGTTCCCGGTTTCCGTCAAATAATATGACTGCGGCACCGACGTTTTCCAGTAATTTTGCCGCTGCAATTCCACTGATTCCAGTTCCGAAAACCAGAACCTTTTTTCCTGCAAATTCCATTGCAATATTCCTCCAGATCCTTGATGTATAGTATAGTAAAACTTTTTATAATCCAATAAATGCAATCAGACACAAAATTGCTGTAACGATAGAAAATACTGCTACAACTCGTGTCTCAGACCATCCGCCAAGTTCAAAATGATGATGGATCGGTGCCATACGGAAGAACCGCTTACCACCGGTTTTCTTAAAATATACCACCTGAATCATAACAGATAAGATCTCGATCCAGTAAATCAGCCCCACGATCAGGATAAAAATCGGCATCTGCAGCATATACGCTGTGGCTGCCACAAATCCACCCAGTGCAAGGGAACCGGTATCTCCCATAAATACGCTTGCCGGATATACATTAAATAATAAAAATCCAAGTAATGCGCCCACTACCGCACAGGTAACCGGTGCGATGCCACAGGCATTTCCAACGGCTACAACGGAGAAAAATGTTGCAACCAGAATTGTTACGCTGGAAGCAAGACCATCCAGTCCGTCGGTAAAATTAACACCGTTTACGGTTCCGATCACTGCCAGAAACAGTACCGGAAGTGCCAACCAGCCAAGTTCCAGATAACGTCCACCACTAAATGGAATCAGCATAGACATTGGAATCTCATTTTTCACCAGGAAAAATGCAAAAACTGCTGTCACAACGATCTCGCAGAGCATCTTCTGCCATGCAAGCAGTCCGTCTGATCTGCGCAGAACAACTTTTAAATAGTCATCCAGAAAACCAATGATTCCAAATCCCACGGTTACAAACAGGATTGGAATGACCTTCGGATATCCTTTTACATAAAACAGGGAAGTAATCACAACTGCGATCAGAATCATAATTCCACCCATGGTCGGTGTACCGTTTTTCTTCTGATGAGACTGTAATTCTTCTCTCTCTGTATTTCCAATTTTTAATTTCCGTAAAAACGGAATCATGATCGGTCCAAGCACTGCTGTGATTGCAAATGCTACCAGAACCGGAATAATTACCTGATATGTCATTTTCACACCTCTTCTTACTGCGACATTCTCCCAATGCCGACTGTATCTTTTTTTACAACTTAATTAGTATCATACGTCTTTTCGATTTGTTTGGCAACCGCAAAATAAGTTCGACATCAATTCCCTTCCTCATTTTTATCCGTGGCTTCTGTCTGCACTTTTTCGATTCCCAGATAGGGCAGCACATTTTCGAATATTTCTTTCATCACCGGTGCCGCTACGGTTCCTCCATAATACACTCCCTGTGGATGATCGATCACCACAAGTCCAATAACCTGTGGATCCTCTGCCGGTGCAAATCCAAGAAAAGATGCAATATACTTGTGCTCGCTTCTTGGAAGTGTCTGTGAAGTCGCCGTCTTGCCGCCGATGGAATAGCCTTCGATGGCCGCTTTTTTTCCGGTTCCTTCCGACACGACTTTTTCCAGCAGTCCGCGGAGTATTTCGGATGTTTCAGTACTCACCGTCCCCTCTGTAGTGTCATAGGAAAATGTGTGGATCGTCTCTCCCTGTGCATTCTGCACAGAAACACCGAAATGCGGTGTGACGCGCCTTCCGCCGTTGATCAGCGACGCTGCAGTGGTCACAAGCTGGATCGGTGTGATCTGAAACGACTGGCCAAATGATATGGTAGCCAGTTCCACCTGTCCTATGTTGTCTTTCTTATGCATAATCGTTGCTGCCTCACCGGGGAGATCTATCCCGGTTTTGGACAACAGACCGAATTGCTCAAAATAATGGTAAAAATTATCTGCGCCAAGCCGCAGTCCCAGTTCAATAAAAACCGGGTTGCAGGAATTCATGATTCCCTGGGTAAAATCTTCTGCACCATGCCCGGTTGTCTTGTGACAGCGGATCCTGCGATCCTCCACAATTTTGTAACCCGAACAGTAAAACCGGTCACTGACGGATAATACGTGCTGTTCCAGTGCTGCTGCCGTCGTAATGATTTTGAACGTAGATCCCGGTTCATAGGTGTCGTTGATACTTGGATTACGCCACATCTGATTAAGCAGATCCTGTTTTTCCTTATCCGATATTCCCGAAACATCTGTATTTAAGGAAAAAGGCTCATTCAAATTATATTCCGGCTCATTTACCATTGCCAGAATCTCTCCATTTTGCGGATTCATCAGGATGATCCGCACACCATCTGCCCCTTTTTCCTGCAACACAGTCTGCGCTGCCTGCTCACAGTAACTTTGCAGATTATAATCCAGACTGATGGTCAGCTGATTTCCTGTCTGCGGTTCCTCCCGGCGTTCCCCTTCCTGCACCAATTCCCCGCCTGAGGCATTGGTCATGGTCAGTATCTTGCCGTCTGTCCCCGCAAGCCATTCTTCATAACGCACTTCCAGTCCCACAATCCCCTGATTATCCCCACCGGTAAATCCGATGACTTTTGATGCCAGAGCATCGTAGGGATAATAGCGGCGGTAATCCTCATCCACTTTTACCCCTGCCAGGTCATATGCCAGAATGGCATCTCCGGTCTCCTTCGGAACATTTGTCTTGATCCGCTCAATGGAGCTGATTTTTTCAACTCGTTTCCGAACCGTCTCCTCCGGAAGTTCCAGTTCCTTTTGCAGCACATTGACCACACGCTCCGGATCCTTGATCTGACTGTGGATCACGGATATCGTACATACTGATTTATTATCTGCCAAAACAATACCGTTACGATCTACAATTTTTCCCCGGGCCGCTTTGATGCTTCGCTCCCGCTCATGAAGGTCCTGTGCGATCTTTTCATAATAGACGGACCGAAATACCATAAGATAGATCAGTCTCCCAAACAATGCCGCCATCACGATAGTGATCATCAGCATCAGCGCAACAATCTTTTTTCTCTGGAAAGTCTTCAAATGCCGCATAATTGTGAACCTTAAAGCATATTTATTACACTTTATTCCACCTGAATCCCGTGCATTCCCTTTTTTGATATTTTCACAGTTATTCTGATTGTTTCTGTTTTCTCAATTTTACCAACTTTTATAACAGTTTACTGACCAGTAGTATCGGCCGGTGCCTCTGTCGGCACTTCACTGTCCATAGCTTCTGTCTGTTCTACCGGAGTTCCTTCACCTGTAATGCCAACACCTTCGTTGACACCAGTTTTCTCCTCATCCGAATAAATACCAAGATATGGAAGTGCTTCTTTAAGGATCTCTCTTGCAATACTCTGTGCATAATAGCTGTGTGCCTGATCCTCGGAATTTGCCTCATCTACAACAACATAGATGGCAACCTGTGGATTATCTGCCGGCACGGAACCGATAAAAGATACCAGATATTTTCTTGCGGATCGCGGTAATTTCTGTGCAGTACCGGTCTTGCCGCCCATGGAATAACCATCCACTTTTGCTTTCTTACCGGAACCGTTATCTACAACACCTTTTAAATACTTGCGGATTGTTGCGGATGTCTCCTCTGACACCGTCTCTTTTACCAATATCGGATCAATATTCTGAACAGTATTGCCATTTGCGTCCTGAATTTTTCCGACAACATGCGGCTGATAATATTTTCCTCCATTGATCAGGGAACAGTACCCGGTGATCATCTGGATCATCGTCACGTTATAACTCTGTCCAAAGGAGTTGGTTGCAAGGTTGATGGTGCTGAGCTGATCCTCGGTATAGATCAGGGAATCGGTACGTGCCTCACCCGGCAGATCAATATTGGTTTTCAGACCAAAATTAAAAATCTGCTGATATTTACTGAAATTTTCCGGTCCGATCAGATAAGACATCTGCATCAGCGCATCGTTACAGGAATTTTCCAACGCCTGCTGAACTGTCTCCATACCATGTCCTGCTCTCTTGATACAGCTGATATGATGTCCGGCAATAGTCTCTCCACCATCGCAGTAAAATGTCTCATTTCCGGTCAGTGTCCCCGTCTCCAGCCCGGCTGCCACCGTAAATGGTTTTGCAGTAGATCCCGGCTCATAGGTGGAGGACACGCAGAAATTGTTCCACACCTGATTCAATAATGCCAGATGATGGATCTGTTCTAACTGCTCGTCGCTGTAATGTTCACTCAGAGCGGCGCTCCACTGTTCCTCCGTCATAGCATCAATCTCATCGGTACTGTAATATTTTTTCAGTTCCACACGTTCTGCCTGTTTGATTGTTTTTGCCCGTTCTTCGTCTGTAAAATACTTATTTGTATCCGCATTCCACGGATCCTGCAGACTGAAGGTTCGGTTCGTTGCCATCGCAAGTACTTCCCCGCTGTTCGGATCCATCATGATGACACCGATATTTTTCGCGCCTTCATGACTGCTGTCCTTCATTGCATCATTAAATTCCGCAATTTTACTCTCTGTGATGGACTGAAGGTTTGCATCAATGGTGGATACAATGGTATTACCATCTGTCGCATCTTTTACTTTGATCTCATAATTCGAATCCGAATTAACATATCCATATTCTTTACCGTCAATGCCATTCAATTCATCATTATAACAATCTTCCAGTCCACCGATGCCCTCGTTACCGGATGTGGTAAATCCAAGCAGCGTACAAGCCAACGTATCGTACGGATAATTTCGGATATATTCTTTTTCAAACCAGACTCCTTTGATATTTTTTCCTGTTGTTTTATCATTCTGTAAAGCCTCAAATTCGGCAATTTCTTCATAAGGCAGTTTCTTTGCCAGAACGTAATAACGCTTCTTTGGATTTGCTTTTACATAGGTCCGGATATCATCTGTATTCAGATCAAAACACTGTGCCAGCGCTGACAGCGTCGGTTCCATATAATCTGCCTTCGATGTTAAAACACTGCAATCTAAAATGACATTGTAAACATCTGTACTCGTCGCTAAGACAGTCCCCTTTCTATCTACAATGTCACCCCTGCGAAACGGTATGGTCTTACTGCTGTATTCCTGCTGGTTCAGAACAATTTTGCCATACTTGTCTCCACTTTTTAATTCAATATAAGCCAAACGCCCCACCAGAGCAATCAGCATTCCAATGATGATCAGGAACACGATCAGCATCTTTGCTTTCATTCTGGTGAGAAATTTGTACGTAACGTTTCTTTTTTTTCCAGTTCTTTTTCTGGGTCTTCTAGGTTTTCCGGGTCTCATTCTTTCTCCTCTTTAGTTCGTTGGAATTTCCCCATACTGATTCATATAATCACTGTTCTCTACAGAATAGTAACGAACCTGCTCACTCCCCGGTGTAACCAGTCCAAGACCAATTGCGGCATTTTTGATCTGGTCAAGATTCATTGTGGTCTCCAGACGCTTCTCTGATGCCATGTTATCTGATTTCATATCAGCGATCTCGCTCTCAATCGTTGCAATATTCGCAAGTCTGGTAGTCACATCAGACTGCATATATAAAAATACGCCACATACCAGGCAACAGACAACGGTTGCACATGCAAGAAAAGCGACATATCCACGGCTCATAGCCATTGCTCTCTGTCGGTTCTGTCTTGCCGCATTGCGGCGCATCCGCTCCTTTCTCAGCTGCTCTGGGGATTTTTCCTCATATTGTCTGCGGCGCTCCGGTGCACGTTCCGGCTGACGTACCACATTTCCATCGATATAAGATTCACGACGATATTGTCTGTTTCTGTTCTCCATCTTCTACACGCTTTCTTTCTAATTTTCTATTATCTTCGTTCAAACACACGCAGTTTCGCGCTCTTCGAACGTTTGTTGTATTCCATTTCTTCTTCTGTCGGTAAAATCGGCTTTCGTGTCAGCATCTTACCAAGGGATTTCTTTCCACATACACAGACCGGAAAATCCGGCGGGCATGTACATGGATTCTCATTCCTCTTAAAATTCGTCTTTACGATCCGGTCTTCCAAAGAATGGAACGTAATAATACAAAGTCTTCCACCCGGTTTCAACATCTGGATCATCTCATCCAGAGAATCCTGAAGCACATCCAACTCATGATTTAACTCAATTCGGATTGCCTGATACGTGCGCTTCGCCGGATGTCCTCCGGTTGCCCGAACCTTTGCCGGAATCGCTGCCCGGATGATCTCATTCAGCTGTCCCGTCGTCTCGATCGGTGCTACCTCACGCGCCTGCACGATATGTTTTGCAATATTTTTTGCAAATTTATCTTCTCCATAATCACGGATCATACGGAAAAGCTCCTGCTCACTGTATTCTGCCAGAATGTCTCTTGCAGTCATACTCTGACGCTGATCCATCCGCATATCCAATGGTGCATTTTCTTCCTTATAAGTAAAACCTCGCATCGGCTCGTCCAACTGATAGGATGAAACTCCTAGATCCAGCATAATGCCGTCCACCTGCTCAATACCAATCTCTCTGAGTCGCTGTGGCATCTCACAATAATTGCTTCTTATGATCGTTACCTTATCTTCAAATGGCTTCAACCGCTCTGTTGCCGCTGCGATCGCATCTGCATCCTGATCAATTCCGATCAGCCTACCTTTGTCCGACAGTCTGCTGCAAATCTCATAACTGTGCCCGGCCCCACCTAAAGTACCGTCCACATAGATTCCATCCGGATCTGTGATGAGATTACCGACTGTTTCTTCCAGTAAAACTGATATATGAGAAAACTCCATCGTTTCGCCTTTCTATTACTTTCTTTGTTTTCACTCACCAGATTTTTTAAAACCGCAAGCCTATCTCTGACATGTGTTTTGCAATCTGATTTACATCCGCATAGTCTTTTGTCTTGAGCCAGCGTTCCTTGCTCCAAATCTCTACACGGTTAAGTACACCTGCCAGTACAGCTTCTTTCTCGATTCCCGCATGTTCACGTAAAACTGCCGGAAGCAACACTCGTCCCTGCTTATCTACTTCGCAGTCCGCTGCTCCCGAGAAAAAGAAACGTGTAAACTGACGTGCATCTTCATCTGTCAGTGGTAATTCGCTGAATTTGTCTTCGATTTTCTCCCACTCCTCATCCGAGTAAACATACAAACATCCATCCAGACCTTTTGTCACTACGAATGTTTCGCCGAGCTTTTCGCGGAATTTTGCCGGGATGATCAATCTTCCTTTTGCATCTACAGTATGATTGTATTCGCCCTTAAATCCGCGCGCCATCGAAAACACCTTCTTTCTTGGTAAATCGGATATTCGCAATCCGCTTTCGCTACTTGCTCATGAACACACTCACGTTGCTACTGCGTTCATGTTCGGTGTCTCAGTTATCCACAAAGTTATCAACCTTATCCACTTTCCACCCTTTTACACCACTTTCATCCACTTTTATATAAATATTAATGCATCTATTCGCAAAAATCAATAGCATTTTCGGAATCCATGCACAAAAAAACACCGGAATCACGCCTGATTCCAGTGTTTTTTAAGAAAATCTTCATTTTGCAAAAAAAGTGGGGCATTTTCCCACAAAAAAGTACCATTCTGTACTTTTAAGCCTCATAGTAACGTACGATCAGATCGTCCATCTTTTTACTCTGTACATAGGCATCCTCATGATCCACCCCACATTCTGTCACTACCTTGTCCAGCATTTTTCGTTCCTGTTCGATCATTTCTTTTAATTCCATCGCTTTTTGCATCCTGTGTTTCCTCCAACATATGCACTTCTTAACCTTCGTCCTGCAATAACATCTTACCATCATGTCCCCTGCCTGCAAAGGCTACATCTGTGGTTACTGTTTACACAGGATAGTTACAGTTGCTTTTCCGGCTTATCTTATTTGCAGCAGAAATCGCCGCATTCTGTATCCTGACACTGACAGGCATCTGCTCCACCACCAATTCCCACACTGTCAGCACAGCATTTACATCCGCGATTGTGCACACAGCCTTTTGCTTCACAGTCAATGTTTACGGTACTGGTCGCATATCCGGTAGAGTTACTCGGTGCGCCGCTTCTCTCCTTAAAACTCTCACAGCAGGTATCACTTGCTTTTTTCGCATTTGATCCCCCCACGGTAATATCCTCTTTTGCGCAGTAATGATCCTGATTATACAGGCAGCTTGTTACAGAACAATCTAATTGTGTCATTGTAAGATCCTCCTTTTGATTTCATACAAAAAGAGTATCTTCCTTTTCTTTAAAAATATACGAATTTTAAAAGAAAAAACATTGCCATTCACACATACCGCTCATAAACGGAAAGATATAAAAACAATATACAGACACATGACATATAAAATAAAAAATAATATGTAGCTATACAAAACAAAAGATATCCATGCAGAGATTCTTCTTCACATGGATATCAATATGTTTCTCATATTATTTTCTAATTATTTTCTGCCACAGCATTTTTTGTATTTTTTGCCGCTTCCGCATGGACACGGATCGTTTGGATATACTTTCGCTGCTTTTACAACAGTACCGGATTTCTTCTGCTCTGTGTATAACTGTTTTAATTTCTCCTCTGAGAAGATCTCTTTCCACTGAGGGAGTTCATATAACCAGTCAGCTTTTGCATCTACCATGTTTTTGTAAAGTTTTTCTTTATCAAAAGCAAGGCTTACATGGCTGTCTTCGTTTAAATCCTCAAGGTCATTTGCCTCTACAAGACTCTCATTGATTCCATCTAAAAAACCAACCATAGCCATCAGCTCGATATCAAAACGCTCTGCCAGCTCTTTGACAGTTCCCTCTACAACCTCATCCGGGTTGGAAAGAAGTTTCTCATATACGCTTTTCTCAATTGCAAAGTAACGGCTCCAGAAGTTCTGAAGCTGACCTCTGTCTGCATTTTCATTAAAGGCAACTGCCTGCCAATCCTGTAATAATCCCATTATTTTTACCACCTTTTATTTATTTTATTCATCATTGCGCATTACTGCATGTTTTAGTATACCTCATACACGCCATGTTTGTAAACTGTATTTTTTCGAATCCGCTTCTATTTTCATGAATATATTTTCCTGATCCGGTTATAATGAAAATGAACACAAAAGACAAGTTTTTTTAACTTATCCTCCCCTATTTTATGGAGGGAAAGCTCTCACTTTCCTGACACAGAAAAATGCCGCCGCAGCGTTGTCCCAAACCTGTGGCGGCATTTTTCATCTTATGATTGTTTTTCTATATTCGATTTTTATTTTCTGTAAGCAAGTGCATTCCAGCGCAGTTCATTTTTCAGCTGACGGATGGTGGTATCTTTGTCAATGTAAACAGCTTCGATACCCATTGCATCTGCCCAGTCACCCATCTGTTCTGCAGTCAGATCATAGGAGAATGCAGTATGGTGTGCACCGCCTGCAAGGATCCAGCTTTCGGCCCCTGTGATCAGGTTCGGCTGCGGTGTCCAGAATGCGGTAGCAACCGGAAGTTTCGGCATCGGTTTCTCTGTCTTTTTGCAATCTACATCGTTGATGATCAGACGGAAACGATCTCCAAGGTCAATCAGGGAAGTTGCGATGGCCGGACCTGTCTTTGCAGTAAATACCAGACGTGCCGGATCTTCTCTGTCACCCATGGATAACGGCTGCTCTTTGATGCTGATCGGGCCGTCTGCGATACTCGGGCAAACCTCCAGCATATGAGCTTCAAGAACACCCTCTTTTCCCGGAACCAGATTGTAAGTATAATCCTCCATAAAGGAAGTTCCTTTTGCATCTTTCATGCCCTGAGTCATGATTTTCATAACACGTACCATGGCAGCTGTCTTCCAGTCACCTTCACCACCGAAACCGTAACCTTTTTCCATCAAACGCTGGATAGCCAGTCCCGGAAGCTGCTGTAAGGCACCCAGATCTCCAAAATGTGTTACGATCGCCTGATAGTTTTTCTCCTCCAAGAAACGTTCAAAGCCAATCTCAATGCCTGCCTGAACTGCCACATGTTTCCGGAACTCTTTTTCGTCTCTGCCTTCTAACAGGATCTGATATCTGCTGTAATATTCCTCTACCAAAGTATCAATATCTGCCTGAGAAACAGCGGAAACTGCCTCTGCGATCTCGTTTACCGGATAAGCATCTACTTCCCATCCGAATTTGATCTGTGCTTCTACTTTGTCACCCTCAGTAACAGCTACATTTCTCATGTTATCAGCAATTCTCATCACGCGGATGTGACTGCTTTCCACAACACCTACTGTGGTGCGCATCCAGGAACCGATTTTTTTCTGAACTTTTTCATCTTCCCAGTAGCCAACTACGATTTTGCGTTCCATGCCAAGGCGGCTGAAAATATGACCATACTCACGATCACCGTGTGCAGACTGATTTTCATTCATGAAATCCATGTCGATGGTATCATACGGAATCTCGCGATTAAACTGTGTATGCAGGTGCAGTAACGGTTTTCTGTACTCCTGCAGACCAAGGATCCATGACTTTGCCGGTGAAAAAGTGTGCATCCATGTGATAACTCCGGCACAATTTTCATCATTATTTGCCTCGTTAAAAGTCTGACGGATCAGTGCGTTTGTGATCAGGGTTGGTTTCCAGACTACTTCATACGGAAGGTTTCCGGAAGCATTTAATGCGTTTACGATAATTTTGGCATGTTCTGCCACATGTGCAAGACATTCGTCTCCGTATAAGTCCTGAGAACCGGTACAAAACCAAAATTTGTAATCTTTCTGCTGAATCATAGTATGTTTCCTCCTCATAAATATTGTTTATGTTTCATAGTTTTCATTTTTATTTTTTTGCTTACATTGCAATAGTCATTTTTATCATCAAGCAGATAGTTGCAATCCGCTCACACTGCTTGTTGCGTTTCTTATACAATTAAAACAGTGACTTTCTTCATTTCCTCAAATCGTTAGTTATTCTGTCCATAATATGCATTCGCACCATGCTTTCTGTAATAGTGTTTGTCCTGTAATTCCTGCGGTGCCGGCTGATTCTGCGGATTGATCATCTCACAGCGTGCTGCCATTTTTGCAACTTCTTCTAACACTACGGCGTTATGCACTGCTTCGTTTGCATCTTTGCCCCAGGTAAACGGACCATGGTTTTTGCATAATACAGCAGGTACTGCAATGTAATCTTTGCCACGGCTTTCAAACTCATCTGCGATCAGCACACCGGTATTGTGCTCATAACCTTCGTCAATCTCTTCTTTCGTCAGATTCCGCACACACGGAACCTCGCCGTAAATATAATCTGCATGAGTTGTTCCGTAACACGGAATATCACGCCCTGCCTGTGCCCAGCTTGTTGCCCAGGAAGAATGGGTATGTACGATTCCTCCAATATTTTGGAAACGATTATACAGGACCACATGGGTTGCCGTATCAGAAGATGGATTGTAGCGTCCCTCTACCTTATTTCCCTGTAAATCCACAACAACCATATCTTCCGGTGTCAGAAGGTCATATTCCACACCACTTGGTTTGATAACAAATAATCCGGATTCCCGGTCAATGCCGCTGACATTTCCCCATGTAAAAGTAACCAGTCCATATTTCGGAAGCAACATATTTGCTTCGTATACCTGTTTTTTTAACTCTTCCAGCATGACAAAATTCCTCCACTCTTTCGATATATCTGAAAATCTTCCTTATATAGTTTGCGCTCATTATGTTTATTACAATTCCAGATTACCGCAATTGTTCCACCGCTGCGCGCTCAATGGCAAGACCAGCTTTATAATCTTTCATAAACGCCTCAAAACCTTCCACATCAGCAGCATCCGGCTGCATTACGCTGCCTTCTTCCCCATGGAAAATCACGGCATTCAGATAATCCGGTAATGTCTGTCCCTCTGCCTTTCCGATCATATAAGCTGCCAGAAGTGCAATTCCCCATGCACCGCCTTCTCCGGCTGTCTCCATAACAAAGACCGGTGTCTGCATGGCCGCTGCCATCACACGCTGTCCCACACCTCTGGTCAGGAAAAAGCCTCCATGACCAAGCATTTTATCAATCTGTACTTTTTCTTCTTTTACCAGAATATCCATACCGGCTTTTAATGCGCCAAGTGAGGTCAGCAGATGTACACGCATGAAGTTTGCAAGATTAAATTTGCTGTCCGGTCTGCGCACAAACAATGGTCTGCCTTCTTCAAAACCGGTAATACTCTCTCCGGAAAAATAATTATAGGCCAACAAACCGCCACAATCTGCATCGCCTTCCAGCGCTTTTCGATACAGTGTACCATATAAGCTATCCATATCCGGTTTCACGCCAAAAGCTTCCAGTGCTTCTCCAAATAATCCTACCCATGCATTCAGGTCGGAAGTACAGTTGTTGCAGTGTACCATTGCCACCGGTTTGCCATCCGGAGTTGTTACCATATCGATTTCTTCATAATATTTCGAAAGTGCCTGCTCCAGTACGATCATGGCAAATACACTGGTTCCTGCGGATACGTTTCCGGTACGGACTGCCACACTGTTTGTCGCTGTCATGCCAGTTCCGGCATCGCCCTCCGGCGGACAAAGCAAGATGCCTGCTTCCAGATCTTCTGCCGGATCTAACAATTTTGCACCTGCCGCGGAAAGAACACCTGCTTTTTCTCCGGCTGCCAGTACTTTCGGGAAAATGTCGGTCAGATGATAATCCAGACCTTTTTCCTGTAATAATGCGTCAAATTTTCCTGCCATTGCCGCATCGTAATCGTTTGTATTAGAATCAATCGGGAACATACCTGCCGCTTCACCGACACCAACCACTTTCTCTCCGGTAAGCTGCCAGTGAATGTAACCTGCCAGCGTAGTCACAAAACTGATCTGGCTTACATGGGACTCCCCATTTAAAATTGCCTGATACAGATGTGCCACACTCCAACGCTGCGGAATGTTAAAGGAAAATGTCTCAGAAAGCTCTTTTGCTGCCTGCTCTGTCATCGTATTTCTCCAGGTACGGAACGGTACCAGAAGCTGGTCCTGTTCATCAAACGCCATATAACCATGCATCATTCCACTGAATCCCATAGCAGCAACCCGTTTTAAGGTCTCACCGTATTTTTCCTGTACATCCTGTTTCAATTTTGCATAACAGTCCTGCAACCCTTCCTTAATATCGGTCAGGCTGTAAGTCCAAATCTGGTTTTCCAGACGGTTCTCCCATCCATGGCTTCCGGAAGCCAGCGGATTGCCCGATGTATCGATCAGAACCGCTTTGATTCTGGTAGAGCCAAATTCCATTCCAAGTACTGTCTCACCTTTGCGGATCAGTTCTGCAATTTTCACATTCTCCATTGTATTGCCCCCTTTTCTTTCTCAATTCGATTATCTTGTAATATCACGTTTTTTGTCTAAAATTTCCTATGTAAACTTCTCTTATCTTTCAGTACTTCTATCATAAATCATTTCTGAAAAAATCAAAAGAATTTTATTATTCATTTTCTGGACATTTATTAACCTGATGTATAAAATAAGAATAACGTAATCCGAAAAATATCTAAATTAATATGATCTGGAGGCTATTATGCTCGCTAACTTTGAACAAAGAGATACCAGTGGCGCCGAACGCGTATGGACCGGCCGTTACCGCAACCTGCACAATCTTCCCCACTGGCATCTGGAAAACGAACTGATCTGTGTGGAGCGGGGAACCGTCACCGTCTCTCACAACCATCGGGAATATACACTGACCACCGGTGAAGCCATTTTTCTTGCCAGCGGTGAAATCCATTATATCAAAAGCGATCCGGACAGCATCACTGCCATTACTTTATTTGACGTGGCGTTGACAGCAGATCTCACGAACCATTATCAGCTCTGCTGTGCCAGACTTTCCGGCAATTATCCGATTCTGGATACTTTTTCGGCAATTCAGGAAGAACGGACTTTGAAAAAGCCTTTTTTTGAACAGCAGACCTGTGTTCTGATCACGGAACTGATGATCCGCATTTTCCGGGAAGAAGCCTACACACCGCTGAGCAGTCACCCGGAACATTCTTCCATTGACAATTATAAACATCTGCTGGACGAAATTGATGCCAATTACAGCTATATTACCTTTTCGGATGCTGCTGCTTTCATGGGATTGTCAGAACCGTATTTTTCCCGGTTTTTCCGGAAAATCTCAGGCATGACATTTTCCAGATATCTGAACACGGTTCGATTAGAACACGCCATCCGCATGCTGCAGGAGCATCCACGGCGATTGTCCGTGACAGAAATTGCTTCACTCTGCGGTTTTGAAACAATCCGGCATTTTAACCGTGTCTTTCGTGACATCACCGGCATGTCCCCACGGGAACTGCCACCAAACTATGTCCCGGATTTCAAGCCGATCCGCCGGATCGAAGACGCTTTTAATCCAACACTGCAAAGTTCTGAGCTATTGACGGAATCAGATACACAGGAGTAAGATAAGAAAAGAAACAGAAATGGAGAATTTATTTATATGAAAAAATTGAAACAAATCACCGCTCTCATCGGTGTGATCGCACTGATCGGATTATATGTGTCTACACTGGTTCTGGCATTAATCGGAAGTGCGGAAGCGATTAACTTGTTAAAGGTTGCCGTGTATGCGACGATTGTGTTGCCGGTACTGTTATGGGCATATTCTTTCATCTACCGTTTGCTGAAAGGGAAACAGAATGATGATACGTCTGATAAAAAATAAAATTTAATATAAGACGAAATCAAAGACTCTTTCTGCAACCGCTAGCCGTTCGTTACCTTCGTTTTGCTTCAGTTTTATCGCGCTCACTTCCAACTCCTATAAAAGCTGGTCGTCTCTCGTTCGCGCAAAATTCGCAAAACTCAGTCACTTACTGAATCGCTTGTCGCAGAAAGAGTCTTTGATTTCGTCATTTACACAGTGAATTTTTCACTTTTCAGTTACAATGTCACTTTGCATCACATAGTTTTATTATTACAGTTAGAGATATAGTTACATTCACACAATTAAATCACATTATTATTCCGTTGTAGCCGAAGTATCGGAAGATGTATCGTCAGCATCATCGGTATCGCCAACTTTCAAATCATCTACACCTTTATTCAACGTAGTGTTTACATAACTGCTGCCAACCAGATAAACATTATCATCACCGCTGACCTGTACATAAATACCGCCCACGATTTCATTTTCCATTCCAAAAGTCAGTGTTTTTTCACTGCCATCCGAAAAGTTCAATGTCACCTGCTGCGTCGGCTGATCAATCCCGTACTCTGATACATCTTCAGGACTCTCTACGGTACTGTCCGCTGTCATGCTGCCAAGAGAGGAAAGCATGGTTTTCATTTTATCTGCATCAATCTGTGCCGTCGGATCTGTACTGCAGCTCCAGGTATCATCCGTTTTGGTAAATTCCAGTGTTTCACCGGAATATTCATAGGAAATCCCCGTCACATCATCGGATGCAAACTGCAATGCATAGACTTTCTCGTCTTCTTCCTGCTGTGCTGCTTTCTGGTCCTGTTTTTTCTGATATCCTTTCAAACCTGCAGATGCCGCTACAATCGCCACCAACGCAACCACCAAAATTATCCATTGTTTTTTTCTCATTACAAATTCCTTTCCAGCAAAGGAGACTCTGTACGCAATTCCCGTCATTGTAAACGAACCTATTATTTAAACTGCGTACATCTCCACAGAATATTTCCTACGCGCGGCGTCTTCGATACCAGATCACAATGCCAATCACAAGCAATACCACCGGAAGTACCATAACAAGTAATGTCTCACTCATAATAGCAACAGACTGATTTACAGACAACGTTGTATATGTGTACGGTTTTGCATCAATGGATACCGCTGAATCTGAACTTGCAAATGTGCTTGCAATTCCTTTGAACAGTGCAAGGTTCTGTCCGGACACAATGGAATCAGCATCATTGGAAAATGCCAGAACAGATGCCACTACGGTAATATCTGCACCGCTCTCACTGTCTGTTACATTCGCTGCCAGTGTAAATTTGCCTGTCTGATCTCCGGATTCTTTTTCAAATGTTGTAATATTGGAAATATCTGTTTTCACATAAGCATTATCAGATGTCGTCAATAGATCCGTCCATGTGATAGTATCCGGATGTGCACCTGCATTTGTCAGTGCCTGTGCATACGGCATAAATACATAGTTGGTCACCTTGGAAGTCTGCGTTGCAGAAGCCACATCCGGCAGCAGATAAAACGGATACTGATAATAATGGGAACTGTCAGAATCCATAACCACTCCGCTTGTCACCTGAATATCATAAGCAGACAGAATGCCGTCAAAATTCGGTGTATCTTCGGTTTTGTTATATGCAGTCGTAACGACCAGTTTTCCGCCACCTGCAAGATATTTGCTGATTTTTGCTGCATCATCTGCGGAGAAATCAGAGGTTGGACCGTTTATGATTACAGCTGCTGCATCCTCAGGAATTGCTTCTTCCTGTAATAAAGTCAGATCTTCCACGGATATGTTCATTTTTTCCAAAGCTGACTTGAAGGTATCATCCAGAGCTGTCTCACCATGACCGGTAATGGTGTATACCTTTGGCAGATCTTCGCTGGTTACATAACTGATGGCACTGGTCAGCTGACCTTCACCGTCATATGCAGATTTTGTCTGTGTATAAGTAGAATAATCCACATCATACTGATACAGATCACTGCCAGATACCACTTTGGAAGTATTGCCGCAAACCACAATAATGCTGCCGTCAGACGGCGCCGTATCCGTATAGCTTGCATAGAAATTCGGGGAAACCGCCGGATCAATATATTCTACTTTGATATGAGAAGATACATCCTTATAATTGCTCAGTGTCCGTGCCACTGTATCATCTGCACTCTTTTCGGATGATAATACATATAAGGTAACATCCTGTTTTAAATTTTTGACCAGATTTACACTGTCATCGGTCAGTGTATACAGATTCTGAGAAGTCAGATCCACGCTTTTTGCTTTCTCCGGCAATTCATTTGCAAATACATTTACTGCCACAACAATCGCAAGCCCGATCACTACAAAACTGGAGTTGAACACGCCTCTTCGGATTTTCTTTGCACTTACGGACCAGCGGTGTTTCTGTACAAGCTGGCAGGTCAGGAATAAAAATAATGCCGTGCCGCTGACATAGTAAACAATGCCCGTCACATCCAAAATCCCATTACAGAAATTTTCAAGATGTGTCTGTGTACACAAAGCATTCAACACTTTTGTTACCACATTTTCACTGCTGGAGATCAGTCCTGTGATCTGCTGCATCATAAATCCGATAAAAAGCAGAGCAAAAGACAGTACTGCTGCGATCACCTGACTCTCTGTCAATGCAGAAACAAAAACACAGATGGCGATGGAAAGACATCCATACAACCAGATTCCCAAAATAGCCGCATAGGACTCTGCCATTGGCACACTGCCAAACCGTGACAATAACAACGGGCAGAGACAAATGGCACCGATTACAACAGAAAAAATTGCTGCCAGCGCCAGAAACTTGCCAATAATAATTTTCGGAATAGAAACCGGTGCTGTATACAACAACTGATCTGTTTTCATTCTTCGATCCTCTGCCATACTGCGCATTGTAAGGATTGGTATGATAATAACCAGTACAAATGCTACATTGGAGAGGGAATAAGACAGATACGGAGTCCCGTAGATCAGGTTATTTGCCACAAAATATAAATTAAATACGAAGAAAAATGCTGCAAGGAAAATCCATCCGATCACAGAGGTGAAATATGCCTTCAGCTCTCTTTTTAATACTGCCATCATGCTTTCTGCACCTCCTCAGATCCGGTCAGCTCAAGGAATACATCCTCCAGCGTCTTTGTATTTACTTTCATCTCTAATAAAATAAGCTGATGTGCAACACAGTAGCGGAACACAGCCTCCCTGATATCCTGATTTTCTTTTGCCATGACAGAGAGATGATATTCTCCATTCTGTGTCTCCACAGGCTGTTCGGATGTTTCTTCGGAAGCATCCGTGCCTGGTGTTTCATCCTTATCAGATTCTGTTACTTCCTCCGAAATCTCTCTGGTGATCTCAAAGGATTTCACACCCGGAATTTCTTTCATCTGTTCTACATCGCTGCGCGCGCCGCTGACTGTCACTTCTAACTGCTGTGCACCGCTCATGCGGCTTTCCAGATGTTCCATAGAATCACTGGCAACCAGATTTCCTTTGGAAATGATAAATACATGATCGCATACCGCACTGATTTCCTGCAAAATATGAGAGCTCAAGATTACGGTATGTTTTTCTTTTAACGAACGAATCAGATCACGAATCTCAATGATCTGCTTCGGATCAAGTCCTACCGTCGGCTCATCCAGAATAATGATCTCCGGCATACCGATCAGTGCCTGAGCCAGTCCGACTCTCTGTCGATAACCTTTGGACAGATTTTTGATCAGTCGATCCTTCACATCATGCAATTTCGTCAGGTCCATCACCTGTTTGATGTCTGCGTTTCTGTTATGCTTGTCGATTTTTTTCAATTCTGCCACAAAATGCAGGTATTCCTGCACTTTCATATCACCATATACTGGTGGAATTTCCGGCAGATAACCGATGCATTTCTTTGCCTCCTCGGGATTTTTATTAATATCGAACCCGTTGATTTTTACCTCACCAGAAGAAGCGCCAATGTAGCCGGTAATGATGTTCATCGTCGTGGATTTTCCTGCCCCGTTTGGTCCAAGAAATCCGTAGATATTGCCTGACTCAAGTGTCAGGTTCAGATCATTTACCGCCACATTGGCGCCGTATTTTTTCGTAAGATGACTGATTTCTATCAAAACACTTCCTCCTTCAACTTCCATAAAATTACTTATGGAACTATCTTATAGAGGAAATGTGTTAAATATTAGGAAAAAATGTGTCAATTATGTGTCCTTTTTCAACTCACGATCCGTATTTTTCAGAATCTGATCTATCGAATCCGGATTCTGCTAAATGTAATACATACTCTCGTCGTATTTTTCAAATTCCTGATAATCTTTTACCAGATCCGCCAGTGTAAGATTCATCAAAAGTTCATCTAAGCGATGATTGACTTCATCAATGACTCTTGTCTGAATTGCTACTGCAATCCCTTTACAGGCACTTTCTTCTGTCGTATCTTCATCCGCAATGTGATATGTTCCATCCAGTGCTTCCAGAATCTCTGCCACTGTAATTTTCTCTGCCGGATGATTCAGCAGATATCCTCCCTGCGGTCCTTTGATACTTTTTACGATTCCGGCTCTGCGCAATGCAGCGAAAACCTGCTCCAGATACTGTGGGGAAATGTCATTTCGTTCTGCAATACTGTTCAATGCCACATGTCCGTTTTTGGCATGTACGGATAAATCGATCAGAGAAATCAGTCCATATCTGCTTTTTTTCGAAAACTTCATAGGCATCTCCTACTGGATTACTTTGAAAGCCTCGTCCAGATCCTGAATGATATCGTCAATGTTCTCTGTACCGATAGAAAGACGAATTGTGTTTGGTTTGATTCCCTGATCAGCAAGTTCTTCCGGTGTGCACTGGCTGTGTGTAGTTGTTGCCGGATGGATAACCAGGGATTTTACATCTGCAACGTTTGCAAGCAGGGAGAATAACTCCAGATTGTCGATGAAATCTTTTGCTTTCTTCTCATCACCTTTGATCTCAAATGTGAAGATAGAACCACCGCCGTTCGGGAAGTATTTTTTGTATAATGCCTGCTGGCTTGGATCTTCAGATACAGACGGATGATGTACACGCTCTACCTGTGGATGGTTGTTTAAGTACTGAACTACTTTCAGTGCGTTCTCTACGTGACGCTCTACACGTAAGGACAGGGTCTCAAGTCCCTGTAAGAACAGGAATGAGTTGAACGGAGAAACGGTTGCTCCTGTATCACGCAGTAAGATTGCACGGATCTTTGTAACAAAAGCTGCCGGTCCAACTGCTTTTGTGAAGCTGATTCCGTGGTAGCTTGGGTTCGGCTCTGTTAAAGAAGCGAATTTTCCAGATGCTTCCCAGTCAAATTTTCCGCTGTCTACGATAACACCACCGATGCTTGTTCCATGTCCGCCAATGAATTTTGTTGCAGAATGAACAACGATATCTGCACCGTATTCAATCGGACGAACCAGATATGGTGTTGCAAATGTATTGTCGATTACCAGCGGGATTTTATGCTCATGAGCAATGTTTGCCAGTGTCTCGATATCTACTACATCAGAGTTCGGGTTACCAAGTGTCTCGATGTAAAGTGCTTTTGTATTGTCCTTGATTGCTGCTTTTACTTCGTCAATGTTGAACGGATCTACGAATGTAGTCTCGATACCATACTGTGGAAGTGTATGCTCAAGTAAATTAAAGGAACCACCGTAAATATTTTTTGCTGCTACAATATGGTCTCCGGCCTGAGCAAGATTTTCAATGGTATAAGTAATCGCTGCCGCTCCGGAAGCTACTGCTAATGCTGCAACGCCGCCTTCCAGTGCTGCCATTCTCTGCTCAAATACGTCCTCTGTCGGGTTTGTCAGACGTCCGTAAATATTACCTGCATCTGCAAGTCCGAAACGTGCTGCTGCATGATCGCAGTTACGGAATACATAAGAAGATGTCTGATAAATCGGTACTGCTCTTGCATCTGTAACCGGATCCGGACTCTCCTGTCCTACGTGTAACTGTAATGTCTCAAATTTAAAATTTCTGTCTTTTCTTGCGATTTTCTCTGCCATTGTTCTTTCCCTTTTGCCTTTCAATAATTCGTTGTGTTCAGGACCTGCAAATGCCGCTCCTGTTTGTTATCTTTGTTTCACAGATCCTGACCGTCCTGATTGGATGTTTTTTTATGCCTCTGTGAATAATGGTGTTGAATAATATCTGTCACCTGTATCCGGTAATAATGCTACAATTGTTTTTCCTGCAAATTCCGGACGTTTTGCTACCTGAATTGCTGCGGATAATGCTGCTCCGGAAGAAATTCCGACTAAAACGCCTTCTTTCTTTGCCAGAAGTTTTGCTTTCTCAAATGCATCATCATTTTCAATTGTGATAATTTCATCATATACCTGTGTATTTAATACGTCCGGTACGAAACCAGCGCCAATACCCTGAATTTTGTGAGCTCCGCTCTTACCTTCGGAAAGTACCGGAGATGTTGCAGGCTCTACTGCGATAATCTTGACATCCGGATTTTTGGATTTCAGATATTCGCCTGTACCTGTTAATGTTCCGCCTGTACCTACACCTGCGATAAATACATCTACATTTCCGTCTGTATCGTTCCAGATCTCCGGACCTGTGGTTGCTTTGTGTGCTGCCGGGTTTGCCGGATTTACAAACTGTCCCGGGATGTAGCTGTTTGGAATCTCTTTTGCAAGTTCATCTGCTTTTGCAATGGCTCCTTTCATTCCTTTGGAACCTTCTGTTAAAACGATCTCTGCTCCATAAGCTTTTAAGATGTTTCTTCTCTCAACACTCATAGTCTCCGGCATAGTAAGGATGATTCTGTATCCTTTCGCTGCTGCGATAGCTGCAAGACCGATACCTGTGTTTCCTGAAGTCGGCTCAATGATTACAGAACCTTCTTTTAATAATCCTTTTGCTTCAGCGTCCTCGATCATTGCTTTTGCAATTCTGTCCTTGACACTTCCTGCCGGATTGAAGTATTCTAATTTTACAAGGATTTTAGCGTTGAGGTTCTGATCTTTCTCTACATTCGCAACCTCAACCAGTGGTGTGTTACCGATTAAACCAAGTGTTCCTTTATAAATGTTAGCCATTGTTTCGTCCTCCTATAAATCATATCTGTTTTCTATGTTTTATTTGTTGAGTGTATTATATTCCCATTATTCCTATTTGTCAACTAGGTTTTTGAAGATTTTTTATATTTTTTATTCTCCCAGTTCACTCGTACCACTCATAAAGATAACGATTATGCTCGCATAAGGAGTTATCTTTATGACTAGGGACGAAAGGAGCGCCGTTTTTTGAGCAAAAAAAGACCTTCTTCAGACACTTTTTTGTCTAAAGAAGGCCTTTCCTTGTTTAACCAACTTATCAGGTATGTTTTGTATATATCATTTTATCTTCTCGATAAAGACATTATAGCAGAAACCGCGCCACATAGCACTCCTGCACAAGCCCAGATGATCCATGTCAAGTCCCATCGGTTCGTCAAAAAGCTGACCGCCAGAAAGATTGCCGTCACAGAACACCAGTAAATCCTGGAAATCTGCGTTCTTCTGCCACTGTTCTGTTTATTTTTCAGGCTGTAATCATCTTCCTCCAGTAAAATCCTGTAACTTCCCGTAATGGTTCCGGACCATACAAAGAAAAAAGTTGCGATTGCCACAAAAATCAGCAAAACGCCAAGACTGTATATATAATAAATGTCCGGCATGGAAAAGGCCGCCATCAGCATCATAGGAACCACACTGAGAATGGAAAGAACCACTCCCGTCACAACGCATTTGCGACTCAGCAGTGCAAATTCCTGTTTTTCTTCCAGAATCATAGCCCGAACTTCATCATCCGCTATAAGATGCTGTGTTTCAAAGAACTGAAAACGTTCCTGGGGCGTGCCCTTAATGATAAAAATTGCGACTGCCACAGCCACCATACATAGAAGAATCACAATGCCCATTCCGCCTGCCATATCCTCTGTGATTGGAAGCACCTTATATTCTGCCGTTCCGCCAAGCAGTAAAAGCCATACAGGAGACAATACACACAGAAATGTTCCTAATGCGATCCACGGAGCTTTATGCTTTGCCCATTCAATATAATCCTTTGCTTCCTGCATGGAAACATGATGCGTCGGAATTTCTTCGTTTCGTGTATCTTCTCCAAATTGCTGCTGTGTGTCATTTTGATTATTCACAAAATTTCCCCTATCAGGTGGTTCCATTTTCATCCGTTCATTCTGTAAATCTTCAAATACTGCGTTTCTCTCGTTCAGATCCATTTCTTCTTTTAAGAGAGCATCCGTAGACACATCAAAAATCTCACTCATCTTTAAGATTTTATCCAGATCCGGCACGGACGCTCCGCTCTCCCATTTCGATACGGACTGTCTGGATACCGAAAGCTGCTGCGCCAGTTCTTCCTGCGACCAGCCGCGCTGCTTTCTCAATGCCATAATTTTTTCCGCAAGTTTCATAACTCTTGATACCTTTCCTATTATAAATAAATTGTTTCCATCTGATAGAAGGAAATATGCTATCACATACTTACCCGCTATTATCAATAGAACATTTTTCCATTCAGCGTATTACCTATCAAACAAAAAATCCATCAGAATACGTTCTGCTTTTGATGTCCTCATCAAAACTTCTCCTGATGGATTCATTATACGAAAAATCCCGATTGACAACCACCAATTACCCTTGAAAATCCGTCAACTGCCAGTTGCATCTTCCCGATTTTTTCGCTTTTCTATATTTTTCTTCTTGATTCTAGCATTTTCTGATCTTTTTTACTATCTTTTGATTCTGTATACAAAACACAAATTCCTTTTTTGCTTAGATCCTATGCTTCCTCTTTTTTCTCTACTTTATCGTAATCATCCAGGAAGTGATGTTTCACACCACCCTGCTTATAGGCGATAACCGTACTTAAGTTGACATTCTCCACACTTTTAAAAATATTGGATTCCACGAACGGATTTGTCTCTTTCAACTGACGAATCAGATTTTTCACTTCCACACGTTTAGAAATATTCTCACCGCCGCAGGTGCTGCAGGTATCAGTAAACTTACATGCACACTGGATAAAATGCAGGTCATTGCTGTCACGCCATTTCTTGATATCATCCTCGCGGATCAGATACAGCGGACGGATCAGCTCCATACCTTCAAAATTTGTGCTGTGCAGCTTTGGCATCATGGTCTGCATCTGGGCTCCATAGAGCATGCCCATCAGAATAGTCTCAATGACATCATCGTAATGATGACCTAAAGCAATCTTGTTGCATCCAAGTTCCTTCGCCTTGCTGTAGAGATGTCCACGGCGCATTCTCGCACACAGATAACACGGTGATTTTTCTATATTAAATACTGCATCGAAAATGTCCGACTCAAAAATCGTGATTGGGATATTCATTCTCTTTGCGTTTGCCTCTATGATCTGTCTGTTTGCCGGACTGTATCCCGGATCCATGACCAGAAATACCACTTCAAAATTAAACTTGTTGTGGCGTTTCAACTCCTGGAAAAGTTTTGCCATCAGCATGGAATCTTTTCCACCAGAGATACAGACTGCGATCTTATCCCCCTCTTTTACCAGCTCGTATTCACGTACCGCACGGGTAAAACGGCACCAGATAGTTTTCCGGAACTTTTTGCGGATACTCTGTTCGATTTCCACATACTCCGGAGTCTCTTCCTCTTTTTGGGCTTCTTCTTTCTGTTTCATAGATTCCATCAGCCATGCTAAGTATCCACCGTTCAGGCTTCGGGCATCCACACCGGCTTCCTGCAGTGCTTCTGCTGCCGGAACGCTCATCTCACCTTTCTGGCAATAAATAACAACTGTTTTATTTTTATCAATTTCCTGTGATTCCGACAGTTCCTCTGCGCTCAGAGCCACACTGCCCGGGATCACGCCGTAGGAACGCGCACGCTCATCCCGGATATCTACTAACTGATAGCTGTCTTCCGGCATTGCAGACAGTTCCTGTACGGATAATTGTATTTCTCCCATATGCTCTCCATTTCTATATCACTTATATGCTTCATTCTCACTGGTAGTTACATTTATATTTCTAACCGATACTATAAAAACAATACTTTTCTACTGCGGCAGTTCTGTCAGATCTTTTGTAATCTCACCTGCAATGATCAGTCCGACTACTGACGGTACAAAAGCCATGCTTCCCGGAATCTGACGGCGCACGGTACATTTTCTTGCGGTTCCCGGCGGGCAGACACAATTATTTTTACAGCTGTTTTCGGAATCTTCGATCGGACTCATCGGTTTTTCTTTGGAATAAACCACCTTCAGATGATCAATCCCACGTTTTTTCAACTCACGACGCATCACTTTTGCTAATGGGCAGACTGAAGTTTCATAGATATCTGCTACTTCAAAAGCAGACGCATCCATCTTGTTTCCTGCTCCCATGGAGCTGATGATTGGCACACCTGCGGCTTTTGCCTGCTCCACAAGCATCAGCTTTCCGGTGACGGTATCAATTGCATCTACCACATAATCATACTGAGAAAAATCAAACTGATCTGCAGTGTCCGGCATATAAAACGTCTTATATGTGTTGACCACCGCCTTCGGGTTAATCTCCAGAATACGCTCTTTCGCTACATCTACTTTATATTTTCCAATGGTTTTTCTTGTTGCAAAAATCTGACGGTTCAAGTTTGTCAGACAGATTCGGTCATCATCGATCAGATCCAGTGTTCCAACGCCCACACGCGCAAGTGCTTCTACGGTGTATCCGCCGACACCACCGATACCAAATACGGCCACTCTGGCATTGAACAGGCGCTGCATGTTGTCTTCTCCCAGAAGCAGTTCCGTTCTGGAAAACTGATTCAGCACAGCCGGACGCGGCTTATGTGCACATTCTGTATGCAAAGAAGTATTTTCTTCCATTCGTGTCTCCTCCAATGTATTTCTAATATTTTTCGAACATTTCAGAACCTTTTCTTTTTACCAGATTCTGTATTGTTTACTATTTTACTATGAATTGCCTGTGATAGTATAGCGGATTTTCATACAAAAAACAATTACTTCTCTGAAAATAAACAATTTTCCTATCCAATAAAAAACCCATGGAGCCTATTTTTCAAAGTTCCACGGGTTTCTTATCCTTAAGCACAATCATTTTTCATCACAACATGCTTTTATTTATTTTTCTCCTGTTCATCCAGCAGATTTTCCATACTCTTCAAACCGATATACAGTGTTGAAGTGTTATGCAACAGTGAAGATGTGGTCGGCTGAATGATTCCGCCAACACCAAGCGCGATCAGTCCTGCATTAAACGCTACGATAAAGCGATAATTGCGATGGATGCGCTGCATCAGCCTGTTACTGATCTTCTTCAACGTCACGATCTCATGCAGATCATCAGCTGCGATGGTAATGTCTGCGATCTCACGGGCAATGGCTGCACCATCGCTGATGGCCACACCTGCGTCAGCGGCTGACAGAGCCGGTGAATCGTTGATTCCGTCACCGATCATAATTACTTTATGACCAAGTGCTTTCTCCTGTTCTACGAAGTTTGCTTTATCTTCCGGCAGAACTTCAGAATAATACTCATCTACACCGACTTTGCGTGCAATTGCTGCTGCAGTACGCTCGCTGTCTCCAGTCATCATAACAATTTTTTGGATACCATTGTCACGCAGATCCTGAATGACATCCGTTGCTTCCTCACGTACAGGATCTTCGATACAGATAACGGCTGCAAGCTGCTGATTAACAGCCATGTACAGGCAGGAACACTCTTCCGGCATGTTATCAAATACAGCTTCTTTTCCTTCCGGAATCTGGCACTGTTCATCTTCAAATACAAAATGATAGCTTCCGATCACCACACGTTTTTCTTCGATGAAAGAAGAAATACCATGTGCTACTATGTATTCCACTTTAGAATGCATTTCCTCGTGCTCCAGCTTTTTCTGTTTTGCAGCTGTCACAACGGCTTTTGCCATAGAATGTGGAAAATGTTCTTCTAAGCAGGCTGCGATACGAAGCAGCTCATCCGGCTCCGAATCGTTGAACGGAATGACATCGATCACCGTCGGTTTTGCCTTTGTCAGTGTACCAGTTTTATCAAATACGATGGTTGTTGCCTCGGCAACGGCCTCCAGATATTTTCCGCCTTTGACGGTAATGTCACACTGCTGTGCCTCACGGATTGCAGAAAGTACAGAAATTGGCATTGCCAGCTTCAGCGCACATGAGAAGTCTACCATCAGGATAGACAATGCTTTTGTGGCATTTCTTGTGAGTAACCAAGTCAGTAACGTACCACCTAATGTATACGGAACCAGCTTGTCTGCCAGATGCTCTGCTTTTCCTTCCAGATTGGATTTCAGTTTTTCGGAATCCTCGATCATGGTAACAATCTTCTCGTATTTTGTAGCACTTCCGGTTGCTTCCACACGGATGGTCAGCTCACCTTCTTCCAGAACAGTACCTGCGTAAACGTAAGAATCTATGGTTTTTGCAACCGGTACGGATTCGCCTGTCAGGGAAGCCTGATTTACGGTAGCGTCTCCGGCTGTTACCACACCGTCAAACGGGATCACATTTCCGGCATGAACGATGATTGCATCGCCTTTTTCAATGGTAGAAGAAGATACCAGAACTTCCTGGTCTCCAACTTTCTGCCATACTTTCTCTACATTGAGAGACATGCTTCGTGCCAGATCACCGACGGATTTCTTGTGTGTCCACTCCTCAAGCAGCTCGCCAATTCCAAGCAGGAACATAACGGAACCTGCGGTTCCCATATCCTGACGGAGCAGTGATACCGCAATACCCGTTGCATCCAGAACGGCCACATCCAGTCGGCGATGGCGCAGGCTCTGCAGTCCCTTCCATATATAACGGATACCATTTACAACTGTGATAATATTTCGAATTGGAGCCGGTAATATCAGCTTCTTTCCGTAATGCCATACCACTTTACAAATCAATTTTTCTTTATATTCTGCATTCAGTTCACGTCCGGTACTCTCCAGATAACCTTCCGGTACTTCCACCAGCTGATATTTGAAGGTACACAATAAATGAATAATAGCAGCCCTGTCTCCGTTGTAACTGATCACAACGTCCGCTGTCTGTTCGTATACCTTTGCATCTACTACGAGATCAGACTGCTGCAGATAATATTGCAGGACGTCTGCCTGCTCATATGTCATGCGCTGCTGCGCCATATGTACACGTAGACGTCCTTTTATCTCATGTTTTATTGCAAATTTCATTATTCTGCCTGTGCTTCCTCAGCCTGGGACTCTTCTGTCTCAGTTACTTCTTCGTCCTCAACATATGCTTCCGCAGCGGCACGGTCAGCATTGATCTGTTTTGCCTCAGCAAGAATATCACCTGCGTTCTCCTGAACAGTTGTTGCTGTTTTTACTACAGTATCTTTTGCACGCAGTACAGCAGCGGTGCAACCTGTATAAACTTTCTTAGCATCTTTGCTTGTAAGGATTTTGATACCTGCTGTTCCAAAAGCAAGACCTGCTACAAAAAGACCAACTTTTCCTGCATTAAATTTTTTGAACATAATATTTTTTCCTCCATTTGCATATGTTTAATGTTTAATTTCTAGTATAGCATCGCAATTGAATATTTCAAACATTATCTCCCTTATTGATATATTTTTTCATTAATTATCAGTTAATTTCTACTAATTTTTGTATGGTTAGACACATTTCGCAGGCGTTAGTATATTTTTTTCGTAGTATAAGAAAACTATCTCAAATGTGTTATCTCAAACTTTTACACTAAAGCGAACATTCGCAATCCGCTTTCACTACTTGCTTTTCAAGTCGAACGCACGTGAGACTTGGTGCGTGA
>URDN01000003.1 GCA_900546495.1 uncultured Lachnospiraceae bacterium
AACCTATGATTTTATCATCAATCTGAGAGGTTTACACAGAATAATTTACACTACCAAAGGAGCCGAAAATGGCTCCTTTTTAAAATGTAATACGCATCTGATACCATTCTGCGCCGCCATGATCGGATTCAGAAAGTCCTTCATTTACAAAACCGAATTTTGCATAGTAGTGCAGCAATTTTTCTTTGCAGGTCAGAACAAGTCCTTTTCGGCCCTGCGCTTTTGCGTCTGCAATGCAGGATTTGATCAGTTCACCGGCATAGCCATGTTTGCGATAATCAGGAATCGTATTTACACCAAAAATCATCTGCCATGCGCCGTTAGGGTTGTGCAGGGAAGCGTCATGGAACATTTCGTCGGTCAGAGTTTCTTCATCTGTTACAAATCCATCCACAAAGGCAATGAGTTTATCTTCATCAAACATCAACCAGAAATGGTCGTTATAATATGTCAGTCGTTTGGAAAATTCTTCTCTGGAAGCCGCTTCTGCCGCTGGAAAACATTCTGCTTCCACAGCAGTGATCGCATTTAAGTCATTCATAGTAGCAGTTCGTATGGTCATTTTTTCACCTCAAAAATATTTTAGTATCATGTTTGTCTATTATAACATTGCATGTTGGCAATGTGTAGTAGAGGAATGGAAAAAATATGTATTTGCAAATCATATGTGTTATAATAACCCTATAGTTTTTGGATTCAGAAGGAGAAAATTATGGAACTCACAATGCTTGGAACCGGAAGTGCGCTTGTGACGGAGTGCTACAACACCTGCTTTGTATTACAGGAAGATCAGCAATATTTTATGGTAGACGGTGGTGGAGGAAGTACGATACTGCATCAGTTAAAACACGCCGGAATCAACTGGAAGGACATCAAAACCATTTTTGTGACGCACAAGCATATTGATCATATTACCGGTATCATTTGGATGTTGCGTATGATCTGTCAGCACATGAGACAGGGCGAATATGAAGGTGAGGCCACGGTCTATGCGCATGAAGAATTGATTGAACTGCTGAAAAATCTGGCAGTGAAACTTCTGCAAAAGAAAGATGTTGCGTTTATTGGAAAACGACTGCATCTCATTCCCGTTGCAGATGATGAGTCTGTCAGCATTTTATCTAAAAAAGTTACGTTCTTCGATATCCAGTCAACGAAAGCGAAACAATTCGGTTTCTGCATGGAACTTGGTAATGGAGAAAAACTTACCTGTTGCGGTGATGAGCCATATAATCCATGTGAAAAACAGTTTGCAGAGAACAGCACATGGTTATTGCATGAAGCATTTTGTCTGGAGAGCGAAGCAGATATTTTTCATCCGTATGAAAAGCATCATTCCACAGTGGCAGATGCAAGCAAACTGGCAGAAGAATTGCATGTAAAAAATCTGTTGTTATATCATACGGAAGACATAAATCTGCTACGAAGAAAAGAACTTTATCAAAATGAAGGACGAAAGTATTTCAATGGAATTATTTTTGTGCCGGAAGATTTAGAGACGCTGGTTCTCTAAAGAAAATAGAAGGAAACGTTATCTAGTCACTATTTTTATAAAAACAAAAAGAACATAAACATAATAATATAGATAGACTTAATAAATACGATACGTGGAGGATATTATTTATGAAATGGATGATCGCATCAGATATTCATGGATCAGCATATTATTGCAGAGAATTGCTGGAAGCATACGACAGAGAAAAAGCAGACCGGTTATTATTGCTTGGTGACATTTTGTACCATGGCCCCAGAAATGATCTGCCAAAAGACTACAATCCAAAGGAAGTGATCGCACTTTTAAATCAACACAAACAGGATATTCTCTGTGTGCGGGGAAATTGTGATACAGAAGTAGACCAGATGGTGCTGGAGTTCCCGGTTCTGGCAGATTATTGTGTAATCGCAGATGAGAAAAATATAATTTATGCCACACATGGTCATCATTTTAATGAGGGCAATCTGCCACCTCTTCAGAAAGGAGACATTTTACTGAATGGACATACCCATATACCAAAATGTGTGGAACATCCGGATTATATTTACATGAATCCCGGATCTGTTTCTATTCCAAAAGAGGAAAGTTGGCATGGATATATGATATATGAAAATGGCAAATTTATATGGAAAAATTTACAGGGAACAGAACAGATGCGGTATTGCTTTAACTGATTCTTGCATGCAAACTTTAATTTTCTTTGGCAAGGCAGACATTACATTGAAAGAGGATTGATTTCTACGATAAATAAAAGCCCCGGCAGCAGAGTGATAAGAACATTCTGTTACCGGGGAAAATTTTTGAACTGTCGTTCAAGAAGTTATCGTTTGTGCAAAGCACAAATTTATTTCTGGTTTTCTTTTGCCAGTTCCTGCATTCTCATTGCACGAACTTTTAACGGCAGACCGAATAATGTAATGAATCCATCTGCATCGTGATGATCGTAAAGGTCACCGGTTGTAAAGCTTGCCAGAGACTCACTGTATAAGGAGTATGGAGAAGTAGTGCCAGCTTTGATGATGTTTCCTTTATAAAGTTTGAATTTAACTTCACCGGTTACATATTTCTGAGTGGATTCTACAAATGCCTGAACTGCCTCACGAAGCGGTGTGAACCATTTTCCTTCGTATACAATCTGAGCCATGCGGTTACCCATATCTTTCTTGACATCCATAGTAGCACGGTCAAGAGTCAGCTCCTCTAACTGTTTCTGAGCCTCAAGTAAGATTGTTCCGCCAGGAGTCTCATATACACCACGGGATTTCATACCAACGACACGGTTCTCAACGATATCAATGATACCGATACCATGTTTTCCACCAAGACGGTTCAGCTCACGGATGATATCAGCAACTTTCATTTCTTTTCCATTTACTGTTTTTGGAACACCAGACTCAAATGTCATAGTAACGTATTCCGGTTCATCCGGTGCTTTCTCCGGAGAAACACCTAATACAAGAAGGTGATCGTAGTTCGGCTCATTTGCCGGATTCTCCAGCTCCAGTCCCTCATGGCTGATGTGCCATAAGTTACAGTCACGGCTGTAGCTCTGATCCATAGCGAATGGGAGATCAATGCCATGTGCTTTACAGTATTCAACTTCGCCTTCACGGGAATCAATGGTCCACTTCGGATCACGCCAAGGAGCAATGATCTTGATATCCGGAGCAAGTGCTTTGATGGAAAGCTCAAAACGGATCTGATCATTTCCTTTTCCGGTAGCACCGTGGCAAATCGCAACAGCGCCTTCTTTTCTTGCAATCTCAACTAATTTTTTTGCAATACCCGGACGTGCCATAGCAGTACCAAGTAAATATTTGTTCTCATATACAGCACCGGCCTGAACGCAAGGAATGATGTAATCCTCTGCAAATTCATCACAGATATCTTCGATATATAATTTAGCAGCTCCTGAGTACTGAGCACGCTCCTCAAGTCCTTCTAACTCTTTGCCCTGTCCACAGTCGATACAGCAGCATACTACATCATAGTCATAGGTCTCTTTTAACCATGGGATGATTGCTGTTGTGTCAAGTCCGCCGGAATATGCTAAAATAACTTTTTCTTTCATTGTAATTGTTCCTTTCTCTTCTTATCGTTATGCAGATCCGCTCATTGAATGAATTTCTTTCTTTATGGAAAGATGACGAACCTTATCATCTGAATATTTATTCTGAAAACAAATTCATCTTTTGTTTTCGACCTGATTCATCATACTACAATCAGAATAAGAATGCAAGTGTAAATTTATACATATTTTGCTTATAAAAATACATCTTTTTATTCAGGACGCACAGAACGGCAAAAAAAGGAAAAAGTCCTTTTCATTTGAAAAAACTTGTGTTATTATTTGATGCAGAGTGAAAATAGTCAGTGAAATGCAGAATGAATAAAAATCTGAATATGTGCATAAATATTCAACGTGGTGTATAAAATATGCACATTAAAAAATCAATACTTTACGAATTGCATGAGAAGTATTATTATAAGAAACAGTTCATTTGACTTAAAACAGAAATTAAGGAGGCTGCAAATGATTAAAGCAGGTATTATCGGAGCAACAGGTTATGCAGGAGCAGAACTTGTACGAATTCTGATGGGACATAAAGAAGTAGAGATTGTCTGGTACGGATCCAGAAGTTATATTGACCAAAAATATGCATCGGTATATCACAATATGTTTGAGATTGTAGATGCGACATGTCTGGATGATAATATGGAAGCTCTCTGCGAACAGGTAGACGTGATTTTTACTGCGACACCGCAGGGATTTCTGGCATCTGTTCTGACAGAGGAGATTTTATCCAAGACAAAGATCGTGGATCTGAGTGCAGATTTCCGTATCAAAGATGTTGCTACTTATGAAAAATGGTACAAGATCGAACATAAGAGCCCACAGTTTATTGAGGAAGCGGTTTATGGTCTGTGCGAGATCAACCGTGACAAAGTGAAAGGTGCCCGTCTGGTGGCAAATCCGGGATGTTATACAACCTGTTCTATTTTAACTGCTTATCCGCTGGTAAAAGAAGGACTAATCGATCCGGATACGCTGATCATCGATGCAAAATCCGGTACTTCCGGAGCTGGCCGTGGTGCAAAAGTGGCAAATCTGTTCTGTGAAGTGAATGAAAATATGAAAGCATACGGTGTGGCAACACATCGTCATACCCCGGAAATTGAGGAGCAGCTTGGCTATGCGGCTGGCAAAGAGATCGTGATCAATTTTACACCGCATCTTGTTCCGATGAACCGTGGTATTCTGGCAACAGAATATGCAACCTTAAACAGAAAAGCAGACGGTTCCCTTCCTGCTTATGAAGAAGTAAAAGCTGCTTATGACAAATATTATGCGAACGAGAAATTTGTTCGTGTCCTGGAAAAAGACGTTGTGCCTGAGACAAAATGGGTGGAAGGCAGCAATTATGTGGATGTTAATTTCAAGATTGATGAGCGTACCGGCAGAGTCGTTATGATGGGAGCTCTTGATAATCTTGTGAAAGGTGCTGCGGGACAGGCAGTTCAGAATATGAACCTGTTGTTTGGTCTGGATGAAAGCGAAGGATTGAATCTTGTTCCAATGTTCCCGTAAATATGTAAATACATGGAAGGAAACAGGATTTTATGAAAATAAAAATTCGTCCGATGACGATTGAAGATTACGATGAAGTATATGCGCTGTGGATGACGATCAAAGGATTTGGTATCCGAAGCATAGATGATTCCAGAGAGGGGACGGAGCGTTTCCTGAAACGGAATCCTACCACAAGTATCGTGGCGGAGGCAGATGGAAAGCTTGTTGGCGCAATCTTGTGTGGACATGACGGCAGAACCGGGTGTTTTTATCATGTATGCGTAAATGAAGCATATCGTAACCGCGGTATCGGAAAGCAGATGGCAACCGCAGCAATGCGTGCCTTACAGCGTGAGCAGATCAACAAAGTCAATCTGATCGCATTTAAAAAAAATGAACTTGGAAATCAGTTCTGGCAGGAAGAAGGCTGGAAAATGAGAGCTGATGTGAATTATTATGACTTTGTTTTGAATGATGAAAATATTACAAAATTCAATGAATAAGAAGCAATGTTGTTAAACAAATCATCAAACGCATTTTCAGATGAAAAAGATAAAAATAACAGATATAAAGGTACCGGATATATATTGAAACATATGTGGCAGGTATCTCACAGGAGGATTGGATCATGAAACAGATTACAGGTGGCGCGACAGCGGCAAAAGGATTTCAGGCAGCCTGCACCGCTGCGGGGATCAAATATGAAAATCGTACCGATATGGCAATGCTTTACAGCCATGTACCATGTCGTGTGGCAGGAACATTTACGACAAATCTTGTAAAGGCGGCACCGGTACTCTGGGATCGGGATATCGTAAAAAACAGTGAATATGCACAGGCTGTTGTTGTTAACGCAGGAATTGCCAATGCATGTACCGGGCAGGAAGGCTTAGATTACTGCCAGAAGACAGCAGATCAGGCAGCAAAAGTCTTGAGAATCCCGGCAAATGCCGTTTGTGTTGCATCTACCGGTGTTATTGGAAAACAGCTTCCAATCGACCGTATCATGGCAGGTGTTGAGGCATTGGTGCCAAAGCTTGCAGATGGTGTGGAAGCAGGAAATGCAGCTGCAAAGGCCATTATGACCACAGATACCCATGAAAAAGAAGTGGCAGTGGAATTTGAAGTTGGTGGAAAAACCGTTACCATCGGCGGTATGTGCAAAGGTTCCGGTATGATTCATCCGAATATGTGCACCATGCTTGCTTTTGTGACAACTGATCTGGCAATTTCCAAAGAATTATTACAGGAAGCGCTTTCTGCCAATGTCAAAGATACTTTCAATATGATCTCAGTTGACGGAGATACTTCCACAAATGATACCTTACTTTTAATGGCAAACGGCTTAGCAGGAAATCCGGAGATTACAGAAAAAGGTGCAGATTATGATGCGTTCTGTGAAGCACTGAATTTTGTCAACACAACACTGGCAAAAATGATGGCTGGAGACGGTGAAGGCGCAACCGCATTATTTGAAGTAACTGTTGTCAATGCAGAGACAAAAGAGCAGGCGCAGATACTTGCAAAATCTGTGATCTGTTCCAGTCTGACGAAAGCAGCTATTTTCGGTCATGATGCAAACTGGGGAAGAATCCTCTGCGCCATGGGATATTCCGGAGCAACTTTTGAACCGGACAAAGTAGATCTGTATTTTGAGAGTAAAGGCGGCAAGATTAAACTAATTGAAAATGGTGTTGCACTTAATTACAGTGAGGAAGAAGCAACAAAAATCTTATCAGAGCCAGAAGTAACTGCCATCGCAGATCTGAAACTTGGCGATGCACAGGGAACTGCATGGGGCTGTGATCTGAGCTATGATTACGTAAAAATCAATGCGGATTATCGGTCATAATATACAGATGCTCTGAACCGTTATATTAAAATATGTGAGAGTGTATAGATCAGCTTTTTGTTATGAAACAAATGTTGATTTGACAGACAAATTAAGAAATAATGATACATAGTAAAAAAGTGATTTGTTACAGGAGGACAGATAAATGAACGAAGATAAATACAAAGCATTACGGGCGAAAGCCGAGGTGCTGATTGAGGCTTTACCATATATCCAGCGTTTTAACCGCCGGATCATTGTCGTAAAATACGGTGGAAGTGCCATGCTGGATGAAGAATTAAAACAGCGTGTTATTCAGGATGTCACATTATTGAAACTGGTTGGTTTCAAACCGATCATCGTGCATGGTGGTGGAAAAGAAATCAGCAAATGGGTAGCAAAAGCCGGAATGGAACCGGAATTTGTAAATGGTCTGAGAAAAACAGATGCAGAGACAATGGAAATCGCAGAAATGGTACTTGGAAAGGTTGGAAAATCTCTGGTATCCATGGTAGAAAAACTTGGAGTTCAGGCTGTCAGCATCAGTGGCAAAGACGGTGGGTTACTGAAAGTTGAGAAAAAATTATCTCAGGGACAGGATATCGGATTTGTCGGCGATGTAAAATCTGTAGATCCAAAGATCTTATTTGATCTGTTAGAGAAAGATTTTCTTCCAATCGTATGCCCAATCGGTCTGGATGATGATTATCAAACTTATAATATTAATGCAGATGATGCGGCATGTGCGATTGCAACAGCAGTTCATGCGGAAAAACTTGCATTTTTAACAGACATCGAGGGTGTTTACCGTGATCCGAAAGATCCGTCTACACTGATTTCTGAACTGACAGTTTCTGAAGCAAAAGACCTGCTTGACAGCGGTTATGTTGTTGGTGGTATGCTTCCGAAATTAAATAACTGCATCCATGCAGTAGAAAACGGTGTTTCTAGAGTTCATATCTTAGACGGACGTATGGCTCACTGCCTGTTGTTGGAAATTTTCACAAACAAAGGAATCGGTACCGCGATCCTTGGAGATGAGGAGGCAAGATTTGACCATGAATAAACAGAATTATATTGACCATGCAGAGCAGGCGTTGCTCCATACTTACAATCGTTTCCCTGTTGTATTAGATCACGGCGAGGGCGTCTATCTATATGATACAGATAATAAACAATATCTTGATTTTGCGGCAGGTATTGCTGTCTGTGCCTTTGGATATGGCAAAAAAGAGTACAACAATGCTCTGAAAAATCAGGTAGATAAATTATTGCATACTTCTAATTTATATTATAATGTACCAACTATGGAAGCTGCTGAGAAAGCACTGGCTGCTGCAGATATGGATCGTATTTTCTTTACCAACAGTGGTACAGAGGCCATCGAAGGTGCATTAAAAGCAGCTAAAAAATATGCTTATACCAGAGACGGACATGCAGGTCACGAAGTGATCGCAATGCAGCATTCTTTCCATGGAAGAAGTCTTGGTGCATTATCCGTTACCGGAACAAAACATTATCAGGAGCCGTTTGAGCCGCTGATCCCGGGCATCCGTTTTGCGGAATACAACAATCTGGAAAGCGTAAAAGAGAAGATTACCGATAAAACCTGCGCCATCATTATGGAAACCGTACAGGGCGAGGGTGGTATTTACCCAGCAGATCCTGAATTTTTGAAAGGTGTTCGTGCACTTTGTGATGAGAAAGACATCTTACTTATTCTGGATGAGATCCAGTGTGGTATGGGACGTACCGGAGCAATGTTTGCATGGCAGAATTACGGTGTAAAACCGGATATTATGACTGTTGCAAAAGCACTGGGATGTGGTGTGCCGGTAGGAGCGTTTATGATGACTCAGAAAGTGGCAGACAAATCTCTGGCGCCTGGTGATCACGGAACAACTTACGGTGGAAACCCATTTGTAGGAGCTGCTGTCAGTGCAGTATTTGATATTTTTGAAAAAGACCGGATTATCAACCATGTACATGAGATCGCACCGTATCTGGAGCAGAAGCTGGATGAACTGGCTGCAAAATATGACTTTATCACAGACCGTCGTGGTATGGGACTTATGCAGGGACTGGAAATGAATATTCCGGTTGGTCAGGTGGCTGCAAAAGCTCTGGAGAAAGGCCTGATCATTATTACCGCAGGTTCTAACGTGGTTCGTTTCGTTCCACCACTTGTAATTGAAAAAGAGCATGTGGATGAGATGGTTGCCAAATTAGATGAGGTTCTTGCAACATTTTAGTAAACATCACATACGTTTGACTTGAAAATTCAGGCAGACAGTTATGTTTTCTCTTTTGAAAGCATGGCTGTCTGTTTTTACGCATAAGTAAGATGATGCGCGCTCTCAACGAAAAAGAAAAATTCTCAAGTATAAAAAATATGTTTCGTGACATGATAGTAGATACATGCATAAAAATATATCAGGTGTAAATGAGAAGACTATATCAATAACAGGCTTTGATTATTTCTAATTATTCATTTGATATAGCTATTGGCGTGTTGCCAGAATGTGCAGAATATTTATGCAAATATATCATGTAAAAAGGAAGCGGAATTTATGGTGGGAATTTTAATTGCAATTTTATCTGGAATGTTGATGAGTGTTCAGGGCGTATTTAATACCGATGTGACAAAGCAGAGCAGTCTGTGGGTGGCCAATAGCTGGGTACAGTTTACCGCGCTGGCAGTCTGTCTGGCAGCATGGGGCATTTCAGATCGAAGCTCTTTTGCCACACTTTGGAAAGTGCAACCGAAATATGTGCTGGTGGGCGGCGTAATCGGTGCATTTATCACACTGACTGTTGTAAAAAGTATGAATACCCTTGGTCCTGCACAGGCGGTGCTTTTTATCGTGGTTGCACAGATGATCACTGCCTATGTCATTGAACTTTTGGGGTGGTTCGGAACAGAAAAGGCAGACTGGTCGATGCAGAAACTGATCGGAATGGTAATTGCTATCGTTGGTGTGGTTATTTTTCAGTGGGAACAAAAGTAGCAAAGAAGTGTGCAAAATAAAAACAACAAAGTATGCATTACTTATTTAAATAAATGTTGCTCTGCCGTTTAAAAATTATTAAGAATTTTTTAGATAACAAAAACAAGGCTTGTAATATTTGTAATATTTGATAAAATTGTTACAGGTATTTGAGGAAATCTTCTTTGCCGACAGGTAAAGGAGTGAATTTTACATTGAAACGATGGTTAAGGATGATCGTGAGCATTGGTATCATCAGCATGCTGACCGCATGTGGAGCAGGTCCGGATCAGTTCCTGGATAATGGAACCGGAGATACTTACGAGCTGTCTGTCACAGAACAAACGTCAAAAGAACAGGATTCTGCAGATTCTGTCCATGAAACGGAAAAAATGTCAGAATCTGTGTATGTTTATGTGTGTGGTGCAGTAGCCGTACCTGGTGTCTATGAAGTGTCGGCAGACAGCCGGATTTATGAGGCAGTGGAACAGGCAGGCGGCATGTTGGATACGGCGAAAACAGAAGCTGTAAATCTCGCAGAACCGCTGACAGACGGGCAGATGATCCGAATTCCTTTTCAGTGGGAGGAGGCAGTCATACAGGAGGAAGCTGTGACACAGAACAGCGGACTCCAATCCGACGGGAAAGTAAATATTAATACAGCATCCGCAGAAGAACTGATGACGTTAAAAGGCATCGGGCAGACAAGGGCAGAACAGATCATCGCTTACAGAGAAAAACATGGTACCTTTACTTCGATAGAAGGAATTATGGAAGTAGATGGCATCAAAAAGGGAACATTTGATAAGTTAAAAGATAATATTACAGTGCAATGAGGTGACAAAATGGCAAGGAAAGTGCTGGTTGTAGATGATGAAAAATTAATTGTGAAAGGAATCCGGTTCAGTCTGGAACAGGATGGTATGGAAGTGAATTGCGCCTATGATGGAGAGGAAGCGCTGGAAATGGCGCATGCTAACCGTTATGATATCATTCTTCTGGATGTCATGCTGCCAAAACTGGATGGATTTCAGGTGTGCCAGCAGATTCGTGAATTTTCTTCCGTTCCGATCGTAATGCTGACCGCAAAAGGCGATGATATGGACAAAATTCTGGGACTGGAATACGGTGCAGACGATTACATAACAAAACCGTTTAACATTCTGGAAGTAAAAGCTCGCTTAAAAGCGATCATGCGTCGTACTACAAAGAAGGAAGTAGATACGAATCCGAATGTCATCGTGGATGGAGACGTCAGACTGGATTGCGAGAGCAGACGGTTATTTATCAGCGGTCGTGAGATCAAGCTGACAGCAAAAGAATTTGATCTCATGGAACTGATGGTAAAGGCACCGGAAAAAGTCTATAGCAGAGAAAAACTGCTGAACCTTGTGTGGGGGTATCAGAATCCGAATCAGGGAGATTTTCGTACTGTAGACGTGCATGTGCGTCGTTTGCGTGAAAAAGTGGAGAGTAATCCGAGTGAGCCGAAATATGTTCATACCAAATGGGGTGTCGGCTATTATTATCATTCTGATCAGCAGAGGTAATTGCATTGAAAACAGTGATCTCATATTTTAAAAGTCTGAAGTTTCGAATTTTTGTATTATTGATCGTATTTGGCATTGCCCCCGGCTTTTTGCTGCGGGCGGGCATTTTATCTGCCTATGAATCCCGGGCGGTGGAAACACGCACGGTGGATATCACCAGTCAGGCAAAACTGCTGGCAACGCAGATTGTGGCAAACCATTATCTGGAAAATACTTCCTCACAGAATATTACGACACAGTTGGAACAGCTTTCAACCATTTACGACGGAAGAGTCATGCTGATCGATCAGGCATTTCATATCGTAAAAGATACATATGCACTGGATGAGCAGAAAACAATTCTTTCCGAAGAAGTCATGCAGGCGTATCAGGGAGAAACTGTTCAGAAATATGATTCTGACAACCGGTATATCGAAATGACGTTGCCGATCAATGATGAATCCGGCAAAAATGTCATTGGTGTCATGCTGGTAAGTGTGTCAACAGACAGTATCGTTGCCACATTGCAGATTTTAAAACAATATGCGTTGATGCTTCAGTTTCTGGCGGGTGTGGCAGTTGTGATCGTTGCTTTCGCAGTATCCGGAGCGTTGGTAAAACCGTTTAAACGTCTGACAAAATCCATTACAGACGTTCAGGATGGTTATGAAGCAGACTTTATCAGCGTCCATTCATATTCTGAAACGGAAACAATATCAAATGCCTGTGATGAAATGCTCCGCAGACTTCAGACGCTGGATGAAAGCCGTCAGGAATTTGTATCCAATGTGTCCCATGAGCTGAAAACACCGCTAACTTCCATGAAAGTACTGGCAGATTCCCTGATTGGTCAGGAGGATACACCTGTGGAACTTTATCGGGAATTTATGTCAGATATCGGTGCGGAAATTGACCGTGAGAATAAGATCATCAACGATTTGCTGTCTCTGGTAAAAATGGATAAATCTGCCGGAAATATCAATATTGAAAGCATAAATGTCAATGAACTTCTGGAACGTATCATGAAGCGCCTGAAACCAATTGCCCAGCGGCAGAATGTGGAACTTGTAATGGAAAGCTTTCGCCCGGTTGTGGCAGAGGTAGATGAAGTGAAACTGACTCTTGCACTGACGAACCTGATTGAAAACGGTATCAAATACAATAATGCAGAAGGATGGGTGCATGTGACTTTGAATGCAGATCACCAAAATTTCTTTGTAACAGTAGAAGATAACGGTATCGGTATTCCAAAAGAAGCACAGACACGTATTTTTGAGCGTTTTTACCGTGTGGATAAATCACATTCCAGAGAAATTGGCGGCACCGGTCTGGGACTTGCCATTGCACGAAATGCCATCATTATGCATCGTGGCGCTATTAAGGTTCACAGTCTTGAGGGCGAAGGTACGACATTTACGGTTCGTATTCCGTTGACTTATATTGTAGGATAACCGATAAGGGGGATTCCATGAGAAAATTAATACGTTTAAGTATTTTGCTGCTTGTTCTGATCTCCATGGGAGGCATGTTGACCGGGTGTAAGAAAGAAAAAGCGGAAAGCAGTGGCTATTCCATGTTTTACCTGAACAAACAGCGAACAAAAATCGTAAATAAACCATATGATCCTTCTGCTACAGATACGGAAGGACTGATTGAGGAATTTATTACACAGATGTCAGAGAAAACAGACGATGTGGATTATCAGCAGATTTTTCCAGATAAAGTCAAAATCGAACGGTATGAATATACTGATCATCAGCTTTATCTGTATTTTAACAAAGAGTATGGGAATATTGATGCACCGGAAGAAGTACTGTGCCGGGGCGCGATCGTGCACAATATGATGCAGATTGAAGGAGTAGAAGGAGTTTCCATGTATGTGGATAATCTGCCGCTGAAGGATGCAAACGGTGTGGAAGTGGGGATTCTGACCAATGATTCTTTTGTGGAAAATCCAGGCGAGAAGATTAACAATATTCAGGAAGCAAACCTGACATTGTACTTTGCTTCAGAGAGCGGGGATGGACTGGTGCGCGAAACGCAGCATGTTTACTATTCCAGTAACACTTCTATTGAAAAACTGGTAATGGAACAGCTCCTGGATGGACCACGTTCCTCCAATGCACAGGCTGCGATTCCGTCCGGAACCAATCTGGTCAGTGTATCTGTTATGGATGGTGTATGTCTGGTCAATCTGGACGAAGGATTTCTGGCTCAAAATTTTGAAATTCGGGAAGATGTGATCATTTATTCGATCGTTGATTCTTTGACGGAACTGGAAACGGTAAAAACGGTCCAGATCGCAGTCAATGGAAAAACAAATCTGACTTATCGGGATAAGATGTCCCTGAAGGAATATTATAAGCGCAATCTGGATCTTGTGACGGAAGAAGGCGACGATGTGGAAATCGTCCAAAAACAGGAGAAGGAGGGATTGCTTGATCCTATCGAATAGACATCATATCTGGCTGTTTGCGGCAGCTTATGCAGCGGGGATTTTGCTTGCCGGGCAGATGCCGCAGCGACAGATTTTTCCTGCTATTTTAATTCTTGCAGGAATTGGTGCAGTTTTATATCTGCACCCGGCAAAAAAAGAATGCGTGATACTGGCATTACTTCTTTTTGGTGCTGTGCTGTCTGGAACCGGACTGGCACGGCATCAGGCAATGCAGTACACAAAACAGACTTCACTGGCAGAACATCATGTAGATGAATCAGTTCGCATCAGTGGAATCCTTGTTCAAAAAGAACAAAAATCAGACAAATATCTATATCAAATCAAACAAACCTATCTGGGAACAGATCAAACGCCCGTATTCTTAGGCAATATTTTACTATATACAACAGAAGACAACATTTCTATCGGATCGGTACTTACTGCCGAAGGAAAACTGGACACATTTTTAGCCGCAAGAAATGAAGGGAATTTTGATTTTGCTGCTTATTATCGGCAAATGAATATTACCTGTCGTTTTTTTGCAGATACAGTTATCATGCAAAAATCTCCGTGTTTTTCCATAAGGGAAGTTTTATATCAGCTGCAACAGAAAATTATACAAATCTATACAACCGAATTAAATGAACGGGATGCTGGGATTCTGTCGACGCTGATAGCAGGAAGCAGTGCACAGTTGGAGGCTCAGACAAAAGAAAGTTATCGGAAAGCCGGTATTTCACATATTTTAGCAGTTTCGGGCCTACATATATCTGTATTCGGTTTCAGCATATATCGCTTTCTTCGCCGTTGTAGGTGTTCCTATCCCTGTGCAGTGCTGCTTAGCAGTCTCTGTGTGATCGGTTTTGCTATGATGAGCGGTTTTTGCGTATCTACACAACGGGCAATCATCATGTATCTGTGTATTATGGGAGCAGAAGTACTTGGTCGAAAATACGATGCTTCTCATGGACTGGCACTGGCTGCCTGTATCATTTTACTTCACAATCCATTTGCAATTTATCAGAGTGGCTTTTTGTTTTCCTTTACTGCATTGCTGGCAATTATCGTATACTCTTCTCTGCAATCAGAGAAAGAAAACGCTGTAAAAACTATATCTGCGAAGAAATCACAATCTATAACTTACCGTGTTTTCGCATTGCTTCAGGATTTTTGGAAACAGTTCCGGATGAATGTGTTTCTGCAGTTATGGTTAGTGCCTTTGACGGCATGGTTTTATTATGAGATTCCAATTTATGCACTGTTTTTAAATCTGCTGGTACTTCCGCTGTGCGGCTGGCTCCTTGGTTTTGGTGTACTTGGTGCATTCCTTGGTATAAAATTACCGGTTTGCTCCAAGTGGATTCTGATTCTCTGCCATTGGATTTTGAATATTTATGAAACCGGAATCGACGTTACAGATAAATTACCGGGACATCTTTGGATCACTGGACAGCCATCGATGAAGCTTTTGATCTTATATTATGGAGTGTTTAGTATATATGTGATAGTATATCATTTTGGAAAAACATGGAATTTCTATCGTAAAATGCGATCTGTTTTTTCGCGAGTATGTGTTGCATGTTTTGCCTTGTGCCTGTTGGTTCCGCCAAAAGATCTTGCAGGAATCTATTTTCTGGATGTGGGGCAGGGGGACGGTATCATGATTTCCGACGGAAGAGAGAAACATATTTTTATTGATGGAGGCAGCACCAGTGAAAATGCTGTGGGGACGTATCGCCTCCTGCCTTTTTTGAAATATCATCGCATCCGGCAGATCGATGCATGGATCGTGACACATACAGATGCAGATCACATTTCCGGTTTGATAGAAGCATTGGAATCCGGTTATCCGATCTGCCGATTATTACTGGCAAAAGCGGTACCGCAGGATGATGCACTGGAACATCTGGTAACGCTGGCAAAAGAAAACAGGACAGAAATTGTGTTTGTTCAGGCGAACACAACTTTAACAATACAGAATGCAACGATAACCTGTCTGTATCCAAAGGCAGAAGAAAACGAAACAGAAAAAAATGCATTATCGCAGGTGTGGCATTATGAATCCGATGATTTTTCTGTTCTATTGACGGGGGATCTTGGAAGTGAACAGGAGCAGATTTTATTAGAACGAAACTTATTACATTTCGTGACCGTTTTGAAAACAGCGCATCATGGTTCTGCTTATTCCAGCAGTGAAACGTTTCTGGATGTGGTGCGCCCAAAACTGGCAGTGATCTCCTGTGGGGAAAGAAACCGTTACGGACATCCTGCAAAGGAAACGATAGAACGATTAGAACAGACAGGTGCATCGATTGCATATACAATGAAAAGCGGACAGATTTCTATTATAAAAGAGCATGGAAAATGGAAGAAAATGTACTTTATCCCAGATAAAAGGTAGGTATTTTTACATATACTGACAGATATGTTTACATGTGTCTTGACACCTGTAAACCATGATAGTATAATGGCAAAAGCACAAAAAGAATCCGGGCAGTGTATATTGGCATGTGATTTCCTGATTTTATAGTGGGAAGACATTCTGTTAGAACTAATATACCCTGCCCGGAAAGAGGATAAGAATATGAATATGAAAGAATATTATGATGTCATTATAGTTGGTACGGGAGCTGCCGGTTTGTACTGTGCTTTAAATCTTCCAGAGCGAAAAAAGGTATTACTGATTACAAAACAGGAAGCAAATCAGTCCGATTCTTTTCTGGCGCAGGGTGGTATCTGTATGCTGCGTGGAGAAGGTGATTACAATGATTATTTTCAGGATACCATGCGTGCAGGACATTTTGAAAATGATGAAAAGGCAGTGGAACTGATGATTCGCAGTTCAAACATCATTATTCGCGATCTGGTACAGAGAAACGTGGATTTTGCAAGAGATGCACAGGGAAATCTGGCTTTTACAAAAGAAGGTGCTCATTCAAAGCCGCGTATTTTGTTTCATGAAGATGAAACAGGAAAACAGATTACGCAGACACTTCTGGATGAGGCAAAAACAAGAGAAAATATTGAAATCTGTGAATATATGACTATGGTAGATCTGATTGCAAAAGATAACGTATGCGGTGGAATTATTATCATGGATGATAACAATGAAGTGTATCCGGTACGGGCAAAACATGTGGTTTTGGCATGCGGCGGTCTGGGAGGACTGTATCAGAATTCTACAAACTTCCCACATATCACCGGTGATGCTCTTGGAATTGCAATGAAGCATCAGATCGTATTAGCACATCTGGATTACATACAGATCCATCCGACGACATTATTTTCAAAAAAACCGGGAAGACGCTTTCTTGTATCAGAGTCTGTCCGTGGGGAAGGTGCTTTACTGCTAGATAAAAATGGTCAGCGGTTTACCGATGAATTATTGCCACGAGATAAGGTAAGCAAGGCAATTTATGCACAGATGGAAAAAGAAGGCAGTCATTGTGTCTGGGAGGATATGCGTCCTTTGGGTAAGGATACGATTCTGAAACATTTCCCGAATATATATCAGCATTGTCTGGATGAGGGATATGATCCATGCAAAGAGCCAATCCCGGTTGTTCCTGCGCAGCATTATTTTATGGGCGGCATCAAAGTTGATCTGGGAAGCCGTACCTCCATGAAGGGATTGTATGCCTGTGGAGAGACAAGCTGTAACGGTGTACATGGTAAAAACCGTCTGGCAAGCAATTCACTGTTGGAGTCACTGGTGTTTGCACGGAGAGCCGCAGATGATATTATCTTTGGAGAACAGCCGGAATTTGATACATCAGCCAGTCTGGACTGCAGTATGTATGAAGACAGGGATGCTATTTTGGGTGAATACCATAAAGCAGTACGCCGCGAGATTGAAAGGATGAAAAAGAGTCATGAATAGTATTACGATGAAATTGCAGGCAGACGAACTGATCCGTCTGGCACTACAGGAAGATATTACAAGCGAAGACGTGTCTACTAATGCGGTAATGCCCGCTGCACAGCAGGGAACAGTAGACCTGATTGCCAAAGAAAAAGGAATTATGGCAGGTCTGGATGTATATGCCCGTGTATTTACCTTGCTGGATCCGGCAACTGTTGTTGCATTTCAGGTCAAAGACGGAGATCGTGTACAGCCGGGGGATCTGATTGGTACGGTTACCGGTGATATTCGTGTGTTACTTTCAGGTGAACGCGTAGCATTGAATTATCTGCAGCGAATGAGCGGTATTGCAACTTACACCAGACAGGTAGCAGACCTTTTAGAAGGCAGTGGTGTGACTTTATTAGATACAAGGAAAACAACACCAAACTGCCGAATTTTTGAAAAATATGCGGTACGGATTGGTGGAGGATGCAACCATCGTTACAATCTTTCCGATGGCGTTTTGTTAAAAGATAATCATATCGGAGCTGCCGGAAGCATTACCAATGCCATCAATATGGCTAAAGCATATGCACCGTTTGTAAGAAAAATTGAAATTGAAGTGGAGACTTTAGAGCAGGTAAAAGAAGCAGTCGATGCCGGAGCAGATATCATTATGCTGGATAATATGACACCGAATACCATGCGTCAGGCAGTACAACTGATCGATGGACGTGCACAGACAGAGTGTTCCGGAAATATTACAAAAGAAAACATTGCCCGTATCCGGGAAATTGGTGTCGATTTTGTTTCCAGTGGTGCATTGACACATTCCGCCCCGATTCTGGATATTTCAATGAAACATTTACATGCAATTTAACATGGGAGATTCATAAATCATTCTTTATCATAACAATCATCATAAAGATAGAAACAGAATTTTACAAATGAATCATGCTATAAAAAGTTGAAAATTGATTCGAAGTTTTGTGCAAGAAAGCGAGAAAAAGAAATGACAATAGCAGAAATACAGCAGGAAATTATACGTATGAAAAAGGAACAGGAGGTCTGTATCCTTGCGCACGCGTATCAAGGACAGGAGATTTTGGAAGTTGCCGACTATATGGGTGATTCTTACGGTTTAAGTGTACAGGCTTCCAAAAGCAACTGCAAAGGCGTCATTATGTGCGGTGTCCGTTTTATGGCAGAGACCTGTAAGATTTTAAGTCCGGAGAAAACGGTTTGGCTTGCAAATCCGGCAGCCGGATGTCCGATGGCTGAGCAGTTAGATCTTGATTTTTTACGTGCATTAAAACAAAAATATCCGGATCATGCAGTAGTAGCTTATATCAATACAACTTCTGAACTGAAAACAGAGTGTGATGTGTGTGTTACCTCATCCTCTGCTGTTGAAATCTGTAAAAAATTGGATGCAGATAAGATTTTATTTATCCCGGATCCAAACCTTGGTCGCTATGTGGCACAGCAGCTTCCGGAGAAAGAATTTGCTTTTTACACTGGCGGATGTCCACGTCACATGATCGTAACACCGGAACATGTCAGAAAAGCAAAAGAATTGCATCCAAACGCATTACTTTTAGTCCACCCTGAATGCCGTCAGGAAGTTGTGGCACAGGCAGATTATGTTGGCTCTACTACAGGAATCATGAACTTTGCAAAAAAATCTGATCATAAAGAGTTTATTATCGGTACTGAAAACAGTATTGTACAGCATTTGCAATTTGACTGCCCGGAGAAACAATTCTATCCATTGACAGTACAGTTGACCTGTATGAATATGAAGATCACAACATTGATGGATATTTATAACTGTCTGAAAGGTTGTGGTGGTGAAGAAATCACCCTTCCGGAACATGTTATGGAAGGTGCAGGCAGATGTATTCACCGTATGGTAGAGCTTGGCGGATAATTATATGTATGACAGTTGATTCAACACATGTATTTAGGGGATAATTATTTTTGCATGAGAATTTTAACGGATATCATGATATTTGAACGCAGAATAAACATTCCCCCGCTTCAAGTGCGTAGAGCACTAAGCGGGGGGTAATGGGGGATGCTTATGGCGGAAGGGATTTTTCTTTCCGCCTTGTATTTTTTTTTGAATCATATTATACTTTGAAACATGAAAACATTACAGGAAGATTTAAAAACAGGAAATTTTAAACATATTTATCTGCTATATGGCGAAGAAGCATATCTGGTCCGGCAATACAGAGACCGTCTGAGAGACAGCTTGTGTGTAGAGGGAGATACAATGAACACTTCTGTATTTTCAGGAAAAGATATTCGACCGGCATCGCTGATAGATTTGTCGGAGACCATGCCGTTTTTTGCAGAGCGGCGTGTGATTTTTGTGGAAAACAGTGGTTTTTTCAAAAAAAGTCCCGAAGATCTTGCAGCATATCTTGGAGAATTGCCGGAAACCACATATTTTATTTTTGTGGAAGAAGAAGTGGACAAACGCGGCAAGATGTATAAGCAAGTCAAAAAGTTTGGCAGCGTGGTCGAATTTAAGCGTCAGACAGATGCTGTACTGATGCAGTGGATTCTTGGAAAATTAAAGAAAGAGAATAAGCGAATCACCCGACCGGTGATGGAGCTTTTCTTAGACAAAACCGGAACCGATATGGAGCTGATCACGCAGGAATTAGAAAAACTGCTTTGTTATACCATGGAAAAAGACGTGATTGAAGCGACAGATGTCGAAGCAATCTGTGCAAATCAGATCAATGGCAAAATTTTTGATATGGTCGATGCCATTGGACGCAAGGAACAGAAAAAAGCACTGGATCTGTATTACGATCTGCTGATGCTCAAAGAACCTGCCATGCGAATTTTGTATCTGGTGACGCGGCATTTCCAGATTCTGATGCAGCTTCGGGATATGACGGGAAAAGGATTTGACAACAAACAGATGGCAGCAAAAGCCGGTGTCCCGGAATTTGCTGTACGCAAATACCTTGGACAGGCAAAAAGTTTTTCACTGACTCAATTAGAGGAGATCGTACGTGCCAGCGTACAGACCGATGAAAATATCAAAACTGGTCAAATGGCTGATCAACTGGCAGTAGAATTACTGATTATTTCCTCGATGCAATAATCCAGTTCACACGCGCCATTATGTGGCAAAAGTTAAACTGGAGCACAAAAAAAGTGTTGCAATTGCATTTTTACTGTGCTAGAATCAGATGCAGAAAGACAAAGACGTCTGGATGAAATTCATCCAGGCGTCTTTTTGTGTTACTGGATATTTTTCAGTAGCATCCAGAGTTGAAATAGGGGAAATGAATGTAGTCGCATTTTCCGGTTGTTAAGGAGGATTTTGAAAATGAACACAGGGGATACCGCTTTTATGATGATCTGCTCAGCGCTGGTATTTTTTATGACACCAGGTCTGGCATTCTTTTATGGAGGACTGGTCCGCAGGAAAAATGTAGTAAACACCATGATGGCATGTGTATCCATCATGGGACTTGCCGTTGTGATGTGGGTTGCTTTTGGCTATTCCCTTGCTTTTGGCGGTAACCACGGAGGCGTTATCGGAGATTTCCGCTGGGCGTTCTTACGTGGCATTAACATGTCAGAAGCAGGACCTTATGCAGACAGCATTCCACATCTGGTATACATTGCATTTCAGATGATGTTTGCAATCATCACACCGGCATTGATCACAGGATCTCTTGTTGGAAGAATGAAATTTAAAGCATTGTTTTTCTTTATTGCTTTGTGGTCAGTCGTCGTATATTATCCACTGGCACATATGGTATGGGGCGAAGGCGGAGTGTTGGCATCCATTGGTTCCGTTGATTTTGCAGGTGGAAACGTCGTTCATATCAGTTCGGGTATCACCGCTTTGACATTAGCTATTTTACTTGGACGTAGAAAAGGATATAATAAAGTCGCTTATCGTGTACATAATATCCCATTTGTTGTGCTTGGAGCTTCCATGCTGTGGTTTGGATGGTTCGGATTCAATGCTGGAAGTGCTTTAAAAGCAGACGGACTTGCCGCACATGCATTTATGACAAGTGCGATTTCGGCCGGAGTTGCAATGTTATCCTGGATGCTTCTGGATGTGATCATGGATAAAAAGCCGACACTGGTCGGTGCATCCACTGGTTTAGTTGTCGGTCTGGTAGCTATCACACCGGGTGCAGGTTTTGTACCGATCTGGTCTGCATTTATCATTGGAGCATTGGTCAGCCCGATCTGCTTCTTCGGTGTAAAACAGATCAAACAGAAACTGAAAATTGATGATGCGCTGGATGCCTTCGGATGTCATGGCATCGGCGGTATCTGGGGCGGTATCGCAACCGGATTATTCGGAAAATCTTCTATAAACAGCGCCGCACGCTGGAATGGACTGTTTTTTGGTGATGTACATCTGTTTCTGGCACAGCTTGCAGGTATCGGTATCACAATTGCGATTGCAGTAGTTGGAACACTGGTTTGTATCGGAATCGTACGTATCTTTACGAAGATCCGTGTGGATGACCGTTCTGAGACAATTGGTCTGGATCTGTCCGAGCATGGTGAGAAAGCTTATCCGTCCTTCAATGGTTGGGATTAAAGCATATGCGCGAAAAATATTCAATGTCCTGAAAAACGTAAAAGTTTGAACGCAGAATAAACATTCCCCCGCCTCAAGTGCGTAGAGCACTAAGCGGTGGGTAAGGGGGATGCTTATGTCAGTGGGAGTTAAAAGCTCCCACTGACAGGTCGCAAAGCGACTGCATTCATGAGCAAGTAGCGAAAGCGGATTGCGAATGTCCGCTTTACAATTATATTATATTTTAACAAAGTCAGGGCAAGTAGAAGGAGATATCTATGTTAATCAAAGTAGAAGCAATTATAAATGAAGAAAAATTCGAAGATGTCAAAGAGGCATTAAATGCCATTCATGTCAATGGCATTACGGTTTCACAGATCATGGGGTGTGGCACGCAACGCGGATTAAAGCGTTATGTCCGTGGTTCTGAGGTAGAAATCAACCTGCTGCCGAAGATCAAATTGGAGATTGTGGTTTCTTCTGAAAAGTGGGAAGAAAAAGTTATTGATACCATTCAGAAAACTGCTTACACCGGAAATGTCGGGGATGGGAAAATTTTCAGTTACGAACTTCGGACAGTCACAAAAATTCGTACGAATGAGAAGAACGAACATGCGATCTGGGGCGATGAGCAGCGACAGGAATATGCACGAAATCCAGAGGTAAAAGAAGATCTGTAATCTGCCGGGAAATCATATTAGAGTTAAATAATCAAAAAGAATGGATGTCATTTTCTGAACAGCTCATGTCAGAAATATTGACATCCATTTTTTGTTGACTATGAAGCAAAAAGAGTTGACTTTAAATATTATCTAATAACTATATGATTGTAAAAATTACATCAGCGAAACTGGTCATTCAGATACCAGCTCCAACCCCGTAATATCCGGTTGAATGGTGAGAGAGTAGTTTGTGTAATAAACTACAAATCCCGGCTTTGCCTTATTCGGTTTTTTCACATTTTTCTTTTGCAGATAATCAATTTCTACTTTTTCATTGCCACGTCCCTTGGAATAAAAAGCAGCTAAACGTCCCGCTTCCTCAAACGTGCAATCCGGCATTTCACCTGTTTTAGTTTTCACAAGCACATGGGAACCCGGCATACCTTTTGCATGAAACCACCAGTCATTGCCTTCTGCAAATTTGAAGGTCAGCTCATCATTCTGGAAGTTATTTTTTCCAACATAGATATCAAATCCATCGGTAGAACGGTAGTGATACGGTTTACTCTTGCCCTGTGTCTTCTTTTTGGAATATTTGTGCTTGATATAACCGCTTTCCATCATTTCTTCTTTAATCTGCTGAAGATCAGCTTCAGTTTCTGCAATATCAAGGGCAGTAGCAATGGAATCCAGATGATCGATTTCAAGTTGTGTATCCTCGATCAGATCAGTCAATGCTTCATAAGTACGTTTCAACTTTGCGTATCGGTCAAAATACTTTTTCGCATTATCAAGTGGTGAGATTGTGGCATCCAGCGGAATATGAATGGTCTCATTCGTATAGTAATTCAATGCATCAAATCCCTTGCATCCCTCCTCCAACTGATATCCATACGTGTGGATCAGTTCGCCGTATACTTTATATTTTTCACGTTTTTCCGTATCTTTTAACTGTTTTTTCTGCAAATCGTATTTTTTGCGGTTACGCTCCAACAATGTTGTGATCACATGACGCAGATCCGCAGATTTCTGCCGCATACGGGTGTAAAGACTGCGTTGTGCATAATAGTTTTCCAACACTTCTGAAATAGAATCATAGGGAACTACGGTATCTGATGCGTAAGAAGTTAACGGAATTGCCGCATATTCCACCGGTTCCTCCTGATGCATAATGATATTTGGATAAAAACGTCCTTCCCTGATATCGGTCATCGCTGCCAGAAAGACTTCTGCCAGTTTATCCTTCTGCTCCGCGTTCAGAGAAGCACATGGTGCATCGCCATCTACATCCGCCCGATAGCAGAATTCATTCGCAGCTAACGGACTGATACCGATATAAGAGGTATAAATCGCTTTGGCAGCGCTGCATGGCTTGGAAAGCGCATGCTCTGTAAAATGTTCTGCAGTTTCTTCCAACGGATTCATCTTGTCCTGTTGAGCCGGAATGAAATAGGTGCGTCCCGGAAGTACTTCACGAACAGAACTTACCTGTGCGGAAATATGTTTGATACTGTCAAGAATCATATCATTTTCATCACAGAAAATGATGTTGCTGTGTTTTCCCATCAACTCAATGATCAGTTTTTTATGACGGAGATCGCCGAGATCATCCAGATGTTCGATTTCAAATACAATGATTCGTTCCATTCCCGGCTGTGTGATTGCAGTGATCCGTCCATTTGCCACATGTTTTCGAAGCAGCATGCAGAAATTTGGTGCAGTCATCGGGCTTGGTTTATTTTTATCTGAAATATAGATCAACGGCAGAGAAGCGCTTGCAGACAACAGCAGACGTTTCTGACCGTTTGATCCCTTCATGGTAAGAAGCAACTCATCCTTTTCCGGCTGCGCGATCTTACTCAACCTTGCATTTGTAAAATTTTCCTGTAATTCTTTTGCCAGACTGGCAACTACAATTCCATCAAGAGCCATAAAACTCCTCCTAACTTAACGGTTTGAATCACATTTTTCAATTATTAACATTTTCTACACTTCTGTGCAATACCTTGTTTTCTCAAATAACTATATGATTCGCTAATAAAAAATGGTAGCATGATTCTTGCAAAAAAGCAAATTAAAACTTGAAAAAGGGAATATTGTATGCTATTATATTGGATGTTTAACCGCCAAAAACAAGAAAATGGAATTTTTGCGTTTTTACTATTGATAAAAATGATAAAAGGACAAATACAACGAAGAGAAAGGAGCATATTTGTATGAACACTGAAGAAACAAATCCACTTGCCACGCAAAAAGTCAGCTCTCTGATTTTAAAATTTACCATTCCGGCGATTATCAGCATGATGGTAAGTTCCTTATATAATATCGTAGATCAGATTTTTATCGGACAGGGTGTCGGCATGCTTGGAAATGCAGCGACAAATATTGCATTCCCGGTAAATATTATCTGTACTGCGGCGGCATTGCTGTTTGGAATAGGAAGTGCTTCTAACTTCAATCTGAGATCTGGTGCCGGACATACAGAAGAAGCGAAAAACTATGCAGGATGTGGACTGTCATTGTTAGTGATCTGTGGTGTGATCATTACAGCAGTGACACTGTTTTTTTTAAATCCACTGATGCAAGTATTTGGAGCTACAGAAGAAGTTTTGCCGTATGCCCTTGATTATACAAGAATCACAGCCATCGGTGTTCCTTTTCTGACATTGACAACAGGCGGATGTCATCTGGTGCGTGCTGACCGAAGTCCAACATTTTCTATGGTATGTATGCTGACCGGTGCGATCATCAATACGATTCTGGATCCGCTGTTTATTTTTGTCTGTCACTGGGGTATCAAAGGTGCTGCATGGGCAACCGTTTTAGGGCAGGTAGTTTCCGGAACTATGATCCTGATTTATTTCTGGAAATTTTCAAAAATGAAACTGGCAAAAACTCAGTTGATCCCGCATGGAGATTATATAAAGGAAATTTCAGCACTTGGTATGGCGTCCGGTATCAATCAGGTTGCCATGGCAATCATACAGATTACCATGAACAATGTTTTACGAAAATACGGCGCACAGTCTGACTATGGTGCAGATATCCCGATTGCCTGTGCCGGTATTATTTCCAAGGTAAATATGATCTTTATGTCCATCGGCATTGGTATTTCACAGGGATGTCAGCCTATTTTCGGATTCAACTATGGTGCGGAAAAATATAGCAGAGTACGTGAGACTTACCGTAAAGCAGCACTGGCATCGATTGTGGCAGGTATCGTATTTTTCGCCTGCTTTCAGATCTTCCCACGACAGATTATTTCTTTGTTTGGCAGTGGAAGTGAAGCATATTTTCGATTTGCAGAACGATATTTCCGTATTTTTATGTTCATGACTTTTATCAACGGTATCCAGCCGATGTCCTCCGGGTTCTTTACCTCCATCGGTAAGGCAAAACTTGGTATGATCGTATCGCTGACAAGACAGATTCTGTTTTTACTGCCACTGATCCTGATTCTTCCACTATTTGTTGGAATTGACGGTGTCATGTATGCAGGACCGATCGCAGATCTGGCAGCCGCAGTGATCACAATCTGGTTTGTGTTCCGGCAGTTTCGGGATATGAAGAAAAAGGAAACCGGAAATATTTGACTTCCGGAAGAAAACATTTTATAATGAATTGATTATGTATAACAGCAATTATGTATATACAAAAGAATTCGAGATAAAGCAGGTGCAAAACAGATGATAAAAAGCATGACAGGTTTCGGTCGCTGTGAGCTTTCCAATGAAAAGCGCAAGATCACCGTAGAGCTGAAATCAGTAAATCACAGATACCTGGATGTTAATATCCGTATGCCGAAAAAACTGAACTTTTTCGAATCAGCAATCCGCACGTTATTAAAAGAGTACATGCAGCGCGGAAAAGTAGATATGTTCATCGGCTACGAAGACTATTCCGAACAGACATTGGCAGTCAAATACAATGCAACAATTGCAAAAGAATATCTCACTTATCTGCAGCAGATGGCAGAAGAGTTTCATTTGGAAAATGATATCCGTGTCAGCAGTCTGTCCCGTTATCCGGAAGTGCTTACGATGGAAGAACAGTCTGCAGACGAAGACGAATTATGGTCTGATCTTTCTCAGGCGATTCGCGAAGCCTGTATACAGTTTGTAGCTACCCGTACCACGGAGGGTAAACATCTGAAGCAGGATCTGGTTGAAAAGCTGCATCACATGCAGGATAATGTAAATAAAGTAGAGCAGCGTGCACCGCAGATCATTGTGGAATACCGCAGTAAACTGATGGAAAAAGTAAGCGAGCTGCTTGGAGATACTCAGATTGATGAAGCCAGATTATCCACAGAGATCATTTTATTTGCGGATAAGATCTGTACCGATGAGGAAACGGTTCGTCTGAAAAGCCACATCACTTCCATGTTGAATGCATTAGAGGGCAGTGAAGGTATCGGAAGAAAACTGGATTTTATCGCACAGGAGATGAATCGCGAAGCCAATACGATTCTTTCCAAATCCAATGATCTTGAGACTTCTGACATTGCGATTGAATTAAAGACAGAAATTGAAAAAGTCAGAGAACAGATTCAGAATATTGAATAAAAGTATGTTGAATAAAAAGGAGCAGTTATGGCAGGATTAATCAATATCGGTTTTGGAAATGTGGTAAATACAGATAAAATCGTGACTATTATTAATCCGGACTCCGCACCGGCAAAACGGATCGTTCAACGTGCCAAAGAATCCGAACGGATTGTAGATGCAACTCAGGGAAGAAGAACAAAAAGTATTATTCTTACCGACAGTGAACATGTGATACTATCTGCGCTGCAGCCGGAAACGCTGACGGGCAGATTTCAACAAAATTGATGTAAAGCAAATTTTATGTCAACAAGATACAAAAGAAATGCTGTAAAGAGGAGATTAATTGAATCATGAAAGGTTCAGGATTATTAATTGTAATATCCGGATTTTCGGGTTCCGGAAAAGGAACGATCATGAAAGAACTGATCGCACGTTACCCGGAAGAGTATGCATTATCTATATCAGCAACCACACGCGGACCGCGTGAAGGCGAAGAAGATGGCAGAGAATACTTTTTCAAGACAAAAGAAGAATTTCTTTCTATGATTGAAAAGGGTGAATTGTTAGAATATGCACAGTATGTAGAAAACTACTATGGTACACCGAAGGCATATGTACAGGAACAGCTTAACGCAAAGAAAAATGTCATTCTGGAGATTGAGATTCAGGGTGCATTAAAGATCAAAGAACAGTTTCCACAGACATTATTGCTGTTTGTGACACCGCCATCCGCACAGATTTTAAAAGATCGTCTGACAGGACGTGGAACAGAGACAGAAAATGTTATCAATTCCAGACTTGCCAGAGCTGTGGAAGAAGCTGATGGCTGTGAAGTATACGATTATCTGGTGATCAATGACGAGTTGGATGCCGCTGTAGAAAATGTACATCGGATCATCCGCAGCGAGCGTCAGCGTATGCAGCATAATCTTGACACCATTGAAACAATAAAAAATGATTTAAAACAGTTTGTGAAAGGAGATTTATCATGATACATCCATCTTATAATGAATTAATGAAAGTCGTAAACAATAACGCAGAGTACGGTGAGGAGCCGGTTGTAAACAGCCGTTATTCCATCGTCATCGCATCTGCAAAACGTGCACGTCAGATCATTGGCGGCGCAGAGCCGACTGTACCAAATGCAGCAGGCAAAAAGCCGTTATCTATCGCCGTTGAGGAGTTATACACAGGAAATGTAAAAATCCTGGGTGAGGACGACGATATCAAAGAAGAAGGCGACCGTTAATTTCGTCTTTTTTCTGGAAGAGAATTCCGGTTCTGAGTTACATGCTGCCTGTGAAAAGGCAGCATTGTTATTTCTGGAACTGAAAATTTTATTACTTATAAAATATAGTGGAGGAACCAAATGAAAGTATTATTTATTTCACTTGGCTGTGATAAAAACCTTGTAGACTCTGAATTTATGCTTGGTAAACTGACGCAGCATAAGTTTACAGTGACGGATGATGAGCAGGAGGCAGACGTAATCGTTGTTAATACCTGTTGTTTTATCCATGATGCAAAAGAAGAAAGTATTCAGTCAATTCTTGACATGGCACAGTATCGTACCAACGGCTCCTGTAAAGCGCTGATCGTGTGCGGATGTCTGGCAGAGCGCTACCGGGATGAGATTTTAAAAGAGATTCCAGAAGTAGATGCAGTGCTTGGAACCAACTCTACCGAGCAGATCTGCAATGCTATTGAGAGAGTACTGCTTGGCGATAAATACGAGGCATATGAGCCACTGACCGGTATTGAAAAGCACGAGGCAAAACGAAGTGTATCCACTGGCGGACATTATGCACATTTAAAAATTGCGGAAGGATGCAGCAAGCATTGCACATATTGTATTATTCCATCCATACGTGGTGATTTCCGTTCCGTACCAATGGAAGAAATCTTAAGTCAGGCAAGAGATCTGGCAGAAGCAGGTGTCAAAGAGCTTATTCTTGTGGCACAGGAGACAACACTGTACGGTATTGATCTGTATGGCAAGAAATCCCTGCACATTCTGTTAAACGAATTAAATAAAATTCCGGGCATTTACTGGATCCGTCTGATGTACTGTTACCCGGAGGAGATTTATGATGAACTGATCGAAGCAATCCGTGACAATGAAAAAGTCTGTCACTATATCGACATGCCGATCCAGCACATCAATTCTGACATTTTAAAACGAATGGGAAGAAAGACAAACCGTGAAATGTTAGAGGAAAAGATTGCGGCTTTACGTGCAGCTATTCCGGACATTGCAATCCGTACCACACTGATCTGTGGATTTCCGGGTGAAACACCAAAGCAGCACGAAGAACTCATGGAATTTATCAATGAAACCGAGTTTGACCGACTGGGTGCATTTACCTATTCTCCGGAAGAAAATACACCGGCAGCTACCTTTGACAATCAGGTGGATGAATCTGTAAAAGAAGACTGGCAGGCAGATGTCATGGAACTTCAGGAGGAGATTATTCTTGACAAAAATGAAACAATGGTAGGTCAGGAGATTCTGGTTATGATTGAAGGCAAGGTTGCGGATGAAAACGCTTATGTCGGAAGAAGTTACCGAGATGCGCCGGATATTGACGGTCTGGTATTTGTCAACACAGATACGGAACTGGTCAGCGGTGATTTCGCAAAAGTCCATATTACAGGTGCATATGAATATGATCTGATCGGCGAATTGATCTAACACTTACTTTACAGATAGGAGGAACCTATGAATTTACCTAATAAACTTACAATTTTCCGTGTAATTTTAATTCCATTTTTTGTATTTTTTCTGCTGACCGACGTGCTTGGCGCAGGTGGGGATTATCTGGCACTTGTGATTTTTATCGTTGCCAGCCTCACTGATATGCTGGACGGAAAAATTGCCCGTAAATACAATCTGGTCACCAATTTTGGAAAATTTATGGATCCGCTGGCAGACAAATTACTGGTGTGTTCCGCAATGATTTGTCTGGTAGACTTAAGATTATTACCGTCATGGATCGTCATCATCATTATTGCCCGTGAATTTATCATCAGTGGATTCCGTCTGATTGCCGCAGAACATCAGATTGTCATTGCTGCAAGCATGTGGGGCAAATTTAAGACAACCTTCCAGATGGCAATGATCATTTTGATCATCCTGAATATCAATGTTGATTTTTATATTGCAGGTGTCGGCGTGGTCCATGTACTGGCATTGATCGCAACTTATGTAGCTCTTGTTCTGACCATCATATCTCTGATTGATTATCTGAACAAGAACAAAGCAGTTTTAAAAGAGCAGGATTAATCAGGTGTAATTAAAATATATTTTGACTTTATATTATATAGGAGGTCCGCTATGAGAATTATAGCCGGAACAGCCCGCAGTATGCCATTAAAAACAATTGAAGGCAAAGATACGCGGCCTACGACCGATCGAATCAAAGAGACTTTATTTAATATTTTGCAGATGGATGTTCCTGGTTCTGTCTTTCTGGATCTGTTTGCCGGAAGCGGCGGAATTGGTCTGGAAGCAGTCAGCCGTGGGGCAAAAAAAGCTGTTTTTGTAGAAAACAGCAAGAAAGCAGCCGCATGTATTCAGGAGAATATCCGCTTTACAAAATTTACATCCAGCTGTGATCTGAAATGCATGGATGCCCTGTCCGCACTTCGTATGTTGGAGCGCAGATACGTGTTTGACATCATTTTTATGGATCCACCATACAGACTTGGACTGGAGTATGATGTGTTATCTCATCTGAAGGATTCTTCCATTCTGAATGAAGATACCATCATTATCGTAGAAGAATCACTGGATACCGATCCTTATGAAATGGAAAAATACGGATTTGAAATTACCCGCGTCAAACGTTATAAGACAAATCAGCATGTTTTCCTGAAAAGAATACAGTAAAGGGGAGCGCCACTTATAGCGCACAGATAAAAAAATGAAAAAAGCAATCTATCCCGGAAGTTTCGATCCGATGACTCTGGGACATCTTGATATCATTGAGCGTTCATCCAGAATGGTAGATGAACTGACTGTTGCAGTTTTAAAGAATAATGCGAAAAATCCGTTGTTTTCTGCGGATGAACGTGTTAGTATGATAAAAGAATTTACATCACATCTTCCGAACGTGACCGTAACTGCATACGACGGACTTTTAGCCGAATATGCAGACGAGATCGGAGCAACCATTATCGTACGTGGATTGCGTGCGGTAACAGATTTTGAATATGAGTTGCAGATCGCGCAGACAAATCATGCCATTAATCCAAAGATTGATACTATTTTTCTGACAACCAGTCTTCAGTACGCATATTTAAGTTCCACGATCACGAAAGAAGTTGCATCCTATGGCGGCGATATTACCAAATTCGTTCCTAAGGATCTGATTGACAGAGTTTATAGCAAATTCAACATAACGAGATAAAAGGAGAGATTCAAATGACCAGCCGTATTGAACAGATTATTTCTGAAATAGAAGAATACGTTGACAGTTGCAAGTTTCAGCCACTGTCAAACACAAAAATCATTGTAAATAAAGAGGAACTGGAAGAATTACTCACTGAGCTTCGCATGAAGACACCGGATGAGATCAAACGTTATCAGAAGATCATCAGCAACAAAGATGCCATCCTTGCAGATGCACAGGCAAAAGCAGAGGAAATTCTGGCTCAGGCACAGATTCAGACCAATGAACTTGTCAGCGAGCATCAGATCATGCAGCAGGCTTACGCACAGGCAAACGAGGTTGTTTCCATTGCAACAAATCAGGCACAGGAAATTCTGGATAAAGCAACTGAGGATGCCGACAATATCCGTACTGCAGCAATTGAGTATACCGATAACCTTCTTGGCAATCTGGAGAATATTGTTACTCATGCGATTGATTCAAACAAAGCAAAATATGATGGATTGATGTCTTCCCTTCAGAACTGTTATGATATTGTAAAAGCAAACCGAAATGAGCTGACTCCTTCGGAAGAAGAAGCAGCTGATCCGGAAGCAGATGCAGATCCGAAAGATCAAGGAGCTTCCAATGCAGAAGAATATGATATCATTGGTTCTGATAACAAACCGGAGCAGTTATAATAACATAGTCGCATTTTTGTTCAGTTTACCGCATAAATTTGACAGACAAGTTCCACCAGTCCTGTTGCCAGAAATGCACATATAAATTTGAAGCATGCATAATGTCGCAGGGAGAACGGAAGTTGTCGCAGCATAGAAGCTGTTTGAAACAGACCGCTGATACCTCCAAAGGAAACGATAAAAATATCAATCAGATATTTGATATGGAAGGACAGTGTTGCATTGGCAGTCAGATGAATGCCATTGGTGATTTCCAACAAACCGGTGCAAATGCAAAGTATCAGATCATTTTTTAGCGGAAGTTGTTTCAGAAAATCTGCCGCTATCGCAAATAACATAATATAACCGGCGAGTTTTATCATTGTAGAAAAACCGTTCATAATGCCGTCATCGATGATTTTCAAGCTTATTGCAGATCTGGATGCCGGCATTTTTTGCGATCTTTTTTCCGGCAGTGGATTTTGAACCGAAAACAAAGCAAAACGTCCAATCAGCAATGATGGAAGATAACAGATTAAAAGAAGCATCCACCCCGGCAGAAACCCGCCATTTAAGGAAAGTACCATATAATTATACAGAAAAGCCGGACCAAAATTGTTGCTGATACAACTGATGATTTCCGCTTCCTTTGCAGTAATCTTATCAGCATCATACAGATCAGCACAGATCTTGCTTCCCAGTGGAAAACCGAACAAAAATCCTGCAATAAGAGGATAAATTAACGGCGCCCTGACTGGATAAACTTTAGAAAACCATGGATGAATCCGTTCTGATAAACTGTCATAGATACCGGAACACACCATGATTCCGGACAAAATGCAAAAAGGCAAAAGCGTTGGTAAAACAGAATGATACCAGAGGGAAAGTCCACTGGCGGCAGCCAGTGCCATCTGCCGTGGGCGAAAGATACAATATAACAGGCAAAGGGTAAATATCAGGATAGAAAAAATCTTTTTCATACTGCATTTTATTAGACATATCATAAAGTAATTCATAATTCCGGAGCGAAATATGAAAAAAATTCTGATCTGGCTGGTTCTTATCTTCAGCTGTGCCCTTTTTGACTGTTATCTTGAAAAAAAAATACCATGTTCACCGGAAATAATCATTGATTCTGTGTTAGATCGAAGGATCTGTGATGAAATCAAGTATTTTCCCATTGCATCAAATCGTAATAAAGCGGAATTACCCTGTCAGTATGTGGATTCCTGGATGGCAGAACGCACATTTGGTGGAAACCGACATCATGAAGGAACAGATCTGATGACATCAGAAAATAAACGCGGTATTTATCCGGTAGTCAGTATGACAGATGGTGTGATAGAAGCCATCGGCTGGCTACGTCTTGGTGGTTATCGAATCGGTATTCGCAGTTCCTCCGGTATTTATTATTACTATGCTCATATGGAATCCTACGCTGAGGATCTAACAGAAGGCTGTGAAGTAAAAGCCGGACAGTTTCTTGGTTTTGTGGGAGATACCGGTTACGGTGTGGAAGGAACTACCGGGCAATTTGCCGTTCATCTACATGTGGGAATTTATGTTCCTGATACAAATGGAGTAGATACTGCCGTCAATGCTTATCCCTACTTGAAAAAAGCAGAATCAGAGCATATTTTGGCAGATTATGCAATGGTTCCACCAAAATGAAGCGGGGACTTAGTGCATAATTCTGCTCAGTGTCAGCTAATATAGTCTATGCAGATCACAATATAGAATCCGTTAAAAAACTTGCAGATTTTGAGTCTGCCACCTATAATAAATGAAGTATGATAATATAAAAAAATAAGGAACCGATACATTTATGAAAAAACAGATAAAAGCAATGCGAATGGATAAGTTTTTATCCCAGACGTTGAATGTGACGCGCACAGAAGCGAAAAAAATGCTCAAACAGGGACGCATCAGCAAAAATGACGTTGTCTGCAAAGATGGTGCAGAAAAAGCAGAACCACAGGCAGATGTTGTCTGTCTGGATGGAACGCAGATTAAGTATAAACAATTCCATTATCTGATGCTACATAAACCGGCAGGATGCGTGACTGCCACCGAAGATGCACATGCAAAAACAGTAATGGATTATATACCGGCAGAACGCCGTCGCAATCTGTCTCCGGTGGGCAGACTGGATAAAGATACAGAAGGATTGCTTGTGCTGACCGATGATGGTGCTTTAAATCACCGTCTGCTTGCGCCGGGAAAACATGTCCCGAAAACATACTATGCCAAAATTGATGGAACCGTGACGGAACAGGAAGTGACACGTTTTGCAAAAGGACTGGAGATTGGCGAAAAGAAACCGACCGCTCCGGCTATTTTGAAAATTTTACATTCCGCAGAGCAGTCAGAGATTCATGTCACGATCACAGAAGGCAAATTTCATCAGATCAAACGCATGTTTCACGCCGTTGGAATGGAAGTGCTATACCTGAAACGTCTTTCCATGGGAACTTTGCAGCTGGATGAAACACTTGCTCCAGGTGCATGGCGCGAACTGACAGCAGATGAAATACAACAGTTAAAGGAAGAACAGCCATGATGTTAGAAGATAAAACCGCCGTTATTTTCGATCTGGACGGTACCATCGCAGATTCCATGTGGGTGTGGGCAGACATTGACCACACATTTTTTAAGCAGAGAAACATGACAATGCCGCCGACGTTAAATAAAGAGATTGAAGGAATGAGTTTTACAGAGACGGCAGAATACTTTATCCGCACATTTCGGCTTTCGGAAACGGTCGATGAATTAAAAGATATCTGGAACCGGATCGCACTGGATAAATATGCATATGAGACACCGTTAAAACCCGGAGCCGATGATTTCTTAAAATATTTGAAAGAGCATCACATCAAAACAGGAATTGCCACCAGTAATTCCCGGTTATTACTGGATGTGTTTTTGAAAGAACGGCATCTGGAACCGTATATTGATACCGTTACCACAAGCTGCGATGTCAACAAAGGAAAGCCGGAACCGGATGTCTATTTGAAAACAGCAGAAAAACTGCAGGAAAAACCAGAACATTGTCTGGTATTTGAAGACATTCCAATGGGGATTCTGGCAGGAAAACGGGCAGGCATGCAGGTGTGTGCCATGGAAGATAATTATTCTATCCACCTTACCGCTGAGAAAAAAGCTCTGGCGGATTACTATATTACAGATTTCAGACAGGTTCTGGATCATACTTATGAGGATTTGAGAAAATGAAACAATTTTTACCAATCAGTCGTGCTGATATGAAAGCTCAGGGCATTAAGCAGTTGGATTTCGTCTATGTCATCGGCGATGCATATGTGGATCACCCATCTTTCGGGCACGCAATTATCAGCCGAATATTACAGGCAAATGGTTTTACGGTAGGTATCATTTCACAGCCGGACTGGAAAAATCCGGACAGTATCAGTATTCTGGGCGAACCAAAACTTGGATTTATTGTAACCGGTGGAAATATGGATTCCATGGTAAACCATTATTCTGTTTCCAAAAAACGCCGGCAGAAAGATGCTTTCACGCCAGGCGGCGTCATGGGAAAACGCCCGGACTACGCCACTGTCGTGTATTGTAATCTCATTCGTCGGACTTATAAACACACGCCATTGATCATCGGTGGACTGGAAGCCAGTCTTCGCCGTCTTGGACATTATGATTACTGGTCCAATAAAATCAAACGTTCCATTTTACTGGATTCCGGTGCCGACCTTCTATTGTACGGAATGGGAGAGCGCAGTATTGTTGCCATGGCAGAGGGATTAAAAAGTGGTATCAGTATAAAAGACCTGACTTATATTGACGGTACTGTATACAAAACGAAAGATCCGGACAGCGTTTACGATGGCATCATGCTGCCGTCCTTTGAAGAAATCTGTGCCAGTAAAGAGACCTATGCACGCAGTTTTTATACCCAGTACTGCAATACCGATCCGTTTACCGCAAAACGTCTGATCGAACCATATCCGAACAAATGCTATGTGGTGCAGAATCCACCCTCCAAGCCGCTGACTACCAGTGAGATGGACGCGGTCTATGCACTGCCTTATATGAGAACTTATCATCCGTCTTATGAAGAAGCGGGCGGTGTTCCGGCCATTGAGGAAGTAAAATTCAGTCTGGTCAGCAACCGTGGATGCTATGGTGGATGCAGCTTTTGTGCACTGACTTTCCATCAGGGAAGAATCATTCAGACACGAAGTCATGAATCCATTATTAATGAGGCAAAACAGATTGTCTGGGACCCGGATTTCAAAGGTTATATTCATGATGTAGGTGGTCCGACAGCAAACTTCAGGGGACCATCCTGTGACAAACAGCTCACCAGAGGCGTTTGCAAAAACCGTCAATGCCTGTTTCCAACTCCATGTCCGAACCTGAAAGTAGATCATTCGGATTATCTGAGTCTGTTACGGGAACTTCGCACGCTTCCAAATGTGAAAAAAGTATTCATCCGTTCCGGTATTCGATTTGACTACCTGATCTGTGATAAAGACAAAACTTTTTTCCGTGAATTGTGCGAGCATCATGTCAGTGGACAGTTAAAAGTTGCCCCGGAACATATTTCTGATTCGGTACTTTCCCTAATGGGAAAACCACCGGTAGCAGTTTATAACAAATTTAAAGACGAATATAAAAAAATCAATGAACGTATCGGTAAAAAGCAGTATCTGGTGCCATATCTGATGTCTTCCCATCCGGGATCAACATTAAAAGAAGCAGTGGAACTGGCAGAATATCTCCGTGATCTTGGGTATATGCCGGAACAGGTACAGGATTTCTATCCGACACCGTCCACGATCTCAACCTGTATGTATTATACCGGTCTGGATCCACGAACTATGAAAAAAGTATACGTTACCAATAATCCGCATGAAAAAGCCATGCAGCGTGCACTGATACAGTATCGAAATCCTAAAAACTATGATCTGGTTTACGAAGCACTGCATCGGGCGCATCGTACTGATCTAATCGGATTTGGGCCGAAATGTCTGATCCGTCCGAAACCTAACGGACATCCGGGCAGTGACAGCGGATATCGTGGGCAGACGAATGGAAGATCCAACAACAGTAATCGTGGCAAAGGTTCTTACAAAGGACAGAACAATAATCCAAAAGACAATAGCGCAAAAGGCAATAACCGTTCTCAGACTGGAGCCAGACCGGAAAACGGAGCCTCCACAGCACGTCCGAAAAAGAAGAAATCCATCCGTAACGTGCATAAGAAAAAACAGAAATAAAAGTATTCATCTTGTACAAAAAACAGATACTTTTTCAAAAATATATTATTTACAGAAAGAAAAAACATCCTTTATGAAAGAATTTTCTATTTCATCCAAAGAAGCAGGACAGCGCATGGATAAATACCTTTTTAAAGTGTTAAATCAGGCTTCCAAAGGCTTTGTCTATAAAATGCTTCGCAAGAAAAATATTGTATTAAATGGCAAAAAAGCGACCGGTCAGGAAATTTTAAAAGCAGCGGATCAGATTAAAATCTATCTCTCTGATGAAACCTTTGATAAATTTGCTTCTGCACTGGCGGAAACATCGGAATCTGTATCCAGGGTTTCAAAAGCATCTGAAACGGGAAAAACTGCTGCAAAAACAACAACAGTGCACCATCCGAAGATTCAGATTGTCTATGAAGATGATGATATTCTGATTTTGAATAAACCGGCAGGCTTGTTATCACAGAAAGCAGAAAAGACCGATTATTCTGCCAATGAGCTTGTCATCGACTACCTGTTGAATAGCGGACAGTTGACCAGGGCAGAGCTTCGCACTTTTCATCCATCTATCTGCAACCGGTTAGATCGTAACACATCCGGGCTTCTGATTGCCGGAAAAACCATGCATGGTTTGCAGAAAATGGCAGAGGAACTGAAATCCAGAAGTATGCAAAAGTATTACCGTTGTCTGGTGGCAGGACAGATTGCAGAAGATGCACATTTAAACGGTTATCTGGTGAAAGACCATAAGACGAACAAAGTTTCCATTCAGACCAAAGAAACAAAAGATGCGTCCTATATTGAAACAGCATATCACCCGGTTCGGACATATGAGAACGCAACGCTGCTTGAAGTTCATTTGATCACCGGTCGTTCTCATCAGATCCGTGCACATCTGGCAAGCATCGGACATCCGATCCTTGGAGATAGCAAATACGGGGATCCGGTAAAAAATAAGAAGCTTCGGGAAGTCTGTGGTATCCGTTCCCAGCTTCTGCATGCGTACCGCATGGAATTCCCGGACGGAACAGTCGTTACCGCACCGGAACCAAAAACTTTTCAAAAAGCAGAGCAGTGGGCGCTGCATACCGATTCTGCGGAAAACAACAGAAAAAAGAGGTAAGTAACAAATGCATTTATATCTTATGAGACATGGAGAAACCTTCTGGAACAAAAAAGGACTGATTCAGGGTTCCTCCGACATTGAACTGACACCTTATGGAGAAGAACTGGCAAGGGATACCCGGGATGGCTTTGAAAAAGATCAGATTCATTTTCAGCGCATTTACAGCAGTCCTTACAAACGGGCAGTCCGCACGGCAGAAATCATTGCGGAAAAACAGGAAGCATCCGTTCAGGTGGATATGCGTGTACGGGAAATGTGTTTTGGAAAATACGAGGGCGCGAAAATCAAAGAAGTTCAAAAAGTAGATGAGAATATCACAAACTGTTTCCATCATCCGTCTCTGTATGTGGCAGATGAGACCGCAGATTCTTTTCAAGAACTCTACGACCGGATTGCCGCATTTTTAAAAGATGAGGTACTTCCGATGGAACAGGATCCTTCCATTGAAAATATTCTGGTTGTCTGCCATGGTGCTGTCATCCGGGCATTTTTAACTTATATTCGCAAAATGCCGTTAGATGACTTCTGGACGATTCATCAGCCAAATTGCTGTGTCAACCGGATCCGACTGGAAAACGGAATCTTTACCATTGAGAAAGAAAATATCTTATATTATGACGACCCGGAACTGCTGCATCGGGGTGTACTGTAATGCCGACATGGAACTCCCGCGGACTGCGCGGCTCCACACTGGAGGAATTTATCAACCGGACAAATGAACGGTACCGTGAAAATCATCTGGCACTGATCCAGAAAGTGCCAACTCCGATTACACCGATTAAAATCGATCAGCAGAGCCGTCATATTACACTGGCTTATTTTGAGCAGAAAAGTACCGTAGATTATATCGGCGCAGTACAGGGGATTCCCGTCTGCTTTGATGCAAAGGAATGTCAGACAGATACGTTTCCATTGCAGAACATTCATCAGCATCAGGTGGATTTTATGCGGGAGTTTGAGCAGCAAGGGGGAATTGCTTTTTTCCTGATTTTTTATTCTCATCAGGATCAGTTCTATTACCTGACCTTCCGTCAGCTGGAACAGTTCTGGACCAGAATGGAAGAAGGCGGAAGAAAGAGTTTTCGCCTGGATGAGCTGGAAGAATGTTTCTTTTTTACCGGTCATAACGGACTGCTGGTTCCCTATCTGGATGCATTGCAGACAGATTTGAATCTCAGGGATTGACATTTTAAAAGTAATTTCATATAATGATTAAAGATTTTTGTGTGTTAGCATGGTAGCACGGTAAAGTGTTGCTAAAAAATACGTGAAAAAGTTGAAAATGGAACGTAAAGGGGAACTGAACAGTGATGAATCAATTATTACATACGCCGGAAGGTGTCAGAGACATTTACAATGATGAATGTGAACGCAAAATCATTCTGGAGGAACGGCTGCTTACCGTATTAAAATCTTACGGCTATCATCCGATTCAGACACCGACCTTTGAATTTTTTGATATTTTTGGAAAAGAAATCGGAACAACACCCTCCAAAGATTTATACAAATTTTTCGACCGTGAAGGAAATACATTGGTGCTCCGTCCGGATATCACACCGTCCATTGCAAGATGCGCATCTAAATATTATATGGAGCAGGCAATTCCAATCCGGTTGTGCTACACTGGCAATACATTTCGCAATAATTCCAGCTATCAGGGACGTTTGAAAGAGAATACCCAGTCCGGTGCCGAGCTGATCGGTGACGGAAGTGTGGAGGCCGATGCAGAAATGCTTGCGCTTTCCGCACAGCTTTTAAAAACGGCAGGACTGAAAGAATTCCAGCTGAGTGTCGGACATGCTGATTTTCTGAGAGGCTTATTTGAAGCTGCAAATCTGGAAGAAGATGTGATGGAAGAAATTCGAAATCTGTTATTAAACCGCAATCTGTACGGAGTACAGGAAGTGATAGAGCAGCACGTAGCAGACGAGAATTTAAAACAGTTATTTGGTCTGTTGACAGATGTAATGCTGGATAAAGAGAAAATCACTGCTGCCAAAATCTGGGCTGCGGATTATCCGCGAGTATTCCACGCTCTGACACGTCTGGAGGAGCTGGATGAGCTTCTGGAAGTATACAAAATCCGCAAATATGTTTCTTATGAGCTGGCAATGATTTCCGGATTCAATTATTATACTGGAATCATTTTTGCCGGATATACTTTTGGAAGCGGTGAAGCCATTGTAAACGGTGGTCGCTATGACAATCTGTTACAGTCCTTTGGCAAATCTGCACCATCCATCGGTTTTGCAGTTGTAATCAATCAGCTGATGGCAGCGCTGCAGCGTCAGAATGTACGGATTCCGTTTGAGAATGTAACCAAATGGTTTATTTACAGCGAACAGTACCGTCAGGATGCTATCAAAGATGCTCAGGTGCTCAGAAGCCGTGGCGAGCAGGTAGAACTGATGCCGCTGACCGAGCAGAATACCAGAGAAGTATATGAGACATACGCAGAGCAGAATCACATTCAGGATATTATTTTTTACATGTAGGAGGACCGAAACATGAGATATTTAACATTTGCATTAGGAAAGGGACGTCTGGCAAATAAGACCCTCGAAATGTTTGAAAAAATCGGTATCACCTGCGAAGAAATGAAAGATAAAGATACCAGAAAGCTGATTTTTGTAAACGAAGACTTAAAACTGCGCTTCTTTCTCTCCAAAGGGCCGGATGTACCGACTTATGTAGAGTACGGTGCAGCAGATATCGGTATCGTCGGCAGAGATACCATCATAGAAGAAGCACGCAATATTTATGAAGTACTGGATCTTGGTTTTGGAAAATGCAGAATGTGTGTCTGCGGACCGGAATCTGCAAGAGATCTGCTGCAGCATCATGAGCAAATCCGTGTGGCAACCAAATATCCGAAGATTGCAAAAGATTACTTTTATAATAAAAAGCATCAGACCGTAGAGATCATCAAATTAAACGGTTCCATCGAACTGGCTCCGATCGTCGGACTGGCTGATGTGATCGTGGATATCGTTGAGACAGGATCTACCTTGCGTGAAAACGGACTGACCGTTCTGGAAGAAGTCTGCCCGTTATCTGCCCGTATGGTAGTCAACCCGGTAAGTATGAAAATGGAGCAGGAACGAATCGGCGAACTGATCTCCAATCTGCGAGAAGTAATGAACAAAGGAGAAAACTAAGATGCGTACGTTAAAACTTACAAAAGAAACCATTCAGAATATATTGACAGATCTGTTAAAAAGAAGCCCAAACAACTATACTCAGTATGAGAGCAGCGTCAATGAGATCATTGCAAACGTCCGTGCAAACGGCGATGCAGCGATTTTTGACTATACAAAGAAATTTGACAGTGCAACCGTAACCGCAGAAAATGTTGAAGTTACAGAGACTGAGATTGCAGAGGCTTATGAGCAGGTAGATCCGAAATTATTAGAGGTTATTCGCAAAGCCAAAGAAAACATTCGCGTATATCACGAAAAACAGAAACAGTACAGCTGGTTTGACAGCTCTATTCCGGGAACTATTCTTGGTCAGAAAGTAACTCCGATTGCAAAAGCAGGTGTATATGTTCCGGGTGGAAAAGCCGTATATCCTTCTTCCGTACTGATGAACATTACGCCGGCAAAAGTAGCCGGTGTAGAAGAAATCATTATGACAACCCCATGTGATAAAGAGGGTAAAGTCAATCCATCCACTTTAGTTGCCGCAAAAGAGGCTGGTGCAGACCGAGTATTTAAAGTGGGCGGCGCACAGGCCATCGCAGCACTGGCTTTTGGAACTGAGAGCATTCCGAAAGTAGATAAGATCGTAGGACCGGGTAACATTTACGTTGCTCTGGCAAAAAAAGCAGTATTTGGACATGTCAGCATTGACTCTATCGCAGGTCCAAGTGAGATTCTTGTACTGGCAGACGAAACCGCAAATCCACGTTTTGTAGCAGCAGATTTGTTATCTCAGGCAGAGCATGACGAGCTGGCTTCCGCAATCCTGATCACAACAAGTGAAAAACTGGCACAAGAAGTATCCAGAGAAATAGATGGTTTCTGTGAAGTTCTTTCCAGAAAAGCAATCATCGAGAAATCACTGGAAAACTATGGTTATATCCTGATCGCACCGGATCTGGATACTGCGATTGATACTGCAAACGAGATTGCTTCCGAGCATATGGAAATCGTAACTGCAAATCCATTTGAAGTTATGACAAAGATCAAAAATGCAGGTGCCATTTTCCTTGGAGAATACAGCAGTGAGCCACTGGGCGACTATTTTGCCGGACCAAACCATGTACTTCCTACAAATGGAACTGCAAAATTCTTTTCTCCGCTGAGCGTAGATGACTTTATTAAGAAATCAAGCATTATCTCTTATTCAAAAGATGCGCTGCATGCGGTATACAAAGACATTGCACAGTTTGCAGACTGCGAGCAGTTGACTGCACATGCAAATTCTATCCGCGTCAGATTTGAAGACGAAGGCAAATAATTCGGAGGACGAAAAAATGGCAGAAAAACGAATCACACAGGTTCAGCGAAAAACAAATGAAACAGACATTATTATATCCCTGAATCTGGACGGAAGCGGCAAACAGAATATTTCCACCGGCATTGGATTTTTTGACCATATGTTATCCGGTTTTACCAGACATGGATTTTTTGATCTGAACCTTGATGTGAAAGGGGATCTGGAAGTAGACTGTCACCATACCATTGAAGATACTGGTATCGTCCTTGGCAATGCTATCCGTAAAGCTCTGGGCGATAAAAAAGGCATCAAACGGTTTGGCAGTATGATCCTGCCGATGGATGAGACACTGGTGTTATGTGCCATTGACCTGTCCGGACGCCCCTATTTTGCATTTGATGCAGAATTTACCACCGACCGCGTAGGTGATATGGATACGGAAATGGTACGGGAATTTTTCTATGCAATTTCCTACTCTGCCGGAATGAACCTGCATATGAAAGTTTTGTCCGGAACGAATAATCATCATATCATAGAAGCACTGTTTAAAGCGTTCGGGAAAGCACTGGACGACGCTTCCTCCTATGATCCGCGTGTAACGGATATTTTATCGACGAAAGGCAGTTTATAACGATGAGCAAAAAGAATTTAATCGCAACCATATATTTAAAAAACGGAAAACTGGTTAACGGTTTCAAAGACTATACTGAACAGGATGATCTGATGGAGCAGATCCGCCTGTACAATGACAATGGCATTGACAAAATCTATCTCTTTGATCTGTCCGACAATGATGCGGAACATGAGCTGAATCTTCATACGATGAAGGAAATCAACCGTGTATCTGAGATTCCTGTTTACGCCGGCGGCAATATCAACCGTCTGGAAGATATCAAGAAAATTTTGTACGCCGGATGCAAAAAAGCAATTTTAAATCCGGTAAAAGATGTGACTGCACAGGTATCAAAAGAAGGTGCGTTACGTTTTGGCAAAGACAAACTGGCATTATCCATCCACAACGTAGATCTGTTTTTTAAACAGAAAGAAGATGTGGAAAACAACACCAGTGAGCTGATCGTGTTGGATCCGGCACTGATGGGAACTCTTGGAAACGTGACAGATATGCCATATTCCATGCTTCTGACAGAAACGGATAACGAGAGTGTCTGCAAAGCATTACAGTCAGATGATACAATTACTGGTGTTTCTTCCAGAACCATCAGTGCTTATGACGCAGATGTAATGGGACTGAAAGCATATCTGGCAGAACAGGGCATTGCAACCGGTCATCTGGAATCTTCCTGTGACTGGTCTGAGTTTAAGTTAAATTCCGATGGCATGATCCCTGTCATTGTACAGGATTACAAGACCAATGATGTGCTGATGCTTGCCTACATGAACGAAGATGCTTTCCAGACCACATTGTCCCTGGGCAAAATGACTTATTACAGCAGAAGCCGAAACGAACTCTGGACAAAGGGCATGACATCCGGACATTATCAGTATGTGAAATCCTTATCCATCGATTGTGATAAAGATACCCTTCTGGCAAAAGTTTCCCAGATCGGTGCTGCCTGCCATACCGGCAACCGCAGCTGTTTCTATACAGATCTGGTAAAAGAAGAATATACAGAGAAAAATCCGCTGGAAGTATTTGAAAATGAATACAACGTTATTCTGGACCGCAAACTGCATCCAAAGGAAGGCTCTTATACGAATTACCTCTTTGACAAAGGAATTGATAAAATCTTAAAGAAAGTCGGTGAGGAGGCAACTGAGATCATCATTGCTGCCAAAAATCCGGATCCGGAAGAAATCAAATACGAGATTGCTGATTTCCTGTATCATATGATGGTTATGATGGTCGATAAGGGCATTACATGGGAAGAAGTTTTAGAGGAACTTTCCCAGCGTTAAACCCCTGTTTGGATAATTTTTAGCAATTCCGGGAAAATATGTCAACTTACATTGATCAGAATCACGCACCATACCTTACGTGCGTTTGACTTTAAAACTTTTGGCATATAAAAAAAGACAACCGCATATATAAAAAACAAAAGGCTATGATTACAAAAACGTAATGATATGCCTTTTTTGTTTGATAAAAACTTATCAAAAAGTCGTTATGTTTGAAAAAACAACAAACAGGAGGTTAGAGTATGCAGATGGAACAATATGAAAATCGAAAAAATTATGTAGAATCCATAAGAAACAGCTTTTCTTCACCTGGGAAAAAAACGTATCCGGAAGAACAGGAAAAACGTCCCAGAAGTTTTTTGGGACTTCGGTTTGTACTGGCACTTTTTTTATTTTTAGGGTTCCTTGGCATTCGACAGACGGATTTTTCATGGCATTCCTGGAATGCGGAAAAGATCACACACCAGATCCAGAGTTCCATTAAATTTCCAGAACTTCTGGATGTATTAAACCGGCTGTAACCGGTAAAAGATTGACAATATATCATAGAAATTGCGAAATGTTAAAGAATCATGTACCGCGTCTCATGTGCGTTCGACATTGAAGTAATGCCGGAAATTTTATACTTTCTTTCTTGCTTCTCCTTTAAGATAAAACTATAATAGAATTAACATTTTTAATAAATTACACAGGAGAAGGATTATGTCATATATCGAATTTGATCATATTACAAAAGAATATAATTCCGGTGGAACTTCTATTTTCGCATTAAAGGATGCTTCTTTTTCCGTGGAAAAAGGAGAGCTGGCGGTAATCCTTGGCGCTTCCGGTGCCGGTAAGACGACTGCACTGAATATCCTTGGCGGAATGGATACTGCTACATCCGGAAAAGTGCTGGTAGATGGCGCAGATGTCACCGCTTTTGGCAAACGCCAGCTTACCCAATATCGGCGCACAGACATCGGGTTTGTCTTTCAGTTTTACAATCTGGTACCAAATCTGACAGCATTGGAAAACGTTGAACTGGCTTCCCAGATCTGTGAAGATTCTTTGGATGCCGCACGGACACTGGAAAAAGTAGGACTTGGCATGCGTATGAAAAACTTCCCGGCACAGTTATCCGGCGGCGAACAGCAGCGTGTCTCCATTGCACGTGCATTAGCAAAGAATCCGAAACTTCTGCTGTGTGATGAACCGACAGGCGCATTAGATTATAACACCGGAAAGCAGATTCTTCAGCTTTTACAGGATACCTGCAGAAAGGAAAAAATTACCGTTCTGATCATCACTCACAATTCCGCACTGGCTCCCATGGCTGACCGCCTGATCCAATTTAAAAGCGGAACGGTCATCAGTGAAAGCCATAACGAACATCCGGTTCCGATTTCAGAAATAGAATGGTAGAGTAGGACAATGAAAGCATACTGGAAAGATATTTTTCGAACAATTAAACTTGAAAAAAAGAGATTTTTCTCCATTCTGCTGATCACGTTTCTTGGTGTAACCATGTTTGCGGGATTATCGGCCGGATGCCGGGATCTTCGTGCTTCAGCAGATCAATTTTATGATGAGCAGAAATTATATGACATCAAAATACAGTCCACCCTTGGTCTGACCAGTGAAGATGTAGAAGCACTTTCTAAAGTGAAAGGTGTCGCAGAAGCGCATGGAACTTACAGTGAAACAGTTTTAGTGCAGGCAGATGATCTGCAACAGAAAGCAGATGTAAAATTACTGGATGAAAACGGATTAAGCCAACCACGTCTGCTGGATGGTACGATGCCCTCTAAAGCGTCAGAAATCGCAGTATCCCAAAATTATTGTACAGATACTGGCAAGTCCATAGGCGATACCGTTACCCTTTCCCCACAGAGCAATGAAGATGCCGATACAACATCTGCTTTAAAACAGAAAACTTATACCATTACAGCGATCATGCTGGACGCAACGGACCTGATTGCGGATAAAGGCGCAGCGTCCTTCCGTTCCGCTCAATCATCCAAATATTTCTTTTATGTTACTGACAAGGCACTTGATAGCGATGTTTATTCTGCTGTGGAGCTTCGTGTCGTGGGGGCAGAAGTGCTATCCTGCTTTTCAGAAGAATACACAGATCTGGTTTCGGACGTAAAAAAATGCATTGAAAAAGAAATCAAATCCGACCGGGAACAGGCGCGCTATGATTCCATTATTGCAGATGCCGTCAGCGAACTGCAGGATGCAAAAGATGAAGCCGCAGAAAAATTTGCGGATGCCGACGCACAGATTGCAGATGCTAAGACAGAGCTGGCAGATGGCAGAGTTGAATTGCGTTCCGGCTGGCAGCAATTACAGGACGGCATGAACCAGTTACAGCAGCAGAAAACGTTAGCTGCACAGAAGTTTAAAGATGGATATGCAGAACTGGAGAGCGGCTGGCAACAGCTTCAATCTGGGAAAAAGCAACTCAATGCTGCAAAAGAAGAATTAAGCGGACATACAAATCAGCTTACACAGGCTTCCGCGACTTTACAGCAGAAAAAACAGGAAACCTTACAGCAATTGTCGGATGCGGAAACACAGCTTACAGATGGCAAAGCACAGGCAAAAGCCGGAAAAGAACAGATTCAGACACAGATTTCGTCCATCCAGTCACAACTTGGAGAAGCATGGCCACAGTCTGCATGGGAAACTTATGAAACCAGTGTAACTTCCGGTAATCCTGATGCAGATGCAAAAACTCAGGTAACAGAACAGTTACAGGCATCTGTAGATGCAATCTGCACACAATTAAACGGACAGTTAGAGCTTCTGGATCCATCTGCCGAAGATTATGAAATACAAAAAGCAGCGCTGGAAGCACAGATTGCTCAGATGCAGCAGATTCCCTCCGGAATACATCAGTTATTGCCACAGTACGAGACCGTTTCCGCAACACTTGCAGAACTGGACACACAAACAGACTCTCTAAAAGAGAAAAAGCAGGAAACTCTGGCTCAATTTTCTACTGCTGAAGCACAGTTGCAGGCACAAAGCCAGCAGTTAGATGCAGCAAAACAGCAGTTGCAGCAGCAGGAAACGACTTTACAAACTTCCGAATCAACACTCTCTGCCGGTCTGAAAGAACTACAAACGCAGGAGCGGAATGCAAATTCACAATTTGCCAGTGCCGATCAGAAGTTGCAGAAAAACAAAGATAAACTGACACAGGCAGAGCAGGAATTAAACGACGGTGAAAAAGAACTGGAGGACCAGATCCGGAAACTGGAAGAAGAACGTACCAAAGCGGATGATAAATTTGCAGAAGCACAGGCAGATATTGATGCGATCGACCGGACAAAATGGTATGTACAGGACCGCAGTTCTGTGGGCAGTTACACAACCATCCAGAGCGATGCAGATTCCATTGAAACCATCGGAAATGTATTCCCAATCCTGTTTTTGTCCGTAGCGATCCTGATCAGTCTGACAACCATCACACGTCTGGTAGAAGAAGAACGCGGACAGATTGGTATTTACAAAGCACTTGGTTTTGCAGATCGAAAAGTATATGGGAAATACCTGATCTACACCTTATCTGCATGTATTTGCGGTGGATTGTTAGGAGATATCGGAGGATTTATCCTGTTGCCGAAATTCTTATTTATGATATTTGACACCATGTATAAGATTCCATCCTATACATACCTGTTCCATATAGGTTACGGTATCAGCGGCATATTACTGTTTGTTGCAGGGGGACTGTTTGCGGCGGTCTGTGCCTGCCACAGCGAATTAAAACAGTGCCCGGCAGCACTGATGCGTCCTAAAGCACCGAAAGCGGGATCACGAGTCTTTTTAGAGAAGATTCCGTTTCTGTGGAAACGTCTGTCTTTCTTAAACAAAGTAACGTTCCGGAATTTATTCCGTTATAAAAAACGTCTGTTTATGACAGTCAGCGGCATTTTAGGATGCATATCACTACTTGTTGTAGGAATGGCAATCAAAAACTCTGTTATGGATCTGATGCCAAAACAGTATGAACATATATCCCGCTATGATCTGATGGCAGTGACAATGGCAGATGATTTTGACAATTTTACCAGTCAGATTTCATCCGATGCTCAGATCAAAGATTATCTGTCCCTGCAGACAGACAACGTACAGGTAGTTAATGATTCCTCAGAAGAAACCATTCCGCTTTACATCATTCCGGATCAGGCACCGATTGAGGACTATATATGTCTGGAAGCCTTAGATGGCAGTGAGAGGGAACTTTCAGATACGGATATTCTGATCACGCAGAACCTTTCTGAAGTCATGGATTTTTCTGTGGGAGATAACTTACATATCCAGAGCAGTGATCTGGAAGAATGTGACTTCCCAATCAGTGGTATTGTCCGCAACTATCTTGGAAATGCTATATACATCAGACAGAGCCTCTATGAAGCACTGATGGGAAATGGTTCCTATGCAGCAAATTCTATTCTGGCTCATTTGTCGGATTCCTGTACGGATCCGGTCGCTTATTCTGATCAGCTTTCCAGAGAGAGTGATGTAGTATCCTGCAACAGTGTACAGGCAATGCGGGTTGAATTTTCCAAATCCTTCGAACTCATCAACTGTGTCGTTGTCCTTGTAACAGTGCTGGCAGCAGGACTGGCATTTGTCGTTCTGTTTACACTGGCAACCACAAATATTTCCGAAAGAGAGCGGGAACTTGCCACCATAAAAGTACTTGGATTTTTTGATAAAGAAGTCCATTCCTATGTCAACAAGGAAACACTGATCCTTACAGTCATTGGTATTTTGCTTGGACTTCCGGTTGGCAGATTTTTCAGTGGTCTTTTAACCAGTGTATTGAAAATGCCTTCGATTTATTTTGCAGTGTCGGTACATCCGTCCACGTATCTGTTCGCTGGCGGCATGACGTTCCTGTTTGCACTGGCAGTGGATCTGATCACAAACCGTCTGCTGGATCATATTAATATGGTAGATGCATTGAAAAGCGTTGAGTAAACTTGACGCTTTTTCATGCTATATGCTACAATTAGAAATCGCGCAGATTCCTTGCAGAAATAATAACGAAAATAATTTTGCATGTACAATAAAATCTGCCTTTTGAGAAACCTGAACACACAGGATAAATGATAAGGAAACACAGAATGAATAATAAACTTGCATTAAAGGATGAAATTTTATTAACCATAGACAAACCTGCCCGTTATATCGGAAATGAGGTGAATATGGTTCGCAAAAATCCGGATGATGTCAAAATCCGTGTGGCATTTGCCTTTCCGGATGTCTATGAGATCGGTATGTCCCATCTTGGCATCCAGATTTTGTATCATCAGTTTAACTTAAGAGACGATGTCTATTGTGAACGTGTCTACTCTCCATGGCCGGATCTTCACAAAATTATGAAAGAACAGGATATTCCGCTCTTTGCATTGGAAACGCAGGATCCGATCAGAGATTTCGATTTCTTATGTATGACGTTACAGTATGAACTTTGCTATCCGAATATCTTACAGATTCTGGATCTGGGAAAAATCCCGCTGAAAGCCTGTCAGAGAACAGATGATATGCCAATCGTGATTGGCGGCGGTCCATGTACCTACAATCCGGAACCAATTGCTGACTTTTTCGATATTTTCTATATCGGAGAGGGTGAAACAGTATACGATGATCTCTTTGATCTTTATAATCGCATGAAAGAAGATGACAGCTATAATCGCCATGATTTTTTGCATGAAGCAGCCAAAATTCCGGGATTGTATGTACCGGCTTTTTATGAGGTGTCTTACAAACAAGATGGAACCATTGCGGATTTTCGCCCGATTTATGATGATATTCCGGCAACCATTCATCGTCAGGTGGTAGAAAATATGTCTGAATCCGTTTATCCGGACAAACCGCTGGTGCCGTTTATCAAAGTCACACAGGATCGCGTTGTATTGGAAATTCAGCGCGGATGTATCCGTGGATGCCGTTTTTGTCAGGCAGGTATGGTTTACCGTCCATTACGTGAGCGTAGTCTGGAAATGTTAAAAGAAAAAGCGTACCAGATGCTGACAAACACAGGACATGAGGAAATTTCCTTAAGTTCTCTAAGTTCCAGTGATTACACCTGTCTGGAAGAACTTTTAACATTCCTGATCGATGAATTTAAAGACAAGGGTGTAAATATCTCCCTGCCATCTCTGCGTATTGATGCGTTTTCACTGGATGTTATGAGTAAAGTACAGGATATCCGCAAGAGCAGTCTGACCTTTGCACCGGAAGCCGGTTCTCAGCGTCTGCGTGATGTTATTAACAAAGGTCTGACAAAGGAAAATATTCTGCATGGTGCAGGACTTGCTTTCGAAGGTGGCTGGAATAAGGTGAAATTATATTTTATGCTTGGACAGCCGACGGAGACCGTGGAAGATATGAAAGCCATCGGTGAGCTGGCAGAGGAAATTGCAGAACGCTATTATGAAATTCCGAAAGATCAGCGAAACGGAAAATGTCAGATTACCGTCAGCACTTCTTTTTTTGTACCAAAGCCGTTTACACCATTCCAGTGGAGTCCGATGTGTACCAAAGATGACTTCCTTGGCAGAGCAAAAATTGTAAATGAAACCATCAAATCTCAGTTAAACAAAAAAAGTATCCGCTACAACTGGCACGAAGCAGATGTCACCATGATTGAAGGAATTCTTGCCCGTGGTGACAGACGTCTGTGCGATACGATGATCAAAATATATGAAAAAGGCGGCATTTTTGCAGCATGGTCTGAATTTTTTGATGAGCAGATCTGGCTGGATGCCTTTGCAGAAGATCAGATTGATACCGCTTTCTATACAACAAGAGTGCGAAGCGAAGATGAAATTTTTCCATGGGACTTCATCGATGCAGGTGTCACAAAAAATTTTCTGCTGCGTGAATGGCATGCGGCAAATGCAGAGACCGTTACCCCGAACTGCCGCCAGAAATGTGCCGGCTGTGGAGCAATGAAATACAAAGGAGGCGTATGCTATGAGAATCAGAATTAAATTCCGAAAATATGGTGTCATGCGTTTTATCGGACACCTGGATATCATGCGATATTTTCAGAAAGCCATGCGCCGCGCTAATATTGACATTGCTTATTCCGAAGGATTTTCCCCTCACCAGATCATGTCCTTTGCGGCTCCTCTGGGTGTAGGTATTACCAGCGACGGCGAGTATCTGGATATTGAGGTACATTCCACAAAATCTACCAGCGAATCCAGAGATGCGCTGAATACAGTTATGGTGGATGGTATCGAAATTACAGAATATGTTGCACTGCGTCAGGATGCAAAAAAAGCCATGACTTCAGTAGCGGCCGCTGATTACATTGTATATTTTAAAAATCAGGTTGATTTTACTCCGGAAGAACTGGGAGAAAAAATCCGTCAGTATTATGAGGAACGCGATACCATAGAAGTGACAAAGCAGACGAAAAAGAGCGAGCGCGTCATTGATATCAAACCTCTGATTTATCAGTTCAGTCCCTGTAGCTTAAAGGAACTTGGCTGGCAGGGATTCTTCCTGCAACTTTCCACCGGAAGTACCGACAATATCAAACCGGAACTGGTATTACAGGATTTTTACCAGTATTTTGGAAAAACCTATGATCCGTTTAATATGCAGATCCACAGAGTGGAGACCTATGAGCGCACAGATAAAGGCTTAAGACCACTATATCAGGCAGGTGACAACATTGAATCATAAAGTCATCATCACAGATACCAGTATCTGTGACCGCCCTGTCCGTATGTGTGCCACAGTATCGGACCGGCGGCTGCTGGAAATCCGTTGTCGAAAAGCAGAACAGGAATCCATTCTTGGTAATATTTACGTTGGACGGGTACAAAAGATTGTTCCGAACATCCGGGCAGCGTTTATTGAGATCAAACCGGGAGTTGCCTGCTATTATTCTATGGAAGAAGCAGCACAGCCGATTTTTGTCAAAAAGATTTCATCCAAAAAGCTGGTACAGGGAGATGAACTGCTGGTACAGGTGACACGGGAAAGTGTCAAAACCAAAGCACCAACGGTATCGGCAAATCTGAATGTAACAGGACGGTATCTGGTCCTGACCAGTGGCGATTACCGACTTGGTTTTTCTTCCAAACTGACCAAACCGGAAAAACAGCATTACAGAGAACTGTTATCGGGCTGCCAGAACAAAGATTTCGGAATCATTGTCCGGACAAATGCCAGAGAAGTATCTGATGAATTGCTGTTGCAGGAATATGAATCGTTAAAAACGCAGCTTACACAGCTGATTCATACTGCCACCATGCGCACCTGTTTTTCCTGTGTCAGTCGAACTCCGGAAAACTACATGAAATATCTGCAGAACAGTTATCAGAAAGGATTTACTGAAATTGTAACAGATCTTCCTGATGTTTTTGAGGCAATCCGGCAGCAACAGGAAACCGATTCTTTCTTTGCAGAGATTCCACTGCGTTTATATGAAGATAAACTGCTTCCACTGGCCGCACTCTATAATCTGAACAAACAAACGGAAGATGCCCTACAGAAAAAAGTCTGGTTAAAATCCGGCGGTTATCTTGTTATCGAACCAACAGAAGCCCTGACTGTTGTCGATGTAAACACTGGAAAAAGTGTAACAAAAAAAGACCGGCAGGAACATTTCCTGAAGATTAATCTGGAAGCAGCTGAGGAGACTGCCGCACAGTTACGGCTTCGTAATCTATCAGGAATTGTAATCATTGATTTTATCAATCTGGAACAGGAAGAAAATCAAAAAACAGTCATGGAGCATCTGCGACGTTGTGTTCGGGAAGATTCTGTTCCGGTTCAGGTGGTGGATATGACCAGATTGAATCTGGTGGAACTCACAAGAAAAAAAGTTGAAAAAAGTTTGGCAGAACAGTTGACAGAATAGTAACATTCTGATATTATACAAAAGATGCCGCACAACGAGGTATAAGACTGCAGATCATGCAGCACCGAAATTGGCGAGTAATGATAAATAGGAGGTGCCATATGTACGCAATTATAGCAACAGGTGGTAAACAGTACAAAGTTTCTGAAGGCGATATCATTACCATTGAAAAGCTTGGAGCAGAAGCTGGTGAGACAGTAACTTTCGATCAGGTATTAGCAGTAAACGACGGAAGTCTGAAAATCGGCAATCCGACTGTTGAGAACGCTACCGTAGAAGCATCCGTTGTAGCTAACGGACGTGGAAAAAAAGTAATCGTTTATAAATATAAAAGAAAAACCGGTTACCACAACAAAAACGGTCACAGACAGTGCTTTACCAAAGTTAAAATCGAAAAGATTAATGGTTAATTGAAATTGAAAAGGTAACATGTAATGGTAAAAATAACAGTTTACCAGAACCATGATCAGCAGTTTGTTGGTTTTGATTGTTTGGGACATGCAGAATATTCCGATGAAAATGACATCGTTTGTGCTGCTGTATCTGCAATGACGATCAACTGCATGAATTCCATTGAAACATTTACCGATACACTGTTTTATTGTGACAGCAATGAAACGGACGGAATGATCTCTTTTCGAATTACGAAAAACAATGGAGCAGATGCACAGCTTTTGCTGAAATCGCTGGTTTTAGGTTTAGAGGACATGGAGAGTAACTACGAAGAATATATTGATTTGATCTTCGAGGAGGTGTAAGAAACATGATGAACATGAATCTTCAGTTCTTTGCTCATAAAAAAGGTGTAGGTTCTACAAAGAACGGCCGTGATTCCGAGTCCAAAAGATTAGGAGCAAAAAGAGCAGACGGACAGTTTGTAAAAGCTGGAAACATTTTATACAGACAGCGTGGTACTAAGATTCACCCAGGTGTGAACGTAGGTATCGGCGGAGATGATACATTATTTGCAAAAGTAGATGGTGTATTAAGATTCGAGAGAAAAGGAAGAGACAAAAAACAGGCTTCCGTTTATCCAGTAGCAACGAACGAATAATGAAACCATCAATAGACTCGACTTTTATAGCCGGGTCTATTTTCTACTATAAAAAAGGAAAAGAAAATTATGTTTGCAGACAGTGCAAGAATTATTATAAAATCAGGAAAAGGCGGAGACGGGCATGTCAGCTTCCGCCGTGAAAAATACGTTCCAAACGGCGGTCCTGACGGCGGAGACGGTGGAAAAGGCGGAGACGTTATTTTTCAGGTCGATGAAGGTTTGAACACTCTGACAGACTTCAGACATCGTCGTAAATATGCCGCTGAGAACGGGGAAGAGGGCAGAAAACGTAATTGTCACGGCAAAAACGGTGCCGATATCATCGTAAAAGTTCCGGCAGGAACCATCATCCGCGATGCAGAGACAGATAAAGTCATCGCAGATATGTCCGGTGACAATACCCGTCAGATCATTTTAAAAGGTGGTCGCGGTGGCAAGGGGAATCAGAACTATGCAACCGCTACCATGCAGGCACCAAAATACGCACAGCCTGGACAACCGGGCATCGAACTGGAAGTTCGTCTGGAGCTGAAAGTTATTGCTGATGTGGGACTGGTTGGTTTTCCAAATGTCGGAAAATCCACATTATTATCCCGTGTCACCAACGCGCAGCCAAAGATTGCAAATTATCATTTTACAACTTTAAATCCAAATCTTGGTGTGGTTGATCTGGACGAAGGACAGGGGTTTGTCATTGCAGATATCCCGGGATTGATCGAGGGCGCATCTGAGGGAATCGGACTTGGTCATGAGTTTTTGAAACACATTGAGCGTACCAAAGTCATGATCCACATGGTAGATGCCGCATCCACCGAAGGTCGTGACCCGATCGCGGATATTTATGCCATCAACAAAGAGTTGGAAGCATACAATCCGGAACTGGCGAAAAAACCGCAGGTGATCGCAGCAAATAAAATTGATGCCATCTATGCCGGTGATGAAGATCCGGTAGCAAAGCTGCGTCAGGAATTTGAGCCGCAGGGCATCCGTGTGTTTGCAATTTCTGCTGTCAGCGGAAAAGGTTTAAAAGAGCTTTTATATGCGGTAAATGAAATGCTGCAGAATATGGATTCTGAACCGGTGGTATTTGAGCAGGAATACGATCCATCCACAGCAATGTATCTGGATGAACCGTATACCGTTTCCTATGATGAAGAAACGGACGAATTCGTGGTAGAAGGACCACGTATCGAAAAAATGCTTGGTTATACCAATATTGAATCCGAGAAAGGTTTCCTCTTCTTCCAGCGTTTCTTAAAGGATCAGGGAATTTTAGAGGAACTGGAAGGATTAGGCATTCAGGAAGGCGATACGGTGCGTATGTATGGTCTTTCCTTTGATTACTATAAATAAAAAGAATACAAGTCTGATCATGCAACGTTTTCTATGTGTGAAGCCCCTTACCCACCGCTTAGCGCTCTACGCACTTGAAGCGGGGGAATGCTTATTCTGCGTTCAAAACATTTGAGAACTTGCATGGTCAATATATGGAGAAAAATTATGACAAGTAAACAGAGAGCTTATTTAAAAGGTCTTGCCATGAATCTGGAACCAATTTTTCAGGTTGGAAAATCCAGCGTAACACCGGAAATCGTAAATGCGATCGCTGAATGTTTTAATACACACGAGCTGATCAAATTGAGTGTATTAAAAAACTGTTTCGATGATCCGCGTGAGATTGCAAATGTGATTGCAGAGCGTACCCATTCTCAGGTGGTACAGGTTATCGGCAAGAAAATCGTTTTATACAAACCGGATAAGGATGATCCAAAGATCGTTTTACCGTAATCCGGCAGATATGGAGTAGCAGATATGACTCTGAATAAAAAAAAGATGGGAATCTTTGGTGGCACATTCAATCCGATCCATTACGGACACCTGCTGATTGCTGAAAATGCATGTGCACAGTTTGATCTGGATCATGTGATTTTCCTGCCAACCGGTCATGCTCCACATAAACAGTTTATGGGAGAAGACATGAGTGTACATCGATGCCGCATGGTGGAAAGCGCGATTGCAGACAATCCGAAGTTTTCCATATCCTATCGGGAAATTGAAAATACTGGAGTTAATTATACTTATGCAACCCTGCAGCAGTTACATCAGGAGCATCCAGACTGTGAATTATATTTTATTCTGGGTGCAGATTCACTGTTTGATTTTGATGACTGGAGACATCCGGAACTGATCTGCCAATATGCAAAAATACTGGCGGCCGTACGTGGAAACTGGGATGAAGAACGGGTGGATCACCAGATTGCATATCTTCGTGAAAAATATCACTGTGATTTTTTTCGCTTGAATACCCCAAATTTCAGTGTTTCCAGCAAGGAACTGCGGGATCGTGCCGCAAACGGTCAGACCATCCGTTATATGGTACCCGATGTGGTAGAAGCATATATCAGAGATCATGCACTTTATCGGGAGGAACCGATATGACAACAAAAGAAATACAAAAAGATTTAAAAAACAAATTAAAACCGGCAAGATATGAACATACTCTCGGTGTATCAGATACCGCACGGCATCTGGCAGAAATTCATGGTTATGACAGTGTAAAAGCCGCTCTGGCAGGTTTATTGCATGATTGTGCCAAATATATGTCAGACGATAAAAAAATCGCGCTGTGCCGGGAATATGGTGTCTCTATCAGCGATGCAGAGTATAAAAATCCATCCCTTCTGCACGCAAAATGCGGAGCAATTCTGGCAGAGCATGAATACCAGATCATTGATTTTAATATTCTGCATGCCATTCGAGTACACACAACCGGTGTGCCGGATATGAGTCTGCTGGATAAAATCATTTTTATTGCAGATTATATCGAACCGAACCGCGATAAAGCACCACACTTAAAAGAACTGCGTAAACTGGCAGATAAGGATCTGAACGAAACAACTTATCTGATTTTAAAAGATACCGTGGATTATCTGAAAGCTCACGAAAATCAGACCATGGACCCTACAACGGTTTCCGCTTACGAATACTACAGAGACTGGCATAACAGCCAGAATTAAGGAAGGAGTCTGAACAAATGAACGACGTATCACGTAACATGGCAAAAATTGCCTGCAACGCACTTTCTGAGAAAAAGGCAGAAGATATTCAGCTAATCGATATCAGTGAGATTTCTGTCATCGCAGATTATTTTGTTATTGCCAGCGCAGCAAATACAAATCAGTTACAGGCAATGATGGACGCGGCAGAGGAAGATCTGTACAAAGCAGGTTTCCACTGTGCACAGAAAGAAGGAAATAATAATTCCAGCTGGATTTTAATGGATTATAAAGATATTATTATTCATCTGTTCTCCAAAGAGGATCGTTTATTCTATGATCTGGAGAGAATCTGGCAGGATGGAAAAATCATCGCACCGGAAGATCTTTAATTTTTTCTTTTTGTGGCTTAAAAATTTACTATTTAAGTTTAATAAGAGAACACCAGCAATTTGTCTCAGGCGCTAACAATCGCTCCTTGAGAAAAATTGCTGGTGTTCTCAATTTACACTGTGATATTTGCAAATTTTAAGCCACGCAAAACAAAATTTACTTGAAGAATCGGAAGGTTCCGATTACTTTTCCCATGATCATAACTTCAGACACGATGATCGGATCCATAAAATCATTCTCCGGCTGCAGACGGTAATATCCATTTTCTTTATAGAATGTCTTAACCGTTGCAGAATCATCTACAAGTGCAACAACCATATCTCCATCATTTGCGGTAGGCTGCTGCTGAACCAGTACATAATCACCATCCAAAATACCGGCATTGATCATACTTTCTCCCTGTACCTGAAGAATAAACGTCGGCTCATTTGGCATAAACTCTGTCGGAATAGGGAAGTAGTTCTCAATATTTTCCACTGCAAGAATCGGTTCTCCTGCAGCCACTTTTCCTACAATCGGTACATTCACCATTTCGCGTCTGGTCAGATTAAAGTTTTCATCTACAATTTCAATCGCACGCGGTTTAGTTGGATCACGACGAATGTATCCATTTTTCTCCAATGTCTCAAGATGTGCATGAACAGAGGATGTTGATTTTAATTTTACCGCTTCACAGATTTCACGAACTGCCGGAGGATATCCTCTGTTTAAAATCTCCGCTTTGATATATTCTAAAATTTCTCTCTGTTTATCTGTAATTTTTCCGTATGACATAATCCTGTAATTCTCCTTCATCCATTTCACAGGGATTCCCTTTATTCTAGTCTGTATATCTGTATTTTCCAAACGAAAAACAAAAGCAATCATTTCCTTTAGATAGCTAAATTATAACATACCCTTACTCTGAAATCAAACATATATTCCGAAAATTTGTTCGTATCTTGTTCTTGACATTCGAACAGATGTTTTGTATAATGGCATTATCGAACAGGTGTTCCGAACATTTTATCGGACATTATATATTTTCAAAGGAGGAGAAACATTATGAGTACCTATTCCGTTATTTATCATACAAATCCATACAAGAAAGCACAGGCAAAAGCTGCAGCTGCACACCGCCAGAGCGTACGTGCCATTCGCAGAAAAAGAGCTGTGAAAAGGCAACTGATCACTGCATTGATTCTGTTTTTTACAGTATTAGCTTCTGTCCTGATCATCAGTAACTGTCTGCGTGCCAATCAGGTAAAAGCATCTTCTGCAAAAGCAGAAAACATTTACTATAAGACGGTAGAAGTAGAAGAAGGAGATACTTTATGGGATCTGGCAGATCGCTATATGGGAGAAAAATCCTTTAGCAGACAGGAGTATATCGAACAGGTAAAAGAATTAAATCATTTAAGTGGAGACACGATCGAAAGCGGAGCTTATTTAATGGTTCCTTATGTGGAAACGGTTTCTGAGTTATAATACATGATATACTTCTGAATTCGTTACCAGAAGGGAACAAGGAAAAAGTTTCAGACTATCTAAAACCCCAACAAAAATAAACCTTCATACCAGTTGCCACCACGCGAGCACATGTTCTGAAATCGGTGTTTTTATGCTATCAGGACAGCTGATAGTAATTCTTTAAGAATTCAAGAAAATGTCCTGCCGGTTCTGACAGATATCGAACCGGTGAATATACAATATAAAGTTTTCGTAAAAAAGCTTCTTTTCCCAATGGAAAAAACAGTAGTTTCCCCTGTTTTGCATCAGCAGCAACTGTCGCACGGGAGAGAATCGAAATTCCCATTCCAAGTTTAATACATTTTTTTAAAGAACCGGCATCATCCATAATGGCGATAACGTTTAAATCATCTAATGTAAGCCCTCTGTTTTTCAAAAAATGGAGGGTTTCCTGTTTTGTTCCGGAATTATCTTCCCGCAACAAAAATGGCTCTTTCAACAGCGCATTCAATGGTTCTTTCTTTTTTGTGAAATCCTGATAGTAAGGTGTCGCAGGAGTAGCAATAACCAATTCATCTGATGCAAAAGCCAAAAATTCGCAAGTAGTATCCGAACAGGTGGTTCCTACAAGTCCCAGATCACAGGTACCATCATCAATCTTGTGAATGATTTCCAGACTGTCTCCACAAATAGTATGAAATGTAACATCCGAAAACTTATCATGATAGGTTGCCAGTAATTCCGGAAGTACATAGAGCGATGGTACAGAGGATACACCGATCTGTAATTTATTTGTTCCTTCATTGGAAAGCTCCAGTACAGCTTTTTGCTGCAATGTCAAAATTTCAGAGGCATATTGGTAGAGCTTCATGCCTGCTGGTGTTACGGACAGTGTTTTTGTTGTGCGTTTTAATAGTTGTATATGAAATTCCTGCTCCAGGGAACGAATATGCGCACTGACTGTCGGCTGGGACAAATATAGTTTTTGTGCTGCCTGCGAAAAACTCTGGTATTTTACGGTATATACAAATGCTTCTAGTTGTCTGATGTCCATATCCATTTTCCTCTTTCTACGTGTTTCTTTATAAAAATCCTGCCTTTTCTGCCATAGCACTTTTTTATAGCAAAATATAAATCATATTCATTTTGACTCCAACATTTATATCCTATTGAAAAATCAATATAAAATGTTTCTAATTTGATTTTACTCCTATTTATAGATTTTCTCAATATATTTATTTAAGTTATCAATATTAACGATTTTACTGGAAAATGTAGGAATGTTATACTAAATGTAACAAAAACAGACGTAGTAAAACGTCAGAAAAACAAAGGAGAACAGTTATGAAACTTTTCAACAACACATGGAAGCTTGCAATCGCAGGTGCCATTGTCGGTGTACTGGCAGCATTGCTTGCATTCTTCGGAAACCCGGCAAACATGGCCATCTGCGTGGCATGTTTTATCCGTGACACAGCAGGAGCATTAAGTCTCCATTCCGCCGCACCGGTACAGTATTTCCGTCCGGAAATTGTAGGATTTGTAGTAGGCGCATTTCTTATTTCTCTGATCACAAAAGAGTACAAAGCAACCGCAGGTTCCGCACCAATGATCCGTTTCCTGCTTGGAATGATCATGATGATCGGCGCTTTGGTATTCCTTGGATGTCCGCTTCGTATGGTAATCCGTATGTCTGCCGGTGATCTGAATGCTTATGTGGCATTGATCGGTTTTGCAGGCGGTGTGGCAACAGGAACCTTCTTCCTGAAAAAAGGATTCACACTTGGAAGAGCTTATGAAACAAAGAAAGCAAACGGCATGGTATTGCCGATCGCATTAATCGTTTTGCTGATTATCGGTATCGTAACCGGTGCATATACAGCAAGTACTGAAGGACCGGGAAGTATGCATGCACCAATCGCCATTGCATTAATTGCAGCCCTGATCATTGGTGCCATCGCACAGATGAGCAGAATGTGTTTTGCAGGAAGTATCCGTGACGTCATTCTGATGAAAAATTTTGACCTGATCAGCATCATTGGCGCACTGTTCGTTGTTATGTTAATTTACAATATTGCAACAGGAAACTTCCACTTCAGTTTTTCCGGTCAGCCAATCGCACACTCCCAGCATTTGTGGAACATCCTTGGTATGTATGTAGTAGGATTTGGTGCTGTACTGGCAGGTGGATGTCCGCTGCGTCAGCTGATCCTTGCAGGACAGGGTTCTTCCGACAGTGCGGTAACTTTCCTTGGTATGCTCCTTGGTGCAGCATTTGCACATAACTTCGGTCTGGCAGGCGCAGCAGCGAAAGCAGCTACCGAAACTGAAGCCGCAGTTGCAGGTGGTCCGGCTACCGCAGGTAAAGCAGCAGTGATTGCATGTATTATCGTATTATTTATTATTGCAGTAACAAATAAAAGAAATCTGAAAAGAGGAAAATAAAAATGGCAGAATTCATTGAAGTAGATGTAAGAGGACTTTCCTGCCCAGAACCAGTATTGCTTGTCATGGACGCTATGGATGAACATCCGGGTGAAACCATTCATGTAATCGGCGATGAAGCCCATACAAGAACCAACATTGAAAAAACATTAAACTATCAGAAAAAAGAATTTCACACTGAACAGAAAAACGGTTGCTTTGAAATTACATTTCGGGCATAATAAGGGAGCAGATGATCAGATATGTTATGCTTTGTGATCAAACGATAACTCTGTATCATAACTGATCAAAATGCAACTTATTTAGGAAAGAAACTTATTAAAAAACGGAGCGTTATTATCATGCGAAAGAAAAAACCTTATCAGATTTTGACATTTCATACCACATCAGCTGCCATGGCCATGGAGCTGTATTGTAAAGAGCATGACATACCCGGTCGTTTAATCCCGGTTCCACGGGAACTGTCTGCCGGCTGCGGTCTGGCCTGGCGCATACCCCCGGAAGCGTACGCCCGTCATAAAAATAATTTACTTGGCTCCAACATTGAAATTGAACAAAATGTAGAGCTGGTTATTTAGATATCTGATACCACATAACCAATAATCTGAAATGGAATATTCCCCTGGATTGTAACAGTAGTTTCTATCCGGGGGACTTTTTATAAGCTGTTTTAATAAAAAATGAAGGTTATTTCATTTGGCAGAAACATCCAGTTCCAACCGCATAAGAACCAGCTCCTGCCAATGACCGTCTCTGCTGAGAAAACCTCTTGGATTTCTTCCATATTCCACAAACCCATGCTTTTTGTATAACCTGATTGCATTTTCGTTTTCAGAGACAACTTCCAGTTCTAACTGTAAAAAACCGGCATTCTTCGCACATTCGATACAAGATTTTGTGAGTGCATCGCCAATGCCGAGTCCCCAGTATCCTTTCAGGATACTGATACCAAATTCTACCCGATGCCGCATTTTATCACAATTTCGAATCAGACTGTTGCCGGCAGAGCCGACTAATTTTCCGTCTACAAAGGCACAGATTTCCACGTCTGTTCCACTGCATTTTGTTTCCTTCAATTGCCGTTCAAGAGAAATAATATCCAAGGTGCATTCATCCGGATATGTAAGAAGAAAGTCCGTTTCTTTATGGGTTTGTACAAAATAAGCATGATGCCGTACTGCATCAGACGCTTCTGCATTTCGTAAGATACATTTCTGTCCGTTTTTTAACTGTATTGGTTGATAAAAAAACATAAGTCCTCCAAAACATTTTTCTTAAGTATACCACAAAATAGCCGAAAAATTGTTTGATTTTTCTTAAAAATGCATATGTCTCCCTAGACAAATGCGTCGAATTTCAATTTTTATAGAATCGAAAAAAAACAATTTTCCCTTGACACATCCCCATATCATCATATATATTAGCATTAATAAGAGGGAGTAACCTACGTGATCCCACGTTTACGATGTCGTCAGTACGATGTGATACATCCGGTGTCGTAAGAAAACGGTGAGACTTTTATTGTACATTGATTGTGCAATAATGGTCTCTTTTCTATTTCAAAGATTCCTGAATTTGCATAATCAAACAGCAGATTGCAGATAACAAAATGCAGACAACAGGAGGATTTGATATGAAAGAAATGTATCAGCTGACCGCAACGCAGGTTATGGACCGCTTTAACAGTTCCACGCAGGGACTGACATCTACTCAGGCAGAGGAACGCCACCGCACATCCGGATGGAACGAACTGACCGCTGCAAAACCGAAACCTTTATGGAAACTTTTTCTGGAACAATTTCAGGATTTTCTTGTAATCATTCTCATAATCGCAGCTATTATATCCGGACTGCTTGGTGACGCGGAAAGCGCCGCCGTTATTCTCGTTGTTATCGCATTAAATGCCATACTTGGAACGGTACAGACCCGACAGGCAGAACGTTCCTTAAACAGTCTGAAAAACCTATCCGCGCCAAAAGCTTCCGTACTTCGTGACGGATCCGTCCTGCAGCTTCCTGCCAGAGAACTGGTTCCCGGTGATATCGTCCTTTTGGAAGCAGGAGATATCGTTCCTGCAGATGGTCGGATCATCGAATGTATCAGTTTAAAAATTGATGAAAGTGCCCTGACCGGAGAGAGCCTCAGTGTGGATAAAATCATTGATGCGATTCCCGAGCAGGCAGCTTTGGGCGATCGGAGAAATATGGTCTTTTCCGGCAGTTTTATTACCAACGGTCGTGGAAAAATCATTATTACAGATATTGGCATGCACACAGAGGTCGGTAAAATTGCGAATCTTTTGCACAATACATCTGCAAAGCGAACCCCGCTGCAAACTTCCCTTGATTCTTTCGGGAAAAAGCTGTCTATTGCCATTTTAATCTTTTGCGGCATTTTGTTCGGAATGAGTGTCTTTCGCGGAGAATCTATCGGAAATGCCTTTTTGTTTGCAGTTGCTCTGGCAGTTGCAGCAATTCCAGAAGCATTAAGCTCCATCGTAACCATCGTTTTATCCTTTGGCACACAGAAAATGGCAAAAGAGCATGCCATTATCCGAAAACTTCAGGCAGTGGAGGGGCTTGGAAGCATTTCTGTCATTTGTTCAGATAAAACAGGAACTCTGACGCAAAATAAAATGACTGTGGAACACTATTATGTGAATGGTCAATCCATTCCTGCAAATAAGATATCCCATTCCGATACTGCCAATAAACGGTTATATTTCGCCAGTGTATTGTGTAATGATGCAAAAATAGAAGATAAAAATATAGAAATCGGTGATCCGACAGAAATTGCTCTGCTGCAAATGGAACCTCAGATGCACAGCACCATTTCAGAAATACAGGCAGAATACCCAAGAATTGACGAACTTCCCTTTGACAGTGAACGTAAAATGATGACAACACGGCATACATGTTCGAATTCTGAGCATACTACTGATTCTGAAGCAAAACAGTTTCTAATTGTAAAAGGTGCAGTTGATGTACTGCTGCAAAGAACCGATTCCATTTGGACCAAAAATGGCACAATTTCATTGAACCCAGAAGAACAAAATCGTATTCAACTGCAGAATCAGAAATATTCCGAACAGGGATTGCGTGTCCTTGCCTTCGCTTACCGGGAACTGTCTGACCTATCCGGCATAGACAAACTTACTTTTAATGATGAATATCATCTGACATTTCTTGGTCTGATTGCCATGATGGATCCGCCGCGCCCGGAATCCAAAAATGCAGTAGCAACCTGCATCAAAGCGGGCATTCGCCCGGTCATGATTACTGGAGACCATATTTTGACTGCATCCGCTATTGCCAAACGAATTGGTATTCTGACCCCGGGCACAAAAGCATGTGAAGGTGCCGCCCTCGATACTATGTCAGATCAGGAATTGCAGGAACTGGTTCCAGAAATATCCGTTTATGCCAGAGTTTCACCAGAACATAAAATCCGCATTGTTCGGGCATGGCAGGCACGGGGAAATATTGTTGCCATGACAGGAGACGGTGTCAATGATGCTCCGGCACTAAAACAAGCAGATATTGGTGTTGCTATGGGAAACACCGGAACAGAAGTCGCAAAGGATGCTGCAGACATGGTTCTGACCGATGACAATTTTTCCACGATTGTATCTGCTGTAAAAAATGGTAGAAATCTATATCAAAACATTTTACATGCCATTGAGTTTTTATTATCCGGAAATCTGGGTGCCATTCTGACCGTTTTAGCAGCATCCCTTGCCAGACTTCCGGTTCCATTTGCACCGGTACATTTGCTTTTTATCAATTTACTGACAGACAGCCTTCCGGCAATTGCCCTTGGACTGGAACCACACACAGACGATGTAATGAAAGAACATCCTAGAGCTGCCACAGGTTCCATTTTAACCTCTTCTTTTCTGAAAAAAATCGGTTTAGAAGGACTTGTAATCGGAGCCGTAACAATCTGTTCCTTCCTCACGGGTTTGTATCGGGGAAACGCAGTACTTGCCAGTACCTGTGCGTTTGGTACGCTTTGCCTTGCACGGTTGTTTCATGGATTTAACTGCAAATCCGAAAAACCTGTTTTATTTACGGAAAAGATGTTTCACAGTAAATGGCTGCTTGGCGCATTTGCATTTGGTGCAGCTTTGATTACTGGTGTGCTGACGTATCCGGGATTGCAGGAGCTCTTTAAAGTACAAACACTGACAATGCCACAGCTTGGTATGGTGTATTTGTACGCATTTTTGAGTCTGCCGATTATTCAGTTTTTTAAATGGATAAAAAGCAGAAGAAAAGCATAATCATTGATAGTTTATCACAAAATATAAAGAGGTACTTAAAATGAATCTTCGAAATTTTATCGAAAAAAACAAATATTTACTGTTGATCATTGCATTTTTACTTATCCTGCTCCTTGGAAAAACAAACACTGAATGGAACCTGCTGCATACTATTTGGGAAATCCTGCTGCCATTCCTGATTGGCTGCATTCTGGCATTTATCCTGAATATTCCCATGCGCTTTATCGAAAAAAAACTACTCCGACAAAAATCGAACAGACACCGAACATCAATTCGAATCATCAGTTTTTTATTAACGCTGTTGATCGTAGTTGCTATCATCTGGCTGATCCTGTTTTTTATGATTCCACAACTGTCACACAGTTTTTTAATGCTTAGTGAAAATATCAAAGATTTTGTACCACAATTTCAATCCAGTATAGAACGCCTGAACAAAAATATTCCACTGATCAGACATTTGGCTGAAACACAAACTTTCGATACGCAACAATTACTACAAACAATCTCAGATTTTCTGAAAGACAGCGCCAAATCGATTACCGGTTCCACCATTTCTGCCATCGGTTCGGTATTTCAGGGAATTGTAACCGGATTTCTGGCGTTTGCTTTTGCCTGCTACCTGCTATTTCAAAAAGAAAAACTGCAAATGCAGGTAAAAAAAGTAATTTATGCATTTTGTTCTGAAGAAAGAGCAATAAAACTTTTTGGTATCTGCAGTATGATTTCCAGAAGTTTTACACGCTTTTTCACCGGGCAGTGTCTGGAAGCACTGATCCTTGGCGGACTCTTTTTGCTGACATTAACGATTTTCCGCATGCCTTATGCATTGCTGATCAGTGTCGTCATTGCATGTACTGCACTAATCCCAATATTTGGTGCTTTTGCCGGTTGTATTTTCGGAGTTTTTCTCATTTTTATCGTGAATCCGCAGCAGGCAGTTCTGTTTTTGATTCTGTTTTTTGTATTGCAGCAGATTGAAGGAAATCTGATCTATCCTCATGTAGTAGGAAACTCTGTCGGATTGCCATCGATCTGGGTGCTGTTAGCGGTGATCGCTGGCGGCAAACTCATGGGAATCGTGGGAATGTTTCTGTTTATTCCGCTGGCATCGGTATGTTATACGTTATTCCGCCAGCTGGTATATGAAAAACTAAAGAAAAAACTGAATAAACATGGGACATCATAAAAACATACGATTAAAGCCCTTACAACGATTCACTTTATATTTATTAAAAATGCTATCTACGCATTGCACGGATTAGATTTTGTAATTTCTAAAACTCATTCATACTGGGAACCATAAAACGCTCAGTATGAATGAGAAGATTACCCTATTAAAGCAAAAATATATCAACTATGTATGCAGTATTTTATTATTACGTCCTTATTCTTTTTGAAGTGCTGCATAGATGCTTACCTATCATTTTATAATTTCATCAGAATCCAGCACAATGGTAAATGGTCCGTCATTGAGCAGTTCAACCTTCATATCAGCGCCAAAACTTCCAGTCTCTACTACAGGAACCTCTTTTTGGCAAGCAGCAATGATATATTCGTATAAGCTGTTTGCGTGCTCCGGATTTCCTGCCTTGATAAAGGACGGGCGATTTCCCTTTTTGCAGTCTGCATATAAAGTAAACTGAGAAATCAGCAGCAGTTCGCCATCTACGTCCTTAAGTGCCAGATTTGTCTTTCCATTTTCATCCTCAAAAATACGCATACCGATCAGTTTTTTGATCATTTTATCCGCGATCTCTGTATTATCTTCCTCCGAAACACCGATCAGAACCATAAATCCTTTTCCAATTTTTCCAATCACTTCGTTGTCTACTGTTACGGAAGCGTGCTGTACACGCTGAATTACAAATTTCATAATTTCAAAAACCCTTTCTCTTTAAACTAAAAAACCAAAACGTATCATACTTCTTTTTACTTATTCAAGAATATCGGTATCCCTTTTGCTACAAGATGCAATTCATGCAACACATAACATATTCCTCTTTGCGCCTCTATACAAAACAGATGTTCGAAAAAGGTTTACCTGTCTGTAATTATATGCTATTATAGTATATAATTTTCAACACAAAATCAATATAGAAACGGGGAAACAATATATATGAAATTGCAGCAGCTGCTAAGTCTTACCAGGAAAGCAGTAGATACTTATAAACTAATTGATGAGGGAGACCACATTGCCATCGGTGTATCCGGTGGAAAGGATTCCTTAGCCTTACTATATGCCCTGCACGGTCTGCAGCGTTTTTATCCGAAGCATTTTACCCTGACAGCAGTCAGCGTGGATCTTGGCATGGAAGGATTTGATCTGAGTCCGGTGACACAGCTTTGTGAGGAACTTGGAGTTTCACATCATATCGTAAAAACGCAGATCGGACAGATCGTATTTGAAGAACGCAAGGAGAAAAATCCATGTTCTCTGTGTGCTAAAATGCGAAAAGGCGCTTTATACAATGCAGTCAAAGAACTGGGATTTAATAAAGTAGCTTACGCCCATCACAAGGATGATTTTATCGAAACAATGATGATGTCCATGATTTACGAAGGACATTTTTACTGTTTTCCACCAAAAACGTATCTGAACCGCATAGAATTGACGATTATTCGTCCATTTTTGTATGTGGAAGAAGCAGATGTCATCGGTTTCAAAAATAAATACCACCTTCCGGTGGTAAAAAATCCATGTCCGGCAGACGGAGCAACCAGACGCGAATATGTCAAACAGCTCATCCGTTCTATCAACCATGAAAATCCGGGGGCAAAGACACGTTTGTTTACCGCATTGATCAACGGGCATATCCCGGACTGGGAAGAGCAGAAAGACTGATATTTTTAGTATCAGCAGCAAAATTTTTCCCTTTCTTTTTATAAATAAAAAAACAGAACACAAACATCATTATTATAAATTACTTTAAGAAAGAATGGTTTTATATGAAAGAACGAAAATACAGTGACCAGATTAATATTGACAACGAACAAAAACTCCGTGCACTGGTAGCTGAACTGCCACGTTTCTGCCGGGAATATTTTATCGGCATTGAGCCATCAACATCTTCCCGGACGCGAATTGCCTATGCCTATGACCTTGGCGTTTTTTTCCACTATCTGCATGAAAATAATGCCGCAATGGAGAAAATGGAGATTGTTGATTTCCCCATTGACATTTTAGAGCAGATCACACCGATGGATATTGAAGAATATCTGCAATATCTGAAGTTTTATCATCATAATGGGAAAGAATATAGCAATGATGAGCGTGGTCAGATGCGAAAACTTGCCTGCCTGCGCAGTTTTTATAATTATTTCTTCCGCAAGGAGATCATCGAAAAAAATCCTGCCGCACTGGTGAAAATGCCAAAACAGCATGAGAAAAATATTGTCCGGCTGGATGTGGATGAGATTGCGATTTTGCTGGATGAAGCAGAATCCGGAGATAAATTAACGGAACGCCAGAAGATTTATCACAACAAAACGAAAAAACGTGACGTGGCGATTCTGACGCTTTTGCTTGGCACAGGAATCCGTGTATCCGAGTGTGTCGGTCTGGATCTGAATGATATTGATCCGAAAAACAACGGCATTAAGGTTCATCGGAAAGGTGGATCTGAGGTTATGGTTTATTTTGGGGATGAAGTGGCTGCAGCGCTGGATGTCTATCTGGATGAGCGACTGGATATGGAGCCGAAGGAAGGAAGTACCGAAGCGGTGTTCCTTTCCATGCAGAATAAACGAATCAATGTTCGAAGCGTAGAAAATCTGGTCAAAAAATATTCCCGCCTTGTTACAACGGTAAAAAATATCACACCACACAAACTGCGCAGTACTTATGGCACAACACTTTATCAGGAAACCGGCGATATTTACCTTGTCGCCGATGTGTTGGGACACAAGGATGTCAATACGACCAAGAAACACTATGCGGCACAGGCGGACAGTAGACGCCGTATGGCAGCAAAAGCAGTCCGTCTGCGGGAAAAACAGCCGGATTCTGATCAAGAGTAATATTCCTCATGTAAGCATCCTCATAAACAATGCAGATAACATATAAACTTGCAGCAGCTATCTAACAAATTTTGAAAAATCGGTGAAAAATCATGCATGAATTCGCAATCTTACCCTTGTGCATTATTTTTCAGTGTGCTATAATTTGATTCGATATTGAGAAAAGCGATGAAAGAACAAGTACTGTATGCAGGAACATTCCAGAGAGAGCAGGATTGGTGGAAGCTGCTTATGAGAATCATACAGGAAGACCAGTCTTGAGCTGTGCGTGTAAAAAGATTTTGTCAAAACTGTTTTTCAGGACAGAATTTTTAAGCGTCACCGTCTTGCCGCGTTACAGGCTAAATCAAGTAAAACATTAAGGTGGAACCGTGTATGTATGCACCCTTAAGTATATCTGGCAGCAGGTATATTTAAAGGTGCTTTTTTAGTTTATAGAAGTAACTCAATAAACAAAGGTTCTGGAAAGGAAAAACAATGGTTAATTTTAAAGAAGATGAACAGTTAAACATGCTCAATCACTCCTGTGCCCATCTGATGGCTCAGGCTGTAAAGCACCTGTATCCGCAGGCAAAATTTTGGGTTGGACCGGTTGTAGCAGAGGGATTCTACTACGATATCGATCTTGGTGATGACGTTATCCGCGATGAGGATATCGCAGCTATCGAGAAAGAGATGAAAAAAGTTGCAAAATCCGGCAAAAAAATCGTTCGTCATGAGATTTCCAAAGAAGAAGCTATGGAAATGTTCAAAGATGACAGCTACAAACTGGATCTGATCTCCAATCTGGAGGATGGCAACATTTCCTGTTATACACAGGGTGATTTCACAGATCTCTGCCGTGGACCTCACGTAGACAACGTAAAATTATGCCGTCACTTCAAACTGATCAGACATTCCGGCGCTTACTGGAAAGGCGACAGCAAAAACAAAATGCTGCAGCGTATTTATGGTGTATGTTTCCCGACTGCTGAGGAGCTGGAAGCACACCTGCAGTTATTAGAGGAAGCAAAAGAGCGTGACCACAGAAAAATCGGTAAAGACATGGGTCTGTTCATGGTAGACGATCTGGTTGGACGTGGACTTCCGATGTTCCTTCCGAAAGGATATGTGATCTGGCAGGAGCTGGAAAATTATATCAAAAACAAAGAGCGTAAACTTGGTTATCAGCACGTTATGACGCCATGTGTTGGTACGGTAGATCTGTATAAAACATCCGGACACTGGGATCACTACAAAGACAACATGTTCCCGGCAATGGAAGTTGAGGGAGAGTCCTTCGTATTAAGACCGATGAACTGCCCGCATCATATGATGATCTATGCAAACAGAATCCATTCTTACAAAGATCTGCCGATCCGTATCGGTGAGATCGCACATGACTTCCGTTTTGAAGCAAGTGGTACTTTAAAAGGTATCGAGCGTGGACGTCATTTCTGCCAGAATGATGCACATCTGTTTGTAACTCCGGAGCAGATCAAAGATGAGTTCTCCAAAGTAGTAGACCTGATCTTCTCTACTTACAAAGATTTCGGTATCACAGATTACAGATGCGTACTGTCTCTGCGTGATCCGGAAGACAAAGAGAAATATCATGATGATGATGAAATGTGGAACAAAGCAGAAAATGCACTTCGTGAGGTTATGGATTCCCTTGGTATCGAGTATACAGAGGAAATCGGCGAGGCTGCTTTCTACGGACCGAAGCTTGACGTAAACGTAAAACCTGCTGTTGGTAATGAGTATACACTTTCTACCTGCCAGCTTGACTTCTGTCTGCCGGCTAAATTTGAGCTGACTTATGTAGACCGCGATGGCGAGAAAAAGACGCCGGTTGTACTTCACCGTGCAATCCTTGGTTCTCTGGATCGTTTCATGGCTTACATCCTTGAGGAGACAAAAGGAAACCTGCCGACATGGTTAGCACCGGTTCAGGCACGTATCATGCCGGTTAAAACAGATGATCCGGAACTGAACGAGTACGCTCAGAAAATCTATGATGCACTGGATGCAGCAAATGTTCGTGTCGAGCTGGATAACAGAGCAGAGAAACTTGGTTACCGTATGAGAGAAGGACAGGTTCAGAAAGTACCATACCTTCTTGTTATCGGTATGAAAGAAAAAGAGGACGGAACCGTTGCATACCGTCTCCATGGTCAGAAAGAGACAACTGTTCTTCCGTTAGACGAGTTTGTTGCAAAACTGACAACTGAAATCGAAACAAAAGCAAGATAGGATTCTGTTGAAAAGAATCTAAATGTGACAAGTTTAAAGGCTTTCTTAGCTGTTATTGCATAAAAGTAATAACTGGCAAAAAAATTCCTTACCGTAGATAATAAAAAATGAGTTCTGCTTTCTGTATATAATGTACAGATAAGTGGAACTCATTTTTATGTATCTCTTTTAATTAGGAATTCAGATCGGTGTTAACCTTGCAGAAGCTGCAAAAGATATCGAACATGCGACGTGGAAAGGTGAGGACGGTGTCTGTCCGCATTGCCATTCCAGAAACTTCTACATTGAGGGAGATGCAGTGGCAGTCTGCGGTCAGTGTGGTATCCGCGGTAAATTAGTGACAGAGGATGGCAAGGTTCGCTTTACCTTTGATGAATCCCAGATTGAGCATGCACATGATACTTTAAGCGGTCAGTTCATTCATGCGGATGATATTCAGAATAATGAGAAAAATGCAGGTGCTGCTGCAAGAAGTGATGAATATAAAGCAAAAGTACAGCGTTATGCTGAGGCTATCACAGCAGTAAAACCGGAATAATAAATTAAAAAAAATATAACAGGAAAAGTCCGATATGTTGTTTTAACAACATACAGGGCTTTTCTTTTTGGTTATAATGTGATCAGTATTTTGATAACAGAGTTTTTTACAAAATAATTTAGATATATAAAATGTAGTGATTTTGAATAAAATATGTTGGTTTATGCCAACCAAAGTCACATACATTCATGTTGAATTATTAATCACTGATTTTATCCAAAATATACCCAAAACATATTTACAGCAAAGGAGAATTTTTATTATGGAACAGAAAATGTTTTGCTACCAGTGTGAACAGACTGCCGGATGCAACGGTTGTACAGGAGCCGCAGGTGTCTGTGGAAAAGATGCAGCTGTTGCCGCTTTACAGGATGAACTGACCGGCGCCCTGATCGGTCTGGCAAAAGCCTGTGGAAATAACCCGAAAACAGAAAATACCGACCGCATCATCATTGAAGGATTATTTACAACCGTCACGAATGTAAATTTTAACGCAGAAACACTAACTGCTATGATCCAGGCAGTAAATGAAGAAAAAACAAAAGTTGTACCAAACTGCAGCAGCTGTATGTCACCATGTGGAAATACGTCCAACTATGATATGAAAAATCTGTGGAACGAGCCAGACGAAGACATCCGCTCCCTGAAATCCCTGATTTTATTTGGTATCCGTGGTATGGCAACTTACTCTTATCACGCAATGGTTCTTGGCTATACAGATGAAACCGTCAACAGCTTCTTTTACAAGGCGCTATCTTTTATCAGCTATGATCTGGAAATGGAGCATCTGCTTCCGGTCGTTCTGGAAGTGGGAGAGGTAAACTTAAAATGCATGGCATTGCTGGATCAAGCGAACACCACTACTTACGGCACACCGGTGCCAACCAAAGTGCCGCTTACCATTGAAAAAGGTCCATTTATCGTTGTCACAGGACATGATCTCAAAGATCTGGAGCTTCTTCTGGAACAGACGAAAGATAAAGGCATCAACATTTATACACATGGAGAAATGCTGCCAGCCCACGCTTATCCGGAATTAAAGAAATATCCGCATCTGAAAGGAAATTTTGGTACTGCATGGCAGAATCAGCAAAAAGAGTTTGACCATATTCCGGGGGCAGTTTTATTTACAACCAACTGTCTGATGCCGGTAAAACCAAGCTATGCCGATCGTGTGTTTACCACAGAGGTCGTATCTTATCCGGAAATGGTTCATATCGATGAAAAGAAAGATTTTACACCGGTAATTGAAAAAGCTCTGGAACTGGGCGGATATGACACGGATCAGGACAAAACAGGCATCAACGGCGGTCATTTTGTTATGACCGGATTCGGACATGGAACCGTATTAAGTGTTGCCGATACTGTCATTGATGCCGTAAAATCCGGTGCAATCAGTCACTTTTTCTTAGTTGGCGGATGCGATGGAGCAAGAACTGGAAGAAATTATTATACAGAGTTTGTAAAACAGACACCGACAGATTCCATCATTTTGACTCTGGCTTGTGGAAAATATCGCTTTAATGATCTTAATCTTGGTGAAATCGGCGGATTGCCACGAATTATGGATATGGGACAGTGTAATGATGCGTACAGTGCCATTCAGGTTGCGGTTGCACTGGCAGAAGCATTCCAGTGTAATGTAAATGAACTTCCATTGTCTATGGTGCTTTCCTGGTATGAGCAGAAAGCGGTATGTATTTTACTTACTTTATTACATCTTGGAATTAAAAACATTTATCTTGGACCAACACTTCCGGCATTTATTTCACCGAATGTGCTGAATTATCTGGTAGAAAATTATAATATTGCGCCGATCAGTACACCAGAAGAAGATTTGAAAAAGATTTTGGGATAAAATATTCTAATTTCGATCGTAAGTAGTCGGATAAATTTAATTATTCGACTACTTGTTTGTTCTGCATATTTAATATTCCCATTTTCTTATATATGTAAATATGAAATTGTAAAAAACGAACATGGATTTTTAGTGAGTCGGAAGATTAAATAATAAACGAAAACGAATTACCAGATGTTGGAAACGATAGATAATATCTTCATATTTATATATTTTAAAAAGTATGATATAATTTCTATCATCTAATGTAGTCGAATAATTGAATTTATCCGACAATATTTCAAAAATAGAATTTTTATAAGGGAATCAAAATATGCCAAAATATAAGGAAGAGCAGGAGAGCAGATACACTGCAAGAACAGTGGCTATTTTATCAGAATTACCAGAATTTTGTACTGTATTTTATGATAAAAATCAAACTACATTTTTACCTAAAACACAATATGATTACATGCGAGCCATGCGGACTTTTTTAACGTATCTACAGCAGTCACATCCACAGTTTAGAAATTACAAACTTACAGATTATACGCTAGATGCTCTTGATTGTCTGACTGTCAAAGATGCCAATGATTTTATCGTATGGTTACAGCAAACGATGTCAGTTTCATCCGTAAAAACCCGCATTTCCTGTATTTCATCCATTTTTACCTTTTTTGCAAGAAATGGACAATTAGCAGGAAATCCATTTCTTTTTACAAAACGGCCAGATCAAGGTACCAGTATCAATAGAAATAACAATAATGAAATCTCAAATGCCGCTAAGGAACAATCGATAGATATAACTGAAAAAGTTGGCAAAGATAACTCTATAAAAATAAAAAAGAATGATGATATAGAGATAAAAACAGATACAACAGTTACAAATGCAAATATAAATCAAACATTGTCAGCAAAGAAAAAGCAATTTGATGATCAATATGGATTACGTGACGAAATCATTTACCAAATTTTGAAAGAAACTGGAATTCGAATCTCTGAACTGGCTGAGTTAAATAAAGATGACTTTGAATTAAAGAATCATAGATTTTATGTTTACAGAACCAAACAGCGATCCACATGGATTACAATGCCTGATGAATTAACCGATTTAATTGAGAAATATCTGGAAGAACGATCCACATATACATTTGCAAAAGATGATGAAGCGATGTTTTTGGTGACAATTGGTCGTTATAAAGGGGCAAGACTTGGGATTCGTTCAATAGAGCGTATTGTATTAACTATTCGCAAAAGGCAGCTTTAACGAATAGTTCGCAATATCAGTCAGTCTAATGCCATATTTACTTCAGTTTATCATTGTGGTGTCATTTGACTCAAAAACTGTAATATTTTTGACGTTACTACTGCAAAATGACAACTTACGAACGATATAATTATAAAAAAGTTAGTTTCAAGAATTATTACAAACAAAAACAAAGGGGGATATACACCTATGCTGGCAACCATATTAATTGACAATATAGCCTGTGGTGAGCTGAAAGGCGAATGGGGATTAAGCATTTATATTGAATACAATGGAAAAAATATTCTACTTGATACTGGAGCATCTGATTTATTTGCAAAGAATGCTCAGAAACTTGAAAAATCAATAGAATCTGTTGATTATGCTGTGCTGTCACACGCACATTATGACCATTCGGATTCGATGGCAACGTTTTTCAACTTGAACGATCACGCTCCTTTTTTCTTACGGGAAGGCTGTCAGGAAAATTGTTATGCAAAAAAATGGATCTTCCACAAATATATCGGCTTACCAAAGCACATTTTAACGGATTATCGTGACAGGATAATATACACTGATGGGGACTATGAGATTATACCGGGCGTATATCTGATTCCTCACAAGACACCAAACCTTAAAATGGTTGGTAAACGCGAAAGTATGTACCGTAAAGAACATCATCGATATATATATGATGATTTTTCTCACGAACAGAGTCTGGTATTCCGTACTCAAAAAGGCTTAGTGATTTTCAATAGCTGCTGCCACGGTGGTGTTGCTAATATTATTAATGAGGTGGGAACGACATTCCCAACAGAAAAAGTATATGGCATTATCGGTGGATTCCATCTGTTTAATAAGTCCGAAGAAGAAATCAAAAACGTAATCCAGCAAATAAAAGATACTGGTATTCATTATGTCTGCACAGGACATTGCACCAAAAGCCGTGCATATAAAATACTTGAAAACGGTCTTGGCGATATCGTACATCAGTTGAACGTTGGATTGCAGATTGAAATCTGAATTCCAGTTTTTTATTATGGAGGAATCTATGACAAAAGAAAACAACACTTTTACAGAAGGGAAAATTTTACGGTCACTGCTGCTCTTCGCTTTTCCCGTGCTGTTTTCATAAAACGAATTTTGTTGCCATTGTATTACTTTTATGTCACGTTTTAAAGTTACTGATCTGGAAATTCATAAAGCAATAGACCTTCATCCAGTATATAAAACTGATATAAGAAAACATTGAAATTGATCAATTTTTCCTTGCAAAATAGTGGTTAGTGTGCTATCCTTTCCAAGAACTATAAAGGGAATGAAGTTCTCCCAAAGTAATAAATTTACTTAAACCGCTTATGAAAGCTGATGACTTCTGCGCATGAATCAACGCAGAAAGTGTCGGCTTTTTCTGCGTATAGGTATATAAGGAGAAATTTTATGTTATTAAGTATCTCGTTGATTTTTTCTTGTAGTGATCGAAGATAAAATGACAACCGCAATTACATTTTCCGCATTGATTGCTATTATGTTTATTGGTATCGGATTACAGAAAAAGCGGGAAGTTGTTGCTAAAAGGCTCTCTGTAAAATATGGGAAATTATGGGTTGCAGCAGAAGTTTTTCTGTTTGTGCTGGTAGGCGCAACTGTAAATATTGAATATCTTGGAAAAGTCGGCGCTAAGGCTTTCATTGTTATTATTGGTGCGTTGGCATTCAGAATGTTTGGCGTATTTATATGTCTGCTAGGAACCAGTCTCAAAAAGAAAGAACGATTATTTACTATGATGGCCTATACACCGAAAGCAACGGTTCAGGCAGCCATTGGCGGAATACCGCTCGCATTAGGTTTTTCCTGCGGAGATACGGTGCTTACCGTGGCAGTTCTTGCAATTGTAATTACTGCTCCACTGGGCGCATTTGCCATTGATCTGTCATATAAGAAATTATTATCAGCTAAGTAAAAATCCTATAAACTTGATGGTATTTTTAACTTATATCAAAATTCCATTACAGTGATCTACCTCATGCTGTACGATCTGTGCTGTCCATCCAGACAATTTCTGACGCTGCTTTTTCCATGAGAAATCCTGATATTCTACTTCAATATTTTCGAATCTTGTAGTTTTACGAATACCGCTTAATGACAGGCAGCCTTCTTCCGTTTCATAAGCTCCGCTTTTTGAAACAATCACCGGATTAAACATAACTACATCGAAAAATCCCATGTTTACAATAATGATGTTCTTCTTTACTCCGATCATATTTGCAGCCATTCCAACACAGCCTTCCCGATGTGCTTTCAGTGTATCCTGCAGGTCTTTTCCAACCTGCAGATCTGCTTTGGTTGCCGGTTCTGATTTCTGTGCAAGAAACAGCGGATCATGCATAATTTGTTGTACCATATCTTTTTCTCTCTTTCCATTATCTTTTGAATTTCTATAATCATATAATAGACTTTTTACCCATGTAATGATCTGATAAGCATCATCATTCTCTATCCGATAATACATATACATCTATCATTCTGCATCTTTAGTCCAAGTTATCCAGCCCGTCTCTATATACCCGATTCATTGTGGCCTGCGCATGCTCCATCTCTTTCTTCTGAATAATCGCATTGCGGTCACTCAAAATGGCCAGCATCTCATCCACTACATCCTCCGGATGCGGATCTGAAACACGATACAGATAACCAAGCATACGTGTCGCTGTATAATCTGTGTTCATCTGCTTGTACGCAATTTCTCTGCAAAAATCATCTGGATAGCCTTTTTCCTGTAAGGAACGATATAATTCATCTGTTCGATTTTCTGGCATTTTTATCTCCATTCATTACACATTTATATATTTTTGTATCTTTTCACTAGATACATTTTGATGAAACATTTTTTATTTTCTTTACCTTATTATGCTTTATTCTACATACCATTTTTGCTGCATCTTATAGAGCTGATAATATTCACCTTTTTTTGCCAGCAATTCATCATGATTACCAATTTCCACAACTTTTCCTTTCTTCATCACAATGATCTTGTCAACTTCCCGACAAATTCCAATTCTGTGAGAAACAATAATAGCTGTTTTTTCTTTTGCAATCTGCAAAAACATTTTCAAAATAGTTGTTTCCATGATTGGATCCAGAGCAGCAGTTGGCTCATCCAGAACAATCATACTGCTTTCTTTGAACATGCCGCGGGCAATTGCCAGTTTCTGCCATTGTCCAATAGAAAGATCTCTGCCATCAAATTCACTGCCTAACAGCGTATTAAGAGCATCCACTTCTGATAACTCCGGTAAATCCATTTGTTTTAAAAGCTCCTGGATTTTGTCAGTATTCCCCATCTGTTTCCAGTCACTGATACCAATATTTTCCTGCAATGTCATCTCATATTTCACAAAATCCTGACTCACGATAGAAACATTTTGATAAAACTCTTTCGTTTCAAGATCCTTGATATTTTGCGTTCCATATAATATCTCACCCTCTTGTACTTTATATAAATCAGTCAGTAATTTTACCAGTGTTGTTTTACCGCTTCCGTTATTTCCTACGATAGCAATGGATTCATTCTTTTTTATATCAAATGATATGTCAGAAATTGTCAGGTGATCTGTATTCGGATAAGCAAAACATACATTTTTTACATTTATCTTATCAAAATTTGGCTCAAATTTTTCCGTTCCATGTACATCTTCATCGATATCAATAAAGTCATAATAATCTCTTACAAATGCCGCACATTCCGGAATCCGCCCAAGGCTAATCAGAAAATACTTTGCTGCCAACTGAAAAGAGGTGAATGCCACAAGCGAAGCAGCCAGCATACCAAAATCCAACCTATGATTCAGCAAAAGTAAAATTGCTATTATAATGCTAAGCACATAACCGCATTTGCACAAAATCTCACATAGTAAAAAACTGCAAATATCACGTTTCTTGAAATCCCATAATTCCTGATTCATTGCATCACGGGTCTGATATAATTTTTCTTCGATATAAGATTCAATTCCAAAAATGCGAAGTTCCTTTACCACTCTTTTATCGCCAAATAAATCGTACAGATAATTTCGCCTTCGTTCACCTGCTGCCTGATATTTTTTTAGTTCATAAAATTCTTTTCCACGGATTAATCGAACGACAAAGTACGGAACCACACTCAGTAATGATACTAATGCCAGAAGTGGACTAAATCTGGCTAATATAAATAATGTACTTCCTACCTTCAAAACTTCTGCCAGAATATTGAATACCGACAGACTTAAGTCGGAAAATCTGCCATGCTCAATACAGTCCTGTGCTCGTTTCAGTCGATTGTTGATTTCTACATCCTCATATTGAATCAGTGACAAGCGTCCACCTTTTTCACCTAATTCTATTCCAAATTGCATACCAACCTTGGAATCAATTTTTACCATGCAGGCATAAAATACACTATTTGACACCTCTGACGCAACAAATATGCCCCATATGACACCTAAATATATCATACTTGTTTTCAGATCTTTCGTATAAACATGATTTAAAAATACGGAAACCAGCCACGTGTTGACCGCTACCAGAACCGATTGCAGCATCATACAAATAACCTGCATAATAAGTGACCGCGGCGCAATCCTGCGTATATCTTTTAATGAGCGAAATAACAGATCTCTCATTTTTCTATCCCCCATATATATTTCCAAGTTGAATGTATGCAAAACTTACTACACAATTCTGATCAGCATAATTTAAAATATTTTCTCAAAATCATCTATTCAGCACTATGCTGTATACCACTCTGCCTGTTTACAGAATAATGTATAATATATTCCCTGATTTTTCATCAGATCATCATGGTTTCCCTGCTCTATAATATTTCCATGTTTCAGTACCAAAATATGATCTGCCATCTTAGCACTGGCTAATCGATGAGAAATCATCAAACTGCCTCTGGATTTCATAAGCGAACAGAACAACTGATACATTTTGTACTCAGAAACAGGATCCATGGATGCGGTTGGCTCATCAAGAATCACATACGCTGTATCTGTCAAGAAAAGTCTGCTGACCGCTAACCTTTGCCATTGGCCTTTTGACAGATCAACGCCGTCCATTTCCAGCTTCCCTAAATTTCTGTCTAATCCTAAGTCTTTCACATCTTTCAGATTCACCAGTTCCAAGGCATTATTTAACTTATCATCACGATCCAGTTCACCTAAATTGCCAAATCCTATGTTCTCCCGAACCGTCAATTCATACTGGTAAAAATCCTGAAATACGACTTTTATTAATTTTCCAATTTCCTGACTGCTCAATTTATTCAAATCCTGATCATCGATCATAATACGGCCTTTTGTTGGACGATAAAGTCCACACAACAATTTAATAATCGTTGTTTTTCCAGAACCGTTTTCTCCTACCAGTGCAGTACTGCGCGACAGATCAATTTCAAAATTTGCATCATGCAAAACCTCTTTCTCTGAATTTGGATAAGCAAAACTGACATGCTCAAATCGGATACGACGAATCGGATGATCAATACGTCCTGTTCGTGATTCTGTATTTTTCAGTTCAAAAAAGGAACTTATGTAGGATACCTCTTTGATTTCCTTTGAAAAATCCCCAAATGTTTCCAACAGGCTGGTTATGGTACCAACAATACTTAACGTTGTATTGAACAATGCAATAAATAAACCTACAGAAATATGACCTGTCATTACACTATGAATTAGTATCCCTGTGCAGCAGATATACCATAAAGTAGCAAACAAGCTCTTTTTTAACAAAGCTTTTTCAACCTTCTGTAATGTTGCATCTTTTTCTTTCAACATCTTTTCACTCTGTTTTTCCCACAGAGATTTAATATAATCTGTTGCCTGATAGATGATTAATTCTATGAGACTTGTTTTGCTTGTAAGCAACCGTTCATAGTAGGCAACTTTTCGCTCATCCATTGTCTGTTTGGCATACAATTCATACCACAAACTTCCAGCTTTATAATTTTCATACAGCATCGGAATCAAAAACAGTATAAATATAACAATCAACAGATTTGATGCCTGTCGGAAAACTAATACCAAGCCAACTAATGAAATTAAAATTTTTATGATTTCAATGAGTTTCCAGTAAATGAGTTTTAATTTTTCTCCCGGATTTTTTGAAATCCTTGAAATAATATCATAAGTCGCACTTTTCTCATAACAACTGTAATCCAGATTTTTATATTTCTGTATGATATCCCGTTCCAGACCATCTGTCATTTTCATATCAAACCGAATTTCAATGCACTTATCAAAACTTGTCAAAATCACATCCAAAAGCAATGCAGCAACAAACAATCCAAATTCCAGATACATTCCCGTTGTAATCTGCTTATGACGCAATAAAATCAGTATATCGTCTATGATTTTCTGAAAAAGTATGGTGTTGATTGGAACAAGCACGGCTAACAGGACGGCATTTAGTAATTTTATGCCGCCCCAGATTCGGTTATATTTCCATACCATACTCAATATTTCTTTGATCTGCTTTTTCATAGTTTAACTTTTCCTCATAATTGCTTCTCGTCGGATAGTATTCATTCCTAGTTATCCGAACGTTTTTGTATAACCCATTTCCCTTTCCGATTATTTCCTTCTCGTACAACTATATTTTCTTGCTGTAATCTAGCTAATAACCGTTTTACAGTTGGAAGCGATACATTCATTTGTAAAGCATAGTCTTTTTACGTCCATTCTCCATTTTTTTCTATCAGCGTTAGCAGTTTATCTTCAACAGAAATGGTATCATGACAGAAACAGAACGTATGAAACAGGGTTACATTTGGGAAAATGATGACGAAAACATGGCACTCCAGGCGAAGTGCAAAACACTGGTGCACAAATTTAATGAATTTAATGAACTGCCACCGGAAGCCATGGAAGAACGGGAAGCTCTGCTACACGATATTTTTGGAGAAGTAGGCAAAAACGTATGGTTTAATGCACCACTGACCGCCACCGTCGGCAAATAAAACTGCTTTTTCCTATTCCAGTTTGCTTTTAGTTTGTAAGCTTGTTTTTATATTCTTCATATTCCACCAAACTGATTTTTGCAAATTCACACGCATTTTCCAGTGTAATTCCAAGTTTTAACAAATCCGGAATCTTATGCATTACGATCTTTTCCATCCATTTATCTTTCAGCTCCTGCTCATGTTCATCCATGACTGCTTCCTGTGGTGTGATCTCGGGTGCATTTTCTTTCCACTCACTGTAATCAATGGCAGTAATTCCGGCAACAGAACACGCTTCTTCCAAACCTACATTGTATCTTCCCATAATACGGTCTACAGTCTCTACTGTATTTGCACACAGTTCATCTAATGATTTTTCCAGTAATTTACTCATTTTCGATACCTCTCATTTGTCATTCATATTATTTATCCAGCTCTTTATAAAAATCGACTGCTGCCTGCAGATCTTTCTCTGTCGGACATCCTTTTCCGGTTCCGCCGATCAGCTTAAACGGTCCAAAGGTATTATATCCTTTGCAACCAAAAGTTCCAAGCAATGTTGCATTTCTTCCGGCAGTTACCTTTTCAATGGATTTATAAGATCCTTTTGCGCCATAAGTGCAGATATAAAAAATCTTTTTATCCTCCGGCAGGTTGACGGATGCAAAATTCAGTACGGACTGATGAAATTTGGACGCATAGATACCGGATGCAAAACCAATGGCATCATAACAGGATAAATCTTTTTCCGGCACTTTTGTTGCATCCACCAGATCTACACCACATTCTTTTGAAATTGCTTCCACGACCTTTTTTGTATTTCCATGATGCGTGGACGCATAGATAATGACAGATTTCATTTTACTTCTCTCATTCCTTTCTCTCAAACACTATCTACTATTTTAACACAATTTAGGGAAACTACAAAATATTTTTCGGGTACAAAATTCGACAAGCAAATGCAGACGCAAAAAAACAAGTAGTCGGATAAATTTAATTATCCGACTACCAACTGTTAAATAATTACTTTTGTTTAACTATTTGAAAAATCTTATGACAAACTATCTAAAATCAGGATATGCGGTAGTTTCCTGTTGCAAAATCCACATCCAACTGTGCGGCTGTCACCGGATTACTCCAGCGAATCATCAATTTCTGATTGTCTGCCTGAACTTGAATATCTGCATCTTCCGTAAATGCTTTACAGGTACTGCGGAACCGCAACAACTCTAACTGTTTTTGTACAACCTCTGTCTGAAGCGCCTGTTCAATCTGTACGCCTGTCAAATTCGTACGGTTAATCTCCTTATGTCCGCCTTCGCCAGCCCGTTTTACGGCCTCATGATCATTTTTTCCGGCAAACAGATCCAGATACCAGATCTGCGGTTTTCCCGGCATAAACAGCTGAATTGCCCGTGCTAACAGAAGTTTTCGTTCTGATTCTCCAAGTGCACTGAAATAAGTGGCATTTACCTGATAGTACACATGTTTCTGACCATGCAGGTTTTTCACCATGCCCCCACGGTCTACGATCAGCGTGATCAGTTTCTGAATATCTTCTTCCGGAAGAAGTCCTTGCAGATCCAGCATCGGAATACCATCGTGACAGCCTAGCATGTTTACCGTTTGGATCTTTTTGTCAATCAGTTCCTGCGCCCATTCTGCCAGATACCTGCTGCGTTTGTTTTCAATGGCATCAATTACCAGTCCCGGTAAAAAGAAATCATAGGTCATATATCCTTTTTCTGCTATCGTCTGATAAATATGTTCCTCATATGCAGCATGAATCTCCGGAAGCAGTGCCAGATCATACGGTTCAGCATACATTCTGATCTGCTCCAGCAGCTCCCATGTCTCCGGCTCATTCAGAAAATTTTTCCTTCCCGGAGCCTTTGGCGCATAGGCAAAAGCATCCAAACGCACAATACCTGCTCCATAGGACGCAATTTTGGCAAGTGTTTCCCGATAAAACGCCCATACCTTCGGTGACTGGATATTCAGATCCATCTGTCCCAGATACTGTGGATAGTGCTCCTCCTGATAAAATGTATTCCAATACGAACGTTTCGTACCATCAGGAAACTGTACCATCAGGATTGGGAGTCCCGGTTTTCGGAAAAACATGTCTTTGATGTATAGTTCATCCGGCTGAATATACCCGTCCTCCGTCATAGATCCATACCCTTCCCAGAACGCATTCCAGTCAATAAAAAAATCCTTATACTCTGACTCATTTCCTTTTTCTACCAGGTCTTTGAACTGTGGAGACTGTGCAGATGCATGATTCAGGATAAAATCAAGTTTCAGATCAATACCAAGCTGTTTTAACCGTTTCAGGTCATCCTGTGTGGCCAATTCCTCATTGATATCATAATCAATGACAGAAAATCCACGATCTAAATCTGAATGATACAGGCTTGGCAAAATGTAAAAAGATCCAAATATCTCTTTCAGTTCATTCCGTCCCAGCAGTGTTACAATATCTCCCAGCGTTCCGCCTAAACTGTCAGGATAAGCATTCAGCATCGGTTTAAGATTCATATACACGACCATCCTTTCCCACAATAAGATCTGCCTGTTTTGCCTGCTGCTCTAATTTTTGCGCTTCCAGAGATAGGACCAGTTGAATAAAGGCACTGGCTGCATTTTCATCCCGTCCACGCCGGATTCTGCGCGCCTTTGTCTCCTCCGGCGTGCTGTCAAGATAGACAGAAATATCAACACCGTTCAGATACTCACTCCCACCATGCGTCCATTCCAGAAGTAATACCTGTACACCGGTCAGATCCGTCTGTTCATACCAGATTTCATCATCTTCCCTGCCCATTTTTTTCAGTTCAATCTCTGTATCACCGACATGAAACTTTGCAAGCACCTGATTGATCCGGTCGTATTCAATTTCCTGTGGAGTTCCAAGGTACGCATTAAGTCCTGTTTCTCCGGATTTCTGATAAATCAGCTCCCGCTCCTGATCGTTACATTTTGGGATTCTGTGCGGATAATCATCCCCATGCACAATAAAACAACCGATGCCGTCTGCCAGAAACTGCTGCTGCAAAATTTCTGCCATGGTCGTCTTTCCGGAACCGGAACCGCCAAAAATACTGATCACTTTCCGTTCTGCTCCGATTTTTTTCCGCAGAAGGTCATACAACTCAGTCGCCTCCTGCATTTTTTTGAAAGAGAACTGATATGCTTCATATTCGATTACCGCCATTGGAAGTAAAATACCTGCCTGCATTAATGCCATGCCACTGTATACCTTTCCGGTGGTTTCTTCCAGATAAAAACATTCCGCATCCAGTCCTTTTAATTTCACATAGGTTCCAAACGGATTGCCCTCTGCGGACAGACGAACAACGCTGACCAATGCCTGTGACTGGTCCTTTGCAACACTCATCCAAGCAGCCACATCCTCTTTAAAGGGATCAGACAGGCGATAATAATCACCCTCACGGATCAGTTCCTGATGTCTGCGATAAGTTGCAAGCTGTGTACGGATTTCCTCTTTTTCTTCACTGCTGAGTAAAGCAGGATTCATTTCATATCCGAAAGTACCTGCCATAGCCACAACGCCTCTGGTATTCAGACTTGTGATTCTGCCGGTCTGATGATTCGGTACCGCAGACACATGGGAGCCAACTACTGCGGTTGGATAGAAGAAAGAAGTACCATATTGGATGCGTGTTCGATTGATAGCATCGGTATTGTCACTGCACCAGATCTGTGGTGTGTAATACATCATACCAGCGTCAAAACGTCCCCCGCCACCGCTGCAGCCCTCGATCAGGATATCCGGATAACGGCTCGTCAGTTTTTCCAGGAAATCATATAATCCAAGCACATAATCATATGGCACATTTCCGGCATACACATCGGACATACTGCGGTTCATATCCCACTTGATATATTCGATATTTCCCTGATCCAGAATTGCACAGATGCGTTTTAAAATTTCTTCCCGCACTTCTTTTCTGGAAAAATCAAGTAATAACTGATTTCTGGAGCGGATCGGCATCCGTCCCGGAATCGTCAATGCCCAGTCCGGATGCTCCCGGTACAGATCACTGTCTTCATTTACCATCTCAGGCTCGATCCAGATACCAAATTTCACGCCCTGCGCATTGACACGTTCAATCAGCTGTCCTAACGTACCACCTAATTTTTTTTCATTGACAAACCAGTCACCCAGAGAAGAATTATCGTCATTTCGTTTACCAAACCAGCCGTCATCCATGACAACCATATCAATGCCAAGTTCTGCTGCCTGCTTTGCCAGATCCACGATCGTATCACCATCAAAATCAAAGTAGGCGGCTTCCCAGCTGTTGATCAGGATTGGGCGATTTGTATGTACCTGTCTGCCCTTGCATACATGATTTAAAATGCAGTTATGATACTGGCGGGACAGTTTTGCAAATCCCTGATCTGAATATGTCATGATCACTTCCGGAGTCGTAAATTCTGCACCTGCTGCCACAGGATAAGCAAACAGTTCATCGCCCAGTCCCATCTGGAAACGTGTCTGGTTAAACTGATCACGCTCGGCCTCGCAGACAAAATTTCCACTGTACATAAAAAGCATTCCGTAGCAGTTTCCGGCTTCTTCCGTTGCTGTACGATCTGCAAGGATCACACCAGGATTATACTGATGACTGGAGCTGCCACGGCGACTGCCAATCTGGTACGTTCCATGTCCCACAGGAACACGTTCCAGATTGCGCTCCATAGCATGTCTGCCATAAAAACTGATTGCATCGTAGTCTCCCTGTACAAAATCAAGGCATGCGGACAATGCTTTTTTCACGGTAATCGTTTCTGTTCCTGTATTTTTGATCACTACACTTCTGGTAATGATATCCGCATCTTCCAGTACACCATAAAGCAAATGTATTTCTACCTGTGTCAGATCATCTTTTAACACGATTTCCAGCGTTTCAGCTTCGTCATCGGCCGCCCAAACAGCCGGAAGTCCCTGCAGGCTATATTTTCCTTTTGTAATCTTATAACTGTTAAAAATTGGATCACAGCACTCTGTTCCGACTGCACTCGTAATATTTAACGCAATGTTACGACAGTCACCGGTTCCAAGTGACGGATATTCCTGTGGCAGTGCATCCAGAGAATAAGTACGGTCCATACCTGCTGCATACGGATTTCCGGAGAAACCATGATCCGCATAGCATAACAGGTAATCCATCGTTCCTTTTACCCGCACTCCATAATATAAGTGCAGCAGATAACCTTTTGCATCCGCTTGCATCTGATAAGTTGTATGTTTTGTATGAATTGTAAATATTTTTCGGTTTGCATCAAAAATAATTGCCATTCACGGTTCCTCCTCATTATTCACGCTTTTTCTATTTTTCAGTCATTTACACAGAACTTATAATTCACTGAATCTGAATCTTGCTTGCTTTTTATTATACTATTTTACCGCACCGTTTGCCACACCATTTAATATCTGCTTCTGACAAATGACATAGAAAATCAAAATCGGGATCAAAGCCAGAATGTATGAAGCAAAAGCAAGGTTATAATTGGTTCCAAACTGGCTCTGGAAATTTAACTGCGCCAGCGGCAACGTATTCTGACCTGTTCCGGACATGATGACCAGTGGTGTCATTACATCATTCCAGGTACCAAGTGCGGTCAGGATTGCAACCGTAGCATGCATCGGCTTCATCATCGGAAAAATGATTCGCCAGTACGTTGTCCAGGCATTGGCTCCGTCAATATTTGCCGCTTCTTCCAGTGCTTCCGGAATATTTTTCAGATATCCGCTGTATAGAAGCACATTCATTGGCATATAAAATACCAGATACAGCAGGATAACACCAAAGCGGTTTCCGATTCCCATCTGCGCAGTCTGCTTTACCAGCGGCATCATCAGAATTGAAAATGGTACAAACATACCACTGACAATATAAAAATAAATAAATTTAAATCCTTTGATCCTGCGCATACCACGTCCGATCACATATCCGGCAATCGAATGGATCAAAATTGCCAATACTATTGTCACAAGCGTAATAAGTAAACTGTTTCCAAGAGAATGCCAGAAATCTGTCACCTGCATTGCTTCTGTAAAATTGGAAAAACTCCAGTTTTTCGGCAGTGCCAGTGCCCCAGCTACATCATTTGTCATCTCACTTGGTTTCTTAAAAGCAATGATTACTGCCATATACAACGGAAAAAATACTGTTATCGTTCCGATGATCAGAAGTACCGTTAAAACTTTATTTGTTTTATGTCCTTTTTCCATTATAACTGTTCCTCCTTCTTATTGGTAAACCGTAGCTGGAAAACAGAGATTGCCACGATCACGATGAAAAATAAAACCGCATTTGCACTCTGAAATCCGAACTGTCCGCCGGACATACCATTTTTGTAGATCAGATAAGAAATCGACTCGGTACTCTGCGCAGGGCCACCCTGGGTCAGGGATACGATCTGATCAAATACCATCAGGAAGTTTTTTGTGCTGAGCACCAGATTGATGGATACAAACGGCATGATCAGTGGAAATGTGATTTTCCAAAATTCTGTCCATTTATTGGCACCATCCAACATACTTGCTTCATAGACATCTTCCGGAACAGTCTGTAATCCCGAAATATAAATGATGGTATTCATGGCCACGGCTTGCCATACACCCACGATCAGTACCGCAATCCATGCATATTTTTCGCTGGCGAGAATACTGTTTTCCAGGAAAGAGATGTGGCAGGCGCTTCCGATGGCAGGAAGAATGTATGTAAAGATAAAGCTGAAAATATAGCCGACCACCAGTCCTCCAAGGATATTCGGTACAAAGTAAATACCACGCAGCGCGCTCTTGCCTTTGATGTTGCTGTTTAATCCAAGTGCCAGAAGCAAACTTAATACATTGACAAGGATTGTTCCGGCGATGGCATATTTAAAAGTAAACAGGTAACTTTTTCCGACTCTCGCATCGGTAAACAGATCCACATAGTTGCGCCATCCAACCACGTCATAAGAACCATAGCCTTTATAATTGGTAAAACTATAAATCACACCTTTGATCATCGGAAGGGTATTGAATGTAAAAAACAATGCAATGACCAGAATTGCGATGATCCAGAATGTTTTATTCCGATTTGTCATTTTTGATTTCATTTCGTATCCTCCGATGTTCCTTCTTTTTCATTATATTGCTGCACTTTCCAGATCAGATCCCGATTGTATCGCTTCCAGTCTTTGTCAAATTTGTTCAGGAAAGTTTTTTTGGCATCTGCGCTGTCATCCAGCAGATACGTCTGAATCATGGCATCCACACTCATCTCACTCGGATAGTGATGATCCTGAAAGTCAGCCATACGGTCAGATTCAATATAAGGGCGTACCCCTTCCAGTTCAGAAGAAAGTTGGAAATCACCCTGTTTACATGCAATGCCGCCCTGCTCATCCAGATAAGTGCGGATTGTATCGTCCTCATATAGGAAACGCAATACCTCGTAGGCAGCCTCCTTGTTTTTGCAGGCTTTCATAACACAAAACTGTACATCAATGCCGGAGTTTAATACATTATCTGCTTCGTCCTCATTTGCCGGGAATGTAAAGGTACCAATATTCATATCCGGATTAACAGATTTGATCTGTGGAATCGCATAACTTCCGATAGTATACATGGCAGACTGACCACGGGCAAATGCCGTACATGCATCGTTATAGCTATAAGCAGTCGGGTTTGCTTCTCCATAGCCAAGCAGCGCTTTTATCTTTTCTGCCGTTTCATCATACCCCTTTGTAAAAGTTGTCGTTCCATTATTTACTTCACTGCAAAGCTGCGGATCCGCCAGGCCGACAGCCAGCGCATTCCATGGAGCCAGACAGGTCCATGTATCTTTAAATCCGAAATATAACGGCTGAACGCCCTCGCTCTGAATCTGTTCACAAAGAGCCATAAATTCACTCCATGTCTGAGGTACTTTCCATCCATGTTCCTCAAACAGGTCCTTATTGTAGAGGATACCTGCCGCGTTTGCGACATATGGCAACGCGTATGTCCCCTCCTGCGGGATAAATTCCAACTGTTTATCCATATCCAGATAGGAGGATTTTGTTTCGCTGAGCACATCAAGATCTGAAATATCATAAAAAAGATCCGAATCTAAAAAATTGGAGTAATCCATATCACCACCGATGACAACGATATCCGGATAATCTTCCCGGATAAAACGTGTTTTCAAAATCGTCATTGCTTCGTTCGGAGAGTCAATGGTCAAATGAATATCATCATGCGTTTCATTAAATTTTTCTGCAATCTCATTAAACGTATCTACTGCTTCTTTTTTGTATGAGACAATTTCAATCTCCGTCTTACCTGCCGCTGTCTCCTGTTTTCCGCATCCCATCAGGTCGGTCAGGCCGCATCCTGCCAGAAGAAGAGCTGTCAATCCACAGATCAGTTTCTTTTTCGCCATATTTTCTGCTTCCTTTCTTGTTTTTTTCTGTTAAAATGATTGTAACATCTCAAAATGCGACCTAGAATATCCGCATTTTTCATTTTTTATATCATTATGCGTTTTATTGTGCTATAATCAATATGTATGTCACATAATGGTATATTTTTAGATATTTTTACTTTTTAAATAATAGTTGCAATACTCTGGAGGGAGTTTCCAATGCCTGATCTTTTATTTCATATTTTTCCAAATGAAAATTTTATTGACCTGTGTCTGTATCAGTATGGCTACGAAAAATGTGATCCAGGACATTCTTTTGGACCAGCTGCCCGCAATCACTATCTGTTTCATTATATTCTTACTGGAACAGGAACTCTGCTGGCAGATGATACGAAAGGTGTAACGCAAACTTACCAAATACGCAGCGGACAGGGATTTATGATTTTTCCTGGACAGGTCACGACCTACATTGCAGACTCAAACGTACCATGGGAATATATCTGGGTAGAATTTGACGGATTGCGGATCACAGAAGCATTAAGTATGACGGATTTTTCCAAAAATAAACCAGTCTATCATCCGCGCAATAAAGAACTGCGGGATAAATTGGCAGAAGAACTGATATATATCACTCATCATCCAAAAGAATCTTCATTTCATCTCATCGGACATTTATACCTGTTTTTGGATTATCTGATTCAATCAGCTCACTCTACACAATTAGTATCCAGCAGCAAAATGAGTGACTATTATATCAAAGAGGCGATTAATTATATTGAACAGAATTTTCAGAACAATGTTTCCATTGAAGATGTGGCAGCAGTCTGTGGTATCAACCGCAGCTATCTTGGAAAAATTTTCAAGAAAAGTACTGGTCAGTCACCGCAGGAATTTTTAATGAATTACCGTATGGTAAAGGCAGCAGAACTTCTGAAACTGACTTCTTTGTCGATTGCGGATATCGGTTCTGCTGTCGGATATGAAAATCAACTGCATTTTTCCCGGGCCTTTAAGAATATTTACGGTGTTTCTCCCAGAGAATGGAGAAATCAGCACAAATAAATGCAAGATAACTTATCAAAAAAGTGCTTCCAGATCACATTCCTTTATGGATTACCTGAAAGCACTTTATGTTTCGTTTTGAAATACGTTTCTGTCACACGCAGCGTATTCTAAACATTTTCATATATTATTTGATATTTTCATCCGGATAACGAATCTTCAGATATTCAATGATCATATCTACCGTTTTACCAATACCAAGTACGGAACTGTCGATGCAGAAATCATAACTGCGTGAATCGCCCCATTTCTTGCTGGAGTAGTAGTTATAATAATTTGCACGTTTCTTATCTGTCTTGTTGATAAAATCGATAACTTTATTGTCATCCTTGAACTCTTTATCAGTATCTGCTTTAATTCTCTTTAAACGGAAATCCATGTCTGCATGGATAAATACGCTGACACAATCCGGATTTCCTGCCAATGCATAATCTGCACATCTTCCTACGATAACACAGGATTCCTCAGATGCCAGTTTTTTGATTGCCTCAAACTGAGCCAGAAATACTTTGTGGTTCAATGGCATATCTACAAATGGAGCTGATGTGTATCCGCTCATGGAATATGTATCCATAACTAAAGAATATAAAAAGCTGTTTGTTGGTTTCTCATCATTTTTCTGTAATATTTCCTCGCAGAATCCACTGTTTTTTGCTGCAATAGAAAGTAATTCACTGTCGTAACATTTTATATTTAACCGGTCAGCCAGTTTCTGTCCGATTTCTTTTCCACCGCTTCCAAATTCACGTCCGATTGCAATTACAAGATTTCTCATAGGAAATCCCCCTTTCCTTCACTTACTAAATACAGTATACTACATTTTTGTGAAAATTTCAACGGTAAACCTTTTTTGTCTGAAAATTCAACATTTCTTCTGTACGTTTCCGTAGATATACTACTTCGGAAGTTTTTGCAATAACTTCTGAAAATACTCCGGCAGCGGAGCCTCAAATTCCATATACTCATGAGTAGACGGATGTACAAATCCGATCACCATGGCATGCAGCGTCTGTCCCTGCAATCCTTTCATTGCAAGATTTTTCGGATTTCCATACAGTTCATCTCCAAGCAACGGATGCCCGATGCTTGCCATGTGCACACGGATCTGATGCGTTCGTCCGGTCTCTAGGCAAAACTCCATATACGTGTACTTTGCAAAACGCTGCAACACTTTATAATGGGTAATTGCCGGTTTTCCGTTTTTTTCATTGATCGCCATTTTTTTGCGCTGTGTCGGATGACGACCAATGGCACCTTCGATGGTTCCTTCATCTTCTTTGACAATACCGCATACAATTCCACGATAACGGCGGGTGACGGTATGCTCCTTGATCTGCTCTGCAATATCCACATGCGCTGCATCATTTTTGCAGATGATCAACGCGCCGGTCGTATCCATATCAATTCGATGCACAATTCCCGGACGAATCTCGCCATTGATTCCGGAAAGACTGTCTGCACAATGGTACATGATGGCATTTACCAGCGTGCCGCTGTAATGACCGGCAGAAGGATGTACCACCATCCCTTTCGGCTTATTGACAATCAGTACATCCGCATCCTCATACAGAATATCCAGCGGAATATTCTCCGCCTCAATCTCCACCGCCTGTGGTGCCGGAATGGATGCGTACACCTGATCTCCACACTCTACCACAAAACCGGCTTTTGTCACTGACTTTCCATTTACTTTAATTTCTCCGCTTTTTACCAGCTTTTGCAGAAAACTTCTGGTCTGCTCCGGATATATTTCTGTCAAAAATTTATCCAACCGCATTCCGGATAGGTTTTCCTCCACGGTATATTCTTCTAAAATCGCATCACTCATGTACACATTATCCTTTTCTACTCTTTTTCAAGCTGTTCACCAGAACATTCAGATCTTCTTCTTTGTATTTGAACAGCAACAAAATTACCAGAAAAACCGCTGACAGTGTCACATAGATATCTGCCACGTTAAATACCGGGAAATTAATCAGTTTAAAATAAAAGAAATCAACAACATATCCATTGCTCATGCGGTCGATAAAGTTGCCGACTGCTCCTGCTCCGATCAACACAATAATGCAACGCAAAGAAGTGTATTTTGCTGTATACGGAATATTCCAGAAACAATATGCCAACGCCAACAGAATCGCCACGGTAATGATCAGAAAAGCAAACCGTTTTCCCTGAAAAATTCCAAAGGCCGCGCCACGGTTTTCCAGATAATATAATTCAAACACATTGTTAATAAGCACCTTTGCTGACTGATCTTTCAGATGCAGCACTGCCATCCATTTTGTAATCTGATCAGCTGCAACCAAAATCGCAAAACTGATTACTGCCAGAATCACACTTTTTCCTCTGCTTACAGCAGATTTTGTTGTATCGGACATCACACGTTCCCCCTGTATTTCCATTATAATTCAGGAACTTACATATCGAAGTTTCTGTAAAGTTAAAAATGCTATTACTCGCTTTTCTAAATAAAAATTTCGATCGCATTTTCTATAAATTAAGAAGAACCAGTACGCATATGCGACTGGCTCTTTGCTCGATAGATTTCACCAGCTATCGAATTAAATATCTGTCTGTAAAGAAGACACATCAAATGCATCCATAATACTCTGGAAATCACCTGAAATATCAACAGAAGACGGACTTACAATAAATATGTAATTGGAAATCTTCTGTAAGTTTCCATCGATTGCAAAGCAGGAACCGGAAGTAAAATCAATAATTCTCTGTCCAATCTCCAAGTCAATTCCTTCCAGATTCAGAACAACCGTACGGTTGCGTAACAATGTCTCAGTAATTTCGCGGGCATCTTCCACAGATGTAGGTTTGATCACACATACTTCCATAGCAGCATTTCCTCCCTGATTCTTTTTTGATGGACGCATCGGCGTAACCTTGGAATTTGATTTTGCAGATGCTTTCTGTTCTTTTGCAGCAGAAAATTTGATTGCCGGTTCTTCCTCCGGCTGTTCTTTCTCACGACGGAATGATTTGCGCTTTGGTTCCTCATAGTAATCATCATCGTCGTCATCATAATAATCGTCATCGTAAAAATCTTCTTCTTCGTCTGCATTCAAACGCATTATATTTAAAAATTTATCCATCATACCCATATTGATAAAATCTCCTATCTACGTCTTTTATATATTATAATTACGCGCACCAAAGATGCCGGTTCCGACTCTTACCATGGTAGCACCTTCTTCGATAGCTACTTCATAGTCTCCGGTCATACCCATGGACAAAATACGCATGTCTACATTATCAATGTTTTTTTCTTTGATGTCAACAGATAATTGACGGATTTGCTGAAAATATTTGCGGTTATCTTCCGGATTTTCCACAAACGGCGCAATCGTCATCAGACCACAGATATGGATATTCGGAAGTTTTGCAGCAGCTTCTACCAGAGCAATTGCTTCCTCTCTGTCTGTACCGAATTTTGTTTCTTCCCCGGCGATATTAACCTCGATCAGAATATCCGTTGTCACCTCATGTTTCACAGACTGTGCACTGATTTCCTCCGCAAGTCTCAAAGAATCTACCGAATGGATCAGCGCAGCTTTTCCCATCAGGTATTTTACTTTGTTACGCTGCAGGTGTCCGATCATATGCCAGTGAATATCTTTTGGCATTACCTCGTATTTATCCATCATTTCCTGTACTTTATTCTCACCAAATTCCCGGATGCCTGTTTCATATGCTTCCTCTAACATTTCAACCGGTTTTGTCTTGCTGACTGCGATCAGCGTTACTTCTGAGCGGTCACGTCCGGCTCTTTTGCAGGCTGCTTCAATTTTAGCTTCTACTTCTTTTAAATTTCCACAGATCATCTATTTTCCCTCCTGATTGTATTCAAAACTTTATCACAAACTATGGCTAGTTTAGGAAATCTCCTTCCTGTACCTCACTGCCATTTAACGCAATATGGTCATACAGAGAAATACCAAATTTTATCCCGCTCTTTACAACGGAATATTCCTCATTGTCAGATACGATTTCAATCTGTCTGAAGATTGCATATCCTTTATCCATATTATAAACACCTTTTTGTTTTGCCATATCCTTCAACGCATACTGTTCGCTGCTTTCCTGCATCTGGATCACATCACCCACAGACAGATTATCCTGCGATACATAATAACTGTCATCTGTTTCCGCGTACGCATTAATGGAGACAAATTCTGCTGATTCTTTTCCATGTTTATCCTTTGTGATCTTGATCACACCGTCACTGGAAGAATTATCTCCTTTTCCGACATATTTTTTCGGTACTACAAGAAACTCTTTTTCCACGATCGCAGAATTTGGTATCTTCAATCCGGTATTCTTATCAGAACCAAGCTCCACTTCTATATAACGGTCTGACACAAAACGTACCATGGAATTGTTCAGGTTTAACTGAAGGAATTTCTGACCATCCAGATCCTTGATATAAGTCGTTGCATTTGTCTCAGTGTCATCTTTTCGGAATTTTACATGCAAAACAAAAGAATCTGAATCTTCTCCGATTTCTTCCTGATAACGTGCTGCCTCATCGTCTGTAACCGGAATCATGATCGACCAGTTCTCACTGGTAGCGATCTTGTACATAGCCTGTCCCGATGTAATCTGAGTATTGCCCTTCAAATTCGTCTTTGTATAAGATGCCGGATTGTACATATCCGCAGTAAAGGTATCTGTTGTAACATCTTCATAGCCATCGGTATACAATGCAAGGATACCATCTACAGAGGTTCGTTCAAAAGAAAATGTATTCTGTGACACTGCGGAATCCGTCTGGTCAGACAGATCATTCAATGCATTGATATACAGATTCTCCTGAATCTGCGCATTTACATTTTCCTTGAAGGAATACACATTATAAAACTGCATATTGGAATAAGAGGAAACATAATTTGTGATAGAACTCTGGATTTTTAACAATTCCTCATTTGACAGATTGGTTGCATCCATTCCCGCCTGCGAAATCTCTGAAGCAATGTTTCCGGTTTTATCTACAGAACAGATCAGGTCATTGTAGCCCGCTTTGTCCCCTTCTTTCTTATAGTAATTGACATCTCCGGCATTCTGACTATAAAATACCTGCTCCGGACGGAGAATCAATCCGGTATATGTTCTGTTTCGCGCAATCTGCCCATACTGTACCTCATAGACAGAAATATTATTCTGTGTCAGGTAAGAAACCAGATAGATTACAAAATAAATAAAAACAAATAAAAATATAATAATGCCGATATTCAGATGAAAGCGTCTGCGATAACGTACTATTTTCCGCTTCTTTTTCTTCATTTCGGTCTTCCTTTCAACGTTATTTGTAAAGCGGACATTCGCAATCCGCCTTTGCTACTTGCTCATGAACGCAGTCGCTTTGCGACCTGTCAGTGGGAGCTTTTAACGCCCACTGACATAAGCATCACCTTACCCATCGCTTAGTGCTCTACGCACTTGAAGCGGGGGAATGCTTACTCTGCGTTCAAAAAATATGCAACATTCTGCATAAAAGAATCGCATACCGGCAATACTTCTTCCAGAAGGAGGAAGTGCTATGAACACAAAATGTCTGGATAACATCCTGCTGGCACTTGTCATTGTCGGTGCTGTAAACTGGGGACTGATCGGATTTTTCCGATTCGACCTGATTGCCTTTATTTTTGGCAATATGAGCTGGATCTCACGCATTATATATGCGCTTGTAGGAATCAGCGGACTTTATCTCATCAGCGTTTTTGGTCGTATCCGATCCATCGGTGATGAAGAAACATAAATTCAGAAATATCCCTGATTTCCTGTCAAGTAAAAAGGTGTCTTAAGGATTCCCCCCTTAAGACACCTGATAAATCGATTCTTATAAAGAAACAATCAGTCTGGCTTTTGCACACTCAGGCAGATCTGCTTCGTCCTTTGAAACGCTTAAAACGAATTTTACATTGAACTTTTCACTGATAATATCAAGCTTCTCAATTGCATGTACGATCTGATCGTCAGCAAGGTTTGCAATTGTAAGGAAGCTGTCAAGATACATCTCCTGTAAATCATAATCCTGTGAAACAATACCACAGATAAATCCAAGGAACTCATCACAGTTGCTGATTGGATAATCTGCTACGTTGATCAAACGAACTTTGTTTGATAACTCATGCATGTGTTTCTGACTTTTATCCAAATATACGATATTACCGGAAGCGCCTTCCACTGCTGCATTTACCTTGTCCAATAAATATTTTGTCTTACCCTTTCCTTTTTTGCCGGCAATAATTTCAACCATAATTTTATCCTCCTACCTCTGTCACTTCTTCCGTTTTACACACAGTATGTGCATCGTTCATTTAGTAAAAAGAAGTAACTGTTTATGTATTCATTATATTATATCCATACTTAAAATACAACTGTTAAATTTGAATTTTCAATGGCTTTAGTTTGAATAATTTGTGAGCAGTTCCGTCATCAGCGTATACAGCTCCTTTTTGGAATTGCCTTTTAATACAATGGAAATATATGGTTTCTTATCCTGGTTTTCACTGTACAGAACCAGACAGCTTCCCGCTGCTTCCGTAGTTCCAGTCTTGCCGCCGATCACGGTAACATTCTCCGGCATATCATAAGTACCCTTCAGATAGCCGTTGGTATTCACCCACACCTGATCTACCTGTGCCCCGGATGCATCCGTGTAACTGGTAGTATATTTTTTTGTGGAAATATAATTGACAAACCGGTCATCCTTGATTGCTGCATTAAAGATCAGATACAGATCATAAGCAGTCGTATAGTGATTGTCATCCGGTAAACCATGCGGGTTTACAAAATGGGACGAAGTCGCCCCCAGTGCCTGTGCTTCTTTGTTCATCAGTTCCGCAAATTTATCTGTGCTCCCGGAAATATATTCGGCAATGACATTTGCCGCGTCATTTCCGCTGCAGAGCATCAGTCCATACAAAGCCTGATCCAATGTCAGCTGATCTCCCGGTTTTAATCCACAGATAGATGACCCGGACATCAGTGTATTGACTGCATCGGAAGAAACCGTCAATACATCATCCAGATTACCGTATTTTAACGCAAGGTACGCTGTCAGAATCTTTGTTGTGCTGGCAGGATACATTCTCTGATAAATATTCTGTGCATAGGTAATTTCTTCATCCTGTATGGAAAATACTGCTGCACTCTGTGCATAGTCAGTATCAATACCTTCTGCCGCTGCAGTGTTTTGTGTGCCGCCGACGCACAGATCCTGTCCCAGTAAGGAAATTGGTTTCTCCGTACTGCTTTCCGTCAATTGATAAGTATCGGATGTGGCATAGATATCATACGCATGTGCCACATCGGTTCGTTCCTGACATCCACCCAGTAACAGGCAGATTCCAAGTAACGGGATAAAAACTTTTATTTTATTTGTACATTTCACGCCAGTCAAGATCTCCTCTGTCTAAAGAATGGATTAACAATTCTGCTGTAGCCAGATTTGTTGCCAGCGGAATGTTATGTGTATCACACAGACGGACAATATTATCCACATCCGGTTCGTGTGATTTCGGTGTCAGTGGATCACGCAGGAAAATAACAAGGTCAATATAGTTATTCTCGATATCAGCTCCAAGCTGCTGGGAACCACCAAGCTGTCCGGTCAGATATTTGTGTACAGACAGATTTGTAGCTTCCTCTACCAGTCTGCCGGTTGTTCCGGTTGCATACAGCGAATTTCTTCCCAAAATCCCCCGATATGCAATACAAAAATTCTGCATTAATTTTTTCTTTGAGTCGTGTGCGATCAACCCTATGTTCATTAGTCTATGTCCCCCAATCCGTGATATTTTCTAGCCTGAAGACCTACATTTAGTACCATCCCCAGACCAATAAACAAACTCATAATCGATGTCAGTCCATAACTGACAAAAGGAAGTGGCAATCCGGTATTTGGCATCAATCCTGTTGTTACACAGATATTGATAAAACTCTGGAAGCCGATCAACGCAGCCATGCCACAACAGATCAGCCTGCCGCCTAGATCCTTCGCATTTTTTGCAATTAGTATACACTCAAAAACGATCAAAAGCAATAAAATAATAACGATCAGGCAACCGATAAATCCAAGTTCTTCTCCGACAATCGCAAAGATAAAATCCGTCTGCGGTTCAGAGATAAAATCACCGTTCTTCAAAGAAGTGATGGAACTGTTGTTCAATCCCTTTCCCCACAGCTGTCCGGAACCGATGGCTATGATTGAATTTTGCTGCTGGTAAGAATCATCCGCATATGCCGAGTTAGACGGCTGCAGCCAGGACATGATTCGTTTGTACTGATATGGTTTCAACGGCAACGCCTGCTTCATGATCAGTACCACTCCTATGATTCCTACCGGAACACCAAGTGCCAATACTCCTGCTACTATTTTATAACTTAATCCCGCAACAAACAAGAGGGTAATAAAAATCATTGTTGTTGCAATGGTAGTTGACAGATCCGGTTCTTTTACAATCAGCAATAATGGAATACCTGCAAGGATCAGGCTTAATAACAAAGTCTTCCAGGTGTTCAACTGATCCTGATATTTCATAAAAAATCCAGCAAAAAAGATGATCATCAAAATTTTACAAAATTCGGACGGTTGGAATTTAAAACTGGAAGTAACCTGAATCCATCTGGTCGCACCACCGGTATTATCGCCGACTCCCGGAATAAATATCACGGCAAGCAATACAACAGCCAGCAGATATATAGGACGCCGGAATTTCAGAATCGTACCATAATCGATCAGTGAAACGATCAGCATGACTACCAGACCGCCGGCAATACCAATGATCTGTTTATTCTGAACCGACGGCTTTGCACTGCCCACCACCATAACACCGATAATGCACAGCAGCACCACATATGCTACCAGCCGAAATCTGTAGTTTTTTAATTTGTATTGCTTAAACATAAAATTCCTCCGATTTATTTTATCCTGTTATGTATTTTCGTTTCCATTTCCTGTGGTGTCTGCGTTTTCCGGTTTTTGGAACTGCAAATCCGGGCAATGGAATGTCTTCCCCAAGCAAGCGTCTGACAATATTCAGATAGGCCTCCCCTGCTGCTGTCCCAATTCCGGTCAGCGGTGTTCCATTATTTGCAGAGATCACAACCTGTTCATCGTCACAGATGGCACCGATCACATCCACGCATAAAATATCTGAAATATCTTTCAGATTCAACATCTGTCCCTGCCGGATCATATCCGGACGGATACGGTTCACAATCAATTTGACGTCATTGATCTCTGCGGAAAACAATAGACCAATGACCCGATCCGCATCCCGGACAGCGGAAATTTCCGGTGTAGTGACCACAAGCGCACGATCCGCTCCGGCGATTGCCACCTGAAAGCCCTGCTCGATGCCTGCCGGACTGTCCAGCAGAATATAATCAAAGTCATCCCGTAATTCATTGACCACCTTGATCATCTGCTCCGGTGTAACCGCTGATTTATCTCTGGTCTGTGCCGCCGGGATCAGATACAATCCCGGAAACTGACGATCCCGGATCACCGCCTGACGGATCCGGCAGTTTCCTTCCACGATATCCACCAGATTATACAAAATCCGGTGTTCCAATCCCATCACAACATCCAGATTGCGAAGTCCGATATCTGTATCGATCATGAGCACCTTTTTTTTCATCATCGCAAGCCCTGCGCCAAGATTGGCAGTCGTCGTTGTCTTTCCAACTCCGCCTTTTCCCGAAGTAACAACAATAATTTCACACATACAAAAGATCCCTCCCTGTTATTTGTCTGTTATCTTTTGTAATGTGATGTTTTTTTCCTGCCTCTTTGTCTTCGCGTTTCTAATCTCCGAAACTGTTGGAAGATGTTCCGACATTCGTTGCTTTTCCGTTCAGAAGTTCTTCTTCTGTATTTTGTTTGAAATAGTACTTCATAACCTGATCTACAAATACACAGGCATTGCTGGAGCCATATCCATAGGCAATACGTGTTGCGATCGCAATCTGTGGAGCATCTGCCGGCGCATAACCGACAAACAACGCATGGTTCGGACGGTTTTCATTTTCCTGTGCAGTACCTGTTTTACCTGCCAGTTTTACCTGAAGATCCTTAAACTGATCATGCTCGCCAATTGCCATCTCCATTCCACTGTGCAGTACCTGCCAGGTAGAATCTGAAAGATCTGTAATCTGGTTGTGTACTTCCGGCGTATAGGTCTGTAATACATTTCCATCAGAATCTGTCACTTTATTTAACAATGTCAGATCATATACGGTACCTTCATTTGCTATAGCAGAAACGTAACGGGCAAGCTGTGAAGTCGTATAACTGTGATTACTTTGTCCAATGGATGCATCGATTGGGAATTCATCCGCAATCTTTGGTGTGCCCTCCGGAATTTCAATATTTGTCTTATCCGCAAGACCAAACTCTGTCGCATATTTTGCAATGGCACTTAAGCCCTTGTCTTCGTTATACGTATCCCCGTTCAGACTCAGACGATAAGCAGTCTCGGCAAAGAAGTAGTTACATGAATCACGAATTGCCTGTGAGACCGTAATGCTTCCATGATTATTCGGATATACCCAACATTTCAGTTTTAAGCCCAGACGATCAAACACACCGGTATCTGTAATGACCGTTCCGGTACTGATGGCACCCTCAGTCAAACCGGCAGATGCTGTAACCATCTTGAAGGTAGAACCAGGCGCAGTCGTCTGTTGTGTCGCATTATTATACAGCGGCAGGGAACCATCCTGAAGCAGTGAATTATAGTAAGCGGAATCCATGGAATTTGCCAGCCGGTTATTATCATATCCCGGATAACTTACACTCGCCAGCAATTCTCCTGTATTCGGATCCATGATCACACAGGATCCGGTACAAGGATCTAAAGCTAACTGTGCCGGTGTAATCTCCATGTTCTGAATTTTATTTTTCAGGAACGTATAAGCGCTGGTGGAACCATTTTTCAGGGATGCCATGCTCTCATCATCCTGTGCAAGAATTCCCTGTTCATACAAGATCAGACATAACTGGCTTCCGGAAATCTTATCATTATAGATCAGATATTTATAGACAATTTTGTCGAAAGCCTTATCATTCTGAAACTTATCCGTCACATAAGAAATCAACTGCTGATATACCTCATCGGTATCTGCATATTTCTCATTCAGATCAAACTCTGTGATATTGATCCAGGAAGAATCAATGGCATGGCGCAGATATTCCTGCACAGAAATCTTGCCATCTTTCCAGTCTTTGTATACAGAATCTGAACTGTCAATGGCGGACGTCAGGAAGACAGACTTATCCTGCAGCATTTTTACTACATATGTTACCATCTCCTGCATTTCATCGGACAGGTCCTCATAGGCAGTATCTGACTGCAGTACATTTGCCACATCCGTCAATGCTTCTGTCTTTCGATTTGTAAATGTCTGGTATACAGATGCCTGTGTTGTTCCCTCTGCTGCATTTGCCATGGCAGATGTATCGATCACACTGTTTTCAATCAGCGCATTATACACTTTATAAATTGGGATGTACAATTCCGAACTTTCACTGGTCTTTGCATTTACAATCTTGGAATTGAGAATACCTGCAAGTTCCTGCTCCAGCAGATCATATACTGCCATCTGCAGTGTTGCATCAATAGACAGATATACATCGTTTCCGGCAGAAGAATCCTGATAATCTTTTACCTGCAATACTTTACCAAGATTGTTAACATAAACAGTCTCGGCACCTTTCTTTCCCTGAAGCTGTAACTCCATGACCTGCTCAATGCCAGCTTTACCAACAATATCACTCTTGCTGTAAGAATCATCCTGCGCAGAGAGATCCTCATATTCAGAATCAGAAATTTTTCCGGTATAACCAAGAATATGGGAAAAATATTCCGGATAATCATACACACGTTTCGTATCTTCCCGAACTTCCACACCCTGCAGATCCGAAGCATGTTCCCGGATAATGGCAACAGTTTCATCGGATACATCCTCTGCAATGCTGGTCGGAATATATTTCTGGAAAGAAGTCAGATACATTGCATAACGGACCACCATGATCTGATATGCACGGTACCGGTCATAGACTTCCGTATCTACCGCAAACTTATTCAACAGATACTCATACATCTGTTCCGGTGTTGCAGTTGACTCATCATAACCTAATTTTGCATTGAATTTCAGATCTGAAACTTTTTTCCTGCCATAAATATCGCGGCGAAAACCTGCCAGCTCCGTGCCATCTACATTAAAAGACAGTTCTCCTCTCGGATCCATATACAGATCCAGATCATTGACAATGCTGTCACCGTTTTTCTCAATCATATCAATGAGTGTACTGATCTCCTCATTCAAAAGTTTCACACGCTCTTTGTTATTTGCATAGGTACCATTATCTTCCAGTGTTACGGTATAAGATAATTCGTTGTGTGCCAGAAGGACACCGTTTCGGTCATAAATATTACCGCGTGTTCCCTCGATTTCAATTGTTTTCTGGATGCTGTATGTGTAATCTTTCAAATAATTCGCACCATTGATGATCTGCATGGTAAATAAGTGCTGCAATACAAATGCAAACAGCACCAGTATCACCACCCACAGCACAAACAGTCTGGAAGTCACAATTTTTACGATCCATTCTTTTATCTTATCAACCAAATTTTGCTGCACTCCTTCGTTCAATGTCTTCCAGCTTCTCATTTATCTTCAACAGGATAAAATAAAGCAGGATAGATACGACCATCGTATAGACCAGTTCCGGTAAGATCGCATGAAGCAGATAATAACCAAAAGAAAATCTGCCGCGGAACCAGAACAACGTAAAGAAAATAATTATATTGCAGAAGAAATCACTCAATGCGATCAGGGCAAGAGGCAATTTCACCTCATCCGGAAAAAAGATCCGTTTGAAGAAACCGTTCAGATATCCGATGTACATGTAGATCAGCGCATAAAATCCGATCACAGTTCCAAACATGATATCCAACAGAAGTCCTGCAAAAAATCCTACGAACAATCCTTCCTTTTTTCCTCTCATGAATCCAAATGATGCAACTACCACGATCAGCAAATTCGGAGAGATCGAAGCGATGGACAGTGCTTTAAACACCGTACACTGTAAAAGGAAGCAGGCGATGATCGTAATTGCCAAAACAATTTTTCTCCTCATAACCTACTCCCCCTCTGTTGTACCCGTCATATCCGTCGTATCTTTTGTCTGTAGAATAACAAACACGTCACTGAGATGTTCAAAATCTACGATCGTTGCAATATGTCCGGACTTCGTCAGATTATTAGAATCTGTCTGAATGTCCGTAATGTATCCGATTGGAATTCCCTCCAGAAACATATCACTGATATTTGATGTAACAATCTGATCCCCAACTTTTGCCTGCTCATCTTTGTCTCTGAGATCATCAAAATCAATCTGACTGGATTCATTCATTGATTTTAAACTTCCACTTACAATACACAGATCAGAAGTGGAAAGGTTCTTTGCACTGACATTACTGTTATCATCAATGATGGAACGGACTTTTGCATAGTTTGGTCCCACCTGTGTGACAATACCGGCAAGTCCTCCGTCAGCCAGCACATTCATTCCAACGGAAATACCGTCATTGCTTCCGCGGTCAATCAAAAATACAGAAAACCAGTTTCCTGCATCTTTTCCGATCACATTCGCAGCAACCTTCTCATAGTCTGCATAGGTCTGATCCATCTGATACAATTGTTTCAGATTATCCAGTTCTTCCTGATTTAACTGAACCTGATTCAGACTTGCCTGTGCATCTGCAAGCTGTTCCCGCAGTTCTTTGTTCTCCGCTTCCAGACTTTTCTTGGACTGTAAATGATTTCTCGCATCCGTGAGAATACTTCCCAGTTTATTCACACCCTTCTGCATTGGAGCGATCACAGAACCGGCAGCCGTTGATACCGGACCGGTCCCGGATGCCTTCAGACTGCATCCGATGATCACTGCACAGAGTAAAGTCATAATAAGCAGCACATATTTTGCTGGAAATTTGCTTTTTTTCTTTCTCCTCATACTATGCCTCTGTTATTTAAAAATTCTTGTACGCATGCTGTAAGCCAGACGTTTGAACTTGTCATTTGTCACAACAAGACTCAAACCACGGACAACAGTCTCATCCGGTTCCTCGCAGGTATTAACCTTGATATTGGTAATCTGTGTAAACAGTTTATCCATATCTTTGATATTTGAACCGCCACCGGTCAGGTAAATACCGGAATGGATGATATCTTTTGCAAGCTCTGGCGGTGTCTTCTCCAGAATCATCTTGATTGCATTGCAGATAGAACTGAGGTTGTCTTTCATAGCCTCGTATACAGTATCTGCAGTAATCTCCATCTCAATCGGAAGACCGCTGACTACATCCAGTCCTACAATAGTATAAGTTCCTTCCTCACCCGGAAGCGCACTGCCGATGTGCTCTTTTAACTGCATGGCAGTCTTCTGCCCAATAACCAGATTGTAGTTTTTCTTGATATACGTAATGATCGACTCATCCAGACGGTTTCCGCCAAAATGAAGCAGATCACTTAAAACCAGTCCACCAAGAGAAATCACTGAAATCTCTGTGGTATCTGCTCCGATATCCACAATCATGATACCGGTCGGTTCATTGACATCCAGTCCAAGACCTACGGCATCTGCGATCGGTTTGTCGCATAGAAGAACAGATTTTGGTTTCATTTTGCTTTTGTAAAACAGATCATAAAATGCTTTCTTCTCTACTTCTGTAATATCGGTCGGAACAGCAATAATAAATTCAGAGCCTTTTACATGTCCCTTGACATTTTTCTCCAGTACTTCCTGTACCATCACCTGCATATTATTATAATCTGCGATCACACCACCGGTAATCGGAAATGATACGTTGATATTCTCCGGTGCTTTCTCATACATTGCATATGCTTCATTTCCATATGCATATAACTGATTTTTGTTGATGATCGCAATTGTATTTTTCTCTTTGATGATCTTGTTGCTGTGTTTGCTGAAAATCTTCAGATTACAGGTTCCAAGGTCAATTCCGTATATGTTTGCCATTAGTCTCTCCCTTTCTCAAATAGAATATCCTGCTCACGGAAACTGAAATATCGGTTATCTCCGATAATAATATGATCCATAAGTAAAATATCCAGTAATTCGCCACACGCTTTTATCTTTCTGGTCACCAGGATATCTTCCCGGCTTGGTTCCGGATTGCCGCTGGGATGATTATGCAACACCACAACATACGCTGCCTGATACTGCAGCGCCGTCCGGTAAATATCTCTGGCAGAGATCAGTGCTGCATTGCTCGTCCCGGTAGACAGAAGCTTTTCTCCGATCAGCATGCTTTTGTTATCAAACATTGCCAGCATCAGATGCTCCTGCGTTTCATGTCTTAGCTGCTCCATAAAATACTCTGCAATGCTTTTGGCAGACTGCAGAGTGATCTGTTCCCGGCGGCTTGTCGCTGCAATACGCTTTGCCAGCTCACCGATACATTTTAACTGAATTGCTTTGACATTTCCAATCCCGCGGATCTGTGTCAGACGTTCCATATCCAGCCGCAAAAGATTCAGCAGCCCGTCCGGCCCCGCATTTAAAATACGGTTTGCCAGATCAATGCTTCGCTCCCCCTGACTTCCGGTGCGGATGATCACGCTGATCAATTCTGCATCGGACAGCGCGCCGGCTCCATACGCCAGACATTTTTCGTACGGTCGTTCCTGATCCGGTAACTCTTTTACTGTCATATTTTTCTGCATAAAATTCTCTTTTCTACTCTCTCTATGCAGTCTGTATAATCATAGCATACTTTTTTTTTCGTGTACACCGGAAAAATGCGAACATTTTTTTGCATTTCTCTTAAATTTTTATGAAGAACGCCTTACAGATCTTTCACATTCACAGCTGTAAAATCTTTTGTCACAATTCCTGCATCCATCAGTTTCTGCAACGCCATCAGGATACCAAGTTTCGCATGATACCAGGTCAGTCCACCCTGGAAATATACTGCATACGGCGGTTTGATCGGACCATCTGCACTCAGTTCAATGGAAGACCCCTGTACAAAGGCCCCTGCTGCCATAATGACCTGACTGTCATAACCCGGCATATCCCAAGGTTCCGGTGTCACATAGGAATCCACCGGTGCAGCTGCCTGAATGCCCTGGCAAAATGCGATCACGCCTTCCGGACAGCCAAACGTCACTGCCTGAATAATATCATGACGGGACTCTGTGCTGTTTGGAATGACCGGAAATCCGATTTTTTCAAAAATATTTGCCGCAAAGATTGCACCCTTTAATGCGCCGGACACAACGGTCGGTGCCTGAAACAGTCCCTGATAAAAGCTCTGGATTACGCCCAAGGATGCGCCGACTTCTTTTCCAAGTCCCGGAGAGGTCAGGCGGTAAGCCGCATTATCTACGCACTCTTTTTTACCAACGATATAACCGCCGATCGGTGCCAGACCTCCACCAAGGTTTTTGATCAGGGAACCAACAATCATATCAGCTCCGACTTCTAACGGTTCCTGCTCCTCTACAAACTCTCCATAACAGTTGTCTACCATACAGATTACATCCGGTTTGATGGATTTTACAAAAGAAATCAGCTCTTTGATCCGCGCAACAGACAATGTCGGTCGTGTTTCGTAACCTTTGGAGCGCTGAATTGTTACTAATTTTGTACGCTCATTGATAGCGGCACGAATACCATCAAAATCAAAATCACGGTTGTTTAACAGATCTACCTGTCGATAAGTAATCCCATACTCTGCCAGAGATCCTTTGGATGGGCGGATTCCAATGACTTCTTCTAACGTATCATACGGTTTTCCCACCGGGGAAAGCAGCTCATCACCCGGACGCAGATTAGACATCAGCGCCAGTGCCAGTGCATGAGTACCACAGGTGATCTGCGGGCGCACCAGCGCAGCTTCTCCATGGAAACACTCTGCATATACTTCTTCCAGTGTATCACGGCCAATATCATTGTAGCCGTAACCGCTGGTTGCCTGAAAACATTCTGCACTGACTCTGCATTTCTGCATCGCATCAATAACTTTCATCTGATTATATTCTGTCGTCTGATCGATTCGGTCAAAACGTTCTTTTAATCCCTGCTCGATTTCTTTTCCAAATTCATAAACTTCTTTGGAAATTCCCATCTCGATATACTTATTCTCAATTAATTCTTCTGTCATACTCATCCTCCTGTTTTCAAATCAAACTTGCGTGAGACCCGGCACGCAATTCCCGTCAATGCAAACTAATAAACTCATTTTCGAATTGCTATGCATCTACACAGATTCATCGCAACATAGGATAAATCTCTTTTAAAATTGCTTCCAGTATTCTGGACTCGTCATAATTATAGTCCGGTTTATTCAGCCAGATCACGTCCCGCTCCCGGCGGAACCATGTAAGCTGGCGCTTTGCAAAATGTCTGGTATCCCGTTTCAGTAAATAAACAGCTTCCTCATAGCTGATTTCACCATCCAGCCAGGAAAGAATTTCTTTATATCCCAGTCCCTGCATGGATACCATGCCTTTATGATACCCATTTGCACGCAGCCGTTTTACTTCTTCCACCAGTCCGTGTTCCAGCATCAAATCTACCCTGCGGTCGATCCGTTCATATAAATGTGCCCGCTCATCCGTCAGTACAAAATAACGGAAATCATATGGCGATTCTTTTGCGCGTTCCTGCTCATTGTGTCTGGAGATCGGTTCTCCGGTTTTTTCAAAATATTCCAGCGCCCGGATCGTACGTTTCACATTATTTGCATGAATAATCTCTGCAGAAGCAGGATCTACTTTTTTTAACATCTCATGCAGCACTTCATTTCCCTGTTCTCTGGCAATCTTTGCATAACGTTCTCGAAGATCCGCATCTTCTTCCTGTTCGGTAAAATCAATATCGTATAACAACGCCTGGATGTAAAATCCGGTTCCTCCTGCCACGATTGGGATCTGCTCTTTCGCATAGATCTCCTTTAAGGCAGCTTTTGCCATTTCCTGAAAGCGAACCACATGAAATTCATCCTCCGGATCCAGCACATCAATCAGATAATGATCTACTCCCTGCATTTCCTCTGGCATGACCTTGGCAGAACCAATATCCATCCCACGATATACCTGCATGGAATCCGCAGAAATTACCGCACCATTGATTCTTTTTGCCAGTGCAATGGACAGATCTGTTTTTCCGACAGCTGTCGGTCCGGTTAAAATTAATAATGGTTGTTTTTCTGTCTTCATCTATCTATCATCCTTTAAACAATACGCTTAAATTTCTTTTCGATCTCATATTTACTCATTGCAACAATGACTGGTCGTCCATGCGGACAAAAATAAGGATTATCCAGTGTCAGCAACTCGTCAATCAGATGTTCGATCTCCGGTCTGGATAACTTCTGATTGCCTTTGACGGCAGCCTTGCAGGACATGCTTGCGATTTTTTCCGCTACCAGCTCCGGCGTATCTTTCACTGACATGGAACTTAAACTGTCCATCAGTTCCAGCAGCAGACTCTGACTGTTTACCCCATACAGGTTGCCCGGAACTGCTGTTACTGCGTACTCTTTTCCACCAAATGGTGAAATTTCATATCCCAGTTTTGTAAATTCCGGTAAAAATTTCTTTAACAAAACTTCTTCCTGCATCGTCAAAGATAAAATAATCGACGGACTTATCATCTGAGAAGTAAACTCTTTGCTGTGATATGCTTTCATGGTCTGTTCAAAAAGCACTTTTTCATGTGCAGCATGCTGATCGATCATATAAAACTGATCCTGAAACTCCACCAGCCAATAGGTATCAAACAGCTGCCCGATGATTCGATGCTGTGGACGTGCTTCTTTGGAAAGCAATTTTAACTCCTCCCGTACAGAATCTTCCCGTACTGCATCACTGTGTTCACGTTGTTCTGCCAGATCATATAATGTCTGTTGCACGGCCTGTCCAATGACCGGATCCTGCGTTTTTGCTTCATGATCAACAGATTCTGCCTGTTCTGTATAGACAGCTTCATTGTCGGATACCAATGTTCCTGTTTCAGTACTTACTGTATCTTTCTGCTGTAAATTTTCTGCCCCAACAGTTTCTGCTGCTTTTGATCCATTTACCTCTTTTAACACTTCTGCCTGATTCTGAGCATTTTGAGTATTTACCGATGTCGGAATCTTTTGTTCCCACTTCGGATATTTACGCTCATAAGGACTGTCCTTTGCGACGGCAGCCCGCAGTTTTTCCAGACGTTTTGTCTCAAACGGCTCCGGAACTGTACCTGCTGCCGGAGCAGGACGTTTTTCTTCTTTTCGTTCTTCCTTTACAGCCACCTTGGGGATCAGTTCGCTCTCCCGCAGGCGCTCTGAAATCAGCGCCACAAGCTGATGATACATTTCTTCCCCGTTGGAAAAACGCATTTCCATTTTATTCGGATGAACGTTAACGTCCACCAGTGTACCATCCAGTGAAATAGTCAGTACCGTAAACGGATACTTATGCTGCATCATAAAACCGCGATAGCCATCTTCCAAAGATTTTGCGATCAGACTGCTTTTGATATAACGTCCGTTAATAAAATAACTTTCAAAATTTCGGTTTCCTCTGGCAATGATCGGTTTTCCGATATAGCCTTCCACGGAAAATCCCGGATAATCTGCCTGCACTTCCAGTAAATTGGCCGCGATATCTCTGCCATAAATATGATAAATAATATCTTTTAACTGTCCGTTTCCAGAAGTATGCAGACGGATCTGCCCGTTATTGATAAATTTAAAGGACACATCCGGATGGGAAAGTGCCATCCGCTCCATCAGATCATTGACATAACCCGCCTCTGTCTGATTGGATTTCAAAAATTTCCGGCGCACCGGAGTATTGTAAAACAGATTTTTTACCAGAAAAGTCGTTCCGTTTGGTGCTCCAATCTCCTCTAAAGAAATCTCTTTACCACCTTCGATCAGATAGCGGCTTCCGGTAAACTGTTCCGGTGTCTTGGTGATCAGTTCTACCTGTGCAACCGCCGCAATACTGGAAAGTGCCTCACCGCGAAATCCCAGAGAGGAAATTGTCACAAGATCCTCCACTTTCCGGATCTTGCTGGTGGAATGACGGTAAAATGCGATAGGAATCTGTGCCGCATCAATACCGCAGCCGTTGTCCGTGATACGGATCAGTGACGTTCCACCATCTTTGATTTCCACCGTTACTGCAGATGCTTTCGCATCAATGGCATTCTCCACAAGCTCTTTAACAACAGAAGCAGGGCGCTCTACCACCTCTCCCGCTGCAATTTTATCTATAGTCTGTTCATCTAATACTTCTATCTGTGGCATACGTGCCTCCTACCAGCGATTTTTAATCTTATTCTGGATTTCATACAATTTGTTCATCGCTTCAAATGGTGTCATATTGGTCAGATCGATCTCACGGATCTCCTCGATGATATCATCATCCTTGACCGTATCAAATAAGGACATCTGCGCCAGATCTACATCATCCGGCTTTTTGGTTTTTGCCTTATGCTGAGACGGAATCTCCGGCAGATTTGCTGCCAGATTGCTCATATTCGCACGTTCCAACTCCTCACAGATGACTTTTGCCCGCTCAATAACCGGATCCGGGACACCGGCCAGTTTGGCAACCTGAATACCATAACTTCGGTCTGCTCCACCAGATACGATTTTTCGCAAAAATACAATATCATCGCCTTTTTCCTTGACTGCGATACAGTAATTATTGACATTTGAAAGTTTTCCTTCCAGTTCCGTCAGTTCGTGATAATGTGTTGCGAACAAGGTCTTGGCACCAAGAATCTTCGGATTGCTGATATATTCGACAACCGCCCACGCAATGGAAAGTCCGTCAATGGTACTTGTTCCGCGTCCGATCTCATCCAAGATCAACAGACTGCTGCTTGTAGCATTCCGTAAAATATTGGCAACCTCATTCATTTCTACCATAAAAGTACTCTGTCCGGAAGCCAGATCATCCGAAGCACCCACACGGGTGAAAATACGATCCACGATACCGATATTCGCACTCTGCGCCGGGACAAAACTTCCGACCTGCGCCATCAGAACGATCAGGGCATTCTGTCGCATATAAGTAGACTTTCCTGCCATGTTTGGTCCGGTGATAATAGCAATCCGGTTGTTTTTATTATCCAGATAGGTATCATTTTCGATAAACATATCGTTAGTGATCATTTTTTCCACCACAGGATGACGGCCGCTCTTGATATTTAAAATTCCTTTTTCGTTCATTTTGGGACGCACATAACTGTTCTGCTCCGCAACCAGCGCCAGGGAAGCAAACACATCCAGACCGGCAATTGCCTTTGCTGTGTGCTGAATTCGAACTACCTGCTCTGCAATCTGATTACGCACCCTGCAGAAAATCTCATATTCCAGTGCTGTCAGCTTATCCTCTGCACCAAGAATCGTTTCTTCTAATTCTTTTAACTCCGGTGTGATGTAACGCTCTGCATTGGTCAGCGTCTGTTTTCGTGTATAGTATTCCGGCACCAGATCCTTGTAAGAATTCGTTACCTCCAGATAATAGCCGAATACTTTGTTATATTTAATACGAAGATTTTTGATACCGGTCTTTTCCCGTTCTTCTTCTTCAATCCTGGCAAGCCATGTCTTTCCTTCTGTCTTGGCATTTCGCAGATGATCCACCTGTTCGTCATAGCCGGTCTTGATCATACCGCCTTCCCGGATAGAAATCGGGGGCTCCTCCTCAATGGATTCTGTGATCAATGTACAGATGTCTGTCAGAGGATCTAACTCTTCATCCAATTCCCGCACCAGCGGACTGCTCAGATCCTGCAATAATGTCTTGATGGCAGGCAGCATTTCCAGAGAGGAACGAAACGCGATCAGATCTCTCGGGTTGGCTGTCTGATAAACCACACGGCTGATCAGTCGCTCCAGATCATAGATCGGATTTAAGTATTCCCGCAGTTCCTCCCGGCAGATCATATTGTTTTTCAATTCTTCTACCATATCCAGACGGGCTTCGATCTGCTTTTTATCGATCAGCGGCTGTTCCAGATAAGAACGCAGGGTTCGTGCACCCATGGCAGTCTTCGTCTTATCTAATACCCAGAGTAAAGAGCCGCGTTTCTGTTTTTCACGTAAGGTCTCCACCAGCTCCAGATTCCGTCGCGTGGAACTGTCCAGTACCATGAATTTTCCAGTAGAATACGGTTCAATGGTTGTCATATGATCCAATGTCGTTTTCTGGGTTTCATACAAATATTTTAACAGGGAACCGGCAGCGATCACGCCACAGTTATAATCCCCTAATCCAAGACCGTCCAAAGATGCCACATGGAAATGATCTTTTAACGTCGTTGCTGCCAGATCATCTCCAAAATACCATGACTCCAGAGAATAAATTGTGATGCCAAGACGATGACGCAGATCCTCCAGATCAATGCCACTCATAAAAAAGGCTTCGTTTGAGATAATCTCGGACGGCATATATTTACTTATCTCATCCAGTAATTTGCGTTCAGAATCCAGTTCTGTCACAAAGTAAGCACCTGTTGTAACGTCTGCTACGGACACGCCGTATTTGTTATCCACATAGACGATACACATAATGTAATTATTTTTTGTTTCATCCAAGGCATAGGTATCCAGATTGGTGCCCGGAGTGACAATTCTTGTCACTTCACGTTTTACCAAGCCCTTTGCCTGTTTCGGATCCTCCACCTGCTCACAGATGGCAACTTTATAACCTTTAGATACCAGCTTATTCAGATATCCTTCCACTGCATGAAAAGGAACTCCACACATCGGTGCACGCTCTTTTAAGCCACAGCTTTTTCCAGTCAGGGTGATTTCTAATTCTCTGGATGCTGTCAGGGCATCCTCAAAAAACATCTCATAAAAATCTCCCAGACGGTAAAACAGGATACAGTCTTTGTATTCCTGCTTTGTCTCCATGTATTTTTGCATCATAGGAGTCAGTTCTTCTATATTTATCTCCATTTATTTCATCTCCTGCTGTAATATCGCTTCCGCAACTTTTAAGCCGTCCATGGCAGCAGACATAATGCCTCCCGCATAACCGGCTCCTTCCCCGCATGGATAGAGTCCGCGGATCACACTCTGAAAGGTCTCATCCCGATGAATCCGCACCGGTGATGATGTCCGGCTTTCCACTCCGGATAAAATGCAGTCCGTCCGGTCAAAACCTGCAATTTTTCTGCCGTAGGCATGCATGCCCTCACAAAAGGCTTCATTTAATGCTTCCGGGAAGATTTCTCTTAAATTGGCAAAATCATGCTGTCCTTTCACACAACTCTCGAAACTGCCGTAACCCTCACTTACCTTTCCCTGTTCAAAATCGCAAAACAACTGCTGCGGTACTTTTCCTTTTGTCAGATTCCACGCTTTTTCCTCTAAACCGCGTTGAAAAGCAATACCAGATAATGGATGACTGCCATTCGGATAATCCTCCGGAGTCACCGAAACAATAATTGCACTGTTTGCATTGTGACTGTCCCGCTTCCGGTAACTCATACCGTTTACTGCCAGTCGATGTGGCTCGGAAGACGCATTGACCACAAAACCACCCGGACACATACAGAAAGAATACACACCTCGACCGTTTGATGCCTGATGTGTCAGTTTATATGCTGCGGTTGGCAGCAGGTTCATATCCGCATCTGTACCATACTGACTGTGATTGATCATTTCCTGCGGATGTTCCACACGCATGCCGACGGCAAAGGATTTTGCCACCATCGGAATCTGACGTTCATAGAGCATTTCAAATGTATCTCTTGCACTGTGCCCAATTGCCAGCACCAGATTTGACACCTCATGCCATTCCTGTCCGTTGATTTCAATCGCACACACATTTCCGTCTTTGATGCGAAGATCCGTCACTTTGGAAGAAAAATGGAACGCTCCTCCCAGACGAATAATTTCCTGTCGCATCTGTGTTACTACATTTCGCAGTACATCCGTTCCCACATGTGGTTTTGCCACATATAAAATATCCTCCGGTGCTCCAAATTTCACAAAAGTTTCCAGCACGTAACGGCCTCGTCCAAATTTATCTTTTACTAACGTATTTAATTTTCCATCGGAAAACGTACCGGCTCCGCCTTCACCAAACTGTACATTGGATTCCGGATTCAAGCTGCCCTCTGACCAGTAGATTTCCACATCCTGCTGACGTTCTTCTACCGCTTTTCCACGTTCATACACCTGCGGGCACAAACCGCACTGGGCCAGCTCATAGGCGGCAAAAAGTCCCGCCGGACCTGCGCCGATGACGGCGGTCTTAATGTCCGAACCATTCTCCGGTTTTACCGGAATCTGGTACTCTACCGGATGTACTTCCTGCACATGCGCCGGATTTTTCTTTACCTTCTGATGCTCGTCCACCACCAAATGAACCGTATATGTATAAGATAAGGCATCTTTTTTTCTGGCATCCACGGACTGTTTGATGATCTGCATATCCAATACTTTCTTCGTCGGAATTTGAGACAGCGCACACGCTTTTTTCAAAATATGTTCTTTTGTATGTGCCAACGGTACCGAAATCTGTGATACACGAATTACTTTCTTCATGTTGTCCTGTTCTCCATTTTATGTTTTTCTGATTATAATTTCACTTACTCAGTGTTAAAATCAATAATGATTCCTGTTTTTCCAAAATCAATTTTTAATAGTATTCTCTATTAACTTGCCTTTGTTTTATTACCTATTTCTTGCGGCATTTTTTCCTGCCACCGTTCCGCTGGACCACGCCCACTGCAGGTTATAACCACCACAGATGCCATCTACGTTTACGATCTCACCGGCGAAATAAAGCCCCGGGACCAGACGGGATTCCATTTCCTCCGTCAATTCTTTTAACGGAACTCCGCCACAGGTCACCTGCGCGAAGTCAAATCCACGTGTGTCCGTGATCGTAAGTGTCGTCCGCTTCAGCGCCTGCATCAATTTTTTTATCGCTGCGAACCGCCGTTTCTCCGGAATATCTGACACATGTTTTGCATGCAGTCCCGCGCAGAGCATACCAGCCAGTTTCTCATTGACAACTCCTGATAATAACTGCTGCCAGCTCTCATGCTCCGATGCACTTGCAATCTGCTTCTGCAAAAAAGTTTCCATCTGTTCTGCTGAATATTCCGGGATAAAATCAAGCTCTGCCCGCACACTTTGTCCCTGCGCCAGTGCAATGGATGCATAACGGCTCACCTGAAAGACCGGAATACCGGAAATACCATAATCCGCAAACTGTACTTCCCCGGTGTCCTCTGCCACGCATTGATTCTCTATAAAAAGCGATACTGTCGCATCTGCCCGGACACCGCTGGTCTGCCTTAACCATTTTGCATCCGCATACAATGCAGTCAATGCCGGCAGCGGTGTCGCAATCTCATGTCCAAAGGATTTTGCATAAATATAGCCACTTCCATCACTTCCTGTCTTCGGTGCAGCTTTTCCTCCAGTGGCAAGAATACAGCTTTTCGACTGAAATATGCCACTTTTCGTATCAAATATAAAGTCGTCCTCTTTTCGCTGAATTTTTCGAATGCCGATCTCCTGAAAAATCACAACACCAAGCTGTTCTGCCTGTGTAAGCAGAGCATTTCGTATCGTTGCCGCCTGCCCGCTGCGTGGATAGAGATATCCCTGACGGCTTTTTGAGAGTACACCAGTATCCTCAAAAAATGCAATGGTATCCTTTTCGGAAAACTGTTTCAAGATATGCAATACAAAGGCAGGAGAATCGCTTCGATAACAGCTTTCCCCCTGCAGCTCATTCGTAAAATTGCACTTACCGTTTCCGGTGGCAAGTATTTTCTTTCCTGAAACAGTATGATGATCCAGAATTGCTGTATGCGCTCCTTCTCTGGCAGCCTGAATCGCTGCCATCAGTCCGGCGGCTCCGCCGCCGACCACGATTACATCATAAATCTGTTCTTTCACTAAAAACTCCTTCTATTTATCTTCATCCTTAAAAAATCCAAGAATTTCTTCCGAAATATGGTCAATGGTATCTTTTTCCTTTGCATCTGTATTCTTTTCTGCTACAGATGGTATCGGATCTTCTTCATCATAATACCAGTCATCTTCTTTTTCAGAAGCATGTTTTTTCGCTGACTTCTTCCAGGATTTTCCTTTGGATGTGGTATTTGCATGCTTTTTCGTTTCCTTTATCAGCTCAGAAGCGTCTGCGTTGTTCTGATCTCCGGATTCTTCTGTTGTATGTTTTTCTATTTCAACAGAACCTGCTTCTTTTCCATTCTCTTTTCGATTACTGTGTTTTGCCCGTTTTCCCGCACGAATCGCAAACACCAGATAAATTGGACTGATAATGCTAACCACACCATCTGCGATCAATATGTAATACAGCACCTCTCTGTGCTGCAATACTTTCCCGTCCGGATTTAAAATGACTAAAATTGCCGCTGTAAGAAATGCCAGCGCAATAATCAGAAACAGAAACCAGGCACCATTTCTGAGGCTTTTCAAATCCACTGCATTCTGCAATTTGATCACTGCTGTCAGCAAAATGCAGACTCCTAAAAACAATGGCAGATAACCTGCAATCTGCTGCGTACGAACCAGCAGACAGATGCCAAGCAAAATACATAACACACCGCCGGAAAAACCATAATTTCCCAAATCATTGTAGCTTGCTGCCATAAAATATTTCACGATCATGATCACACCACAGATCAGGAAGAGCAGTCCTGCAATATAGATAATATAGCGCTCCTGAAACTGCGGAACAAAGAGCATCGCCAGACCAAAAAGCAGATAGATTACTGCAATTCCAATCATAAAACCGGTTCCAAGGCTTGCCTTTTTTAATTTATGTTCTCTTGCCATACTTTTTCCTCCGTATCCATCAGACAATCTGCCTGATGACCCACTTTTGTTCAGTATAGCACAAGCCCTCATTTTTTGGAACCCGTTTAACTCGAATAATTTTCCAGAAAACTGTACAGATTTTCAAGACTGGTAAACCGGATACCATGAATCGCATTTTTGCGCAGTTTTTCCGGAAGATCACTTACTTTCAGGCTTGTCTCAAAATACAGCCGATCTGTATCTGCAAAATAGACAGACAGGTATTCTCCGGACGCTTTCAGATAATACTTCTCCTCAGAAAGTGCATTCATACTCTCTACCGTCTCATTCTTTGCAACTGTGTTTTCTTTTTTATCATCCGCATTTTGATTGGCAGCTTCCTGTGTCTGATCTTCCACCGATGCAATCTGAATGCCGGAATCTGCGTTTCCGCTTAAACTTCCGCCAAAGTAAAAACCGCCCCAGAATGCACAGATGATCAGAGCTGTCACAATAAAAAAAGAAATGCGAATCATACGTGTCTGTTTCATCATAAATCAAACTCCTTTTTTCGTAGTATTCACATTTCTTCTTTTTTTATACAATTTAATCTTTTAATCTTGAAATCCATACGCGATAAACTCATATCAATGTACAGCGGACATTCGCAATTCGCTTTCGCTACTTGCTCATGAACGCAGTCGCTTTGCG
>URDN01000004.1 GCA_900546495.1 uncultured Lachnospiraceae bacterium
GGCTTATGATATATGAAGTAGAAGTATCCGAACAGGCTGACAGTGATTTGAGAGGGATTTTTGAATATATTGCTTTTGAATTACAATCGCCGGAAAATGCAAGCGGACAGATTGACCGTCTGGAAGAACAGATATTAAGTCTGGATACGATGCCGGAGCGTTATCGAAAATATGAAAAAGAACCGTGGAAAAGCCGTGGACTTCGTGTATTACCAGTAGACAATTATGTGGTACTTTATATTCCAGACAGCGATAAAAAAGTTGTAACAATACTTAGAGTAATGTATGCCGGACGGGACATAGACAATCAGTTAAATCTCCACACAAAGCAATAAAGGATATGATTTAAAGCAGTCTTTCATTTATGATCGACTGCTTTTTTCATATTCAAAATTAAAAAGAAAACGTTTTAAACAATACTTTGGAAACAGAATACCTACACCAGAGGAATATATTTATACGATTACAAAAAAGACAACGATTAAATTTTAAAAATCTATTGTCATACAAGGTGGTGCTTCTATGAGTAATCAATCATGGGTGTTACCAAAGGTATCTGCTCACATTATGCGACATACGGCTTGTACCAGAATGGCAGAAAAGAGAATAGACGTAAAAGTTCTTCAATATATTATGGGACACGCCCACATAGATGTAACAATGGACGTATATAACCATGTAAGTGAGATGTCCAGAATTGAGAGTGAAATCACAAGGCTGGAAAGCGTAGCAATTAGCTGACACCAAAAATAAAAAATTGGTGTCAAAATGGTGTCAAACCAAGAAAAAGTGATGATTATAAGGAAGAAAAAGTGTTGCAAACCTCGTAAAATCAAGGTTTGCAAAAAAATCTCAGAAAATTAGCACTCACCTCTTGACATGGCTAATAATATGTGCTATAGTACAGATAGAACAAAGGAAGAGAGATAAAAGGAACAAAGAAAAGTTCCGAAGATCCCAAAATCAAATGCTCAATGAGAACAACACTTCGGTTACTCCGAATGTGCAGACAATAAAGACAATTACTGAAAGGAGTAATGACTTATGATGATGCCTAGAATTTTTGGAGAAAACTTATTTGATGATTTTATGAACGACTTTGCATTCCCGGATTTTACAGACAGTGCAAATATTGAGAAAGCTTTGTATGGTAAACATGCTAAAAACATGATGAAGACAGATGTCAAAGATACCGAAAACGGATATGAAGTAGATATCGATCTTCCGGGCTTCAAGAAAGATGAGATTACAATGAAACTGGAGAACGGTACATTAACCGTCAGCGCAGCAAAAGGTCTTGACAAAGATGAAGAGCAGAAGGATAAGAAATATGTAAGACGTGAGCGTTATGCAGGTGCTATGAGCAGAAGCTTCTATGTGGGCGAGCATGTAGCAGTAGAAGATATCCATCCGAAATATGAGAATGGTATCTTAAGCTTTACCGTTCCGAAAAAAGAACAGAAAGCAGTAGAAGAGAAAAACAAATTTATTGCCATTGAAGGTTAATCTGAACGCAGATAAGATAATTGAATCTTAAATGAACTCTCCCTAAATAAAAATCCCTGGCAGGAAATAGATCCTGCCAGGGATTTTTTGATTTGATAGGAAATTACGATGAATTTCCTATCAGACAAAAGCACTTCGTGCAAACGATGCGCACTCGCACGAGAAGAAATTATTGCTTCGGAAGCGTGCTCGGCGCGGGCAAGAAAGATGTGCCATTGATAATTGCAAGCGTGTAAGTGTGCGATAGCACACTTTCTTTTGAAAGAATCACAAAGAGATGCGTTGCTCTGATGTTTGTTTCGGAAACGCTTTTTTTGTATAAATAACCATTAATATCGCACCGATCAACCAGGAAATCGGATATACCATGTACACACCATCAATGGTAGGAATATGTGGTACTGCCAGCCGGATCCAGATCACACGGTAGACACAGAGTGAGAACAGGATAATAACCATTGGCGGAACCGATTTTCCGACTCCGCGGATAGCACCTGCCAGTCCATGCATAATGGCCAGCAGGAAATAAAATGGGCAGAAGTACAGCATGGCTCTTACACCAAATTCGATGACTGTCGGATCTTTGGAAAAGATACCAATCAGCGGATGTGCAAACAATAGCAGGATACAGCCGACGCAGATACAGTAAATAACACCCATGGCGACAGTTACTTGCATGCCTTTGCGCACACGCTCCATGTTGCCGGCACCGTAATTCTGTCCGGAAAAAGTAGTAGCAGCCATACTGAAACTCATGACAGGCAGAATGTTAAATCCGTCGATCTTGATATATGCTGCAAACCCTGCCATGGCGAGCGCACCATAGCTGTTGACACTGGCCTGAACTAAAACATTTGCAAAAGAAATTACTGTATTCTGGATGGCGGTCGGTACACCAACCTGGATAATACGGATAGCAACCGTTTTATGAATTCGGATTTTTCTCAAGGCTACTTTGTAGCTTTCATTTACACGCATCAGATAAAGCATGCAGAGTACGGCAGAGAGCAGCTGACTGATATCTGTCGCAATCGCAGCACCGGCAATGCCCATCTTTAAGACTGGGATAAATAACAGATCCAGTATAATATTGGTAAAAGAAGCAATTGCCAGATATAATAATGCACGCTTGGAATTGCCGACAGCGTTCAAAATTCCACTTGCCATATTGTAAAGAATACTGAAGATCACGCCTGCAAAATAAAGCCGCAGATAAGTGATGGACTGAGGCATGACTTCTTCCGGTGTGCCCATCCAGCGAAGAATCTGCGGAGACAGAATGAGACCGGCAGCTGTCAGGACAACGCCAAGGATCAATGCAATTGCCAGTGCAGTATGTACGGACTCATGGATTCCTTTTTTGTTTTGAGCACCGATAAACTGGGAGACAATGACACCGGCACCGGCAGCTGCTCCCATACTGAAAGAAATCAGCAGCATGATTAGGGAGGAACTGGAACCGACGGCAGCCAGAGCTTCACTTCCAAGAAAATTTCCGACCACGATCGAGTCGACCGTATTATATAACTGCTGAAGCATATTTCCCAGAATTAGCGGAATTGAAAAAAATAAAATATGTTTCCAGATACTTCCTTCTGTCATCAGGGTAGAATGTGATGTCTTTTTCTTGTGTAATGCAATCCCCATAGTTTGCTATACCCCTTTCTGTTGTAAATTGTATAAAAGAATGTTTCACGCAAAATAAAGTTCCAGAAAAAATACTCATGTATTATGTATATAAGTATGTACTGCATTTTTCCTGAAACTTTATAGAATTTTTTTCATTGCTTCTATTATAACGCTTCTTATTTGCAAGAATCAATATAGAAATATGCAAAGATATAGCCTCCGGCAGAATTGCAGAGATGCACAGAAGAATATGTCATGCATTGCATGACGTGCATCTCGCAGCAAGAATACCGAGAGTATTCTTGAATCGTAGAGTAAATGAGCATTACTTTGTAAAAATCTTTGCTGAAAACCAGCTTTATGACTGTCTGCTTCATTGACTTTTCAGGGTGCCTGTGATACGCTTAACTACTAGGAAAAAAGAACTGTTGAGGCTTTTATCTCAGTCGAGAAGACTCCCACTTCTGCAAGTGGTGAGTAATAACAAGTCTTTCTCAGTGGGAGTACAATCTCCGACTGAGATAAACGCTCCGCGAGGATGTGCAGTGATTCTGAGAAGAATATGTCAGCTTTCGCTGACCAGAATCACGCACCAAGTCTCACGTGCGTTCGACTTGAATAGTAGAGTATTATGCGAGCAGAACTGTTGGAAAGAATACGACAGTAAGACGGTAGGACAATTTTCGTCGTGGCTGTGAGCATAGTCCGCCTCCGTGAGTGTTCGCGGATTAATTCAAGACTCGCTAATGCGAGTCTTGGTGCGAGGATTCGGGTCTGCGAAGCAGACAAATTTCAAATCCGAATCTCTGCACATTTTGCGAAGCATTTCGAAGTGGAGGTGAAACCTCCGCTTTGGAGATAAGCGGCGCAACAGACACAGAAAATTGTTCGTGTCTACGGTTGTATTCTTTCCAACAGTTCGTCCGTATAAAACCAAAAAGGAGTGATTTGATTATGTGTAAAACCTGCAAAGGAAAATATTATATGACAACAGCGATTGCCTACACATCAGGCAAACCGCATATTGGAAACACTTATGAGATCGTGCTGGCAGACAGTATCGCCCGTTACAAACGTCAGGAAGGTTATGATGTATATTTCCAGACCGGAACAGACGAGCATGGTCAGAAGATCGAATTAAAGGCAGAGGCAGCCGGCATCACACCGAAGGAGTATGTTGACAAAACTGCCGGAGAAGTAAAACGTATCTGGGATCTGATGAATGCTTCTTATGACAACTTCATTCGTACAACCGATGAGGATCATGAGAAACAGGTACAGAAAATCTTCAAAAAACTGTACGATCAGGGAGATATTTACAAAGGATACTACGAAGGAATGTACTGCACACCATGTGAGTCATTTTTCACAGAGTCTCAGTTAGTAGACGGAAAATGCCCGGACTGCGGCCGTGAGGTTCAGCCGGCTCAGGAGGAAGCATATTTCTTTAAAATGAGCAAATATGCGGATCGTCTGATCGACTATATCAATACACATCCGGAATTTATCCAGCCGGTTTCCAGAAAAAATGAGATGATGAACAACTTCCTGCTTCCGGGTCTGCAGGATCTGTGTGTATCCAGAACATCCTTCAGCTGGGGTATTCCGGTAGATTTTGATCCGAAGCATGTCGTATATGTATGGCTGGATGCACTGACAAACTATATCACAAAAATCGGATACGATGCAGATGGTAATTCTTCCGATCTGTTCAAGAAAAACTGGCCGGCAGATCTTCATCTGATCGGTAAAGATATCATCCGTTTCCATACTATTTACTGGCCGATCTTCCTTATGGCACTGGATCTTCCGTTACCGAAACAGGTATTTGGTCATCCGTGGCTGCTTCAGGGCGATGGAAAAATGAGTAAATCCAAAGGAAACGTACTGTATGCAGACGAGCTGGTAGATTTCTTCGGTGTAGATGCAGTTCGTTACTTTGTACTTCATGAGATGCCGTTTGAAAATGACGGAACCATTTCCTGGGAGCTGATGGTAGAGCGTGTAAACTCCGACCTTGCAAACACCCTTGGAAATCTTGTAAACCGTACGATCTCCATGAGCAACAAATATTTCGGTGGCGTGGTAAACAAAACGGGTGTGGTAGAGGACGTAGATGCTGACCTCAAGGCCGTTGTGACAGGAACCCGCGACAAAGTAGCTGCAAAAATGGATCAGTTACGTGTGGCAGATGCAATTTCAGAAGTATTTACCTTATTCAAGAGATGTAATAAATATATCGACGAAACTATGCCTTGGGCACTTGCAAAAGATGAGGCAAAACAGGATCGTCTGGCAGAGGTTCTCTACAACCTGGTAGAGAGTATCAACATCGGTGCAGAGCTGTTAAAGAGCTATCTGCCGGAGACATCTGCAAAAATCCTTGCTCAGATCAACGGCGCAGAGCGCGATTTTGACGATCTGGCAACCTTTGGCCTGCGTGAGAATGGTCTGAAAGTGACAGATGCACCGGAAATCCTGTTTGCACGTCTGGATCTTGCAGAAGTTATGAAGAAAGTAGAAGAGCTTCATCCACAGGTTACAGAAAAAGCACCGGCTAAGGAAGCAGAAGCGGATGAGGAAGCAATCGATATTGAGCCAAAAGAAGAAATTTCTTTTGAGGATTTTGGAAAAATGCAGTTCCAGGTTGGTGAGATCATTGCCTGCGAAAAGGTGAAAAAATCCAAAAAACTGCTTTGCTCTCAGGTAAAAATCGGAAGCCAGGTAAAACAGATTGTTTCCGGAATTCAGAAACATTACACACCGGAAGAGATGGTTGGTAAGAAAGTGATGGTACTTGTAAATTTGAAACCGGCAAAACTGGCAGGCGTACTTTCAGAAGGTATGCTGTTATGTGCAGAGGATGCAGAGGGTAATCTGTCTCTGATGACACCGGAGAAAGCGATGCCATCCGGAGCGGAGATCTGCTAATGATTTTTGACACACATGCACATTATGATGATGAACAGTTTGATACAGACAGAGATGCACTGCTTCGCGGCATGGCGGAGCAGAATGTCGGCACGATCATAAATGTCGGTGCGTCTCTGGCGGGCTGCTGGCGCAGTGTGGAGCTGTCACATCAGTATCCATTTATCTATGCAGCTGTAGGCGTTCACCCGGATGAGGTGGGAGATTTAAATGAGGAGTCTTTTGCCCGTTTGCGGGAAACCGCCCGCACCGAAGAAAAAGTGGTAGCTATCGGTGAGATCGGTCTGGATTATCACTGGGATGTACAGCCACACGAAGTGCAGCAGCACTGGTTTGTACAGCAGATGGATCTGGCGAAAGAGCTGGATCTGCCGATTGCGGTACACAGCCGGGATGCGGCAAAAGATACCTTTGATCTGATTGCGGCCCGTGGTAAAAATCAGCGCGGTGTGATCCACTGTTATTCCTATTCCCCGGAAATGGCGCAGGAATATGTGAAGCTTGGATATCATATCGGATTTGGCGGAGTGGTCACCTTTAAAAATGCGAAAAAAGCAAAAGAAACTGCCCGACAGATTCCGCTGGAGCGTATCTTACTGGAAACAGACTGTCCGTATATGGCACCGACACCGTTTCGCGGAAAACGTAACAATTCCGCGTACATCGATTATGTGGCACAGGAAATCGCAGATCTGAAGGGGATTTCCAAAGAAGAAGTGATTGCTGTTACCGAAGAAAATGCAAGAAAGTTGTTTCTTTTATCATAATAGGAGAACATAGAAATATGAGTGAAAACAGACCAAAACCGTATCTTGGAAATCCACAGGAGACCATTGCGGTATTAAACCGTTATAAATTTGCATTTCAAAAAAAATTCGGCCAGAACTTCCTGATCGACACCCATGTGCTGGAGCGCATCATTGATGAGGCCGGTATTACACCGGATGATTTTGTTCTGGAAATCGGACCGGGCATCGGAACTATGACACAGTATCTTGCCTGTGCAGCCCGTGAGGTTGTTGCGGTGGAGATCGACAAAGTGCTGATCCCGATTCTGGAAGGAGACACACTGAAAGCATTTGATAACGTCACTGTCATCAATGAAGATATTTTAAAAGTAGATATCAATAAACTGGTAGAGGAGAAAAACGGCGGCCGTCCGATCAAGGTGGTAGCCAACCTGCCATATTATATTACGACACCGATCATCATGGGACTGTTCGAGAGCCATGTACCGATCGAGAGTATCACGATCATGGTGCAGAAGGAAGTTGCAGACCGTATGAAAACAGGACCGGGTTCCAAGGAATATGGAGCCTTATCTCTGGCGGTACAGTATTATGCTAATCCGGAAATCGTGGCAAATGTTCCACCGAACTGTTTTATGCCGCGCCCGAATGTTGGTTCCGCAGTGATCCGTCTGACCAGACATGAGACACCTGTTGTTGATGTCAAAGACGAAAAACTGATGTTTCGTATCATTCGCGCATCCTTCAATCAGCGCAGAAAGACACTGGTCAACGGACTGAAAAACTCCGGTGAGATCAATTTTACCAAGGAGCAGATCGAGGCGGCGATCACAGCGATTGACAAACCGCTGACAATCCGTGGGGAAGCACTGACACTTGCGGAATTTGCAGCATTATCCAATGCTTTTTCCGAGATGCAGTGATTAGACAGAATGATGTTGGGGTCAAAAGATGCCTTACGAATTGTTCCGTACTTCGTACTCCCACAATTCTACCCAATATTCGCATATCGTGAAGCTGACGCTCCACTTTTATGCTCATATCGGGGCGGGTCATTAAGCCATAAAACCACTCCTGTGCAAGCACATCGTGGTTTCAGGCTTTTGACCCTGGCATCATAAAATATCTGTGGAATAAAAAATAATCTGAGTCATAAAGTTTAGAATGAAAGAAAAATTCAAACTTTATGGCTCAATTTTTATATTAATCATTTTTGTACCTTATTTGCTGACTGTCTGGGTGCGAGGCGGTTTTGATGGAAAACAGACAAATCCTGTGCAGGCGCAGATTGAAGAACAGTTGCCGTTTGTGGTGGCGCGGGAAATTTCGCCGGACAGTGAATCGGAATGCCTGAAGGTACAGACAATCATCGCCAGAACGAATCTGTGGAAAAGCTATCAGAAAACCATGGAAGAAGAATCACAAACAAATGAAGGTACAACGGATTCTGGGCTGGAAAGCTACACAGAACAGGAATTGAAAAAAATCTGGGGAACTTCCTACGAATCCAACATGGAAAAACTCAGACAGGCAGTGGAGGAGACTTCCGGTGAAATCCTGACCTGTGAGGAGAAGTCCATTCAGGCGGCCTATCATTACGCCGCAAACTGCAAAACAAGAAATGCGTCTGAAGTCCCAGGTCAGGAAGATTATATCTGGCTGCAAAGCGTCGACAGTGAAGATGACATGCTGGCGGATGGATTTTTGAATGTCAGTTATATGGAAAAGCAAGACTTTGTAAATGCGCTGACGCCGATTTTTCAAGATGAGACATTAAATGCGGATCAGATGCCCGGCGCATTGGAATTATCCAAACGCGACAGCGCAGGCTATGTGACGGAAGTAACTTATGGAACAACAGTGGCAAACGGGGAAGCAGTGCGTCAGGCATTACATCTGAACTCAGCATGTTTTTATCTGTCCGAGTTGGATGGAAAAATCCGTATTGTTACAAAGGGTATCGGACATGGATTGGGACTCAGTCAGTACGGCGCAAATGAACTGGCAAAACAAGGCAGAAACTGCCGTGAAATACTAACTTACTATTATACTGGTGTCAGAATCAAATCATGGTAAGATGTTGGGATCAAAAGATGCCATACGAATTGTTCCGTACTTCGTACTCCCACAATTCTATCCAATATTCGCATATCGTGAAGCTGACGCTCCATTTTTATGCTCATATCGGGGCGGGTCATTAAGCCATAAAACCACTCCTGTGCAAGCACATCCTGGTTTCAGGCTTTTGACCCTGGCATCATGGTAAAAGATAATTGTATTTTTTGCAGTCTGTTTTTGCTGCATTGAATAAATCCATTTTTTTCGGAAAGAATAACAGTAAAACCATTAGTAATAAGTGGAATCTGGAGGAGAAAAATGGAAAAGCAGAAAAAGACAGAGCATGTTGAAAAAAAGGAAAAACGGCGACGGATCATTCATACACAGAAATCATATCTGACGGCAGGAGTGATCATGCTGGTGGCAGTCATTGCCATGGCAGGTGCTTATCAGAGAGAAAAGAAAAACGCGGAGAATGCACAGAATGAGGCGGTGGCACTGGCAGAAAACGACTGGGTGGAGCCAGAGACAGATACTTCGTCAACCGGAGATGAGACACAGGAAACAATGGCAGCACAGACACCGGAATCACAGGTTTCTGATAATCTCAATGCACAGACCGACACAACAGAAATGACACAGACAGATCCGGTACAGGGAAGTACCGATACAACAGCATTAAATAGTGAAGTGCAGACCAGTGAAGAACCGGTGATGCATTTTGCAGCATCGGACACCATCAGCTGGCCATTAGAAGGTGATGTGATTCTGAACTACAGCATGGACAGTTCGGTTTATTTTGCTACGTTGGATCAGTATAAATATAATCCGGCACTGATCATTGCGGGGGCAGTGAACGACCGTGTGACAGCGGCGGCAGATGGACAGGTCATCGGTGTGGACACAACCGCAGAAACGGGACAGACTGTGACTATTGGGCTTGGTGACGGTTATCAGACAATCTATGGTCAGTTAAAAGAGATTGAAGTATCGGCAGGAGATTACGTGAAACAAGGTGATACCATTGGCTATCTGGCAGAGCCAACAAAATATTATTCCGTGGAAGGTGCGAACCTGTATTTTGTCATGACAAAAGAAGGAAAACCGGTAAATCCGATGGATTATATTCGATAAAAGTTTTGTTCACGTATTGCGGCGAATCTGTGTATAATAACAGTGTACCGGTTAATATTCGCAATCGAAAAATAGATACAGTTTTACCGGAGGAGAAAAATTCTGGTATCCGGTGCCAGACGTCTCACCTGATATCGGAATAGAATGTTGTATCTGGAACGGTAAAAATGAAGGTACGTGAATAAAATACAGCAGGTTCGATTGCTTTTTATAAGGATGTTTGGGGTGTGCAGTAAGAGAGATGAAAAATGTAGACTGTGCGCCCTGAGCAGAGAAAAGTGATCAGATAAATGGAATATGATGAGATTATCACTGTGCGATATAAATGGAATCTGCTGAATAAGAAATAACCCGGAAAAGCAAGGATAATAAGTGGAGAAAACATGAGAGAAACAACGAGAAATTATACATATATTTTAAAGTGTGGGGATGGGAGTCTCTACACTGGATGGACGAATGATATTGCGGCGCGTCTGGAGCAGCATCGTAGCGGAAAGGGTGCAAAATATACACGGGGACGCGGGCCTTTGCAGCTGGTGTATCTGGAAGTACACGATACGAGATCAGAGGCGATGAGCCGTGAAGCAAGGATCAAGCGATTTACAAAAAGTGAAAAATTAAAACTTCTTGCCGCAGAAAGCTGGCGTTTGGAACTGACTGATACGGAACAGGATTTGCTGGAATGAGACTTTGTGCGAAAGAGGAAAAAGGTATATCATTTGACTTTATTAAAAAATCCCGATAGTGTTCGATGTTTGTGCAACGAATACTATCGGGATTTTTTTAGATAAATGCGCCTAAAGATATACAACGGCCTTTATCTTGAAATAATCATTTTGCAGATTGGATTTCCCATGGAGGAAAACTTCTGCTCATATTCTGTCATGACATTTCCCTGATTCAGTGTCTCATCATGATGCAGATCCCAGGTGAATGCGTCTAAATGCCATCCGGCAGGCTCTGCCTGCTCCAAGGAGAACTGGAACAGATCTTTGTTGTCAGTTTTGAATTCTACATGTCCTTCCGGTTTCAGAATTTTGTCATATCTGCCAAGGAAAGTCTGGGAAGTCAGACGGCGTTTTGCGTGACGATCCTTCGGCCAGGGATCTGAAAAGTTCAGGTAAATGCCATCTACTTCATGTTCTGCAAACATATTGCAGATGTTTTCGGCATCCATACGAATGAAACGCAGATTTTCCGGCTGTGTCTCCATGGCGTCTGTTTTTTCCAGAGCACGGACAAGCACGCTGGAATATTTCTCAATGCCGATGTAATTAATATCCGGATTTTGCTGCGCAAGGGTGGTGATAAACTGACCTTTTCCCATGCCTACTTCAATGCGGATCGGGTTGTTATTTCCAAAAATTGTATGCCAGTTGCCGGCCTGTGGATTTTCTTCGAGAAAACACAGAGGATGATCGGCGATGGTTTCACGGGAACCCGGTACATTTCTTAATCTCATAAAAATAATTCCTTTCGTTGGTAAAAATGATGTTTCTGTAAATTTTCCACTGGTGATGCAATGGAATGGTAATAACTATGGTAAAAAATCAGGCGCAAAACAGTATCTGCGATTTGTACTTATATAATATAGATGTTGGGGTCAAAAGATGCCATACGAATTGTTCCGTACTTCGTACTCCCGCAATAATTCTTTTATAGAGAAAGTTTTGTGTCTGTTTGGTATTTTACTATAAGTTTCATGGAGCGACAAGGGAATTACTGTTGTTTTGCAGAGAAATGAGGGTGAAGTTTATTAAGATATCCTGAATTTTTCGTTATAATGCCTGTTTATTAACGTTGGAGAGGTGTTTCTGCTGGACGGAATATGTGAAATTTGCTATGATAATTATTATGTGAATGTAAAGCGGACATTCGCAATCCGCTTTCGCTACTTGCTCATAAGCATCCCCCTTACCCATCGCTTAGTGCTCTACGCACTTGAAGCGGGGGAATGCTTATTCTGCGTTCAAATTTATGCAGATATTTTTATATTTATTTGAGAAAAAAGAAGATAATCCATGCATTTGTGGGAAAAATAAAGTAAAGGTACGAGGGTATGCAAACATGATGGAAGTTTGGCATATTTGGAGGAAAAAATGAGAAAAATATTAAAGAGAATGAGCAGCGTTTTCCTGTGCGTTGCAATGGCGGTTGGCATATTCGGAACAACACCGGCTTTTGCAGAAGGGGAAGATGCCGGTGCACAGAATACTCAGGCTCAGGCAACGCAGTGGCCGGCGGGACCGGAAGTGCAGGCGCCAAGCGCCGTAGTAATGGACGCATCTACAGGTACTGTTTTATTTGAAAAAGATCCGGATACACCGCGTTATCCGGCGAGTATTACGAAAATTATGACAACTTTGCTGGCGCTGGAAAATTGCAGTCTGGATGAGATCGTACATTTTTCGGCAACAGCGGTATATGAAAATGAAGGTGGCACTTCTCATATTGCCAGAGATCTGGATGAAGAAATGACGCTGGAACAGTGTCTGTATGCAATCATGCTGGAATCAGCCAATGAATGTTCTTACGCTGTAGCGGAACATGTGGGCGGTGGTGATTATCAGAAATTCATTGATATGATGAATGCGAAAGCAGCAGAACTTGGCTGTACGAATACTCATTTTAATAACTGTAATGGTCTGTCGGATCCGAATCACGTAGTCAGCGCCAGAGATATGGCATTAATTTCCAGAGAAGCGATTCAGAACAGCATGTTTCGGAAAATTGTGAGTACCGTACGTTATGAGATTCCGCCGACAAACAAACATGCAGATGCAACTCCGCTGAACAATCATCATCAGATGATCAGTGCATACAAAGGTCGTCAGAATCTGTATGAATATTGTATCGGTGGAAAAACCGGATGGACATCTGATGCAGGAAACACGCTGGTGACTTTTGCAGAAAAAGACGGGATGACTCTGATCTGTGTCGTTATGGGATGCAGTGCAGGTGGTCAGTACAGTGACACCAGAACATTATTTGATTATTGTTTTGATAATTTTAAGCTTTTTAACGTATCACAGAATGAAAACCGTTACGAAAATACACAGAGTACAGGGAATTCTTTGTTTACAGAATGGAATACGTTTGCAAAAGTAGACAGCACAGCGCAGATCATACTTCCGGCGAATGCAAATTTTGCAGATACACAGACGGAAGTCAACTATGACCGGACAAGTGACAGCATTCTTGGAACGTTGGTTTATTCTTATGGTGGAAGACAGGTCGGAACTGCCAATGTGGTTACCACCGGAGCGCAGATCGCTGCATATCCGTTCGGAGAAAAGTCCGGTACGGTAAGTAAAAACGATAGCCAGACGGATCTGTCAGAAAAAAGTGCAGAAACCGGAAACGATGTGCAGAATAACAATACTTCTGCAACAAAATCCAATGCTCAGATCAGTAAAAAGAAACTGTTGTTGATCGGTGGAGGTGTTGTAGGTGCAATTATTATCGTACTCATCATCTGCTTCCTGTATAACAATATCCGCCGTATCCATCGCAGAAAAAAAGGACGCGACCGCCGGTTTAAGACAATTAAAAATAACCGCAAGTGGAACAAACGTGGTGGGCGATAAAATTTGCTAAATTCACTGTGTAAAGAAAGACCTCCTGTGATTTTTTCTCAAGGCGCGATTGTTGGCGACTGAGACAAAATCACAACATCACCATGGCGTGGTGTAAGAATAATTACAATCCTGCAATCGCAATTTTTATGGAAATGATTGAAAAAAATTAACAAAAATTTTATAAAAATCTTATAAGATATACGATTTTTCAAGGGCTTGAGACAAAAATCTTAAAAAAGTACGAAAATAAAAACATTATAATGGAAAGAACAGCATTTTATTAATAACAAAAATGGATTAACAAAAACAGCGTTTTTAGAAAAAAATGTGGAAATGCGGAAAATGGCGGAAAAAAATGCAGAGTTAAATCCGTATAACGCATAACACTTATGCGCAAAACGGATAAGTGAAAATTATTTGTGCAATTTGCACATAAAAGAGAAGAATGAAAGCTACTAGTTTGTTGAAAATATATTGACTTTAAGAAATCCTTAAGATAGAATACTGGTATCACATTTGAAACTACCCGCAGACGTGACGGACGAATGTCTGTAAGGAGGGCGGTTTTGAAGGTAACATATGGTTTAATGGTATTATAGGAGGAAGTTGAAATGAACAACAAAAAGACCAGTAGCTGGAACCTTGGTGTAAAAGGTTACATCGTAGTTATTCTGGCGTTCTTCTCATGTTATGTGTATTCCGCACTGACATCAGATTCCCTGAACGTAACTCGTGACATCTTCATCGGACTTGGTATCAACGCAAGTGCCGTTTATGCAATGTCAACCATCGCTGTACCGTTTGGTATCGTTGGAAGTATTATTCTTGGCCGTTTGATCCAGAAACACTCTATCCGCCTTTACTGGGGACTGAGTATGATCATCACTGCTGTATTTACAGTAGCAATCGGTCAGATGCACAACACAATCGGTGTTGTTGTATGTTATGTAGTAATCTACACATTCTCCCTTGCATCCGCTATGCTGCTTGCAGGTGAGATTATCGGACACTGGTTCCCGACAAAACGTGGTGTAGCCATGGGTCTGTGTACAGCAGGTTATCCGTTATCTGCAGCTACAACATCTGCAGTAGCAGGTATGTTCGCCGGAACAGTTGGATATTCCATGTATTATGTGGCAATCGCAGTTATCGCAGTTATCGTTGGTATCGTAGTAATCCTTTTCGTTCGTGATTTCCCGGAAGAAAAAGGTGGTTACCCGGATAACAACCCTGCATTCGATGGCGAGAAAGCAAAAGCTGAGCATTTGGCAGCTCTTGAGTATCTGAAAACATCCAAATGGACAGCAGGTAAATGTCTGAAAACAGGACGTATGTGGATCCTCTGGATCGCAGTTGGTATCACAGGATTCATGTCCATGGGTATCATGTCCAACTTCGTAACAAAATTCATGGTTATGGGTTATGAGCTTCCTAACGTACTTCAGATGCTTGGTATCGCAGGTGTACTTGCTATCCCGGGATCTATTGTAGTAGGTTGGTTAGACGTTAAGATAGGTACAAAGAAAACAGGTATCCTGATCAATGTTCTGGCATTTGTAGCAGTTCTTTGCTGCCTGACACATGTAACTGCATTACATTACATCTCCCTTCCGATCCTTGCTGTAATGTTAGGTGGATCTTCCAACTTAATGGTATCCTGTACAGCAGCTATCTGGGGACGTTACGATTTCAAAAATGCATTTTCTGTTATTCAGCCTCTGAACTCTGTAATGACAGGTGTTGGTATCACAGTAGTATCTGCTTGTAACTCAATCGATCCTACTTGCCAGCTCGCTTACATTATCATGGCTGTTATGGCTGTTATCGGACTTATCGCTATGTGTGCATTAAAAGTAGAGCCGATCGACAAAGACGTTCGCTAATCAGCAGAACATAAATTAGAAAAAAATATTGTTTTAGTCATATTCCCTGAATTATTACAATAGGACTGCCGGACGAAAATGTTTCGCCCGGCAGTTTTTGTGTTACAGTTTTGTGAAAGGTAACATTTTTTTACATAAAGCAGGAAATAAGCATTTTATGTATATAAAGAACAATAATTAAACATGGAAAAATTTGCATGAAAAGCAAAAAAAATGTTACGTTTTACTTGTGGTTCGAAGTGCAATACTCTATAATATTTTCATATGGTAAAATGTGGGTTGTAGTATAAGGTCAAATAACACAGCAGCAAAAGGAAAGATATTACGGTAGATTAGGGCAACAGGATAAAATACTGAAAAGAAAATTATTTGATTATATATCGTGAAATCACGCGTCCCCATGCGTGGTTTTTGCATTTTATACGGATTTATAAAGTTCAGTACAGGAGGACAAAATGAATATTAAAGAGTGTTATGACAAGATGGGCGCAGATTTTAATGAAGTGATGCAGCGTCTGGGAAGTGAGAATTTTATCAAACGGTTTGCTATAAAGTTTCTGGATGATTCCAGTTACCAGATGATTCTGGACGGAATAGAGGCAAAGGATGCAGAACTGGCTTTTCGCGGAGCACATACGTTAAAGGGTGTTTGTTCTAATCTGGGATTCACAAAACTGTCTGAGGAGAGCTCAAAGCTGACAGAAATCCTGAGAGGAAGAGAGCTGGTCGGCTATGAGGAAGTGCTGGCAGAGGTAGAGAAACAATATCAGATTACCGTAGAGGCTATCAAAGCACTTGACGCGTAAGAAATGAAACTGCAAAAGATGAGATTAAAATCAATGGTATATTTTGGGAAAAGTGATATATCTTAGCAGTAGCATCAGCAATGATGAAAGGAGTGCTATGATAAGGGATATAAAAATGACCTGGGAACAGGCAAAGGCAGAAATTGACCTGTTTCGAAAGATATTTGAAGAAGTTCGTCTGTTGAGCGCAGAGAAAGTTGGCAGTAATAAGGCAATTGAGTCAGCGGAAGAAAAACTGACCCGAATGTGTCAGTGTAAATCCTGTTCAGAACAGGCGCGAAGTGAGCACGACTGTATTGTGGCAAAAGTGTTACGGGAAAAGACTCAGAAAACAAAGCTGGAATATATCGGAAGCAATCTGTATGAGCATGTTGCCCGATATGTGGAAATAGATGGCAAGCCATATATAATGGAGATGGCGCGTCAGGTGGAGGAAGAACTGATCATTGATCGGGAGGGAATTGACCTCTCCGGAAATGTCAGGGATTCTCTGTTTGACAAGCTGTATATTGATGCTCTTTCCGGAGCTTACAATCGTCGGTATTTTGAGGAGTGTGCGCGAAAGAAAGTGGTAAATGCCGGTGTTGCCATGCTGGATCTTGATGATTTCAAAGTCAGCAACGACACCTATGGTCACGATCTGGGTGATCGTCTGATTCATCTGGTGTCCTATACTATTATGGGACTCATACGCAAGACAGATGCGCTGATCCGTTACGGCGGGGATGAGTTTTTACTTGTGATGCCGAATGTCTCAGAAGAAGATTTTGAAAAAAAGCTGGAAGAAATCCAGTATCAGATCCATATGATACAGGTTCCGGACAGCAGAGGTGTATTTTTGTCTGTCAGCATTGGTGCTGTGATCGCAAGAAAACAGACCGTGGAAAAAGCAATGTTCCGGGCGGACAAAGTGATGTATATTGCGAAGAAAAGAAAAAATTCCATTGTGACTGAGTGGAACAGAGAGCACCATTCTGAGGTGTGGAAGAAGCACTACAGTGACAGTACGAAGCAGAAAATTCTGCTTGTAGACGATTCTGAAATAAACCGGGCAATTCTTTATGAAATATTGCACAAAGATTTTGAAATTCTGGAAGCAGAGAGCGGGGAGCAGTGTGTTAATATGATGATGCAATATGGCAGAGACATTTCCCTGATGCTGCTTGATATCGTGATGCCGGGAATGGATGGTTTTGCTGTGTTAGAGCAGATGAACCGGAAAAAATGGATTGAAGATACACCGGTTATTATGATTTCCAGTGAAAATTCTGCAGCATATATCAGAAAAGCCTATGATATGGGCGTTTCAGATTTTATTAATCGACCGTTTGATGTCAATGTAGTTATTCGTCGCGTAGATAATACCATCAAGCTGTATGCAAAACAGCGACGTTTGACCACGATTCTGACAGAGCAGATCAGAGCGAAGGAGAATAGTCGCAAGATCATGGTGGCAATACTGAGCCAGATTGTTGAATTCCGTAACGGAGAGAGCGGTCTGCATGTACAGCACATCAATGTACTGGTGAAAATGCTTCTGGAGCAGTTGCGTCAGAAAACAGATAAATATCATATTTCCTGGTTGGACCAGGATATCATTGTGATGGCATCTTCTCTGCATGATATTGGAAAAATCGGTATCGATGATAAGATTTTGAATAAAAAAGGAAAACTGACTGCGGAAGAATTTGAGATCATGAAGACCCATACGCTGATCGGTGCATCGATTCTGGAAGATCTGGAGCTGTATCAGGAAGAACCGTTGGTAAAGATGGCATATTCCATTTGTCGCTGGCATCATGAACGCTATGATGGCAAAGGGTATCCGGACGGCCTGAAGGGAGAAGAAATCCCGATCGTTGCACAGGTGGTTGCGCTGGCAGATGTGTACGACGCGCTTGTGAGCAAACGTGTATACAAGGAATGTTATTCACATGAAAAGACCATGGAGATGATCCTGAACGGAGAATGTGGTGCGTTTAACCCGATTCTTCTGAATTGTCTGAAAGATATACAGTCAGATATACCTAATGAAGTCTATCGGGGGGGGTAAAAACCTGCTAGGTATTTGACACCGGATAAGAAGTATTCATCTCAGTCTGAGTTGAGACTCCCACTTCTGCAAGTGGTGAGTAATAACAAATCTTTCTCAGTGGGAGTTCAATCTCCGACTGAGATAAACGCTCCGCGAGGATGTGCAGTGATTCTGAGATGAATATGTCAGCTTACGCTGACCAGAATCACGCACCAAGTCTCACGTGCGTTCGACTTGAATGGAATCAGAAGCCTGGGAGGAATTACTGGAGAAATTTCTGAAACTTACTTACCGAGAATATCGGAGAGTTTTAAAGCTGATCGAGAAAGTGAAATTTGGAGAAAAAGAACTGCTTGCGTATGAAAAATATGCGCTGGCAAGCCTTTGTCATAAGCTGGTTGCACTGTGCTATGAGAGCAGTAACTGGTGGTGGAAATTAAGGATGAGTTATTATTATTGTTTTGAATTGTCAGGGGGACATGAGTTGTGGTAACTGGAGTCGCAGATATGCTGACCGTGATCGGCGAACATTTCTGGCTGGTTGTGATCGCATGTATTTGCGGAGTGTCAGAAGCTGGAGTGGGTGACGTTCCCGGAAAGCGTAAAGAAAATCGGTTACAAAGCCTTTGAAGATTGTATTGGATTACAGGGGATTTTAATCAATTCTACCGATACGATCACCATTGGAAACGATGCGTTCAGTGGATGTGATACTTTACGTTTTGTGGCTTCCAATGCGCTGGAAGGTATTTTTGAGGATGATTATACCCCATATATTTCAGATAACTACTCCTATTATTCGTGCCAGTATTATTTCTATGCTCCGACAGGTTGTGTCGGTTATTTTGACGGATGCCTGTCCTTTACGGAAGAATCCGGAGTCGCTTCCTATGATCTGGTTTACTGTTTGCGCCATTATAAATAAACAGACCGAAAAATAAGGAGAGTACAGTGATTCTGAGAAGAATATGTCGGCTTATGCTGACCAGAATCACGCAACAAGTCTCACGTGTGTTCGAGTTCACACAAAAGGAGTGGTATAAAGTGATGAAAGAAGAAAAATTATGTGACAGAAGCGGTGCTTACATTGCACCAAATGCAACGGTAATCGGAGCTGTCAGTATGGGAAAAGACAGCAGTCTCTGGTATCAGGCAGTAGCCAGAGGGGATCATGACAGTATTACCATCGGGGAAGGCAGCAACATTCAGGATGGATGTATCCTTCATGCGGATGCAGGTTTTCCGGTTGTGATCGGAGATCATGTCACGGTAGGTCATGCAGCGATCATTCACGGATGTGAGATCGGGGACGGCGCATTGATCGGCATGGGTTCCATTGTTCTGAATGGAGCAAAGATTGGAAAAAATGCGATCATCGGCGCAGGAGCACTGGTAACGCAGGGAACCGTTATACCGGATGGTATGCTGGCAGTTGGTTTTCCGGCTAAGGTCAGACGTGAGGTGACGGTCGCGGAAATAAAGCAGAACCATGAGGATGCTTTAGATTATATCGAAACTGCAAGAGCGCAGTTTGGAGATGTGCAGTGATTCTGAGAAGAATATGTCCACTTTACTATAAATTCCGGTGAAATATAAAGTGACATAACGAGAACAATTGTATTGTGTATCGTTATGTCACTTTGCATATACAGACAAAATAGAATAATAAAACATAATTAACAGATAATTTAAAATAATATAAAAAATATACAGAAAAAGTATTGACAAATTACTTAAAGTGCAATACAATAAAGACAACAAAAGAAGAGAGAAAACAAAATAAAAAATCTTCTTTCGTTAAATAACTACAGGAGGTCAGTCCAATGGAGAAGTAAGACAATAATCTCTTTTGACAGAGTTTATCATTATAAAACAATCAGTTAAAGGAGGACAAGTCCATTGAGAGGTAGAGATCCATAGTTGAGACAAAAGAAATAGCAGAAAGGGAGGTTATATAGTGAAGCTTAGATTTAATAGGTGACAGAGCTATCTGATGACGAGAAAGTCGGATAGCTCTTTTTTTGCTTTTATTTCTGTGAAAAATAAAGATTCTCTCTGAAAATATCTTCGAAATATCTTCAAAAGTAAAGTTTTTTACATAAGCTTTACTTTTTTTTTGCGTAATCCTGATAGTATGAAAAACCAAATCCGATTAAAGTATACGTCGTAAGGCAAACAAAACAACTTGTCAACAACATAAAACATAGTACTATCCAGAGTCATTCGCAAAATCGCCTTTTGCTTATGTTTGGCTTCGCACCAAAGAAATTCTTAAAAATATGCTTATTCATGTGAGCATGATTTGCATATTTCCAAGAATTGCCTTAGCTCTGAATAGTAGCCAGAAAAAGATGTAAATCGAAAAGGAGAGAATCGAAATGAAACTGAAAAAAATGATGGCACTTGTACTTTGCGCAGCAACAGTAGCAGGACTTGGACTTACAGGATGTGGAAACAGCAGTGATAACGCTGCAGCAGATAATGCAGGAAGTGCAGCAAAAGAAAGCAGCGATGCAGGAAGCACAGATGCATCTGATTTTTCCGGAAATATCAGCGTATTATCCCGTGAGGATGGTTCCGGTACAAGAGGTGCTTTCATCGAACTGTTTGGAATTGAAGAGAAAAATGATGCAGGCGAGAAAGAGGATATGACAACTGTAGACGCAACCATCACAAACAACACAGAGGTTATGATGTCTACCGTAGCCGGTAACGAATATGCGATCGGTTACTGCTCCCTTGGCTCTTTAAATGACACAGTAAAAGCTGTAAAAATCGATGGTGCTGAGGCAACAACAGACAACGTATCCAATGGAACTTACAAAGTATCCAGACCGTTCAATATCGTAACAAAAGACAACGTAAGTGATGTTGCTCAGGATTTTATCAACTATATTATGAGCGCTGATGGACAGCAGGTAATCACAGATGACGGATACATTTCTGTAGCAGAAGGTGAGACATTCACATCTACAGGAGCAAGCGGAAAAATTACAATCGACGGTTCTTCCAGTGTATCACCGGTTATGGAGAAACTGGTAGAGGCTTACAAGAAAGTAAACCCGAATGCAGACATTGAGCAGCAGACAACAGATTCTACAACAGGTATTACATCTGCAATCGATGGCAAATGTGACATCGGAATGGCTTCCCGTGATCTGAAAGACGAGGAGACTGGTGTAACAGCTACAAAGATTGCTCTTGACGGTATTGCAGTTATCGTAAACAACGCAAACCCGATTGATGAGATCAGCTCTGATATGGTAAAACAGATCTTCACAGGCGAAGTTACACAGTGGGATGCTGTAAAATAATTGTGTAGATATGCAGTGATTCTGAGAAGAATATGTCAGCTTACGCTGACCAGAATCACGCACCAAGTCTCACGTGTGTTTGACTTGATTCAGTAAAAACAATCATTCAGAACCATATATAAATTAGAAAAGTTCCCGTGTTCTGAATAACTATCATGTATGCGTCACTATAGATTCCAATCGACATAGAAAAGAATCTGTGTGGCGCATTCCCATAGGGAGAACTAAAACATATGAAACGAAAAGAAAAAGTATTTGAAATTATTTTCCTGCTTGTTGCCTGTATTTCCATCGTGGCAGTAGCCATGATCTGCATTTTCTTATTTGCAAACGGAATCCCGGCAATGGGGGAAATAGGACTTGGAAAATTCCTGGGCGGACAGGTATGGAAGCCCGGAAACGATAAATACGGCATCTTCCCGATGATCATCGGAAGTCTGTACATCACAGGCGGTGCCATTGCAGTAGGTGTGCCGATCGGTATTTTTACTGCAGTCTTTCTTGCAAAATATTGTCCGAGTGGACTTTACAAAATCATCAAACCGGCGACAGAGCTTCTGGCAGGAATTCCTTCCGTTGTATACGGATTCTTTGGCCTGATGGTCATTGTGCCGGCGGTTCGTATGATCTTCGGAACAAACCGGACAGACGGAATGAGTATTCTGACCGCATCTTTCCTGCTTGGGATTATGATCCTGCCGACCATCATCGGTGTGACAGAGACTTCCATACGTGCCGTAAACAGCTCCTACTTTGAAGGTGCACTTGCACTGGGAGCAACAAAGGAAGCAAGCATTTTCCGATGCGTGATCCCGGCAGCAAAATCTGGCATCTTGGCCGGTGTGGTACTTGGTATCGGTCGTGCCATCGGTGAGACCATGGCAGTCGTAATGATCGCCGGAAACCAGCCGCGTATGCCAAAAGGAATTTTACAGGGTGTCCGTACGCTGACTACAAATGTGGTACTTGAAATGGGATACGCAACCGGACTTCACAGAGAAGCGCTGATCGCAACCGGTGTGGTACTGTTTGTATTCATTCTGATCATTAATCTGGCATTTAGCATTATCAAAGGAAAAGGAGAGAAGGAATAATGAAAAAGACAAAGAAGAAGATTTATGTCGGCTCTCTGATTTTAAAAATACTGATCATTCTGGCAGCAATTTTTACCGTTGTAATGCTTGGCTACCTGATTGTGTATATTCTGGGCAAAGGTATTCCCCATCTGACACCGTCACTGTTTTCCTTACATTATGACAGCGATAACGTATCGATGCTTCCGTCTATTATCAATACATTGATCATGATTGGTGTGGCATTACTGATTGCAGTTCCAATCGGCGTGTTCTCTGCGGTATACCTGACAGAGTATGCAAAAAAAGGCAATAAATTAGTAAAAATCATCAGAACTACAGCAGAAACATTAACAGGTATTCCATCCATCGTTTATGGTTTGTTTGGTATGTTGTTCTTTGTAACCGCATGCCACATGTCCTACTCCTTAATGGCTGGTATCTTAACCGTAGCGATCATGGTTCTGCCAACTGTATTAAGAACAACAGAAGAAGCACTTTTGGCGGTACCGGACAGCTTTCGTGAGGGAAGCTTCGGACTGGGTGCAGGCAAACTCCGTACGGTATTTAGAATCGTACTGCCAAGCGCCATTCCTGGAATCCTCTCCGGTGTCATTCTTTCCACCGGACGAATCGCCGGTGAGACAGCAGCCCTGATCTATACCGCAGGAACCATGGCAACGTTACCGAAAAACCTGCTTTCTTCCGGACGTACGCTGGCCGTTCACATGTATGTACTTTCCCAGGAAGGTCTGCATACGGATCAGGCATTTGCCACCGCAGTTATTTTGTTGGTAATGGTACTTCTGATCAACATTTTATCTTCCGTCATTGCAAAGAAAATGCAGCGGGACTAAAGGATTTCACAGCAAAAATGCCGAGCGTATTCCTAAATACAAAAAATACAGTTGCAATCATCTTTGCAAAGATGCAGAAGAAAACAAAACGAAAGAAGTTTGCGAACAGCAATATGTGAGAGAGGACAACGAAACGAACATGTTAAAAAATAAAATGACAATCGAGCATATGAATCTTCATTACGGAGATTTCCATGCATTAAAAGATATTAATCTGAATATTAAAGAAAATCAGATCACAGCGTTTATCGGACCTTCCGGATGTGGAAAATCCACCCTTTTAAAATCCTTAAACCGTATGAATGATCTGGTAGAAGGCTGCAAAATTGACGGTCTGATCGCATTGGATGGCGAAGATATTTACGGGAACAACATGGATGTAAACCTGCTGAGAAAAAGGGTTGGTATGGTATTTCAGAAGGCAAATCCATTTCCGATGAGTATTTACGATAACGTAGCATTCGGACCGAGAACACATGGTATCCACAACAAAGCACAGCTGGATGACATTGTAGAAAAATCACTTCGTGACGCAGCCATCTGGGACGAAGTCAAAGACCGTCTGAAAAAAAGTGCCCTTGGTGTATCCGGTGGACAGCAGCAGAGAATCTGCATCGCCCGAGCGTTGGCCGTTCAGCCGGAAGTGTTACTGATGGATGAGTCTACATCCGCACTGGATCCGATCTCCACATCAAAAATCGAGGATCTGGTTATGGAACTCAAATCCCAGTATACCATCGTCATGGTAACCCATAACATGCAGCAGGCTGTACGTGTGTCTGACCAGACAGCATTTTTCCTGCTTGGTGACCTTGTAGAGTATGGTGATACCGATCAGTTATTCTCTACGCCAAAGGAGAAAAAGACAGAAGATTATATTACCGGTAGATTTGGTTAAACAGATGTGCAGAAGTTTCTGAAATTTATCCTCAGATATGGAAGCAAATAAATTTTGGAACAATGTGTGAAGGCAAGGGAGAACATAAAAAATGAGAAATCAATTTGACAGACAGTTGAATACTTTAAACGGTGAGCTGATTCAGATGGGACACATGGTAGAGCAGGCCATTGAGCATGCAATTGAAGCCATGGTGCATCAGGATGCAGAAAAAGCAAAAAAGAACATGGAATTTGATTCAGAAGTAGATCAGCAGGAGAAAGATATTGAAACCCTTTGTATGAAACTTCTGATGAAACAGCAACCGGTGGCAAGAGACCTCCGACTGATCTCAGCAGCATTGAAAATGATCACAGACATGGAGCGAATTGGTGATCAGGCAGCAGATATTTCAGAATTAGCTTTATGTCTGGTAAATGAAAAAGAACTGCCGATGATGGACCGTATGAAACAGATGTCACAGGAATGTATGCTGATGGTCATGAAAGGTCTGGAAGCATTCGTGGCAAAAGATATCGAGATGGCAAAAAAAGTAATCGCCAGAGATGATGTAATCGATGCTATGTTTGACGATACAAAAAAAGAAGTGATCGATTTGATCCAGAACAAGGGAACAGGTGCAGAAGTAGCGACAGATCTGCTGATGGTAGCAAAATATTTTGAGCGAATCGGCGATCACGCAACCAATATTGCAGAGTGGGTAGTTTTTTCTATCAACGGAACACATCCGACGATCAATCCGGAACCGGTTTTGTAAATTTGTAAGGTTTATTCAGAGCTGAATATCAGAGGTGAGATGGCTCCGGCTTATCGATGATGAGCAACAAATTCCTGAATTATTACTCACTACTTGCAGAAGTGGGAGCCTCAACCTAGACTGAGATAAAAATCTGCTTTGAATGCCTGCCAGTACTTTCTGTAATAGCAGTTTTAAACTGATATTATAAACAGGCAATTGCCTGAATAACTGTGAAAACAGCACAAATTGTGGAGGATGAGATGAACACAAACAAAAATTTATGGAAAAAAGGTGTAGTTTTGGCCGCAGCGGCAACCATGATTGCCGGCGCGGTACCAACAGTAAATGCATTTGCATATGGTGCTTATGATGTAAGCAAGAGTACCTTCAAAGACGACACCGATAATTCCGCAGACTTTCAGAACTGGAAAACCAATGTATGGCAGAATGGTGAAAAAGCTTATGCCAATACTGATGAAGTGGCACTGACACCTGGCAGCGATGCAAAAGGATTAAACTTTGCATGGTATTCTGAGAGTAAAGGAACACCGGCAGTTATGATCTGGAAAGATGGCGCGAAAGGAGCTGCAAAAGTATTTACCGGAACAGCAGCTGATATCAGTGCTGAAAACTGGCAGGGAAAAGCCTATGTTGCATCTAACAAAGTAAGCATCGCGAACTACTTTAATGAAAATACCAAATATATCTATCAGTACACTGATGATTACAAAGAGGATGGCACAAGCGTATGGTCTGAGGAATACAGCTATACGACACAGTCAACCGATAAATTCTCCGTGATTCTGACCGGTGATCCGCAGGTAGGAGCATCTGGCAGCAGTTCAGATTACAGTGCTGATGATGCAAGTGTTGCGCGTGATGCCTATAACTGGAATAAAACTATGCAGCAGGCATTGAAAACATGTCCGGATGCATCGTTCCTTTTATCTGCAGGAGATCAGATCAACCAGTCAAATGCGATAAATGAAAATGATAAGAAGACCAGAGAGAGCGAATATGCCGGTTATTTATATCCGTCCGTATTTCGAAGCCTCCCAATCGCAGCTACTATCGGAAACCATGATATGGCAGGTTCTGATTATTCCGCACATTTCAATAATCCAAATTCTGATGAAAATCTTGGACAGACCGCAGCAGGAAGTGATTTTTACTTTAACTACGGCGATGCCTTATTCATTTCCCTGAACAGTAACAACCGAAATCAGGCAGAACACAGAAAACTCATGCAGGAAGCCATTGCAAGCAACCCGGATGCAAAATGGAAAGTTGTTATTTTCCACAGTGACATTTACGGTTCCGGTCAGCCACATGCTGATACAGATGCTTCCACAAACAGAATTATTTTTGCACCACTGATGGATGAATTTGATATTGATGTCTGTCTGACAGGTCATGACCATACGTTCTCACGAAGCTATCAGGTATTAGATGGAAATGTCATTGATTATGACATCAGCAGTGGTACCGTAGAAAATCCGGAAGGAACTATGTACATTACTACGGGGTCAGGATCCGGTTCCAAATATTACAATCTGTTAAACTACACTCCGTACTATATTGCAGAGAGAACTAACGCATGTCTGCCTTCTTTCTCAACCATTGATTTTACGGATGATTCCTTTACAATCAAAACTTACGATTATAACGGAAACCGTTACGCAGATGATTTTACCATTACAAAGAGTGAAGATGAACAGTCTGTAGATGAGGTAATAGCATCCGCAGAAAAACTGGTAAACAGCACAGATGTAACTTATACAAAAGAAAGTATGGCTGCATTGACATCTGCACTGGATCAGTTGAAAACATTGAAAAAATCCAATGTAACAGCAGAAGATCCGATGGCAGCAGACATTATAGCAAACTATGGAACAGCCGCTGACAGAGTCAAAGGATATGGTTCTGTGGCAAATAGTGAAGATAAAGACGGAAAATTAAACCGTTTCAAAAAAGGTCTTTCCACATTGCTTGACAAGACCATCTATACACAGGCTGCAGAAGGACAGCAGGAACAGTCAGCTGATTATACCGCAGATAAAGCTCCGGTTGTAAAAGGCATGGATGAGGCTAAGAGCACTGTCATTAATGCAATGAATAGTCTGGAAGAAGCTATTCCGGACGGTCTTGCAAATGAAGCTGCTGAGGATGGAAACTGGTATTACTACAAAGACAATATAATCGCAACAGATTACACCGGAGTAGCCAAAAATAAAAATGGCTGGTGGAGAGTTGTCAACGGTAAAGTGGATTTTAACTGCAACAGCGTAGAGAAAAATGAGAACGGCTGGTGGTATATCCGCGGAGGCAAAGTAGATTTTAATTACACTGGAGTAGCCAAAAATAAAAACGGCTGGTGGAGAATTGTCAATGGAAAAGTAGATTTCGATTGCAACAGCGTGGAGAAAAATAGCAACGGCTGGTGGTATATCCGCGGAGGCAAAGTAGATTTTAATTACACCGGAATCGCAAAGAATAAAAATGGCTGGTGGAGAATCATTAATGGAAAAGTTGATTTTGGCTGCAACAGCGTAGAGAAAAATGAGAATGGTTGGTGGTACATCCGCGGAGGAAAAGTAGACTTTAATTATACCGGAGTAGCTAAAAATGCAAATGGCTGGTGGAGAATCGTGAACGGAAAAGTAAACTTCAACTATAACGGAATCGCGAAAAACGAGAATGGCTGGTGGAAGATTGCCAATGGAAAAGTTGACTTCTCTTACAACGGAAAAGTAAAAGCAAACGGAAAAACTTACCGTGTCACAAACGGTAAAGTGAATCTGTAAGTAATATAGGGATTTACATAATTCTTTTTCATATGTTTTAATAATGTTTTAGGAAGAATGGGTGTTGTACTTCGGTATGACATCCGTTTTTCTTTTTAGCAGTTTCGTCAGTTTTGACGAAAGATCCCGGTGCGCGTTTTACGCAATCTTTACATCCTTTTTTCGGGGGAGCGATAGTAGTAATTTTGTTTTTTGAGTAAAATAGAGCGCATAACAGATGAAATAAGCGGAGAAAGAAGGATTTAAATTTTGGAAAAAAAGAAGTCATTTTATAAATGGGGCAAATATCTTATCGTGATAGGCATTACGCTTCTGATGTTTCTGTTTTATCGCAGTGTGGAAAGAGTACCATTGCTGGCGGATGACAACATGGTATTTGTAAAGGCGGTAGTAGTTCAGAATGACCATGAGGATGAGCAGGCACAGGCATCGTTAGACAGTGGCGATACCCAGCAGGTGATTCTGGAAATTCGGTCAGGTGTTCATAAAGGCGAAAAAGTAGATGCCTACAGTCTCAACGGCTATCTGTATGGTGCCAACTGTAAAGTGGGGACAAAAGTCATTGCCAGTCTGTCGGAATACGATGGAGTGTTGTCAGCAAACGTATACAATTACGACAGAGAGGCAGAAATCGTTGTTCTGCTGGCAGTATTTTTCGGATTGATGTGGCTGGTGGGTGGAAAGAAAGGATTCAATTCCATTCTGGCACTGATCTTTACCTTTGTTGCAGTCATCATGATGTATATTCCGATGATGTATATTGGCGTGTCACCGTTTATCGCGGCAACAATAACCGTGGTTATTATCACGCTGGTCACGTTTATTCTGATTGCAGATTTCCAGATGAAATCCATTGGCGCTATGCTTGGAACCATTTTCGGTGTCATTGTATCCGGACTGATCGCGCTTGTCTTTGGTCATTTCGGACATGTCACAGGATTTAATGTGGATGATATCGAAAATCTGATTTATGTGGGACAAAATTCCAGACTGGATATCGGCGGAATGCTGTTTTCCGGAATCCTGATCGCGTCGCTGGGCGCTGTTATGGATGTGGCAATGTCCGTGTCTACTTCTCTGCATGAGATCAAAGAGCAACGGTCGGAAATCACAGCAAAAGAAATATTCAAATCCGGAATCAACATCGGACGAGATATGATCGGAACTATGTCAAATACCCTGATTCTGGCTTATGTGGGTGGAAGTCTTGGACTGGTTATGATCATTTATGCATATTCTTACCAGATGCATCAGATACTGAATATGTATTCCATCGCCATCGAGATCATGCGTGGAGTTGCAGGAACTATCGGCATTATCCTTACGGTTCCGATCACTTCCCTGATCATGTCCGTGCTGCTGACGAGAGAGAAAAGCAGTGTCGGAAAATGAACAAAAGTGTGAATGTAAATAGAATGTAAAAAATTTACAAAGACTTTACATTCGAATCTCCTGAATTTTACATACATCAATTAGAGTGGTAACTGTTAGATGATGTTATTACTTAATGACAGTTCAATTGGAACCATTCGCAATATTAAGAAAACTTCTCATGAGAACATGATTGTTTTCTCAATATATGTGCTGAGTGAACTGAGAAAAAATCAGGAGGAATCTTTTTATGGACATATTTGCGATTTTATCGTTGATTGGCGGACTTGCCCTGTTTTTGTATGGAATGAATGTTATGGGAGACGGTCTGACCAAGGTTTCCGGTGGCAAGCTGGAAAAAATTCTGGAAAAACTGACATCAAATCCGATTAAGGCGGTATTACTTGGTGCCGGTGTCACTGCCGTGATCCAGTCATCTTCTGCAACGACGGTTATGGTAGTCGGTTTTGTAAACTCCGGAATCATGAAATTGTCCCAGGCAGTCGGAATTATCATGGGTGCCAATGTCGGTACTACAATTACATCATGGATCTTAAGCCTTTCCGGTATTGAGAGCAGCAGCTTTTTTATCCAGATGCTGAAACCAACATCATTTTCACCGATTCTGGCAATTATCGGACTGCTTTTGATGATGTCATCCAAAAATGACAAACACAAAGATGTGGGAAGCATTTTACTTGGTTTTGCGGTACTGATGTTTGGTATGAATGCCATGAGTTCCGCGGTAGAGCCACTGAAAGATGTTCCGCAGTTTACACATCTTCTTACCATGTTTACAAATCCGATCCTTGGTATGTTGGCAGGTCTGATTTTGACAGCAATCATTCAGAGTTCTTCCGCATCCGTCGGTATTCTGCAGGCATTGTGCAGCACCGGAGCGGTAAGTTTTGGATGTGCGATTCCGATCATCATGGGGCAGAACATCGGTACCTGTGTAACAGCGATTATTTCTTCTGTTGGAGCATCTAAAAATGCAAAACGAACCGCGTTGGTGCATTTGTATTTTAATATCATAGGTACGGCATTGTTTATGATTGTATTTTATTCGATCAATGCATTTGTACATTTTGATTTTCTTGGAGACGCAGCTACACCGGCAGGAATCGCCGTTGTACACAGTATCTTCAACATAGCAGCTACTCTTGTACTGCTTCCGTTTGCAAAAGTACTGGAAAAACTGGCGTACATGTCCATCAAAGAGGATCATACAGAGCGTAAGCATGGTGTACAGGAGTCTGAGGAAGAGCTGAAAAAACTGGATGTTCGTTTTCTGGAGCAGCCGGGACTGGCAATCAGTCACTGTATGGAAGCAACCGCTTATATGGCACATATGAGTGAGGCAGCATTAGTAGATGCGCTTGGTTTGATGGATCAGTACGATGAGGAAAAAGCAGCAAATGTGGAAACACTGGAAAACAGAATCGATCATTTCGAGGACAAGATCGGTTCCTATGTCATCCAGATCACAAACCGCAATATGCTGGAAAACGACAGTGCAAAAATGTCTGTCATTCTGCACAGTATCAACGATCTTGAGCGAATTTCCGATCATGCCGTGAACTTAAAGGAAAGCGCGCAGGAGATGAAGGAGAAAGGTCTGAAAATGTCCTTTGAGGGAAGTTCCGAGATCATGTATTTGCGCAGAGCGGTAACAGATCTGGTAAATCTGACCGTTCAGGCACTGAGTAATAACGATAAGGAACTGGCCAAAGAGATCGAGCCGTTGGAGGAGGTTATTGATGACCTCAGTGATGAACTGAAACGACGTCATGTTATCCGTCTGAAAGAGGGAAAATGCACCATTGAGATGGGATTTGTGCTGACGGATATGACAACGAGCCTGGAGCGGATCGCGGATCATTGTTCCAATATTGGTGTAAGTATTCTGGAAAGCAGCGAAGAGGATATGGGACGTCATGCGTATCTGCATTCTGTGAAAAAGGAGGATACCGAAAACTTCCAGGATCGGTATGAACATTATCGCGAATTGTATTTCTTTGGGTAATTGTGTGGTTTAAAATTTAGGTAGTGAAGGCGCCAGCCATCAATCTTACCTCTGCAGCTAACAATCGTTTGCCGAGGAAAGATTGCATGACTGGCGCCATATATGTTGCTGTTAAAACCGCACTACGTGTGCTTACACTTGTATATACTTTTGTTTCGTCGAATTGCTATATTTTGACGAAACTTTTTTTTTCTGCTAGAATGGCAACGAAATCAAACGGATTGTAGAGTGGCAGTGATTCTGAGAAGAACATGTCAGCTTACGCTGACCAGAATCACGCACCAAGTCTCACGTGCGTTCGACTTGATTCAATTCGCTTTTAATATGGCTAAAGTGACATAGGAGGAAATTGAAATGTCTACACGAAATACAGCGATATTTGATCTTGATGGAACATTATTGAATACATTACAGGATCTGACCAACAGTGTGAATTATTGTATGAAAAAATATGGCGGTCCTGTTTATACATGCGAAGAAATCAGAGAAAAAGTTGGCAATGGAATTTATGTACTGATGGAAAAAGCATTGCCGGACGGACGTAATAATCTAAATTATGATGCCTGCATGAAAGATTTTCAGGTGCATTACAAAGAACATATGATGGATAACACGAAACCATATGATGGGATTATTGATATGCTTCATACATTGAAAGAACATGGCTATAAACTGGCTATTGTTTCCAACAAATTTGATGCTGCTGTAAAAGGACTTTGCAAAGATTTCTTTGCGGATGAAATAGAAGCTGCTATCGGTGAGTCACCTGCTATTCATAAGAAACCAGCTCCGGATACGGTATTTCAGGCAATGCGTGAATTAAATGTCAAACCGGAAAATTGTATTTACATTGGTGATTCTGAAGTAGATATCCAGACAGCAGCAAATGCGGGAATTCCGTGCGTCAGTGTAAACTGGGGGTTCAAATCTACAGAGTTTTTAAAAGAAAATGGAGCAATACAGATTGTGTCAACACCGAAAGAACTGACAGAGTCTATATTGAACCAGTAAGGAAAATTACATGTTTCGATCCTGCAGATGAATAATCACAGAGCATCTGCTGGGGGATGAGCAAGTGGTGCAAATGGATTGCGAATATCCATTTAGTATAAATAAAGAGGAACATGAAACATGCAGATTTTATGGATTCGTCATGGTCAGACGCAGGGTAACGTTGAGCGGCGTTATGTCGGCAGAACGGATGAAGGGCTGACCGCAGATGCAAAAGAAAAATTAAAAATGCGAAAGCAGCAGGGGATTGGATTTGAAGCGGATCTGATTTATGTCAGTCCGATGATTCGCTGTCGGGATACGGCGGATCTTTTGTTTCCGGAACAGAGAAAAGTGCCGTGGGACGGACTGCAGGAAACAGATTTCGGGGATTTTGAATATAAAAATTATGAAGAATTGAAGGATAATCCGTTGTATCAGGCCTGGATTGACAGCAATGGTCAGATGCTGATTCCAAACGGAGAGAGTGGCACGGATTTTCGCAAGCGATGCTGTGCGGCATATGAGAGATGCGTGGCAGAGGCGAGGGAAAAAGGTCTGGAGAAGATTGCAATTGTGTGCCATGGTGGTACAATTATGTCTGTTATGGAACGATACGGCGTGCCGAAGAAATCTTTTTATGAATGGCAGGCTGCCAATGGATGCGGGATTTTGACGGAAACGACAGAAGAAGGGGGAAACGGATATGGTATTCGGGAAATTAGTAAGTGGGAGTGAAAAAAATGAGCAGATGCAGCAGGTGACAGGCATCCGCAATGCGGTGTTAGGTCAGGAACTGAAGCTTTCAATAAAGGAAGAACCAGATGCGTTTTGCATGTATGCGTTGGCGTATGAAGGAGAAACGGCAGTTGCAACCGGCGGGATTTCTTTCGATGGGGAATCCTATCAGATGAAGGAAGTGGCTGTGCTGCCGGAGTTTCGTAGAAAAAAATATGGTGATTTTATTGTGCGACTGTTGATCGATAAAGCAATGATGTCGGGAGCGCAGATGATTAAAGCAGATGTACTGCAGGAAGCGGTACCGCTTTTTGAGACAGTTGGATTCACCTCTTATGGCGAATTATATGAAAAAGATGGAAAGCAATGGCTTCCGATGCAGCTTCAGGCAGGAAGCATCCATAAGTGCTGCAATTGTGGGCACTAAAAAGCACAAAAAATGTATTTTGGAGGGGATATAGAAAGCAGGTGCTCAGTCAGAAATGACACAGAATGGAGATTTTTCAAAGGGAAGTATTATTAAAATTTTGATGCGTCTGGCGATTCCAATGACACTGGCGCAGCTGATGAATGTTCTTTATAACGTGGTGGACCGTATGTTTATCGGGCGGATCGGCGGCGATTCCATGGATGCGCTGACGGGCGTTGGTGTGTGTCTGCCGATGATTACGATTGTGATCGCATTTGCAAATCTGGTGGGAATGGGCGGTGCGCCGCTTTTTTCCATTGAACGTGGACGGAAAAATGACAGAGAAGCAGAATATATTCTTGGAAACTGCGTGGTTCTGTTTTTGATTTTTGCGGTAGTGTTGACAGTGGCTGGATTGATTTTCAAGCGACCGTTGCTGATGCTTCTGGGAGCCAGTGAAGTGACGCTGCCTTATGCGGAACAGTACATCACGATTTATCTGCTTGGAACGATTTTTGTTATGTTTGGTCTGGGACTGAATAATTTTATCAATGCACAGGGTTTTGCAAAAATCGGCATGTGCACAACCGTGATCGGTGCGGCTTTGAATATTGCGCTGGATCCGATTTTTATTTTTGTGTTGAATATGGGTGTGAGCGGGGCTGCGATCGCAACGGTAATTTCACAGGCGGCAGCCGCTGTGTGGACGGTGCATTTCCTGACCGGAAAAAAAGCGTTGATCCGGATTCGGAGACGTTCTATGCAGTTACAGGGCCAGCGCGTGAAGAAAATCATGGGACTTGGTCTGGCAGGATTTACCATGTCGGTCACAAACTCAACGGTACAGATGGTGTGTAACGCGACATTGCAGACTCACGGTGGAGATGTGTATGTCGGTATTATGACGATCATCAATTCCGTGCGGGAGATTATTTCTCTGCCAGTGCAGGGATTTACCAGCGCCAGCCAGCCGGTGCTTGGATACAACTACGGTGCGAAGGAATATGGGCGTGTGAAAAAGACAATCCGTACCATGGCGGGAGTTACGATCGTGTATACACTGGCAGTCTGGGGGTTGGTTTCCACGATTCCGGGAGCTTTTATCCGGATGTTTGGCGGAAGTGGTGACACGCTGACGCTTGGAATTTCAGCGATGCATCTGTATTTCTTCGGATTTTTCTTTATGGCATTTCAATTTTGTGGACAGTCCACGTTTACGGCACTTGGAAAGGCAAGACATGCGATGTTTTTCTCTATTTTCAGAAAGATTATTATCGTGGTGCCACTGACATTAATCCTGCCGCATTTGTTTGGATTGGGCGTGCATGGCGTGTTTATTGCGGAACCGATTTCCAATGCGATCGGTGGATTGGCATGCTTTATTACCATGATTGTGACCGTGTATCGCAAACTTGGCAGGGAATAAAGTTGTTTTTGTGGATAAAACAGAGGTGTAATACATGGAGTCAGAAAAAGGATCCGATTTTCAGAAATGGAGATTGGATCTTTTTCTATTTGTTCCGAATTGTATAAAAAGGTCTGCCCGGGCAAGTGAAAACGGCAAGCATTCAATCCGGAAAGGGTATATAATGAAACACGTAAAGTAGTTCAGATATACAAAAAAATGTATTCCAAAGAAAAAATTCATTAAGAGGTGTTATGTGTGCAACTGTGAAAATGAGGAGGCATTGTTGTGACATAGAAAAAGAACATGTATGTTAAAATGGGGATTAGCATACATTTTTTACCTTTAAAGAGCAGGCAACAATATGGTGCAGGCGAGAAAAAAAGAGTACTTAATGAAATTTGGTGAAACAGACAGAGCGAAAAAAAGAAGTTGAATATTTGAACTGTATATTGTGGCAAAGGTAGGACGGTTGTACCTGCGGAATTGATAAAAGACATTACTTATGTTAAGGATCGGGGAACATGAAACAGATGAGGAGAAAACAGATACATCTGTCTGTCCATTGCCAGTGAAGAAGGATCTTCTTTTCCATTTTTAATGATTATATATAGTAAAATTCCCATGCCGAAGGTGTGGGAATTTTGCTCTCTATATAAATATAAAAGGATGTGAAACAAGTTTATTACATTCGGTAACAAAGGCAACTATGGGGATCATGCAGGAGGAGAAAAAGTATGAGGAAAAAAATTGTAGTCCGGATGCTTTGCCTTGCAATGGCGGCATCAATGATCGGAACAATGGTTCCAACAAGTCTGTATCCGGTTACAGCAAAAGCAGCAGAGGCTAATCAGGACATGGAAGCATCTGATCAGAATGAGGAGGATCAGATTGCAGTTCAGGCGGAGCTGGAAGATGGTGTCAATGATGAATGGACACTGGAGAATAAAGTTGGGGATGATGCAGTTTGTGCAGTAGAGGACGAATGGCTGCATTTGAAATCAGGTGTCGGAAATGGAAATAACCCGGGTTCAAATCCGGCAATGTTTGTTAATCCAACCACATTTGATTTTTCCAAAGATGGATATTTTGATTTTACAATCAAAACAGACGCAACGGAAGCTACAAACAACCGTTTTGGTGTATATCTTGGATACAATACCGATTCTGTTGGTATGATGATCGGCTTTGATGCAGGCGGATGGTTCTGGCAGAAATACGGTGCAAGTGGAAGTCCGTGGTATGAAGGTGGCAGAATTGCATCACCAACCAGTGGTGAGGAAGTAAATGTACACATCGAGTGGACTGCAGCTAAAAAAGTAACAGTTAAGATTGGTGATACAGTTGCATTCCAGAATGAAGACTTCAGTGAAATCGGTAGTCTGGGCAATAAAATCGCATTCAAATGCGGAAGCTACGGCGGAAATGCGACAGATGTATTTGTAAAGAATATTCACTATACCGGACAGAAGACAGTGGATCAGATCAAGACTTTTGCAGTAAGTGGTAAAGTTGTAGATGCAGAAGGTAAACCGATTGCCAATGCAACAGTTGCAGTTGGAAAACAGAGCATAAAAACAAACGAGGACGGCGTTTACAGCATTAACGTAAAACCGGGTCAGTATCAGCTTAGCGTAATCCGTGATGGATATGTAGGTACAACACAGGAGGTTACTGTAGGTGAGCAGGATGTGAATGTTGAAAATATCGTTCTGACACAGGAAGCTCAGCTTGAGACAGAGACACTTTCCACAGAAGATATGGATGTTGTTGTATCCAAGACATTCCCAAGTGTTGTCAGATATGACATGAAAAAAGGTGATCTGGCTGGCAAAGTGTTCTATGGACAGAGCGAGAAGATCAATACAGTAACAATCAACGGAACAGCTGTAAAGCTGGATGATGCTGATGTAAAAGCTACTTTTGACGGTGCAAAAGCTACTTATGTAATGACAGTCAAAGGTGACAAAATTGATGCAGTGATCACATCTGAACTTGTTGCCAAAGGCAATACACTGGAATTTAACATTACAGATATCAAGAATAATCTGGAGGATACAGTAGATGGAAATCCAATCCAGACAATCGAGATTCCAAACCAGAGTCTTGTTTCTGTAAGAAGTTCACAGAATGGTGCTAACTTCAAAGGTGCTTCTATGTCTTCTAATACCAAGATCAGTGGTGACTATTATCTGGAGATTAAAGACAATACAACACACAACAGAGATTATGCATATGGATTTGTATCCAATGATGAGATGAGTGCCGGATTATGGAGTAATTCCGAGCATGATGGATACACAGCATCAACAACTGTATCCGGAGGATCTCATAATACCCGTGTACAGGCAACCACACAGAAAAAACAGGATTATGTATCTCTGGGACTGAGCAGTTGTGCATGGTATTATCATCGTGTAGTAACAGATTCTCACAACAGATCTTATATGGTAAAAGAGACAGAAATGCCTCGTACAAAAGTAATTATAGCAGGTGATATGAATGAGGATGCAAAGATTGACTGGCAGGATGGTGCAGTAGCATACCGTTCTATCATGAACAACCCATATAAGAGTGAAGAAGTTCCGGAGCTGGTAGCATACCGTATCGCCATGAACTTTGGTGGACAGGCACAGAACCCGTTCCTGACAACTCTTGATAATGTAAAGAAAGTAGCATTACATACAGATGGCCTTGGACAGTCCGTACTGTTAAAAGGTTATGCAAATGAAGGTCACGATTCCGCACATCCGGATTATGCAGATATCGGTAAACGAATCGGTGGCGCAGCAGACATGAATACTCTGATGACAGAAGGTGCTAAATACGGTGCAAGATTCGGTATCCATGTAAATGCCGGCGAGATGTATCCGGAAGCAAAAGCGTTCAAAGATGACAATGTTCGTCGTGACACAGCAGGTAACCTCCGCTATGGATGGAACTGGCTGGATCAGGCAGTTGGTCTTGACAGTATCTATGATATGGCAACAGGTGAGCGTGAAGGACGTTTTGATGACCTTGAGAAACTGGTAGGAACAAACCTTGATTTCGTATATGTAGATATCTGGGGAAATAATACCGGAAGTAATGATGATGACTCCTGGCAGACACGTAAACTGTCAAAAGAGATCAACAGCAATGGATGGCGTATGGCAAATGAGTGGGGTGTAGCAAACGAGTATGATGCAACATTCCAGCACTGGGCAGCTGACTTAACTTATGGTGGAGCAAACCAGAAAGGTCAGAACAGTGAGGTTATGCGTTTCCTTCGTAACCATCAGAAAGACTCCTGGGTTGCTGATTATCCTTCTTACGGCGGAGCTGCAATGATGCCTCTGCTTGGCGGTTACAACATGAAAGATTTCGAGGGATGGCAGGGTCGTAACGACTACGATACATATATCACAAACCTGTTCACACATGATGTAACAACCAAATTTATCCAGCATTACAAAGTAATCAAATGGGTAGATGGAGATCCGGTAAATGCAGGCGGAGCTACAAACTGGACACCGGATATGGAAATCACATTGAAAGATGATGATGGAAATAAACTGGTACTGAAAAGAGGTTCTAATAATCCATCTGATGCTGCCTACAGAGAGAGAACCATGACATTAAACGGAAAAGTTGTTGCACAGGGTGCACCTTCTGCTGGTGATCGTCGTGATTCTGATATTCAGGCAGGTAACAAACGTGGTACAGAGAGCTATCTGATTCCGTGGAACTGGGATGCTGAGACTGGTGAGAAAGTAGCATCTGCTGATGAGAAGATGTATCACTGGAATACACAGGGCGGCACAACGACATGGGATGTTCCGGACAGCTGGGCTGGATTGAAAAATGTTAAAGTATATCGTCTGACCGATGAAGGTAAGACAGATGAGCAGACTGTTGATATCGTAAATGGACAGTTGACACTTACAGCAGAAGCTGAGGTACCTTATGTTGTATGCAAAGGTGAGAAAGGCAATATCGCTGTAACATGGAGCCAGGGAATGCATATCGTAGATGCCGGATTTAACGGTGGAGCAGCTTCTCTTGCTACAAACTGGGCAAAAGTTGGTGATGGAACAGCTGAGATCGCTAAGAGTCAGTACAGCAATCCGATGCTGAAACTGAGCGGTGATGTAGCTATGACACAGGAACTGACAGATCTGAAACCGGGTCAGCAGTATGCAGTACTCGTAGGTGTGGACAACAGAAGTGACAGCAAAGCATCTATGACCGTAAAATGCGGAGATGAAGTCCTGGGAACAAATTATACAGAGCGTTCTATCGCAAAGAACTTTGTAAAAGCATATACACACAGTAATTCCAGTGCAACCGTAGACGGAAACAGTTATTTCCAGAATATGTATGTATACTTTACTGCTCCGGAAAGCGGAAAAGTAACTCTGACACTTGCAAAAGCAGCTGGTGAGGGAGAGGCTTACTTTGATGATGTTCGTATCGTAGAAAATGATGCACAGAATATCACAAGAGACAAAGACGGCAATATCGTGAAATTCGAGCAAGATTTCGAAAATAACGTACAGGGAATTTACCCATTCGTTATCAGCGGAATTGAAGGCGTAGAAGATAACAGAATCCATCTGTCTGAGCTTCATGGACCATATACCCAGGCAGGCTGGGATGTTAAGAAGATGGATGACGTTCTGGATGGAAACTGGTCAGTTAAGATCAATGGCCTGACACAGAGACAGACTCTTGCATATCAGACAATTCCTCAGAACTTCCGTTTTGAGCCAGGTGTAAAATATCGTGTAAGCTTTGATTACCAGGCAGGAAGTGATGGAACATACGGCGTTGTAGTAGGCAGTGGCGAGTTCTCAGAAGCAACAGAAGTTGATACACTGAACAAACACATGGGCAAAAACAAAGACGGACATTATATCTGTGAGATCACAGGTGACCTTTCCGGACAGACATGGTTTGGTATTTACTCAACAGATAAAGCACCGGATCTGCAGGGATCTCAGGGAAGTGCACAGAACTTCGGCGGATATAAAGAGCTTGTTCTTGATAACCTTGTAATTGAGCGTGTAGATGAGAAAATTACAGCAAAATCCTTAAAGAAACTGGTTACAAAAGCAACAGGTCTTGATGAAGAAAAATATAATGCAGCTGATTGGAAGACACTGACAGAAGCAATTGACGATGCAAATGTTGCATTAAACAGAGACAACACTTCTTCCGAAGAAATTGAAGCATGCTATCGTCATTTGAATGCAGTATTAGAGTATCTGTCAACTCGTGAGGTTTCTGCAAATGCAGGTGAAGAATTGGACATTCCGGTTGCAGGCGTGAAAGTAACAGCAGGAAGTCAGGACAATGGTACACACTATGGTTCTAACTTCGGTAACCCGGCATATGCAATTGATGGTGATACCAATACACACTGGATGACAAACTTTGATGAATATAGTTCCGCAATCAAAAACAGAAAAGGCTGGATTGATTTCGAATTCCCGGAGGCACATACGGTAGACGGACTTCGTTATTTACCGGGACCGAATATGGGCGGATACCTTACAACAATCACAAAATTCGAAATTTCTGTAAAAACAGCTGGTTCTGATGAGTATCAGTTAGTTCAGGAAGGAAGCTGGGAGAACTCCTCCGGATGGAAGACCACAGAGTTTGAGCCGGTAGAGAATGTAACAAACGTAAGATTACTTGCAACAGAAGCAAAATCTACTAACTGGTGGGCAGTTGCATCTGAGATCCGCGTTATGAGTAAAGTAGAAAACGGAAATACCGGTGGTGGTGATGAAGACACAATCAATAAATCCAGTCTGGAAACACAGATTGCAACCGCAAACAAACTTCTCTCCAAAGAGAAACAGTATTCTGCAAAATCCTGGAAGACATTTGCAGCAAAACTGAAAGCAGCAGAAGATGTTATGGCGAATGCCGATGCGACTCAGTATGATGTAAAACTGGCACTTGCAAATCTGACAGATGCTATGAGCGGATTACAGAAGAAAGACGGCTTGTCAGATGTGAAAAATGAGGATGGTAACTGGTATTACTACAAGAATGGCAAGATCGCAACTGATGTAACAACCGTAGCAAAGAACGTAAATGGCTGGTTCTATGTAAAAGACGGTAAAGTTGATTTCAAAGCAAATACCGTAGCAAAGAATGAAAACGGCTGGTGGAAGATCACAGACGGCAGAGTTGATTTCAAAGCAAACACCGTAGCAAAGAATGAAAACGGCTGGTGGTACATCCGTGGCGGTAAAGTAGACTTCGGCTACACAGGAATTGCCAAGAACGAAAATGGCTGGTGGCGTATTGTTAACGGTAAAGTTGATTTCAACTGCAACAGTGTTGAGAAAAACGAGAACGGCTGGTGGTACATCCGCGGCGGTAAAGTAGACTTTGGTTACACTGGAGTTGCAAAAAACAAAAACGGCTGGTGGAGAATCGTCAATGGTAAAGTTGATTTCAATTGCAACAGCATTGAGAAAAACGAAAACGGCTGGTGGTATATCCGCAATGGTAAAGTAGACTTCTCCTACACAGGTGTAGCAAAGAACCAGAACGGCTGGTGGAGAGTTGAAAACGGTAAAGTAAACTTCAACTATAACGGAATCGCTAAAAATGAAAATGGCTGGTGGTACATCCGTAATGGTAAAGTAGACTTCTCTTACAATGGCGGAACATACAACGTTGTTAACGGTAAAGTTCAGAAATAATAACTTCTGAAGCGGTTTGTAATAACGGAAAGTGAAGAAATGGGGCGCTGTAACGCAGGTAAAATATCTGCGGAGCAGCGCTCCGATTTTTATCTCAGTCGAGAAGACTCCCACTTCTGCAAGTGGTGAGTAATAACAAGTCTTTCTCAGTGGGAGTACAATCTCCGACTGAGATAAACGCTCCGCGAGGATGTGCAGTGATTCTGAGAAGAATATGTCAGCTTACGCTGACCAGAATCACGCACCAAGTCTCACGTGCGTTCGACTTGAAGTTCCGAATTATGTAAAAAGAGACGGTAAGAAAGTTGAAAACACCAAGTTTTTAAGGAGTGAAAAGGATATAATAAGGTTAAAAACGCTATGAAAGTGGTAGCAAAAAACAGGGGTATTTCATATGAAAAAAGGAAAGAAAAAGCAATGGCTGATCGTACTGGTTCTGACAGTAGCAGTGATTACTATAACCTGTGTCGGAGGTTGGAAACATGCACAGAAGACGGCATTTTCATTGACAATTAACGGGACTCAGATCAGTAAAGAAGAGTACATTCAATGCATGAATCTGGTGCAGTACAACACGATGGTAACCCTTCGTTCGGAGAAGCATGATGTTTCAGAAGATGAACTTTGGACGACGACTTATAAAAATGGAAAAACCGGATATGAATATCTGGCGCAGCAGACAGTTGAACAGTTGAAATATATGCATGCAGTATATGATATCGCAAAAGACAAAGGCTATATTAAAGATGCGACCTATGAGGGGATGCTGAACCGTATGGAGCAGGAAAATCAGTCACGAAGTGAGAAAATCGAAAAAGGTGAGACTGTCTATGGATTGAAAGAATATTCCACAGAAATGTATCAGGATTATGAACTGAATTATCTTCAGGAAACATATATGAATGATAAATCAAATGAAGATATGAATTTTACCGAGGAGGAAATTCAGAAACATTATGATAATGATGACTGGTTTGTCGGAGAAGAAGCCAGAGAGGTGGATCTGTCAGAAGCGCGTGCAGCAGTCATTGATGAATTGCGTCGTGCAAAATATGAGGAAATGACAGAAGAAAAAGCAAAGGTTGCTGAAGTGGACGGAGATATGGATGCTTTATCTCAGTTTACTTTGAAACAACTGTAATCAATTGGACTATGGGGAATTTGGTATAAAAAAATTATATCCGGTGATTACAGTCATACAATTAGGAGGAGAAGAAACATGAGAAAAAAATGGGCGAGCAGATTACTTGCAATGATGCTGACCGGTGTTACGGTAGTAAGCATGATGCCGGCAAACATCGCACATGCAGAAGAAGCTGACGGACAGCAGGGGACTACGTATTATGTAAGTTCTCAGAATGGTGATGATGCCAATGATGGAACATCGGAGAAAAAAGCGTTTAAAACGCTGGATAAAATTAATGAGATTACGTTAGGACCGGGAGATAAAGTACTTCTGGAGAAGGGATCTGTATTTACAGATCAGTACCTTCATGTACAGGGAAGCGGAAGTGCAGAAGCACCGATAGAGATTTCTACTTATGGTGAAGGCAACAGACCACGAATTGACGCCAATGGCACCGGTGTATGGTATCAGGATTATGGAAATCATCTGGATAATACAGGACATAAATGGAAGGGAAATGTTTCTTCAACCATTTTGCTGAAAGATGTAGAATACATAGAGATCAGAGGTCTGGAGCTGACAAATGACAGAGAGACCAGTAAAGTAGACGATGGATTAAAATATAACGACGCAAATGTTATGGATCGTACCGGTGTGGCTGGTGTAGCGAAGGATAAAGGTACGGTAGATCATATTGTTCTGGATGATCTGTATGTTCATGATGTAGACGGCAATGTTATCAACAAACATATGGCAAATGGTGGTATTTATTTTATTGTAGAGAAACCAACAGATGAGAATGCTACCGGCGCTTCCAAATTCAATGATCTGACAATTGAAAACTGTAGTGTTGTAACAACAAACCGCTGGGGTATCGCAGCAGCTTATACCTATGCATGGGCACAGCTTAACAGTGCACATTTGAATGAAGCAGCATTGGAAAAATATGCTTCCAGTAATGTGACAATTCAGAACAATTACATTAAAGCTGCCGGTGGTGATGCAATCACAACCATGTATGTAGATCAGCCACTGGTTCAGTACAATGTGGCTGAGGATTGTTCCCGTCAGATGAATCCGACAGATTATCCAAGTGGCTGGCAGCGTGTAGCAGCCGGAATCTGGCCTTGGAAATGTAAAGATTCTGTGTTCCAGTATAATGAATGTTATAATAATCAGTATGCATATCATGGTAATGGCGATGGTCAGGCATGGGATGCAGACTGGACAGACGGAACACTCTATCAGTACAATTACAGTCACGGAAACTCCCGTGGAGCAATCATGTTCTGTGGAGCAGAGGCTGTGAATACAACATTCCGTTATAATATCAGTGAGAACGAGTTGACAGGTCCGTTAGATTTACCAGGCAATCCGGATGCTCATATTTATAACAATACATTCTATATGAATGAGAATATTAAGAGTATTTTTGACCGTACCGGTGGAAATGCAGTGCTCGAGAATAATATTTTCTATTATGGTGGCTCAACGCCGTTAAATCAGAACTGGTATCCGGGCGGAACACTTCAGTATGACAATAACCTGTACTATAACTTTGCAAATACACCAAACGGAGATAAGAATGCCGTTGTTGTAAATGCAGGTACAAAAGTTCTGGAAGATGCAGGATCCGGTCCGTCTTCAAATACATCAGGTATTGCTTATATCAAAGAGAATGCATCTGTATTTGACGGTTATAAACTGGCAGAAGATTCGCCGGCAATTAATGCAGGTAAAGTGATCACAGACAACAACGGATATGATCCGGAGCATGATTTCTTCGGACATGCACTGACAGATATCCCGGAGATTGGAGCTGCAGAAAGTGATTATGTAACAGTAACTGCTACTTCTAATGTATATAATGTGGCAAATGATCAGATCAGTGGTCTGGCAAAACATACAACAGTCAAAGAATTACTGAAGAATCTTAATATAGACAGCAGTACACAGGTTACAGTAAAATCCGGTGACAAAGTTTTAGCTGAAAATGATATAGTAAACGGTGGATGCACAGTAACAATTTCCTATGGCGAGAAATCCAAAACATATACGATTGTAGCAAGTTCTGACTGCGAATTAAAATCTACTGTATACATGATGACAGGAACAACAATCAAGATTCCGTCTACCGAGAAGAATCCGGCAACTGTCAGCGAAGTAAAACAGAATGTAAAAACAAGCAGTACCGCAACCGTAAGTGTAATTTCTGATGACAAAGTACTGGCAAACACAGATACAATTGCGGATGGAATGACACTTCGCATTACGGCAGAAGATGGTACAACAAGCGATTACGTTATTGCCGTAAAGAATAATTATAACTGGGTTGGTGATTATGTTAACGCACAGCAGGGTAATGTGTGGTTTGGACAGATCAAAAATAACAGTGCAGATACATGGAATAATATGACATCCTATGATCCGGACTGGCCAAACTGGCAGGTAAATACTTATTATGGACCGGGCGTGGATGCCCCAAGTCATGCAGAGGCAGCAAAAAATAATACAAACTCTTATCATGGTCTGCTTTCTGCACCGCCAAAATCAGACATTTATACTGCAATGGCATACCGTGTACCAAAGAGCGGCGTGATTTCTTTTAATATCAGAAATGATGAACCGTATCTGCGTCAGAACGGAAACTCCGGTGGAAGCACAACACTGACTCTGATGCATAATGATACCGAGTTACAGAGCGTAACACTTTCTGCCAGTGGTCAGAAAGGTGAGTGGAAATCTATTGATGCGCTGGAAGTAAAAGCAGGCGATTATATCCGTGTGGTTGCAAAATCAAACAATAATCCTACAAAACCGTCTGCACATATTACACCGATCATCTCTTATGTAGATGAAGCAGTAGCAGATACAACCGCACCGGAAGCACCAGACTATGCAATTCCGGAAGAAGTGGCAGAAACAAGTGCAACGATCAGTTGGGAAGAGGCTCTGGATAACGTAGCAGTTGTTGGTTACAATGTATATGTAAACGGTGAAAAAGTAAATGATGAACTGATCACAGATACTTCCTATACTTTAACGGGTCTGACAGATAATACAGAGTATACAGTAACAGTTACTGCTGTAGACGCAGCAGAAAATGAATCTGAGGCATCAGAGGCAGTTACCTTTACAACTGCAGAGGCAGACAGAGAAGCTCCGAGTGCACCGGCGAACGTTGCGGCAGCAGATATTACCAGAGCCGGCGCAGCAATCAGCTGGAAAGCATCTGTCGATAACGTAGGTGTAACAGGATATGATGTATATGTAAACGGCAAGAAAGACAACGATGCACTGGTAAAAGACACGGCATATGAACTTAGCGATCTGAAGCAGGATACTTCTTATAAAGTAGAAGTTTACGCACTGGATGCAAAAGGCAATCGTTCTGAGGCAGGAAGTGTGACATTCAAGACATTAAAAGCATATGCAGACGGATTATCTGATACAAAAGATGCAGACGGCAACTGGTATTACTACAAAAATGACAAAGTTGATACTGGAGTTACAACTGTTGCAAAGAACAAAAATGGCTGGTGGTATGTAAAGAACGGTAAAGTAGATTTTGGCTATACCGGAATTGCAAAAAATGAGAACGGCTGGTGGCGTATTGTCAATGGAAAAGTTGACTTTAACTGCAACAGTGTAGAGAAAAACGAAAACGGCTGGTGGTACATCCGCGGAGGAAAAGTAAACTTTGGTTACACAGGAATCGCAAAGAATGCCAACGGCTGGTGGAGAATCGTCAACGGAAAAGTTGACTTTAACTGCAACAGTGTAGAGAAAAATGAAAACGGCTGGTGGTATATCCGTAATGGAAAAGTAGATTTCTCCTACACAGGAGTAGCTAAGAATGCAAACGGTTGGTGGAGAATCGAAAACGGAAAAGTAAACTTCAATTACAATGGACTTGCCCAGAATGAAAATGGCTGGTGGTACATTAAGAATGGTAAAGTGGACTTCTCCAATCGCGATGACATCAGAATCAATGGAAAAATTTATAAAGTGTTCAATTAGTAAATAATCGATATAGAATTAATTACCCCATAGTGTACTGATTGAAAAAAGAAGCGGCTTTCGAAAGAGAGCCGCTTCTGTTGTGTCTGAATCAAGTCGAACACACTTTACAAAATATTGCAGATCATAGGTATCGTTGATAAAGATATCTGATCATTCTGCATGTGTGTTAGTTGTAATAGTTTTTAATATAGGATTTCCGGTAGCTGGAAGGAGATTCCCCGATCACTGTCATAAACAGTTTGGAATAATGCTGGGAATCTTTCAAACCAACCATCTGAGCAATCTCCGTCAGTGATTTATCTGTATCCTGCATCAGATCAATGGATTTGTTGATGCGGTAAATATTGATATAGTTGGACAGTGTGATCGTCATATATTTTTTGAACAGGCTGCTCAGATAACGGACGGAAATCTGAAGTTCCTTTGCGATGTCCTCCTGAAGAATCTTGTGCATATAGTTTTCGTGGATGTAATCCAGAGTGTATGCCACATAGCTGTTTTGCAGGTTCGGATCAGTAAAATCGTGATTCGGCCGCTTCTTGTCCAGAATATGAAGCATGATGCTCATAATGGATATGTTGATATTTGCGGCAGTAAATAAACTGTCTGTCGAGGAGTGCAGCGAAATAATTTTGTTTACACAGTCATCCAGTACCTGATCAGATTCCTGTCGATAGTAAGTCTGACAGTGAAAACGGATCGCATGCATCATACCGATGGGATAAATGCCATCATCACTCAAGATGATTTTTGTGAAGGTATCCGGGCGGAAATGAATCTGCTGATATTCACAGTCCCCGCTGTAATCAACACGAAAAGAGTGAATAACGTTTGGCAGGATCATGATAAAGTCTCCAGCCTTGCAGTGAATAGATTCAGAAGCAATATCCATATGGCAGCTTCCGGAAACTATTCGGTAAATTTCAATGGTCGTGTGAATGTGAAAACCAAACTGGTATCCGGCTTTCTTCTTTTGAACGAGCGCGCCTGTCAGTACATCATTTGATAGGGACAGGGCGAGCTGTTCCCTCATATTTTGATTTGCCATAATGTTGCTCCTTATATCATTGTGTCATTACGATTTGGTGTGCTCTTATTATAGCAGAATTTGGGAAAAAGAGATACTGTTTGTTGATAAAACACTTAAGAGGACGTATTGAAAAGAGAAATACAGGTGTAAAACATGAGGAGTCAGATAGCAATATGCAAATTTACACACAATTACCAGAAAAGGGATATAAATTTAGAAGAAAAAATCTTGCAAGATATAAGATTTTCAATTATAATGGAAAAGTTGCAAGGGGGGAATGAAGTTTCTCTGTTTTTTAAGGAATATAAGTAATATATTTAGGAGGAAATTAAGTATGAAAAACTTGAATCGCTGGGTATATGCGATCATCGGTGTTATCACTCTGCTTCTCGCAGGTCTGGTATATGCTTGGTCCGTTATGTCCAAATCTATCGGTGCTTCCCGTCCGGACTGGACAGCAGCACAGTTATCTATGACATTTACCATGGTTATGGCATTTTTCTGTATCGGATGTCTGATTGCCGGTATGATGGCAAAAAAAGTCAGTCCGAAGATCTACATCATTCTTTCAGGAATTTTATTTCTGGCAGGATTTATGATCGCTTCCACCACAGGCACTTCACCGGCTACCCTGTATCTTGGATTCGGTGTTTTGTGTGGTCTTGGCGCAGGATTTGCTTATAACGCAGTTATGAGTACCATGTCTTTATGGTTCCCGGACAAACAGGGTCTGATCTCAGGTATTCTTCTGATGGGATTTGGTCTGAGCAGCTTTATCATTGGTAAAGTGTTTGCAGCTGTTACACCGTCTGATGGAACAGACAAGTGGCAGGAAACTTTCCGTATTCTCGGTATTATCATCGTAGTTGTAATGGTGATCTGCAGCTTCTTCTTTGTAAAACCGGAAGCTGGTTTCAATCCGGGTGCTGCATCTGCTCAGAAAAAAGCAGTCCGTGAGCCGGCCTGTGAAGTAAACACAGGAAAAATGGCTACGATGCCGACATTCTGGTTCTACTATATCTGGGCTATTCTGGTGAGTGCTGCAGGTCTTGCACTGGTTTCTCAGGCAAGTGGTATCGCAAGCCAGGTTGGAACTACTGTATCTGATGGAAACATTGCTACTGTTGTAGGTCTGATCTCTATTTTCAACGGTATCGGACGTGTAATCTTTGGTGGATTATTTGATAAAAAAGGTTACAGATTTACAATGATCCTTGATATGATCATTTTTATCGTTGCTGCTCTGATTCTTGTACTTGCTCTGATGAGCGGAAACTTTGCATTCATCGTGATCGGTTTCGTTGTAGGAGGACTTGCTTATGGTGGAGTTACACCGACAAACTCTGCTATCATCAGTGATTTCTTCGGACGTGAGAACTATTCTATGAACTTCTCACTGATAAATACAAACCTGCTGATTGCATCTTTTGCTTCTACTATTGCAGGTAAACTGTATGACGCAAGCGGATCTTTCATGACAACTATTTTCATGATGATCATCGTAACGGTTCTTGGTTTTGTTGTATCTTTCGGAATACGCAGACCGAAAGCAAAATAAATAATAGAATATCAGATCATAAAAAATTAAGAAAGTGGAATAGTCCTTTTGTGGGACTGCCACTTTCTTTTTTTTATAAAATGAGTTACAATGGGCGAAGTCAGAAAAGAATCATCTCAGTTTGAGTTGAGACTCCCACTTCTGCAAGGTGAGTAATAACAAATCTTTCTCAGTGAGAGTTCAATCTCCGACTGAGATAAACGCTCCGCGAGGGCGCACATTGTCTGGGAGACAATGGTTTTGCGCCGACCGAAACGAAGTGTAGAGTGCAGTGATTCTGAGATGAATATGTCAGCTTACGCTGACCAGAATCACGCACCAAGTCTCACGTGCGTTCGACTTGAACTGTAATGGGTGATAAAAATGGATGAATGTAAGGAATGTGAAAGATATGAAAATTGTTTTTTTAGATGATAATTCAATTGGAACGGACATTGATCTCAGTGGATTTGAGTCTCTGGGTGAAGTGGTTCGTTACGGAAGCAGTAAGCCGGAGGAGGTTCCGGAGCGTGTGAAGGATGCGGATGTGGTCATCATCAACAAGATGGAGATCAACGAGCGGACCATCGGAACGGCAGAAAAGCTGAAACTTGTGTGCGTGACTGCTACAGGTACCAATAATTTGGACAAGGAGTTCCTGGCAAAAAGGAATATTGCGTGGAGAAATGTGGCAGGCTATTCTACAGAATGTGTGGCGCAGCATACGTTTGCGTTACTGTTCTATTTGCTGGAGAAAATGCCCTATTATGACAATTATGTTAAATCAGAGAAGTATGTAAATGATGCTATGTTTACACATTTTGCAAATCATTTTCATGAGCTTTGCGGTATGACATGGGGCATCATTGGTCTGGGAGCCATCGGCAGACGGGTGGCAGATCTGGCAAAGGCTTTTGGCTGCCATGTGATCTATTATTCTACTTCCGGAAACCATACGGAGGATGGCTACGAGCGCGTAGATTTTGATACCTTGCTTAAGACATCTGATATTGTGTCCGTGCATGCACCGCTGACGGAGCAGACCGAGCATCTGATGAATGCGGCAGCGTTTGAAAAAATGAAAAACAGTGCGATTTTTATCAATGTGGGACGTGGACCGATCGTGGTGGAAGCGGATCTGGCTGATGCGCTGGAGCAGGATGAGATCGCGGCGGCAGGTCTGGATGTGCTGGACGCGGAGCCAATGCGTGAAGATAATCCACTGCGCCGGATCAAGGACAGCGAGAAACTTGTGATTACTCCGCATATTGCATGGGCAGCGGTGGAGACACGCAAGCGTCTGATGGACATTATTTTACATCAGGTGAAGGAGCTTTTTGAAGTTAAGCAAAAATAATGAGAAAATGCGATGGATGAAAATACATAGGTTACGATGGAAGGAGAACGTATCTTTATGAAAAATAAAAAACGATTGGCGAAGCTGATTTTTGTGGCGATACTGCTTCTGATCATCTGGTATACATTTAAGGATTCCGCAGGGGATATTGTTGCACAGCTTCAGAAAACATCTTTTGCGGTGCTGGTGGCGATTATGGCTGCAACCGTGATCTATCATTTATTTGAGGCATGGATCACCTATTCACTGGCGCGCAGATATAATCCAAAATTCAAGTTCCGGGAAGCCGTTTACTGTGCTTTTAACTGTTCCTTTTACCGTTTGTCTACACTGGGAAGCGGCTCCGGTGTGGCAGCAATCGTGTATCTTGGTAAAAAGGGCGTTGGCTATTCGGAAGCAACCGGACTTTATATGATTCAGTACATGGTGCACAAAGTCAGTGTGGCACTGTTCAGCGGACTTTTATTTATCTTGAACTGGAAAGTAATGTCTGTAAATTATAGAGAATATGGCGTGTATCTGGGACTTGCTTATGCGTTGACTGCGATCATCAGTATTGCGTTGATCATTTTTGCGGTATCGGCGAAATCTCATCAGCTGATCTTGTGGATCGTGCGTAAGTTTAATAAAAGCGGAAAACTGACTCCGGCATTGAAAAAACTGGAAGAAAGCTGCGATATCATGGAAAAATCAACATCCCGCTTGTTGAAGGATGTACCATCGCTGATTTCCATGGTGTTGAAAAATTTGGCAAAACTGTGCTTCTGGTATTGTATTCCGTTTTTAATTCTGTTTGGAACAAATGAAATTTCAATATTGGATTCTTTGTCAATTACATCGCTGTCTGTTATGTCGGCAGCGGTAATTCCGACACCGGCAGGAGTCGGAGCGGTGGAACTGATCATGACGAACCTTTTTGCTGTACTGGTTGGTGTGCATAAAGCCGGTGCAATCACGGTACTTTACCGTGTGGCAACCTTTATTTTCCCCTTTGTAGTGGGCGGTGTGCTGATTGTGATTAGTAAGTTTCTGCATCGGCATAAATAAGTAAAAAATTAGCTATTGCATTTGAAAAAAGTATGTGCTATCATATGTGCAGAAAAAGCAAAGAAATCTTCAGGGCAGGGTGATCTGAACCGAATGTAATTCGAAACAGAGAGTCCCGACCGGCGGTATAGCCCGCGAGCGTGAAAGCGTTGATCTGGTGATTCTGATAAGCAGAAGATTCCAGAGCCGACAGTATAGTCTGGATGAAAGAAGAACAAGCGAAAATAAATACTTAAATGAGACAGAAAAAACAAATGTTTTGAAGTCCATTTAACAAAAAAGATTTTCACTCCCTGAGATTTATTTCTCAGGGATTTTCTTTTACCATAAATTTTTGATCTGAAAAAATTCGGAGTCGGGATGTGAATGTTGCATGAAACTAACAAAAATATCAGACGATGAAAAACAGACAAATCAGGAAACGCAAAGATTTATGGAAGCAGAAAATCCCTGGAAGCTTGAAGGGAGTGATTTTTTTATGCAGGAAAAAGAAGAATATATGAGACGGGCGTTGGAGCTGGCGCGAAAGGGGGAAGGTCATACATCACCGAATCCGATGGTTGGCTGCGTGGTAGTAAAGGACGGACGGATCATCAGTGAGGGGTATCATGAGAAATACGGAGAGTTTCATGCGGAGCGAAATGCATTGACGAGATGTACTGAGGACACCGCAGGAGCGGATCTGTATGTGACATTGGAGCCGTGTTGTCATCAGGGAAAAACCCCACCGTGTACGGACATTATCATTGAGAAAAAGATTGCCAGAGTTTTTGTGGGAAGTATGGATTCCAATCCGCTGGTAGCAGGAAAAGGTGTACAGATCCTGAGAGAGCATGGCATTTATGTAGAAACCGGAATTCTGGAAGAGGAATGCCTGAAATTAAACGAAGTATTTTATCATTACATCACGACAAAGACACCGTTTGTAGTTATGAAATATGCCATGACACTGGATGGGAAAATTGCCTGTGCCACCGGAGATTCTAAGTGGGTGACCGGTGAAATCGCCAGAACTCAGGTGCATCGAATGCGTGGACGTTATCGGGGCATTATGGTAGGAATCGGAACGGTACTGGCAGATGATCCGATGCTGAACTGTCGCGTGGAAGGTGGTGTGGATCCGGTGAGAATCATCTGTGATTCCAATCTGCACATTCCGCTGGAAAGTCAGATCGTGAAAACTGCATCAGAAATAGAGACAATCGTGGCCTGCAGTCAGGAATCATTAGAAGCAGAGAGAAAGCAGGAAAAAATCAGGAAGTTAAAAGAGGCAGGAATTCAACTGATCGGCACGGAAGGCGCACATGGAGTTAATCTGGTGGAACTGATGAAAAAACTTGGTGAGCAGAACATCGACAGTGTTTTACTGGAAGGCGGCGGAACGTTAAATGCGTCCGCACTGGAAGATGGCATTGTAAATAAAGTATATGCTTACATAGCAGGAAAGCTCATCGGTGGTATGGATGCCCGCTCTCCGGTAGAGGGCATGGGAATTGACCGCATGGCAGATGCGATCACATTGAAAGATATGGAAATAGAACGGCTGGGCGATGATTTCTGTATCGTGGGATATGTAAAATAATTACTCTGTTATAAATTAGTAAATGGAAAAATGTCAATCATGCGTACATGAATAATAATATGATTACAGTGTCAAAAGGTCTGAGTCCACCTGTGCTTGCACAAGGGTGGATGAATGACCTTGGGGCACGCCCCGATATGAGCATAAAAGTGGGATTTTTATCCCATGATATGCGAATAGCGGGAAGGATTGTGGGAGTGCAAAGCACGGAACAATCCGTGTAATCAAGATTTGGGTGTTTTGACACCCAAATCATAATATTTACAAAATTGAAAGTTAACTTGAAAAGAGGCGATCATATATGTTTACAGGATTAGTTGAAGAAGTGGGAACCATTCAGAATGTACGGCGCGGTGCCCGGTCCTGCGTATTGACCATCGGATGCAAAAAAGTGCTGGAAGGCAGTCAGATTGGAGACAGCATTGCGGTCAACGGTGTGTGTCTGACCGTGACAGGCATGGGCGGCAGTTATTACACCGCAGATGTCATGGCAGAGACTATGAACCGCAGTTCTCTGGGGCAGTTGAGCACCGGTGATGGCGTAAATCTGGAGCGGGCGATGCCTGCAAATGGCAGATTTGGCGGACATATTGTATCGGGACATATCGATGGCACCGGAACAGTGCAGGGCATTGAGCCGGATGACAACGCGATCTGGTACACCATCGCGGCAAAGCCGAACCTGCTTCGCTACATCGTAGAAAAAGGTTCCATTACGATAGATGGTATCAGCCTGACAGTGGCTTATGTGGATGAACATTGTTTTAAAGTATCCATCATTCCACATACACAGCAGGTAACAGCGTTGCACGACCGAAAGGTCGGAGACATCGTCAATCTGGAATGCGATATTATTGGAAAATATGTGGAAAAACTGTTGCAGCCGGCAGCGGCAGAAGAAGCGATGGAAACAAAAAAAGAAAGTGGAATCACGGAAGACTTTTTGAAAAAATATGGATTCTGAATTTGCAGAAATCAGAGATACGATAAGCAAATAAGGAAAAAATTATAGAAAAATGATAAAAACCTGAATGAATGAAGATTAAGGAAAACCTGGGAGGATAAAAAGATGGCAAAAGAAATTGGAACCATAGAAGAAGCATTACAGGATTTAAGAGATGGAAAAGTAATTCTGGTAATTGATGATCCGGAAAGAGAAAACGAGGGCGATCTGATCTGTGCAGCTGAATTTGCAACACAGGAAAATGTAAATTTTATGGCATGTGAAGCAAAGGGCCTGATCTGTATGCCGATGAGCGGTGAACTCTGTGATAAACTTGGCCTGGATCAGATGGTAAATGTAAATACAGATAACCACTGCACTGCGTTTACTGTATCGATTGACCATGTGGATACCACAACCGGTATTTCCGCTGCAGAGCGTTCTTACACCGCATTAAAATGCGTGGAAGATGGTGCAAGACCGGCAGACTTCCGCAGACCGGGTCATATGTTCCCGCTGCGTGCAAAAGAAGGCGGCGTACTGGTGCGTGACGGTCATACAGAAGCAACCGTGGATCTGGCAAAACTGGCTGGTTTGAAACCGTGTGGACTCTGCTGTGAGATCATGCGTGAGGACGGAACCATGATGCGTACCACAGAGCTGTTACAGTTTGCAGAAAAACATAATCTGACTGTTATTACGATTGCTGATATCATTGAGTATCGTTTACAGCATGAGAGCCTGATCCGCCGTGAGGCAGATGCAAAACTTCCGACAAAATATGGCAATTTCGAAATTTACGGTTATGAAAATATTTTAAACGGAGATCATCATGTAGCACTTGTTATGGGTGATGTGACAGACGGAGAACCGGTACTTTGCCGGGTACACTCTGAATGCCTGACCGGAGATGTATTTGGTTCCAGCCGTTGCGACTGTGGTGAACAGTTAGATGCAGCCATGAAAGCCATTGCAAAAGAGGGCAGAGGCGTATTGTTATATCTTCGTCAGGAAGGCCGTGGCATTGGTCTGATTAACAAGTTAAAAGCATATGAACTGCAGGAGCAGGGGTATGACACCGTAGAAGCAAATATCAAACTTGGTTTCCCGGCAGATATGCGTGAGTACGGCGTGGGAGCACAGATCCTGCGTGACATCGGAGCAAAACGTCTGCGTCTGCTGACAAATAACCCAACCAAGATCACAGGACTTGCTGGATATGGCATTACCATTGAGGAGCGTGTGCCGATCCAGATCAAAGCACAGAAGTTTGACTATTTTTACCTGAAAACAAAACAGGAAAAAATGGATCACATGACAGACTATAAATAGTTGCAATGAAATTAAAAAATCAGGAGGATAAGAAAATGAGAGTTTTAGAAGGAAATGTAGTAGCAGAGGGCATTAAAATCGGTATTGTAGCAGCACGTTTTAACGAGTTTATCGTATCAAAACTGGTTGGCGGCGCACAGGACGCATGTGTACGTCACGGTGTAAAAGATGAGGATATCGATCTGGCGTGGGTTCCGGGTGCATTTGAGATTCCAATCGTTGCAAAGAAAATGGCAGCTTCCGGAAAATACGATGCAGTACTTTGCTTAGGCGCTGTTATCAAAGGTTCTACAAGCCATTATGATTATGTATGTGCTGAGGTAAGCAAAGGAACAGCAATGGTGGGCCTTGAGACCGGCGTACCGACACTGTTTGGTATCCTGACTACAGACAATATCGAGCAGGCTATCGAGCGTGCAGGTACAAAGGCCGGAAACAAAGGTTATGATGTAGCTTGCTCCGCTATTGAGATGGTAAATCTGATGAAGAACATCTAATTAAATAACTGAATTACATCTGCGGCGGTCGACACGATTGCCGCAGTTTTTTGTGCAATATTTTCGGATGGTACTTTCAGATCTGGGATACAGATTACCGGGATATGTGCATTGGATGCGGCCAAAATACCGTTTTCGGAATCTTCCAGTACAAGTGCATGTTCCGGACTGATATCTGCGCACTGGCAGGCAGCAAGAAAAATATCCGGATTTGGCTTGGAACGCTGTACCTGATCACCACCGATGACAAAAGCAAAGTATTTATCGAGTTTTGCCAGATGAAGATATTCAGCAACAATGTCATGTTTGGTGGAAGATGCCACACAACAGGGAACGTTGTTGGCTGCAAACCATGCGAGAAGTTCCGGGATCCCTGGTTTCACCGGCGGTCCATCGCGGCGGATTTTTTCTGTGACAAGTGTACGGCATTTCTGACTGATCTCTTCTGCCGGGTAATCGTTCCCGTAAAGTCTGTGCAGAATATCCAGTAATTGTTGTCCGCAGGTTCCGAGGGTGTGGATGTAATCGTCTTTTTGTTGGGTATAACCGTATTCTTTCATGACGCTATCTTTGGTCGTCATAAATAGGCGTTCAGTGTCAAAAATCAGACCGTCCATGTCAAAAATTGCAAGTGCGGGTATTGTTAAAGTTGAAGTCATAATTTTGCCTTTCTTCTAAGCGGAATAACGTTTTGATTATAAATCAGTATACAGGAAATGAGCCTGAAAGAAAATGATAAATCACTTCTATCAGGCTCATTTCTGATATTCTTTTTGCTCAGTTCACCCGCGCCCATTCGCAAAACGCCCGTTCCGGGCTTTTCCGTAGCTTCGCTACTAATTTTGCTCATGAAAGCTGGCGCTCCCTGCATGTCTCTGCCAGTGCTTCGGGCTTTATGCAAGCATAAGCCCGGAAGCACCTAAACAGGACATGCGTGAACTGTTTAAACGCTTTCAAATTCGTCGATGATTTCCTGTGATGGCGGAGCGGTCAGCAGGCTGACGATTACGATGGCAGCTGCGGAGCACAAAAATGCCGGCAACAGTTCGTAAATACCAAGCAGTCCGCCGTGCGGTGCGATCAGGAATTTCCAGATAAATACCATGGCACCACCGACGATCATTCCAGCCAGGGCACCGTTTCGGTTGGAACGTTTCCAGAACAGTGCAAAGAGCATAACGGCACCGAAGGTCGCTCCAAATCCGGCCCATGCGAAGGATACGATACGGAAAACGGAACTGTCCGGGTTACGGGCCAGAAATACACTGATGGCTGCAATGACCAGAACAGTAATACGTGCCATCAACATGGACTGTTTTTTTGTGCATTTAATTCCGAAGCAATCATGCAGCAGGTTTTCTGAAATACTGGAAGATGCAGCAAGTAGCTGGGAATCGGAAGTGGACATGGTACTTGCAAGGATACCTGCAAGGATCAGACCTGCCATTAATACGGCAAGGAATCCGTGATTACTCAGCAGTACAGCGGTTCTTACGATCAGTGTCTCTGCCTGAGAGGAATTCTCCAGAACATCCATGGTGCCGGCTTTTGTCATGGCATTTCCGATGATACCGATAAAGATTGCGATAAACATGGAAATCACAACCCATACAGAAGCAATACGACGGGATGTTTTTAATTTGTTTTCATCTTCAATACCCATGAAACGCAGCAGAATGTGCGGCATTCCAAAGTAACCTAAGCCCCATGCCAGCGTAGAGGCAATGGTCAGTCCGTTGTACGGTGTGGTTCCACCGGTTGCTGCATCGTGAGACATAGTCATACTTAAGTAGCCTTTCAGTGACTGTGCATTTGTGATAACGGCATCCATGCCACCAGCCATATGTACGCCGTAGATCAATACGACGACCAGGGCACCGGTCATGATAATACTCTGAATCAGATCAGTGGTACTTGCTGCCAGGAATCCGCCCAGGGAAGTATAAGCCACGATAATGATGGCACTTACGATCATGGCAGGCATATACGGAACACCGAAGAGTGTGGCAAAGAGTTTGCCGCAGGCTGCGAATCCGGATGCGGTGTATGGTACGAAGAAAATTACGATCATAATAGCTGAAATTGCCAGCAGGGAATTGCTTTTATCCCGATAGCGATTTGCGAAAAAGGACGGGATCGTAATAGAATTATTTGCTTTGTGGGAATAGCGGCGCAGACGTTTTGCAACGATGAGCCAGTTTAAGTAAGTTCCGATGGCAAGGCCGATGGCGGTCCATCCCGCTTCGGCACAACCGGACAGATATGCGACACCCGGCAGTCCCATCAGAAGCCAGCTGCTCATGTCAGAGGCTTCCGCACTCATGGCGGTTACGATCGGGCCGAGTTTTCGACCACCCAGATAAAAATCACTGGTGTCGTTGTTTTTCCTGGAAAAGAGAACGCCAATCAATACCATAACACCCAGATAGATAATCATGATGATCAGCATTCCAATTGTGTTTGCGTTCATAAAATCAATCTCCTTTATTACGTTACTTCAACAAATTTCTGCCAGTATACCATGAATAAAAACAGACTGCAATACAGAATGAAGTATAGACTATAGTACAGAAATACAGCGAAAAATATGCATTAAATATGCTAAAATAAAGGGGAAATAGAAGCAGACTAAAATATGAAAGAAAACATAGAATAAAAATAAATACAAAAGAAAACGGTATTTTTACATATATGATAATAAAAAATAGACTAACAATGTTAGCCTATTGAAAAAGTTGATATATATATATACTAATCAGCGACATTTTTATCTCAGTCGAGAAGATTCCCACTTCTGCAAGTGGTGAGTAATAACAAGTCTTTTTCAGTGGGAGTACAATCTTCAACTGAGATAAACGCTCCGCGAAGATGTGCAGTGATTCTGAGAAGAATATGTCAGCTTTCGCTGACCAGAATCACGCACCAAGTCTCACGAGCGTTCGACTTGAATGCGAATCTGTGCCAGATAGATCGGCATCGCAGTGGAACCATAAGTTTTCAGTGAATACTCTCCATTACAGATGCACCAGTCATAAAGCAGCGCACGTTCCGCAATCGCATACAGCTTTACCATCTCATTGACGGACAGATCCGTACGAAATTCTCCACTTTCCTGCCCTTCCCGGATAATGCGGCGCAGCAGTTTATAATAGTAGCGGTTGCGGTCCAGCAGATGTTTTTCGCCTTTTGTAATCAGCTGGGTAGACAACAAACGCGCCAGAAGATCCAGAGAAATGCTGTTTTCAATCATGGAAAAAAGTTCCTGATTCAGATAGATCAGCTGTTCATAACGAGTATCGAACTGCACCAGCTGAGCTTCCAGTTCGGTATATTTTTCATCAAAAAGGAAAGAGAGAGATCCAAGCAGGGCATCTTTCCCTTCAAAATAGTGATAAAAAGAGCCCTTGGATGTACCGGATTCGGCAATGATCTCATCGATGGTTGTATCGTCGTATCCCTGTTCATAAAACAGTTTCCATGCGGCGGAGATGATTTTTCCTTTTGTGTTGCGTGGTTGCTTTTTGCTCATATAAAAAATCCTTTCAGAAAATAAATGCAGAAGATAAAATTTGATCATTCAAAAATATTCCGGACATGTTTACTATACGATGCGCATCATTTAATACATGCCCTGAAAAACGTTGTGAAAACAATTATATTGTAGCAGAAAAAATGAAAAATGTGTGAAAAAACGGCAAAAAAGTGGTGACGGGTTGTGAGAAATAGACAAAAGTGGTAAAATATATTATACAGTTCACTCATCACATGTATCCGGTTAATAATCATGTTTGCATGAGGAATTAACCGATATATGTGATGAGTGAACTGGATAAAATTTTGGAGGAATATTTATCATGAAGAAAATCGTAGGAAGACTGCTGAGTGTGCTGCTGATCACCATGCTGGCTCTGGCAGGATGTGGAACAAAGGATGCAGGAACAGCAGACGGAAGTGCTTCAGCAGAGACCGTACAGGCTTCGGTAAAGTCGAAGGTGAAGTTTGATGGCACATATACAGCCGGAGATACCGTGAAGATTCAGATGGATCTTACGAAAGAAGGAACCTGCGATTATGGATATATCGGTATGTACAAATTGCTTACAAACGAGGACGGAATGCGGATCCTGAATCTGATCTATTATGGAGAAGAAAACGCAGAAAACAACAGCGAAAGCCAGCTTGCGTATGATTCTTATGCCATTCAGCAGAATGAGGACGGCACTTACACCCGATGTAAATATAAAGAAGGAGAGACACCGGATTTTACAACAGGAACGCAGATGAGCTGTGCCGGCGGTGATGATCAGATCATGACCGGAGAGCAGTTTGCAGCAGAATATGCATCTGATGGAGGTTCGTTTGTAAAACTGAATGAGGATGGAACCTTTGTATTTGGTGTGCATATGACCTATGCAGCGGACAAAAAGCAGTTTGAACTGATTGGGGCAAGCGGATCATCTGTATATACTTATGAGACAGACGATGACCAGAACAGTATTGTTCTGAGTAATGAAGATGGCAATACAGTAATGAGCCTGAAGCGGAAGGAGAGTTAAGTTATGAAACCAGAGGGAAGCAAGGTAAACTACAGAGAGTTGGCAGAACGTTTTTATGCATTGGATACAGAAGTATACGAAGCATCCGGAAGTGAACTGGGGAAAGTATTTCCGGGACCGAAACATATTTCAGAAAAACAGATTCTGAAGGATTTTGAACGGGAGAATGATGAGAAAATCAAAGACGAGCTGATCCTGATTGGAAACATGATCAAGATCATTCAGGAGCGGGGGGGCCGCTATGAGGAATTTTTCATTCGTTATCAGCATCTGTGCAAAGATGTGATGGATGTGATGGAGGATGAAGGATTCCGTGATCAGATTTCCAGAGATTTTACAAAAGATCATTTTGGTCTGATGTACAAGACAGAAAAAAACCATATCGTAGTCTGCATCGCCAGAGAGACCGGAGCAGGCGGACACGAGATTGGTTCCAGACTGGCAAAACGTCTTGGTTTTTCCTTTTACGATGATTCTGTGCTGGATCTGATGATCGATGAACTGGATGAGAAAATGCCGGGAATCGGTGGCAAAGATGCACATTTTATCAAGCAGAGCCGCGTGATCAAATCCATTGCAGAAGCCGGAGACTGTGTCATTGTAGGACGCAGCTGCGGTCATGTACTGATGACAAATAATGTTCCGCGTTTGAGCGTATTTATTGGTGCACCATATGAAAACCGTGTCCGCAGAAAAATGCTGCTCAATGATCAGGACCGCAGAGAAGCAGAGGAGTTTATCCGTAAGACAGACAAACGCAGAAAAACTTCCTATGATTATTATACCGGTAAAAAATGGGGCAACCCGGCAGATTTTGATATTTGCATCAACAGTGCATGCTATGGTATTGAGGGAACCGTTGATCTGCTTGAAAAACTGGTAAAATATTCACTGGAGCAGAAACAGAACTGACCTCAGCGGGAAATGGGATGGACTTCGCAGTGATCATGCAAAGAAATCTTGTATTTATCTCAGTCGAGAAGACTCCCACTTCTGCAAGTGGTGAGTAATAACAAGTCTTTCTCAGTGGGAGTACAATCTCCGACTGAGATAAACGCTCCGCGAGGATGTGCAGTGATTCTGAGAAGAATATGTCAGCTTTCGCTGACCAGAATCACGCACCAAGTCTCACGTGCGTTCGACTTGAAATCATGCGGGCATTGTAAATAAGACCGCCAGAGAAAGGATCGTTTGTGGGGGAGTTATTTTTAGGAACACAGCTCGTAAAACTGATGAAAGCATCTATTTGCAGGTATGATGCCAGTACGGGATATTGTCAGAATTTTGGCGAGAAGCAGGAAGCATACATGGCTTCGGAAGAACAGAAGAAGATTTTGGAAGATTGCTTTCAATTGCAGCATGGTGAATATCCGAACATTTATATGCTGGAATCTGACATTCTGGTGGCAGAGATTTCGCATGAGGATGCGCCGAATGTATGGAACTTGTTTGGACCGATTATTCTGGCACCAACGTCGGAAAAACGCTTTACTCATGCGAACAAGAAGTATCACATGTTGAAAAAAGCCGGATTGAACCTGCAGATGTGTGAGCTGGATACCTTTGTGACGGGTATTTTACTGTGCTTTTATTTCCTTACCGGCAGAGAATTGAGTGTGGCAGAGTTCTGGGCACATAATAAAGAATCTATGCCAAAGGTTGTAGGCGCCCGGGAAGAGATGGTGAAGAATCTGTTTCGGTATCAGGAAAAAGAAGGGGTTGGCTTGCACAATCCTTATGAACAGGAACAGCGGGAACAGGAAGCAATCCGACATGGTGATATTGCGGCATTGAACCGAAGCATCTCAGAGACCTATGAAGGACAGATTGGGCGACTGGCAAAAGATTCGCTGCGCCATCACAAAAATGTGGCAGTCGGAAATATTACACTGGCATCCAGAACGGCAGTAGAGGCTGGCGTCAGTGTGGAAAAATCTTTTACTATGGCAGATAATTTTATCCAACAGATAGAAGAAATTGATAATGTAGTGGAAGTAGAGGCATTTAAGCGTGAAGCACAACGACTTTATGCGGCAGCTGTTGCCGAAGAACAGAAGACAGAGCAGTCAGGATATAAAAATCCATTGGTGGGTGAAGTAAAGGATTATATCTTCCGACATTTTCATGATTCGATTCAGATTACGGATATTGCAAAACATCTGAATGTGAATCCGGATTACCTGTCACATCTGTTTAAAAAGCAGGAAAATATCACCATCAAGCGGTATATTCTGAAGGAGAAGATCCGAAGGAGCAGGAATCTGTTGCAGTATTCGGATTATTCGATTCAGGAGATCAGTTTTTATCTGGGATTTAGTTCCCAGAGCCATTTCTGCAAGGTGTTTCAGGAGATGACCGGAGAGACGCCGGGACGCTACCGGAAGCAGTTTGTACATCGTACGAAGTGGAAGATTGTGTAAAAAAGAAATAAGAAATATAAAAAACAGCTAAGATAATTGATATATTTTGGCTGTTTTTTATTTTATACTGGATATTAAGGTAGGGAGTTTTTCTTATATCCCCAAAGAAAAGTAAAACTGCCAAAACGAGGAGGAGGAGAGATCACATGAAAAGGATGAGACAATTTGCAAGTCTGATCGCGGCAGCGGCTATGGTTGTCACCAGTGTTCCGATGAACGGCTGGACGGTACAGGCACAGGCAGCAACCACACCGACAGTAGATACTACGGTTAAACTGAAACCGGCGGAAGCATCTACATTCAATGATACGAATAAGGATGGACTTGGCGAATTTCAGGGATGGGGCACATCCCTGTGCTGGTGGGCAAATCGAATCGGTTACAGTGACAAATTAACAGAGCAGGCAGCAAACCTGTTTTTCAGTGCGGATGGACTGAACATGAACATCGGTCGTTATAATATTGGCGGCGGTGATGATGTAGCAGATACTGTGACTACTACAAAGGTACCGGTAAATGAGAATGCAACATTTTATGATCTGGCAGCAGGAACGTATACTTACAATGGAACAAGTGGAAAAGCAGAGACATATACCAAAATGAAGGATATGACTTATTCCCGTTCCGATGCTGAGTTCGGAATTACCAAAGGGGAGAAAGTTGGTTCTTTCAACAAACTTGGCTGGATCAATAAACTTGACGATGCTGCTGGTTCAGGCGATAATCTGCGTTATAACGTAAACGTAGAAGAAGCTGGTGAATATACCGTAAAACTTCTGCTGACACTGGAAGGAACAAACAGCAGAGATGTGGCAATCCGTGTTAATGACGACAGCACTCAGGATAAAGTTATTTCTTCAAGTGACATTAATAGCAGTATTATTGCAGAGGGTACCAATAACGGAAGCCATTGTATGCTGTTTTGCGTAACAATTTCCGGAGTACAGTTAAAGAAAGGTGAAAATACCATTAACATTGCCGGAAAGTCTGACTGGACACTGGATTTTGTCAAGATGGCAGTCGTAAAGACTTCTGATCTGGCAGAACTTCCGGAAGAAGATGAGTTTTTACATCAGTCACACATCGTTCGTTCCGATGGTGGCGTTCCGGGATATGCAACAGAAGTTACTAAAATTGATACAACAAAGCATGACATCAGTTATTACGCTGATAAAAATAATTTTGATCAGTACGACGAGGACTGCGGTTATGCATGGAAGTATGACTGGACAGCAGATCAGAATCAGGTCAACGTACTGAAAGCAGTTGCAAAAGCCAGCGGAAATGATTTCATCGCAGAGGCATTCTCCAATTCACCGCCATATTTTATGACAGTCAGCGGATGCTCCTCAGGAAATACAAATTCATCCCAAGACAATCTGCGTGCTGATTCTGTCAATGCATTTGCAAAATATATGGCAGATGTTATGGAACACTGGCAGGAAGAAGGCGTGATTAACTTCCAGAGTGTAGATCCGATGAATGAGCCTTATACAGATTATTGGGGTGCAAACAGTAACAAGCAGGAAGGCTGCCATTTTGATCAGGGAGAATCTCAGTCAAGAGTATTGGTAGCGTTAAATAAAGAACTGCAGAACAGAGAAAGTCTGAAAGGTGTAATCATCAGTGGTACGGATGAGACAAGCATTGATACACAGATTACTTCTTATAATAAATTAACAGATGAAGCAAAAAATGTTATTTCCAGAATTGATACCCATACTTATAGTGGATCCAATCGTTCCGGATTAAAAGAAACAGCACAAAATGCTGGAAAGAATCTGTGGATGTCTGAGGTAGACGGCGCTTACACTGCAGGAAGCAATGCCGGCGAAATGACCGCTGCACTTGGTCTGGCACAGCGTATGATGACAGATGTCAACGGACTGGAGGCTTCTGCATGGATCCTCTGGAATGCCATTGATATGCATGCAGACAGTAGCGAATATGGTCAGAAGTGGATAAATAAAGGAAGCGAAAACGACTATCTGACTATGACAGATCTGGAAAAAGCATGGAAATCCCAGAGCTCCAATGGTTACTGGGGAATCGCAGCTGCAGATCACAATAATAATGAAATCGTACTGAGCCAGAAATACTATGCATACGGACAGTTTTCAAGATATATTCGTCCGGGCGATACCATCATTGGATCTGACCAGGAAGGAAAAACACTGGCAGCATATGATGTGGATGGAAATAAAGCAATTATCGTTGCGATCAATACATCCAGCTCCGATCAGACTTGGGAATTTGACATGTCCGGTTTTGAAGAAATGGGAAATAAAGTTACTGCAATCCGTACAAGCGGAGATCTGAAAACCGGTGAGCACTGGAAAGATGTAACCAAGAGTGACAACATTGTTGTAGATGCAGATGAACAGTGCTTTACAGCAACGATGAAAGGCAATTCCATTACTACTTATATCGTAGAAGGTGTGAATGGAATCAAAGATACTTCAGATGATAACACAGCGGAAAAACCGGAAGTAAGACAGATTGCAATTGCAAAAAATCAGGTAACCGGAAGTGCACCGTGGAACAATGGTACCACAAATGTGGCATCTGATGTTGTAGATAATAATTACGGTACATTCTTTGATGGTGTCAGCAATGGATATGTTACCTTAGATCTTGGTCAGGAGACATAGATCGGTGCTATCGCTTATGCACCGCGAACAGGTTATGCAAGTCGTTGTGTCGGTGCTGTGATTTCCGGATCAAATGACGGAGAAAACTGGACGGATCTGTACACGATTTCTTCCACACCGGCAGAAAAACAAGATACTATGGTATATTATACCGATTTTAAGACAACCGGTGTACCATCTTATCGTTATATTAAATATTCTGTTGATGCCAATGGTAACTGTAACCTGTCTGAGTTAAAAGTATATGAACTGACAGATGCAATTGCAACCAGTATGACAGCACATTATGATATGTCCGTATCGGAAGGAAAATTAACAGATGTGTCCGGAAAAGGCAACGATGCAGCGTTACATGATATTGATGAGAGCAGCGTAGCTACTTATGGAAAAGAAAGCGTATTGCAGTTTAAGAAAGATGGATATGCGGACATTCCGGCAGGTTTGGCTGGAACAGACGGTAAATTCACTGTTCAGGCAACTTTCAGTACGCAGACACAGGCAGATCATTGGCTGTGGTGTTTTGGAAGAACCGTTTCTACATGGCCAAATGTGGATAATTATTTGTTTGTTGGTGTAGATTCTAACCAGGATAGTTATAAAGGAAATACAATTGCGGCGATTAGTGCTGGTGGCGAGTCAAGAATGCCGGCACCGGCAACCACTCCGGGCGCTGGTTATACAACAGTAACACTTGTATCTGATGGAACGAATCTGTATATGTACATGGATGGAACATTAGTATCTACACTGAAGAATCATGGTAAAGACATTACAAAAATTATTCCGGCAAGTGGTGAACTTGGATTTATCGGAAAATCTCTGTATAGTCCGGATCCGTTACTGACAGCAAACGTAGCTGATATGAAATTCTGGAACACAGCATTAACAGAGGAAGCTGTACAGAAAGTTCTTCCGACCACAGCAGAGAAGAAGAAAATGGTTCTGGCAGATATCCGCAAAGCTGTATTAAACGGAAATGCTTCAGCATCAGAAGTAACAAAAGATATCGCATTACCAACTTCCATTGACGGATATGATCTGATATGGACTGTTCCGGAAAATGATGCAATCACATCAGATGGAAAAGTAACCGTTCAGGATGATGATGTATATGTAAGCCTTAAAGTCGCTTATGGCGATCAGACTGCAAGCATCAGTCTGAAAGTTCCGGGTGAGAACATTGAATCTACCATGAACGAAGCACTTGCAAGTGTAGATATTCCGAACAAAGATGATGTACGTGGAAATATCACACTTCCAACAGAAAAAAATGGTGTCAAAATTACATGGACAACGGATCATCCGGAAATCGTAGATGTGGCTGCACATGACAATGGCGGTTACGACGCAACACCGGCAGGTACTGTTACAAGACCGGAAAAAGACACAACGGTCAAAATGACAGCAACACTTTCCTATAAAGGAAAAGAAGCTGTAAAAGAGATTGAGATTCAGGTAAAAGCAGCAGCAAAAGAAATCAAAGATTCTGATTATACCGATTACTTCTTTGCATATTTTGCAGGAGAAGGATATTCCGATGGCGAGCAGATTTACTTTGCATCCAGTCATGACGGAATGAACTGGGATGATCTGAACAACAATAACCCGGTACTGACTTCTACACTGGGCGAGAAAGGTGTACGCGATCCGTTCATTATCCGCTCTCCGGAAGGCGATAAATTCTATCTGATCGCAACAGATCTGAAGATTAATGGCGGAAACGGATGGGATGCTGCACAGAACAGCGGAAGTCAGAGCCTGATGATCTGGGAATCTACTGATCTGGTAAACTGGTCTGATCAGAGAATGGTAGAAATATCTGCAGATATTGATGCAGGATGTACCTGGGCACCGGAAGCGACTTACGATGCAAAAACAGGGGAATATGTTGTATACTGGGCATCCAGAACACCGAATGTGGATACAAAACAGCGTCTGTATTATGCAAAGACAAGAGATTTCTATACATTTACAAAACCGGAACTGTATATTGAGAAAGATCAGTCCAGCATTGATACAACCATGATTGACAACAATGGTACCTACTACAGATTTACCAAAAACGAAGGTGACAGCACAAATGAACTTGGTGCAAAAACCAAGACAATCTTCTTAGAGAAGAGCAACAGTGTATTAGGTACATTTGAACAGATTAAATCTGACTCCCTGAACAGCAATCAGTATGTAGAGGGACCGACCATCTTTAAACTGAATCAGGATGATGCAACAACAGATACATGGTGTCTGCTGGTAGATGATTTTGGCGGCAGCGGATATTATCCATTAATCACAACTGATCTGGAAAGTGGAGAATTCACAAAACCAGAGACTGGTACATACAAGATGCCAAGCCGTGCAAGACATGGTACACCGATCCGTGTAACTGCAGATGAGTATAATGCAATCATGAAAGCATATGGTACACCGGAAACAGTGAACACCACAGGAACACTTGGCGAGACACCGGAACTTCCGGAGACAGTAGCTATTGGCGGAACACAGGTAAAAGTATCATGGAACTTAGATGGTGTAGACTTCAATAATGTAAATCCGTACAGCTATGTAACAGTTAATGGCACTACAGAAACCGGAAAAACAGCAACAGCAAGTATTCAGATGATTCCGAAAAATGTAGAGTATATGATCGACAGCAACAATACTGACTCTACTACATGGGAAAATGTAAAATCTGCAAGCAAAAAACTGCTGAATAAAGATGCGGCAGATCAGGCTAAGACAGAGGATAACAGCTGGGGTTACACAAGTGTTGTAGGTGACTCCGGAGATATCAAAGGTTTCGGTCAGTCAAGTGTATCTGATCCATATACAGGCGGCTGGTGGGCACGCAGCGGAAAGAACATTACCTATCAGGTAACACTTCCGGCAGGTGACCATGAGATCATGCTTGGAAACACCGGTTGGTGGAGCATGAACCGTGAGATGGACGTATATTACTCTGTAGATGGATCTGACGAAACAAAACTCTGTGATTTTGATGCAGTAAAGAGTGCAGAGTCTTACGCAAAAGGAACCATTTCTCTGACAGAAAGATCTGTTGTGACTCTGACTGTGAAAAAAGAAAAAGAAACAAGTGGTGATCCGATTTTAAGCTGGATCAGTATCTCAGATGTAACAAAACGTGATATTGCTGATCTGCAGAAAGCATACGATGCTGTAAAAGGAATGCAGGAAAATAAAGCAAACTATACGGCAGGCAGCTATGCAGTGTTCAAAGCAGCATTGAAAGCAGCAGAAAGCTTACTGGAGGATCCGACCACCCAGGATGAAATCAATGCAGCAACTGAAAAACTGTGGGATGCAGCAGGAAGTATGGTAGATATCAGCGAATTAAGAAGTCTCTATAATGAGAACAAAGATATCGCAGGCGATGCTTATACGGCAGACAGCTACAAAGTATACACAGATGCACTTGCAGCAGCAGAAGCAGTTCTTGCTAACGATGATGCAACAGATGAAGATGTGGCAGATGCTATATCAGAACTGACGAATGCAGTAAATGGTCTGGTTAAGAAACCTGTTGAGCCGACACCGGGTGAGAAACATGCAGATGGTCTCTCCGATGTAAAAGATGCAGATGGCAACTGGTATTACTACAAAGACAACAAAGTAGCAACCGACGTAACAACCGTCGCAAAGAACAAAAACGGTTGGTACTATGTGAAGAACGGTAAAGTTGATTTTACTTATACCGGATTCGCTTCCAACGAAAAAGGTGACTGGTATGTCAAAGACGGATGTGTGAAATTTGATGTAAATGATGTTATCAAAGATACAACCGGAGCATTAAGCAGAGGAACCTGGTATTATGTAACAGGCAGCAAAGTAACTTATACCAATACCGTAGCGAAGAATGCAAACGGCTGGTGGAAGATCACAAACGGAAAAGTAGATTTTAATTACACTGGAGTAGCCAAGAACCAGAACGGCTGGTGGCGCATTGTTAATGGTAAAGTAGACTTCAACTGCAACAGCGTAGAGAAAAACGAAAACGGCTGGGGGTACATCCGTGGCGGAAAAGTAGATTTCTCCTACACAGGAATTGCAAAAAATGCAAACGGCTGGTGGCGTATCGTTAATGGTAAAGTAGACTTTAACTGCAACAGCGTAGAGAAAAACGAAAATGGCTGGTGGTACATCCGTGGCGGAAAAGTAGATTTCTCTTACACTGGAGTAGCCAAGAATGCAAACGGCTGGTGGAAAATTGAAAATGGTAAAGTAAACTTCAACTTCAACGGCATGGCACAGAACAACAACGGCTGGTGGTATCTCCGTGGAGGAAAAGTAGATTTTTCCTATAACGGTTATGCAAACATTCGTGGTGTCAGATGCAAAATTGTCAATGGAAAAGCAATGATCTAGGTCTGACAAAATCACAAAAAAATCTAAGTAATATAAAAAACGGCTAAGATATTCGATATATCTTAGCCGTTTTTTACTTTATACTGGTGCTTAAGAGGTGAAAGCTTATGACTTTCCCCCAGAAAGTATAAATTCATCATAAAGAGGAGGAGAAAACATGGAGAATAACAAGCGTAAGCGATGGCAAAACAAAAAAGTTGTGTTATCCGGTGTATTGTCAGCAGCAATGGTATTGCAGCCGTTATCAATGGTTACGGCAAGTGCGGCAAATGTAACAGCACCTTACGCAGCAGGTGATGCAGAAACTGGTACAGCTGATGCAAAAGATGCATTAAACCAGAAAGATGGTTTGACAGAAACAGAACTTGCAGCAAATGATTACATTCTTTATCAGGCAAACTGCGGAACATCTGATGTAACTGTGACACCATCCGGAACAAAGAACGGTTTATATCAGACAGATCTGGATCAGGCATATGGCAAAGATGATGCAGCAGGATATAGCTGGGGCTATGTGGAAGATGATACTTATTCTGCAACATCCAGAGGTGGAGACACTACCTTAAAAGGTTCTTATCGTTATCAGTCTGATAAGATTACCTATGAAGCAGGAAAATCCGGTATCGGATACGACTTTGATCTGCCGGATGGAAAATATCAGGTAACGGTTGGTATTGATAATCCATGGAGTAAATGGGGAACCAAGCACGAAGATATTCTTCTGGAAGGTGAGAAAGTTGAATCAAATCTGACAGCAAAAGATTTCGAGAAAACTTATGATGTAACGGTTGATGACGGAACGTTAAATGTATTTGTTCAGGCAACTAGCCGTTCCAGCACAAGTGACGATCCGGTTGTGAACTATATTACCGTAAAAGCAATTCCGAGCGGAGATAAGGTAAATGCTCTGGACATTCTGAAAGCAACGGTAGAAAGTTACAAAGAGAAAACAGAAGGAAAGAAATATTCAACAGCAACAAAAGATGCTTTTGACAAAGCAATTTCAGATGCAGAGGCTTTGATTAAAGTTGAGTCAGCAGATGAAACAGCAATCAGCGATGCAAAAACTGCTATTGAGACAGCTTTTGATAACCTGAAAGAGATTAAAACTTATTCTTCTATTTCAGGTACAAAGGCAGAGATCATTTATGATACCAATGGTGTAGAGATTCAGGCACATGGTGGTCAGGTGCAGAAAATTGGTGATACCTATTACTGGATTGGTGAGGACAGAACCAATGGTTACAGACCGATGCCTGGTATCCATATGTATTCTTCCAAGGATCTGTATAACTGGAAAGATGAAGGCGTTGTCTTAAAGACCATGGATAACGAAGAACAGTTTGATACAGACCCTTATTTCAAGAGCCTGTATGGTGATCTGACTGATCAGGAGAAGAAAGACATTTATGTGGATCTCTGGGCAGGAGATTCTGACAAGGGTTGCGTTATGGAGCGTCCGAAGATGCTTTATAATGAAAAGACAGGAAAATATGTCATCTGGTTCCATGCAGATGGAACAAGTCCGTATGCTTCTGACAGCAGCTCAAACTATGCAAAAGCAAAAGCGGGTATTGCAATTTCCGATAATGTAAACGGACCGTATAAACTGGTAGGAAGTTACATGTTGACCGCAGATCAAAGTCGTACAAATCATGGATTTGATTCTGTGGGTGGACACGTTCGAGATATGAACCTGTTCAAAGATGATGACGGAACTGCATATGTAATGTATTCTTCTGAAGGAAATGAAGTAATGTATATTGCAAAACTGAATGAGGAATATACAGGACTTGCAAAAGACGCAGAAGAAATGAAACTGGGAGAAGATTTCTGCATCAGCAGTACAGATTCCCGAGAAGGTCCTGCAATGTTTAAATATCAGGATAAATATTATCTGATCACATCAGGATGTACCGGATGGGCACCGAACCAGGCTGCTTATGCAGTTGCTGACAGCCCGTTAGGTCCTTGGACCAGAAAGGGTGATCCGTGTGTGGGCGACAGTGCAGGTAATACATTCTCCAGTCAGAGCACCTGTGTCATCCCGGTGGATCCTGAAAATGGAAAATTCATTTACATGGGTGATCATTGGACAGATGATAATACAAATAATCTGAGTGCTCATCCGACCTATATGTGGCTTCCAATTGAATTTGGAATGAATGACACCATTGCACTGAAAAATTATTCAGACTGGACCTTAGAAGACCTGGAAGGAAAAGGTGCTGTCGAAGTATTATCAGATCTTCCTCAGACTGTAGCAAGCCTGACAGAGCTGAAAGCAAAACTTCCGACAGAAATTAATGTTAAATTAAGCGGAAAGACTACAGAAAATACACCGGTAACCTGGACTGTGGATGAATCTGCAGGTGAAAGTGCGATTGGATATGTCACAGTAAGCGGTAAATTAGCCGAATTAAATAATAAAGAATTTTCTTATCAGGTAGTTTGCTGCCCGAATAATCTGGTATATTTTGCAGACTGCTATACAAACGGAGATAATACTTCTTTATTATTTAACAAACTGGATGCAAGTGCATCAGGACTTCTTAATACCGTATCTGATCAGAAATATGGTGATGACAATGGTGTGAAATGGGGTTATACAAGTACTCCTGGCGCATCTGGCGGAAGCGCTTCTGAAGATATGGGAAGCAAAGGTTCCGGAGAGTTCTTCGATACCGGCTGGTGGGCAACAAGTTCAGGAAAAATTGAATATGGTTTTGAGGTAGAGCCTGGAACATACACTGTTTCTACAGGATTTAATGAATGGTGGGGCAGTACCAGGGGCATTACGATCACTGTTTCTTCTGTAGACGAAGATGGCGAGAGTACAGTACTTGCAAGTGGAAGCGCAAGCCTTTCCTCCGGTAAGACACAGGACAGAAATAATCTGGATATTGTTGTACCGGAAGATACAGATCATATTCTTGTAACAGTTACAAAAGCTTCCGGTGGAGATCCGGTATTAAGCTGGATTGGTATTGTCCAGACAGGTATATCCACAGAGAACGTAAATCTGGTTCAGAACGGAAGTTTTGAAAACGGAACAACCGGATGGAGTATTGGTTCGGGAGCAACGATTGTAGAAGATGAAAATGCTCCGGATGGTACACATTATCTGAGAGATAATGGAAACAAAAATTCCAGGGGGGATGGAAGCAGCAGAGGAAACAATAACCTGATTGCGGTAGAACCGGATACAGAGTATACCCTGACCGGATATGCAAAAGTAAGTTCTGCAAGCGGAAAACATTACTGGGTAGGCGCAAAAGTAGATGGCAAACAAATTTATGCCGTATATTCTTCTGACGATAGTTATACAGATGCAACCAATACAGATGAGAAGTTAGCCGCTCAGGTAATCAACAGCGCAACAGAGTGGAAACCATTTGAGGTTAAATTTACAACCGGTTCTGATACATCAACGATTGATGTTTATACCTGGGCTGACAATGGCATTTATGGTTATCTTGATAATGTAAAACTGGTGAAAACAAGTACAGAACTTAACTGGACTTCATTTGACGAGGCAATTGCGGCAGCGAATGGATTAAAGGCTGAAGATTGGACAGAAGATTCCTGGAATGCATTTCAGGCAGTTGTAACAGAAGCCAAAGAATTTAAAGCAGATGCAAATGAGAAAACTACTCAGAAAGCAATCCGTAAAATGACCACCAAGCTGCAAAATGCACAGGCTGCACTGATCTCCATCCATGAGCCGACTGGTGATGTGGCTTACTATGTAGATGCAGTAAATGGTAATGATGATAACGATGGAACATCTCCGGAGACAGCATGGAAGACTTTGAAGAAAGCTTCTTCCATCCGTAAACTTACCGCAGGTGGTAAGATCTTACTGAAAGCAGGATGCACATGGAATGATGAGCAGTTACTTGTAAACGGAGCAGAAGGTACTGCCGATGAACCGGTTGTTATCGGAAGCTATGGTGAAGGTGCAAAACCTGTCATCAACGGTAACGGTGCAAACTGGACCTATGCTACCAAAGAAGATCTGGCAGCCGTTCATATCAGGAACAGCCAGAATATTGTAGTAGAAAATCTGGATATCACAAACTGGGATGCATCTGCAGGTGCTATCGGAACTTACAAACAGAGCAGTAAACTGTTATCCGGTCTGGTAGTGGAAAACCGTGATGCAGGAGAACTTGTAAATGTAACAATTCGCAACAACAAGATCCATGATGTCAATGGTAAGATGCAGGGTGGTGCCAATAAAGGCGCAGGAGGACTGATCGTTCTGGTAACAGGCGGTGGCAGCAACCATACCGGAAAAGTAGAATCTTACTACGCAGGATTAACCATTGACGGAAACGAAGTTTACAATGTTTGCCACGAAGCAATCTATATGGAGAGCGTGTGGGCAAGCCGTAAACTGGTTGGTGGAACATACAGTGATACAACCTACCAGAATGCCGGAAACAGTAAATGGATCGGAAGCAGTGATGTAGAGATCAATAATAACTATGTACATGATGTAGCTGGTGATGGTATCGTACCGATCAACACAACAGATGCAACGGTAGAGTACAACCTGATTGACAACTCTGCAGACAGCAACTGGGATTACAGTGCAAACCCGAACCATGCAGCACTCTGGTCATGGGATAGCAACAATGTAACTTTCCGTTACAATGAAGCATTTAATACATCCGAACATTCTATCGGTTCCGCAGTAGGAAACGACAGTATGGCATTCGACTTTGACTATGGTGTACAGAACTGTGTATATGAGTACAACTACAGTCATGACAATCTGGGCGGATTCCTGATGCTTTGCCCGGGACCGGGAGCATCTGTAAACAACATTGCACGTTACAATGTCAGCGTAAATGACGGTAAATATGATGGTGCACCGATGATCCGTATGGGAACTGGTAAATATGGTTCTCTTGGTATCCAGATTTACAACAATACCATGTACTGGGAGAACAATGGTGGTTATACCATGGCTCTGACACCGGATTCTGCATGGGAAGGCAGCACTATCAAAGCTGTAACAGTATTTAATAATATCTTCTATGGACCGGCAAAATCTGGCAGTGTAAGTACAAAATCAGGTATCACTTATTCAAATAACCTTGTATACAGTGAGGATGGAAGTGCACAGGATGTATACAAAGCGAATGCAAATGATGCAAATGCAGTTTATGCAGATCCGAAATTTGTAAATACAGAAGATTATACAACCGGAACATGGGCAGATGGCAAGACAACACTTGGAACCGCAGACGGATTCAAGATTCAGGAAGGTTCCCCGGCAATTGATGCTGGTAGAGCGCTTCCGGAAGCACCATCTTACACAGATGATACGCTTGGTAAAGAACTTGTTAAGAACGAAGCTGCAATTCCAACTGTAGATTATTACGGAACAGCACTTAGCGATGGAAAAATCGACATTGGTGCAAATGAGGTAATTACAAAAGAAAGTGCTGCAAGAAAAGAAATTGCTGTATATATCGAGGCTCAGAATGAAGTGATCAGCAAGCTGGCAGGATTAAGTGCGGATGAGATCAGCAACTACCAGGGACAGGTAAGCAATGTCGCAAATGAGGTAGAAATGGATCTCCAGAACGATCCGGAAGGTGCAGTTGAGATCGCCAAAGCGCTGATCGATGACATTGTAGCAAAAGCGAAAGCAACTTCTGAAGAAAATCAGAAACCGGCTGAGACACATCCGGATGGACTTGCTGACAGCAAGGCAGCAGACGGCAACTGGTACTACTACAAAGATAACAAGATTGCTACAGACGTAACAACCGTTGCGAAAAATGTAAATGGTTGGTATTATGTAAGAAATGGAAAAGTAGATTTCACTTATAATGGATTTGCTTCCAATGAGCATGGTGACTGGTATGTAGTAGACGGAACCGTTAGATTTAACGTAAACGATGTGATCAAAGACACAACCGGAGCATTAGGCAAAGGAAATTGGTATTATGTAGTGGACAGCAAAGTTACTTACACAAATACCGTAGCTAAGAATGCAAACGGCTGGTGGAAGATTACAAACGGAAAAGTAGATTTCAATTACACCGGAATAGCAAAGAACCAGAATGGCTGGTGGAGAATTGTAGACGGTAAAGTTGATTTCAATTGCAATAGTGTAGAGAAGAACGAAAACGGCTGGTGGTACATCCGCGGCGGAAAAGTAGACTTCAGCTACACAGGAATTGCAAAGAATGCAAACGGCTGGTGGAGAATTGTCGATGGTAAAGTTGACTTCAACTGCAACAGTGTAGAGAAGAACGAAAACGGCTGGTGGTACATTCGCGGCGGAAAAGTAGACTTCAACTACACAGGAGTTGCAAAAAATGCAAACGGCTGGTGGAGAATTGAAAACGGTAAAGTAAACTTCAACTTTAACGGTATTGCATTAAACGAAAACGGCTGGTGGTATCTCCGTGGTGGTAAGGTAGATTTCTCTTATAATGGTTATATTAGATATAATGGAATCAGATACCATATCGTAAGCGGAAAAGTAGTTGGCTAGATGCAGTCATACGAAAGTAATATTTGACAGGAGTTTTATATGTTAGGAATGAAAAAGAGAACTCCTGCAGGACATGCGGCAGTGGGGATAATCCTCACTGCCACATTGCTTTTTGCAGGTGGATGTAGCACAAACACACAGAATCGGACAACAGGGTCAACGGTATCGGAACAGACATCGGAATTGGTGTCAGAGCAGGCAGCGGAACAGAATTCGGACAAAACAGCAAAATATGTACCGACAAAAGCGGATGAGGTACAAAATCCGGTGCTGTATCTGGACGGAGATCCGGTATCACAGGAAGAATATGCGATGATTGCACAGCAATATAAAAACCAGATCATGATGAAATATGCTACAGATCAGGTGAATCAATCGGATTTCTGGACGACAGAGATCGATGGGGAGACTCCTGCCAATGCACTGGCAGTGATTGTACAGGACAAATTGCAGGAATATTATGCCATCAAGCATCTGGCTGTAGTGGAACAGGTGACGGATGATTACACCTATGCAGATCTGACGGCTAAAATGGAGCAGGAAAATGCCTCCCGTGGGGACGATTCTAATGATGATACGACCTATGGATTGAATAATTTTGACATGAGTACGTATTACAGCTACTGGTATTCGAATCTTCAGACACAGCTTACCAATTCTCTGACTGCAAATAGTGTAAAAGCATCAGATGCCGACTGCAAGAAGTATTATTCGGAGCATCTGACAGATTTTACTTATACCGATGACGTACAGATTTTGTATGCAGAGCTTGCGCAGCAGGATACGGATCAGGTTATGGAAGCGGAAGCCAAGGGAAAAGAACTGGCACAGGCGATGCAGAAAGCCACCAACGAAGATGATCTGCAAAATATTACATACGCGGATGTACAGGCATTGGAACTGAATTCTCTGGATACACAGGAAGGCATGAGCGGTGTATATCGGAATCGTTGGGAAATTGCAAAAAATCTATCTGAGGGGGAAGTATACGGTCCTTACGCGGATAATGGGAAAATCTGTGTCATGAAATGTGTTGAAAAAGAAGCCGACGGTCAGGTCGCGTATGAAAATGTGAAGGATCAGATCGCCCGTTATGTGCAGATGCAGCAGGTGGAACAGATGATTCAGGATGAAAAGGATAACATGCAGGTGACAGCGGGAACGATATCCGTGCAGGATGCCATTGTGCAGGCATTCAACTAAAATGAGGGGATTTCCATGTAGCATACCATTGCACGGTTGTTTCACTGGAGTGAGTAGATTCCCTGCGATGGATACGATACAGAGATTTGCTTAGTGAAGACAATAGTGGCAGGAATCATGACACAATCTGATAAAATTGAAAGATAGAAAGAGCAAGAATAGCAGAATGAGTGAAAAGAAACTTACCGATTACAGTATAGAGAACATTCTGGATAATTTTTCCAGAGAAAATATCAGCAAAATTTCCACGGAGCACATTCCAACAGGATTTCCACATTTGGACGAATTGTTGGGTGGCGGTCTGACAGCGGGAACAATCATGTTGGGAGCACATTCCAGCATGGGTAAATCCACGCTGGCGTTGCAGATGGCGCAGAATATTTCCGCGCAGGGAATTCCGGTATTTTATTATTCCATGGAGATGCGCAAAGTAAATATTGTGGCAAAAGCACTTTCAAGGGAAGTGTTTGTGCAGAGCGATCATCAGAAAAGCATTTCCGGAAATGATCTGCTTTCCGCAAAAAGAAGGCAGGCATTTTGTGAAGATACCTGGGAACTGATTGAAGATGCCCGTCAGATCGTAAAGGAAGAAGCGCGAAATCTCTATATTGTGGAGGATCTTGAAGCGGCATCGGTAAGCGGACTGAGTATTTATGAGGATGTGACGAAGCTGGCAGAAAAAGGAAATGCGGTTGTATTTGTGGATTATCTGCAGATCATTGCGGCAGAAGTCAGAGATGAGAGCGGACGCCGCCAGCCTTATGCCGGTGACATCCGGACGGCAGTAGATCAGAATGTAAAATTGCTTCGGCGTCTGGCAAATGAAATGGCGATTCCGGTGGTGATCATCAACTCCATGAACCGTGGCAGTTATGGGAAAACGATCTCCGCATCTGCATTTAAGGAATCCGGTTCCATTGAATATACCGCAGATGTGGTGTTGGCATTGCAGTTTTCTGTTTTCCGGGAAAAGATCATTGAGAAAAATGGTGAAATCCTTTGTGATGCGGAGAAAACCAGGAATCCGCGCCAGATTGACCTGATCGTGTTAAAACAGCGCTACGGACAGTGTGGACTGGATGCTTATGCGGGTTTTCAATATTATGCGGGAAATGATTATTTTGAGGAACTTCCGGTGAAATCTGGTGCCCGGGGAGAAACTCAGAATGCAGCAGAGACGGCGCCACCGGATATGAAAATGAATTTTGCATCAGTGAAAGCAGAGGAAAAAACGGCGGTATCTGTGGTAGGAACAGAAAATACAAGAGAAATCATTGCGGAAGAAGTTACAGAGGCAGATATTTCGGAAGACACAGTGAAAAGTAATGGAAAAAGCAGAAGTTTTTCGGTGAAAGCACATGTGGTTACAGAATTGGATGACGGATCAGAGAAAAAGAAAGAATTTTTAGAATTAAAACCGGAAGCTGAGGAAAAGCAGGATGTTTCGGAACTGGAATCGGAGCCGATGGATGCAATGCAATTTTCAAATCCGGGAGAAGAAACTGAAGACACAGATTCCATTTCGGATTCTGATGAGGAGAAACCAGAAAAAAAGGATCAATCCATGGAATGGTCAGAGTACAATTGCGACTGGCTGGATGACTGTGAGGAAGGGGAATAAAACGTGGAGCTGTCGAAAAAATTTTATATCAACAACTGCAAGGTTATGCAGGAATTATATAAGAAAAACATTCCGGCAAAAAAGCTTCAGGAAGTGCAGGTTGGAAATGAGAAGAAGCCAATTATCTGCAAATTTGCTCTGCGGCAGTCGCTGGAATTTACTTATTTTGACAAGATCGTATGCGATGCCGTGTACACGATCTGGCTGTTTCATCAGAATAATGTGTCTCAGAAAGGCAAAGGTTTTATGATTCTGCGTCCATCGGAAGTGCTTGGCTTTATGTCCGGAGCACGTAACATCCGTGCCAGAAAGACAGCTTCGGAAGAAAGCGTGACAGGAAGCCGTGAGGCCAGGATCATTGCGACGCTGGAAAAGCTGGGCAATACAGAGATTGCCATTGACTGGAAGCAGGATCTGGAGGTACGTAAGCTGAAAAAGGAGTCGCCGCGGATCGGTGGACCGATGATTCCGGTAAAACGTATAGAAGGAACAAATCATTTTAAACTGAATCTGGACTGGCCGCTGCCGTTATACTATTATGCTTCGAAGTTAAACCAGATCATCAACATTCCGATGGAATATCTGACCTGTGGCAAATGGGAAAATGGAGAGCAAACGATTCCGGCACTGAAGCTTGCCAATACGGATGAGGTCATTATGTTGAAGCATATTTTGCTGCAGCGTCTGGAAATGATCCGAAACAGTAAAAACAATTTTCGGAATGTGTCAATCCGTTATTATTATCTTTCCCATAAAAAAGCTGGTGTGGTGGAAGGGATTTTGCCATTGATGGGAATTTTACAGAATCAGTACGCATCCGATTCTTCCTGGTCGAATAAAAAGCAGGACATACATAAGAAAGTATGCAGGATCATGGACTATTATCGTGCCATTGGTTATGTGGAATCTTATGAGGATGCCGGCATGCGGGAAGGAAAAAACAGGCGCAGCGGGATTGTAGGAATTAATATAACTGGCAAAATCGGTGCTGCCAATGAAGAAGCGGAAACTGTAGAAAATGGTGAAACCAGTGCCAGATAGCATAAATATAAAAATGTAATAACAGATACTAAAAAAGAGAATACAACAAAACCGAAGAATTGATGCTTTTGGAATGCGATAATTATGTTTATATATGATATAATTAATGCTTTGTGTGGAAAAATAAGTGCTAAATAGTGAAAATAAATGAAATAATAAATGTTTGTTAATAATATAACAAATATGAAAAATGTGCTGAAATTGCGGGAAAAATAGCGAATACATACCGAATATATTTCTCCCCGTAAGTATTTTTCATTTATGTAAAAATAGGTAACATTAAGTAAGGCTTTATGTTACCTATTTTTTTTGACAGCAAAATCCTTTTGCTGAAAAATGATGCTTCGCATCTAATGCGAAAAACTGCATCAAAAAATTCAAGTCGAACGCTCGTGAGACTTGGTGCGTGATTCTGGTCAGCGAAAGCTGACACTGACATATTCTTCTCAGAATCACTGCACGCTACACGTACAACAAAATTGTACAACAGAATAATTCAACAAAACGTGAGAACCAAAAGCAATCAGAGATTGCTGCGGGTGAAACCGTGTAATCATAATCTTATCTTTTTCAATTCAACTTATATCAGGACAGACTGGGAAGAACAGTCTGGAAAAGACAGGCTGCCGCAAACAGCCTGTTTTTTTTATGCAGTTTTTTGGCCAACAAAAGTGTCAACAACATTGTTACACAACGTTGGACGGGAGCTGTTTCAGTAATTCACGTATCAACAAAATTATAAAAATTATAAAATTATAAAACGTGAAAGTACAACAAAATAAATTAAGCGTGCCTACGGCACGTCGGGTTTATTTTTGAATAAGGTTTTGTTCTCCTTATTTGGTTTGGCATAATTTGATTTGCCACAATAACTGCAACTAATAAAATTAAGATTTAGATTTTGTGTAATAAAAATTAGTTATGATAATTCTCTTTTCTGTTAGTGTGATGTGATGCTGGCACCTGCGTGGGAATTAGTTGCAGACATGTTTCCTTTCGCTCACGCAGGTTGCCAATATAAAACAACCATAAAACAACAAAATTTACACAACAGAAAATAACAACAGAATGGTAACTTAATAACAAAACGTGTAGGCAAAGTGCCTGTGGCACTGGCGAGTGAATATTTGAGATTTTAAGATTTGATTTACTAAAAGAAAATCTGAAAGATCTATAAAAACTAACATAAAAATTATCCAACAGAAAAAAGGAGGTAACTAACAATGAAGAAAATTTTTAATGAAAAGCAGCGCCTGGATGAAATCCTGGGCGTGATCCAGGACGAACAGGCATGGAGGGAAGGTGATGAGGATACTCCGTTCGAGTTCGGCGAAGAGGACGAACTTGACCTTGATATCGATGATATCGATACTCCGGACGAGGCGGAATATGCAAAACTGATTTGCCCTGAATCAGTGACGCTATGCCAGGGACTGGCACAGGTTTTCATGGATATGAAAATTTCAGAGTTCTTCGGGGAAGATTCAGAAGAATATGAAGCATACCTGAAGGACAATCCGGAGGTGGATCCATCCTGGATGACAATGGAGGATGTTTTTGAAATGGCATACGACTATATCGACCGCTATCACTGGCGGGGCGTGCCGGAGTACCAGGAACATTTCATCAGTCTGACAGAACCAATTATAAGAGCGTTATAAAAGGTGAACGAGAGCAGTTCAGAACCGATTATAAAAAGATATAAAGGTTTGCGAGAGCATTTTAGAAGCGATTATAAAAGGTTTACGAGGGCATTTTTAGGATGCCTGAAAATGGTACCAACAAAATTTAACTTAAAAATTTTAAAAATTAATTTAAAGACTGCAAAAAGGCAGCAGAAAGGACAACAAAATGAATTTAAATACAATGACAATGAATGTTAATGAAATGAACATGATGACAACAGAAGATATGATGATGTGCGGAGCGTACAACAATGCCGTTCTGCCAAGTCCGTATTTTGTGAAAGAAAATCACGCCGGCGTGGTCAGAACCTCCTGTCAGGATGAGCTGTTCCGCGAACGCATTATACATCTGTGCGGTCCGGTGGATATGGCGCAGGCTTACGTCATCATTGACCAGCTGAAGTGTCTGGAAAAAGAAAATCCATTAGAACGGATCGTGATGCGTATCAGCAGCGGCGGTGGAGAAGTGTCCGCCGGACTGGCAATCTATGATGCCATGCGTGAAGTATCGTGTCCGATTGAGACGGTGTGCGAAGGCATGGCCGCCAGCATGGCAGCGGTGCTGTTCTGCGCCGGAACGTGCAGAACGATGATGCCGAATGCACAGCTTATGATACACGATCCGATCCTGCCGCGCACCGGTGGAAATGCCATGGCAATCCAGACGACGGCAGACCGCATTATGGAGCTGCGCATGAAAATGGCACAGATACTGGCAACGCATACGGGAAAATCGCTGGAATCGATTTTGAATATGACGTGCCGCGACTACTATATGTCTGCAACAGAAGCTGTGAAATGTGGCTTTGCGGACAGGGTGAAAGAACCCATGAAGCCGATCCACATTCCGAACGATCTGGAAAAAGAAATGGCGCGTCCGGAATGCAACCGCTCCGTAACTGCTTCTGATTTTGAGAAGCAGACGGGAGCACAGGTGCAGTCAGAAGCAAAAAAAGCGGACTGACAATCAGTAACTTCACAGCAAAAGGTAACTAAGTAACATTTAACATAACAAACATTTTCGAAGAAAAATTCTACAAAAACCTAACAAAAAAATTTTACAACAAGAAAAAACCTAACAAAAATCTAAAAAATTACTACAAGAAAGAGAGGAACTTTACCATGAAAAATTTTGATACAAAAGAGATTACAGGAGCAGCTTTAAACGCGAATTCCAGCGTACGTCTGCTGGCAGATGGAATCTGCATTTCCAATGATACAACACAGACGCATCTGAACAACAATGATCTGATCATTGGTCCGCCAGGTTCCGGAAAAACCAGAAACTACTGTAAACCAAATATCATGCAGGCAGAAGAAAGCATGATCATTACAGATACCAAAGGGGTTCTGTACGGAGAGATGGCGGAGTATTTGACGAAAGCCGGATACATCGTCGAGTGTCTGGATTTTGATGATGTGTCTCACTCCTGCGGATATAATCCTTTCGAGTATATTCGCAGATCCTCAGACGGCAAATTCAATGAACGTGATGTGCTGACGATGGCGGCAACACTTGTACCGGTGAAAAATCAGAAAGATCCTTACTGGGAGCGTTCTTCACAGGTATTACTGCAAAGCATCATCTCCTTCTTGCTGGAATTTGCTGAAGAGGAGGACTGTACGGTGCAGGGAATGATGCGCCTGTTTCGGGAAACGAGCATGGATACCGGAAATCCACCAATGGGGGTGAAGACGCATTACCATCAAATTATGGAAAAACTGGAAAAAGAGCATCCGAATTGCTTTGCAGCAAAACAGTTCCGCATGATGGACTGTGCTGCGGAGCGGACGTTCTCCTGTGTCCGTTCTATCTGTGCATCCCATCTGGCAGGATTCGATTTTGACGGAATCGAACATATGACAGAGGAACAGAATTCTATAGATCTGCGAGATTTTGGCAGGCGTAAGCATGCGCTGTTTGTCAATGTATCGGATACAGACCGCTCTCTGGATCCTCTGATTAATCTGTTCTATGCACAGGCAATCCATCTGCTCTGCTATGAGGCAGACCATACCTATGTGACACACAGACTGCCGCGGGCAGTACGATTCTATTTTGATGATTTCGCTGCCAACACGCTGATCCCGGATTTTGACAAACTGATTTCCGTTATTCGTTCCAGAAATATTGCATTCAGCATTGTGCTTCAGAGTATTTCACAGCTGGAGCAGCTCTATGGCGCACCTGCGGCAACAACCATCTTAAATGGTTGTGATACGCTGATCTATCTGGGCGGACAGGATGTACAGACCGGTGATCTGATTGCAAGAAAAGCAAACAGACCGCTGGGTGAGATTCTGGCGATGCCACTTGACAAGGAGTATCTGTTCGTGCGTGGTCAGAAACCTGTGATGACAGCAAAATGCGATATTCGGAAGCATCCAAAGTATGCTTATATCCATGAGGTCAATCTGGAAAATACTGAAGCAGAGGAGATCCTGAGGGAAGGCGGACTGCCATTCTATACAGGAGATCCTGCTGTGGATGGAATTGAAGATACCAAATGGAACTGGGTTCCGAAAAAGAAAGAAGTGCCTTTACCGGAAGGAGAAGAACACCCATTTGAATAATGGGCGTTCTTCTATTTTTCTATAAGTATTATGAATTACCTTACAAAGAAAGGAGGCGAATAGTTCCTGTATAAATTATAATGAATTATAATGTCGTCTGAAAACGAAACTCTCCGGTTGAGGCAAAGAATCCGTAGATCCCATGATATTTTTCAATGACAGAGATCATGCTCTGTACACCGATTCCGTGTCCGGCACGATGAGACACCGGAATGTCATTTTCAAATACCGGTTCTTTGCCGTAACTGTTTGCCATATTGATACAGAGCTGATGGTTTTTCTCATAGATCTTCAGGCGAATGTAACGGGTATTCGGATCCGCAATATCTTCGCAGGCGTGGATCGCATTTTCCAACGCATTCGCCAGAAGACTGCATAGATCCGGAATCTGAAATCTGGAAAAATCTGTGGCAGTTACAGACACGGTTGTCTGAATATCCTGCTCCGAAGCTTTTTCCAGATAAGAGGATAAGATCAGGTTGAGTGCTTCGTTAATACAATATTTTTTTACTGGAATTTTATCCAGATCATCGCAGATCCCTTCCATATACTGCATTGCCTGTTCCAGCTGATTTCCCTGGATACATTCCTGAAGAAAGTGAAGGTGGTGGCGCAGGTCGTGCCGGTAGATGGAAGATTTTTTGTCTGCCAGCGACAGCTGTGCAATCTCTTTTTGCGCCTGAGCGGCAGCGGTATTTAAAAGAAGATTTTCACGTTCTGCCTGATTTCTTTGACTGGAAAATTCAATGGTCATAATGGAGAGGATAAAGTACAAAAGTACAATAAAACTATCCATGAAGTCAATGATAACCGGACCGCCGGTGTACATCAGATCTGTATACACGGTAAAAGTATACTCCAGAATGTAGTAGGACAGTGGAAGCAGCATAAACAATGCCAGAATCGTTTTGCTTTCATGTTTTAATTTGATGATATGGGGTGTTATATATTTTATTACAAGAAATAAAAGCGGAAGTGTTGCAACAATGGCTGTTACATCTGAAATAATTGGATCATAACCGAAAAAGCTGGATACAAATGTGCCGATCCATTTTCGTGGGGTACACATCAGATAAGCAGACAAAACTGCTACCATGGAAACATAAATACTCCTTTTCAGTCCAAAACAAATCAACAGGATCAGTGGCAAATGAATCAGCAGCGGATAATATTGATAAAGTCTGTTTTCGCCAAAAATCAGATAAAACAGGAACTGTCCCATGCCAAAAGCCAGATAGAACAGCAGGTAAATTTTTCGTTGTGTGCGAAAAGAAATGTCTGCGAGACATAAGGATGTGGTAATACCGAAAAACAGTACAAAGGCATAATTAATAAAGTTTAACATAACGGACAGATCTGTCATGGTGTGTCCTCCATCTGATAGGCAAGGTAATGTTTGCGGATTTCTGTCAATCTTCGTTGTGCCAGCGGCAGTACGGTACCATTTTGCAGCTGCATATCCGCAGTACCGATCAGGCGGATATAGTTCATATTCACAAGAAAAGAGCGGTGTGTCAGAATAAATTCCGGGTTTTGCAGAAGCTGGTCACAGACAGCGGAAAAACGGTCTGTGCAGGTGACCTGTTCTCCGTTTGCCAGATAATAAAGGACTTTTCTTCCCTGTGCTTCCACGTACATAAGCTGATTTAACGGAATTTTATGTACACCGATACTGCTTTTCAGAACAAGAGACCTGCCCTGTTCCTGTTCCCGGATTTTTTGAATTTCATCCAACGTTTCATAAAAGCGCTCCGGCACGATCGGCTTCATCAGGTAATTTGTCGCTTTTACTGTATAGCTTTCTACCGCGTACTCCGGTGATGTGGTAAGAAAAATAATGTCCGCGGATTTGTCGAAGCTGCGGATTTTACGTGCCAGCTCCATACCGGTGATGTCCGGCATAATGATATCCAACAGAAATAGGTCGTATCGGGTTCCTGAGAGGGTGTCTGCCAGATCACGGCTATTGTGAAACGGGCAGATGGTAAAGGCCAGGTTTTGTTTCGCCTGATAATTGTCCAGCAGAGACAATATATGAGACAGCTCCTGTCTGTTATCATCACAGATTGCGATTTTCATTTTTACCCTCCTTTTCGGTGATCGTGTTTATCTCAGTCGAGAAGACTCCCTCTTCTGCAAGTGGTGAGTAATAACAAGTCTTTCTCAGTGGGAATACAATCTCCGACTGAGATAAACGCTCCGCGAGTTCGTACTCCCACAATTCTACCCAACAGTAAGTAAGGAATGCGCCATTTGGCTGCTTAAGTTAGATTATACGCGCAGCAGAGATAAAAAGCTACCGACTTTCTCTGTTATTCATGCACAAAAATACATCATTCGTGTAAAATTGTGATTCTGACATAAATACAGGTTCATAATATCTAAAAATGCGGTTCTTGATTTGCTCACGGGACTTCGCTATAATGAGTATGACCATGAAAAAGTATCTGCAATTAGAAAGGAATTTTATGGAGATCGAAACACAGACCCCGCACAAGCGACGTGTGCGTTATAAAGGAAAATATCCAAAGAAATTTGAGGAAAAGTACAAAGAATTACAACCGGAAAAATACCGGGATACCATTGAGCATGTCATTGCAAAAGGCAATACACCGGCAGGCATGCACATTTCCATTATGGTAAAAGAGATTCTGGATTTTCTGGAGATCAAACCGGGACAGATTGGCTTTGACGCGACTTTGGGCTATGGCGGTCATACAAAGGCGATGATGCAGTGCCTTCAGGGGGAAGGTCATATGTATGCCACGGATGTAGATCCGGAAGAATCCGCAAAGACCAGAAAACGTCTGGCAGAGCAGGGATTTGGTGAGGACATGCTGACGGTAAAACTGCAGAATTTCTGCACCATTGATGAGATTGCAAAAGAAGTCGGCGGTTTTGACTTTATTCTGGCAGACCTTGGGGTATCCTCTATGCAGATCGACAATCCGAAACGCGGTTTTTCTTATAAGGTAGACGGACCGCTGGATCTGCGCCTGAATCAGGAAAAGGGTATCAGCGCGGCAGAACGGCTGGATCATATTTCCTTTGAGGAACTGGCAGGTATGCTGGATGAAAATTCCGATGAGCCGTATTGTGAGGAGATCGCAGAGGCAATTGTAAAAGAAATTCGCAGGGGAAACCGGATTGATACAACCACAAAACTGCGACAGATCATTGAGAAAACACTGGAATTTCTGCCGGAAAAAGAGCGTAAAGATACCGTCAAAAAGACTTGTCAGAGAGTTTTTCAGGCACTTCGTATTGATGTGAACCGGGAATTTGAAGTGCTGTACGAATTTATGGAGAAACTTCCGGGAGCTTTAAAACCGGGTGGACGTGTGGCAATTCTGACATTTCATTCCGGAGAGGACCGTCTGGTGAAAAAAGCTTTAAAGGATGGCTATAAGAGCGGTATCTATACAGATTATGCAAAGGATGTCATTCGTCCGTCCGCACAGGAGTGTGCACAGAATGGACGTGCCCGTTCTACAAAAATGCGTTGGGCGATCCGGTCTGATATGAAACTTTAGATGAAAAATAAAAAGATGAAATGTGCAGAAGGTTTAGTTTCTTTAGAAAGAAGAGAATAGCGTGAAGAAAAATAAGTATGAGATTGATATGTGCAATGGCACGATTATGGACAAACTGATCTCCTTTGCACTTCCACTGATGTTGTCAGGTGTCTTACAGCTCATGTTCAACGCGGTGGACATTATTGTAGTGGGAAGATTCAGTGGAAGTCAGGCACTGGCGGCGGTAGGTTCTACGACAGCGCTGATCGCAGTTTTTACAAATTTATTTATTGGAATTTCACTGGGGGCAAATGTACTGGCAGCGCGTTTTTTTGCGGCGGGCCGTGACAAAGAAATGTCGGAAACCGTGCATACCGCGATTCTGCTGGCGTTGGTCAGCGGAATTGTGATGGCGTTTGTGGGTGTTATTTTTGCCAAAGGTGCCCTGGAACTGATGGGAACGCCAGATGATGTCATTAAACTGTCCGCTTTATATATGCGGATTTATTTCTGCGGAATGCCGTTTTTTATGCTGTATAACTATGGTGCGGCGATTCTGCGTGCGGTGGGAGATACGAAACGACCGTTGATGTTTTTGCTGGTTTCCGGTTGTACCAATGCGGCACTGAATCTGTTGCTTGTCATCAAGTTTGATATGGACGTGGCAGGTGTCGGCATTGCGACGGTGATCTCGCAGATGATCTCCTGCGTGCTGGTTTTGCGGTGCCTGCATAATACGGACAGCAGTTATCGGCTGTATTTTTCAAAGCTGAAGATTAAAAAAGAGTACATGTTGCAGATTTTTCAGGTTGGAATCCCGGCTGGCATTCAGAGTACGGTTATCAACCTGTCAAACGTGTTATTGCAGTCTTCCGTAAACTCTTTTGGTTCTACGGCAATGGCTGGTTACACGGCAGCAAATAACTTGTTTGGTTTTTTGTATGTGTCCGTCAATTCCGTGACACAGGCATGCATGAGTTTTACCAGCCAGAATTATGGCGTGGGAAAACTGAAACGAATGGACCGGGTATTGCGTGACTGCATCATTCTGACCGTGAGCGTGTCATTGGTGATCGGCGTCGGTGTGTATGTGTTTGGACCGGAGATTTTGCAAATCTATACAACGGATCCGGATGTTATTCAGTGTGCAATGGAAATTCTGCTGTATACAACGGTGACGTATTTCTGCTGCGGTCTGATGGATCTGTTCCCGGGTGCGCTGCGTGGTATGGGACATTCTGCGGTGCCGATGATTCTGTCTGTCATCGGAACGGTAGGAACACGAATTTTCTGGATTTACTGTATTTTCCCGAATCACAGATCGTTGTCGATCCTGTTTATTTCCTATCCGGCATCATGGATTCTGACAATCATTATGCAGGTTATCTGCTTCTACTTTGTAAGACGGCATGTGCATCGGACGCATAAAGATACAGAGAGCCTGGCTGAAGCATAGATAAATAATGATACAATATGAAAAGGAGCATTCCCGGATTTTCGGGTTTGTTTCTTTTTTTGGAAAAAAGTTACAAAACAGGCTCAAAAAGTTCGGAAAAAGGTTACGGAAAGTATTGTATATACATAGAAAAAAGTTACAATACTATATATTAGAACGCTGATTCGTAAAAATCCAGAGTTGACACACAAAGTATTGGTATAATCTGATTCTGTTTCCACATACTAGATGTACAACAAAATTATGGAAAATATATTGTGAGAAACAGGAGGTTTTTATTAATATGAAGGCAACAGGAATTGTGCGCAGAATCGATGATCTGGGGCGCGTGGTGATTCCGAAAGAAATCCGTCGGACGCTGCGGATCCGTGAGGGGGATCCGTTGGAGATTTTTACAGATCAAAACGGAGCGATCGTGTTGAAAAAATATTCCCCTATCGGGGATTTGAGTACGTTTGCAGGGCAATATGCACAGGGACTGGCAGCAGCGTCAGGAAGTCTGGTCTGCGTGATGGACCGGGATCATATCATTGCAGCAGCCGGAAATGGAAAAAAGAATTATGACGGGAAGCCGGTCAGTCGTGAACTGGAACAGTTTATTGAAGCGCGTGGGTGTCAGGTGACAGGTGCACAGGAAAAAGAATGTCGGAAGCTGACACTTGATGATAATATGCAGTATCAGACACAGGCGCTGGCGACGATTATCTGTGAGGGAGATGCCATTGGTGCGGTGGCGCTGTGCAGTGCGGAAACGCCGGATAATGTCGGGGAAGTTCAAGGAAAGCTGGCGCAGGCGGCAGCGGTGTTTTTGGCGAAACAAGTCGAACAATAAATTTTGCTTTGGGTAATTGTGTGGTTTGAACGCAGAATAAGCATTCTCCCATATTGAATAAAATGAGAACTCCTGTAATTTTTTCTCAAGGAGCGATTGTTAGCGACTGAGACAAAATTACAGGAGTTCCTATCAAAATGTGGTATAGTAAATTTTTAAGCCACCCTAAATAAGGAGACAAATATTTTATGAAATTTATACATATCGCGGATGTACATCTGGGCGTTACGCCGGACGCAGGAATGCTCTGGAGTGAGACGCGCAGCCGGGACATCTGGAACAGTTTTCGTCTGGTGATTGAGCAGGCACGCGTGCAGCGGGTGGACCTGCTTTTGATCGCGGGAGATTTGTTTCACCGGCAGCCGTTAAAACGGGAATTAAAAGAGATTGCGGCATGGTTTGCAGAAATTCCTGATACGGAAATAGTATTGATTGCGGGGAACCATGATTATCTGCATCCGAGGTCTTATTATCGAAATTTTGACTGGCCGGAGAATGTGCATTTTATAGGGGAACGGAATCTGACAGCTGTTCATTTGGATCGGATTCACACTACCGTATGGGGATGCAGCTTCTGGGATCAGGAGGATACCAGAGCGGTATATCAGAGAGATGTTTTGCAGAAGGTACTGCAGAATGGGAATATGGTAAGTATTCATCAGGAGATAGAATATGACGTGTCATTGGCGCGGGGATCATTTGAGCAATTTTCAGATTCGGTACAATCAGATCAGAGACGGAAAAATTTCCGGATTCTGCTTGGTCATGGTGGTGATGACAGACATCATCCATTCCGTGCAAATGATATCGCAGAAGCTGGATTTGACTATGCGGCTTTCGGGCATATCCACAAAGCGGCGCAACTGATTCCGGGAAAAGTTGTGATGGCGGGTTCTCTGGAACCGACAGATTGCAACGATTTCGGTCCGCACGGATTCTGGATGGGAGAACTGACGGAACGTGGTACATCGGTTTCTTTTTATCCAATCAAAAAATGCGAATATATTCGACAGGAAATCGATGTGACCCCTGAGCTGTTTGCCTGTGCAGTGTCAGAGCTGGTGCGGCAGGAATTAGAGAAACGGGAGTCGTATCAGATTTCACATATCGTTTTGCGTGGGTATCGCGATGCGGAAACAGAGCTGCCGCTGGACGAGATTGCACAGATGGAACGAGTGGTACGAGTGGCAGATGAGACGGAGCCGGATTATCAGTTTGATCTGTTAAAACAGAAATATGATGGCACGTTACTGCAAAAATATATTGAAGTGATGGAGCAATGCCCGAATCTGGAATTACGGAAAAAAGCATTGTATTACGGTGTACAGGCAATGCTTGATGCCGCAGAAGATGGACGGGAGACAAAAGGATGATAATCAGACAGGCAGAGATTCAGAAGTTTGGAAAACTGGAAAAGGAACAGTATCGTTTTTCACCGCAGATCAATATCATCTATGGTCCGAACGAATCCGGAAAAAGTACGTTGATGCAGTTTTTGAAAGCGATGATGTATGGACTGGAAAAGAGTCGGGTCAGAAAAATGCTGGATACATATAAAAAATATGAGCCATGGGACGCACCGGCATATTTTTCCGGTTCTATGATCTTTGAGACCGGGGAGCAGCAGTTTCTTCTGGAGCGCAATTTTTATTATAAGGAAAGGAGCACACGTCTGGTAAATATCCGCGATGGGGAAGAACTTTCGGTGGAATATGGAGATCTGGACATGCTGCTTGGAAATGTCAGTGCCGGTGCATATGAAAATACGTTTTGTATCGGTCAGGAGCAGTCGGTACCGGCACGTGAATTGGGTGTGCTTCTGGAGGATGAACGCAGTAATCTGGCACAGACCGGAAGCGGTGATTTTCCGTTATCAAAGGCGTTGCAGAATCTGGAACAAAAGCGGAAAAACAAAGAAAAACAAAAAAAAGAGCTGGAACAGCAGCGACTGGCAGATATCCGACAACTGGAAGTAAAACAACAGATGCTGGAATCTGATATTGCTGTCCTGAAAGCACAGCAGGAGAAACAGGGAACACAAAAACAGAATGTGCAGGAGCAGGTAAAACAGCTAAAACAGGCGGCAGAGCCGGTACTTTCAGAGTATCGTGCGGTTTGCCGGCAGGAACAGGAATTGCAGAAAGCGATTCGGCAGGCACAGTTAAATATCGAGAGAAAGCATTTAAAGAAAGAATATTTAAAGAAAGAAACGGAAGATGGGCAGAAGCAAAAGACAGAGCATCAAGCAGGTTTTTCGCCGCTTTTACTGATTGGCGTAGCTGGTTTGATTCTGGCACCGATTTTGAGGACATCTTTGGATGGGTTTCAGAAAATAGCTCCGATTCTGAACGTGATCTGTATTGTTTTGATCTTGGCAGGACTTGTTTCTGCATATGGCAGACGCAGAAGACTTCAGGAAGTAGAAATGGAAGCAGAGGCAATACAGGAAGGGGCAGAAGAAGAATACGGTGATGAAGAAGTATATCAGAAGGTTGTAAAGCAGCTTACAGCGCTTCAACAGAAAAGATCTGTATTGGAACAGCAGATAGACACCTTTCGTGAGCAGAGAAAAGCACTTCAGATGCAGGTCGCAAGGCAGGAAGGTTCCGGAGATCAGATCACTGGTCAGATTCAGGAAAAAGAAGTGGAAGCAGCGAATCTGGCAGATCAGATGCAGGAATTGCAGTTTCGGACGGCAGAGGAGAGGGCGATAGATCAGGATATTCAGGCGCTTGCACTGTCAGCGGATACGATGCAGCGACTGGCAGCCGGAATGTCGAAATCGCTGGAACATGTGCTGAACCGGGACATGTCGGAGATCTTGGCACAGATCACTGGAAATGCACATGGGCAGCTTCAGGTTTCAGAAGGACAGGGCATTGTACTGTCTGAACAGCAAAAGAGCCGTGTGCCGGAAGCATACAGTCAGGGAACGATGCAGCAGGCATATTTTGCTTATCGCATGGCAGCAGGAAAACTGCTGGCGAAGGAAGAACCACTGCCGTTTTTACTGGATGAAGCTTTTGCAGGTTACGATACAGAGCGTCTGCGTCAGACGTTACGTTGGCTTGCCAAGCAGGAGAATCAGATTTTTCTTTTTACCTGTCGGGAGACGGAACGGGAATTGCTGTTGGAAGAAGGGATTCCTTTTTCGGAGATTCGGTTATAGTCTGCAGGGTTAACTGTTGAGAGAGCAGGTGAAAAATGTTACTGGCAGATGTGTCGCAAATGATGCGTGGATGGGAACAGATTCGCCTGTAAAAGCACGTGACAGATAAGAATGCGGATGAGAAAAAGGGTTGTATCTGTTTTTCAGATGTGATAGTATAAGTACAATTTCATAGAAAAAGATAATTGGTGCCGTCCGTTTTCGAAGCAGATGGAAGCATAGTTCGGATTTCGTTGCGTAATAGAAAATACGATGAAAAAATACAATGAATCAGAAAAAGGCAGATCTCTGAGAAAAAGGTCAGAGACAGAAAACGTGGAACGGTTAAAAGGGAAACAGGTGTAATTCCTGTACGATCTCGTCACTGTGATAAGGGAGTACAGATTCAATGATTTGTCACTGATGCAAATGCATTGGGAAGGCAGAATCTGTATGTGGATCTTTCAGCCAGGAAACCTGCCAGTTGTCTGGTACCGGGATAATCCCAAGATCACGAGTAATTGGTCGTACTGTTTACGGAAGTCAATCACTGATGCAGACAGATAAATGTACGTATTTAGCTGGTGTGAGTTCCATTTAAAATTCATGACTTTTTACTCCGCTTTTAGCTTTTTTGCAAGTTTGTAAAGTGGAGTTTTCTTTTAGTGGAAATTTTGTCGTGGCATTTTTTACCTTTTGAAGTAGTGGAGTGTTACATATTTTAAAAGAGTGGGTGATAAAATTTTCGGGTGGATACCGTACCCTGTGGGATAATTTATTTTTCATATAAGAAGGAGAGAAGAACATGAAAAAGAGAATCGTTGCATTACTGGCAGTATTTACCATGGCAGTGGGAATGCTTGGCGGATGCGGAAACAAGAATGCAGACACAACCGTAACAAGCGCACAGAGTGAGACAGAGACAGATCAGGAAGCAGCAGACAAAGTAGCAGAATTGATTGATGCCATCTATGTACAGGAACGCACAGACAAAACAGATGAGCAGTGCGCAGCAGCAAAAGCAGCATGGGACAAACTGACCGATGCACAGAAGGCACTGGTAGAGGGTGAAAATGCAGATCCGGATTACTTCGGCAGAGATACCGGAGATGCGTCCAAAGACGATCCGTTAAATGAGGACGGAATCGGTGAGAACGAACTTCTGGTAGTAAGTTTTGGTACATCCTTCAATGACAGCCGTGCAGCAGATATCGGCGGTATTGAGAAAGCACTTCAGACTGCATATCCGGACTGGTCTGTAAGACGTGCATTTACCGCACAGATCATTATCAACCACGTTCAGGCAAGAGATGGTGAAAAAATCGACAACGTAGAGCAGGCTTTACAGAGAGCCGTTGATAACGGTGTAAAAAATCTGGTGGTACAGCCGACACATTTAATGCATGGTGCAGAGTATGATGAGTTAGTTGATACTCTGGATAATTACAAAGATAAATTTGAGACAGTTACTGTAGCAGAACCGTTACTTGGTGAAGTTGGTACAGATGCCACAACTGTCAATGAAGATAAAGCAGCTGTAGCACAGGACATCACAGCAGAGGCAGTAAAGACAGCCGGATATGATTCCTTAGAGGCAGCAAAAGAAGACAGTACAGCATTTGTATTCATGGGACATGGTACATCCCATACAGCAAAAATCAGCTATAGCCAGATGGCAGCTCAGATGAAAGATCTTGGATACGATAACGTATTTATCGGAACCGTAGAAGGTGAGCCGGAAGAGACCGCTCATGAGCAGGTAATCGAAGAAGTACATGCAGCAGGATACAAAAATGTAATTTTAAGACCGTTAATGGTTGTTGCAGGAGATCATGCAAACAACGATATGGCTGGCGATGATGGCGATTCATGGAAGAGCCTGTTTAAAGCTGCCGGATATTTTGACAAAGTAGATACACAGATCGCAGGTCTTGGTGAGATTCCGGAAATTCAGCAGATTTATGTAGCACATACAAAAGCTGCCATTGAATCTCTGGGTGATGCTGTAACATCAAGCGATGCAGTCACAGCAACATCTGCGCTGGAAGACGGCACTTATACTGCAAAATTTAACACAGACAGCAGCATGTTCCATGTAAATGAGGCAGATAACGGTTGTGGTACATTAACAGTCAAAGATGGCAAAATGACCATGCATATCAGACTGGTTTCCAAAAAGATCGTAAATCTGTATGTTGGAACCGCTGCGGATGCAGAAAAAGATGGTGCAGAGCTGTTACAGCCGACATCTGAGGAAGTTACTTACAGTGACGGAACAACGGAAGAAGTATACGCATTTGATGTGCCGGTGGAAGCACTGGATCAGGAGTTTGATCTGGCAATCCTTGGAACAAAGGGAACATGGTATGATCACAAAGTAAGCGTATCTGACGCTCAGAAAGCAGAGTAGATCAGCGGTAAAATATTGAGAAGATAAGATACAGGGAGAGTAGAAAAATCATGCTTTCCCTGTATTTCATCAATGAAGAAAGTAAAATGCGAAGTAAGGATAGCGTATGAAAAAAAGAATAGCAGCAGTTATTTTATCTATGGTTTTAGGCGCTGGCATGCTGGCAGGATGTGGTCAGAAAAATACGACCGATGCAGATGCGTCTTCAACTACCGAAGTTAGTGCGGATGCAGAAAAAGCAGACAGTGCAGCGACAGACAGCAGTGCGGAAGATGCGAATGTTCTGGAAGACGGCACTTACAGTGTAAACGTGGAGCTGAGTGGCGGCAGCGGCAGAGCAACCGTGGATTCTCCGGCAACCGTAACCGTGACGGACGGTCAGGCAATGGCAACCATCGTCTGGAGCAGTACCCATTACGATTACATGATCGTAGATGGAGAAAAATATATGAATGAAAATGAAGGTGGCAACTCTACCTTTACTTTCCCGATTGATGGTGTGCCTTGTGAGATGGATGTGGTAGGGGATACCACTGCTATGAGCACACCGCATGAAATCGATTATACATTGAAATTCTCATTTCCAGCGAATGTGAGTTTCAATGAGCTGAACAGTGAGGGGCGTATGGATCTTTCATATGCCGATCAGTTCAGCGTAGAGCAATATGGAGCATATAAATTAGTAACGATCGTGGATGGCGGTCGTTTTTTGCTTATTCCAAAGGGAGTATCGGTTCCGAAGGATGTGCCATCGGACATTGTTGTTTTGCAGCAACCGTTGAAGGATGTGTATCTGGTTTCCAGCGCGGTGATGGATTTGGTGAGCAAGGCAGGAGCGCTTTCCAACATTTCTTTTACCGGAACAAAGGAAAAGGACTGGTACGTGCAGGAGGCAGCGGATGCTATGAAAGCAGGCGCACTGATCTATGCGGGCAAATACAGCGCGCCGGATTACGAACTGCTTTTGAGTAATAACTGTCAGTTTGTCATTGAAAATACGATGATCACCCATAACCCGGAAGTAAAGGAAAAACTGGAAGAACTTGGAATTCCTGTGATGATCGAGCGTTCCAGTTATGAAAAACATCCTCTTGGACGTCTGGAATGGATTCGTCTGTTCGGTGTATTATTTGATCAGGAGCAGCAGGCAAATAAATTTTTCAGAGAGCAGGCAGAGCGTGTCCAGCCGATTCTGGAAAAAGAAAATACCGGTTTATCAGTAGCATTTTTTGCGGTATCTTCCGATGGAACCATTACGGTACGCAAACCGAACGATTATGTGTCTTCTATGATCGAGCTGGCAGGCGGTAATTATTCCCTGAACGGTTATCTGCCGGAAGAAGACAATGCTTTGTCTACGATGAAAATGCAGATGGAAGATTTCTATGTGGCAGAGAAAGATGCGGATATTCTGATCTATAATGGAACCATTGAGGGAGAATTGACATCCGTAGATGAACTGATCAAAAAAAACAGCCTGTTTGCCGATTTTAAAGCGGTAAAATCCGGACAGGTTTATACCACCGGAAGTAACTTTTATCAGCAGACAAGCATGACCTGTGATTTTATTGAGGATCTGAATAAGGTTCTGACCGGAAGTGATGATACAGACTATCATTTTCTGAAGCATATTCAATAATATTTTGTGAGGAACGAAGCGTGAAAAAACGATATACGATATCTTTTATCATTTTAATATGTGCTCTGATCGGGTTATTCCTGTGGAATGTAGGTGTGGGAACGGTAGAACTGTCTCTGTCTGACCTGCCGGAGATTTTCGGAAAAGGCAGTGATTCCACCCTGTATCAGGTCATCTGGAAAATCCGTCTTCCGCGTATCATGGCAGCAATTTTGTTAGGCGGAGCCTTATCGGTATCCGGATTTTTGCTGCAGAGTTTCTTTCAGAATCCGATCGCCGGTCCGTATGTACTTGGAATTTCTTCCGGTGCAAAACTGGTGGTGGCACTGACCATGATCGTCTGCCTGCAGCGAAGCATTACGTTAAGTTCTGCCGGAATGGTGGCAGCAGCTTTTGTGGGATCACTGATCGCCATGGGGTTTGTTCTGCTGATCTCCTTTCGGGTATCGAAAATGTCGTTGTTGGTTGTGTGCGGTATTATGATCGGATATATCTGCTCCGCTATCACGGATTTCTGTGTGACCTTTGCAGATGATTCGAATATTGTAAATCTGCACAACTGGTCTCAGGGAAGTTTTTCGGGAATGACCTGGGACAATGTGCGGATGATTCTGTGGATTGTGGCTGTTACGATGGTGGTTACCTTTTTTCTGGCAAAACCAATCGGAGCATATCAGCTTGGAGAATCTTATGCCAGAAATATGGGTGTAAATGTAAAAGCGTTACGGATTGGGCTGATTTTGCTTTCCAGTATGTTATCCGCCTGTGTAACCGCTTTTGCCGGACCAATCTCTTTTGTGGGAATCGCGGTGCCGCATCTGGTAAAACTGATCACAAAAACGGCAAAACCGATTATTATGATACCGGGATGTTTCCTGTGTGGCGCGGTGGTGACGCTGTTTTGTGACGGAATTGCCCGGACGGTATTTGCACCGACGGAAATCAGTATCAGTTCCGTAACGGCAGTATTTCTGGTACCGGTGGTTATTGCAGCAATGCTGAGAAAGCAGAGGAACAGATGATGGAGCTGAGAACGGAAAATCTTGTGGTGGGTTATGATAAGACACCACTGATCAAAGATGTAAATTTAAAAGTTGTTTCCGGACAGGTTCTGACGCTGATCGGACCAAACGGCGCCGGAAAATCTACGATTTTAAAAACCATTACCCGGCAGTTGAAACGCATTGGCGGAACAATCTATCTGGGCCAGGAATCCATGAATAATATGCGGGACAGCGAAGTTTCTAAAAGCCTTTCCATGGTTATGACAGAACGTCTGCAGACGGAACTCCTGACAGGACGGGATGTGGTGGCTTCCGGGCGCTATCCTTACACCGGCAGGTTTGGCATTTTATCCAAAGAGGACTGGGAAAAAGTAGACGAAGCCATTGCATTGGTGCATGCGCAGGATGTGCAGGATCAGGATTTTCGAAAAATGAGTGACGGACAGCGGCAACGTCTGATGCTTGCCCGGGCAATCTGTCAGGATACGGATATTCTGTTACTGGATGAGCCGACGTCTTATCTGGATATGGGATTTAAGCTGGATATTCTGGCAAATATCCGGATGCTTGCCAGAGAGCGGAATCTGGCGATCATCATGTCGTTACATGAGTTGGATCTGGCGCAGAAGGTGTCTGATACCATTGCCTGTGTGAAAGGAGACCATATCGATCGTATCGGTACACCGGAGGAGATCTTTTCCGGGGATTATGTACAACAGTTGTACGGTGTGACAGAGACGGCATTTGATCCGGTGACAGGAGAGGTCTTTTTGCAGGGAGCAAAGTCAGAGCCGAAGGTGTTTGTTATCGGCGGGTGTGGAAGCGGTATTGCGGCATATAACCGCCTGCAGCGGGAAAATGTGCCTTTTGTGGCAGGTATTTTGCAGAAAAATGATCTGGAATATCCGACTGCCAGAGCGCTGGCCGCAGAGGTGGTTTCACAGAAAGCGTTTTATCCGATAGAAAATGCGCAGATTGAGGAAGCAAAAAAGTGGATGGAGCAGTGTGAAACCTGCATTTGTACTTTGCCGATGGAGGCATTTGGACCATTGAATGAAGCAAACAGGGAACTGTTAGAATATGCAAAAGAAATCGGAAAGTTTTCAATGTAATAAAAAATGCTGAGTTTGGAAAATGCTGATAGAATGCTGAGAAATCTTAAGATAGAAAGTACGTGAAAAAAAGTCGTTGGCACTCTTAAAAAAGAATGTCAGCGACTTTTTTGTTATTTAGTTTTCTTTTGTACTGCTTTCAAAGCTGTACTCATTTCCCGGAAGGATGGCATTTAATACAATACCAATAATCGCTGCCAGAGCAAGACTGGTCAGTGTAATTGCTGTGCCTCCAACATGGAAAGTCAGACCGTCTGAGAAACCCAAACCGCAGACAAGGATACATGCTGCAATAACAAGGTTACGGGATTTTGTCAGATCTACCTTATTTTCAACAACGTTGCGGATACCGACAGCGGAGATCATTCCATAAAGGATGAAACTGATACCACCGATGATCGCAGCCGGAAGAGAACTGATGATCTCTGCCATTTTCGGAATGAAACTTAAGATAACGGCATAAAAAGCAGCCAGACGGATCACACGTGGGTCATATACACGGCTCAGTGCCAGTACACTTGTATTTTCACCGTAAGTTGTGTTTGCCGGTCCACCAATCAGAGCGGAGAGGGCAGTTGCAAGACCATCACCGAGCAGTGTGCGGTGAAGTCCCGGATCTTCGATAAAGTTTTCACTAACCGTTGCGGAGATGGCGGAAATATCACCGACATGCTCCATCATGGATGCGATGGCGATCGGAGCCATTGCAAGGATGGCTGTGATGTTGAATTTGCAGAGGAAGAACCGCGGTACTCCGATAACGGCAGCATCAGCAAGACCGCTGAAGTTTAAGATGGCACTTCCGTCTGCACAGGTCATTCCGGCAGCGTTCATGATCAGGGCAGCCACATAGGATACGATGATACCCATCAGGATCGGGATGATCCTGAGCATTCCTTTGCCCCAGATATTGAAGATGATAACGGTAGCAAGGGCGATTAGTGCCAGCGGCCAGTTACTGGAGGCGTTGGAGATTGCAGAAGGTGCAAGGCTCAGTCCGATACAGATGATGATTGGGCCGGTTACAACCGGCGGAAGGAAACGCATAACCCGGCGTACGCCAATGACCTTGATGATCAGGGATAATACCAGATAGAGCAAACCGGCGATCAGGACACCACCACATGCATATGGAAGTTTTTCACCGTAGCTCATGTTTGCAAAAATTCCGGTATCCAGATTTGCAACTGTCTGGAAACCACCCAGAAATGCAAAGGAAGAACCGAGAAATGCAGGCACTTTAAAACGTGTCATTAAGTGGAACAGCAGAGTTCCGATTCCGGCACAGAACAGTGTTACCTGAATGGATAAACCTTCGCCGTGGAAATAAGTGTTTACCAGAACCGGAACAAGGATCGTTGCCCCAAACATGGCAAACATATGCTGAAGACCAAGGATCAGCATTTTCGGAAGCCCAAGCGTTCTGGCATCGTAGATGCCGTTTTCGTTTGTTTTCATAAATTCATTCTCCTACTATTTTTATAACGATTTTATGGTTACATGTTCTGATGATCAAGAATGCTCTCAGTATTCTTGCTGCGAGATGTGCGTCATGCTATGCATGACATATTTCCTTTGCGCATCTCTGCAATCCAGCCGGAGGCTATATCAGATGGGAGTCATCTCTCATCTGGTATACAAAGCACTCATACATCAGACCCTGACTAATCAGTATAATGGAAAACAAAAAAGTGAGCAAGAAAATCTTGCGAATGGCGCGTGTGAACTGCAATGATGCGGTTGACTTATCACCTGCAATCCGTTATCCTTGAAGAAACGAGAAGTCTGGCCAGGAGGTTTTTTAGATGGAAAAAATGGAAAATGTATTTATCATGGATCATCCGCTGATCAAGCATAAAATATCAATGATCCGCAACAAAAATACAGGAACAAATGAGTTCCGTAAACTGATCGAGGAGATTGCCGTACTGATGGGATATGAAGCACTTCGCGATCTGCCAACCGAGGATGTGGAGATCGAGACTCCGATCGAGACATGCAAAAGCCCGATGATCTCCGGTAAAAAACTGGCGATCGTACCGGTCCTTCGTGCAGGTCTTGGAATGGTAAATGGTGTAACAACTCTGGTTCCGTCTGCAAAGATCGGACATATCGGTCTGTACCGTGATCCTGAGACACATGAACCGCATGAGTATTACTGCAAATTGCCGGATCCGATCGACCAGCGTCTCATCGTAGTCGTAGACCCAATGCTTGCAACCGGTGGATCTGCTGTGGCAGCCGTAGATTTTATCAAAAAACATGGTGGAAAAAATATCAAATGCATGTTTGTTATCGCTGCACCGGAAGGTGTTAAGAGACTGCATGAGGCACATCCGGATGTTCAGATCTACATCGGACAGCTTGATCGTGAATTAAATGATCGTGCTTATATCTGCCCGGGACTTGGCGATGCAGGAGATCGTATTTTCGGTACAAAATAAGAATATAAAGTGTGTGCATAGCATACAAGTAGAAGGCGTAAGTATGCTTCGGCATATTTGCGCTTTCTCTGTTTTAAGGAGGGTTATCATGAAACTGAGAAAAAGAGGGTACGTGGGAACAACATCCACAGAGATGTCACAGCGTGAAAAAGACAATGCCATTCTTGCAAGGGAAGCGGCAGCGGAAGGTTTTGTATTATTAAAGAATGAAGCACAGACACTGCCTTTGGAGCCGGGAACAAAAATCGGTCTGTATGGTGCGGGAGCGGTATGCACTATCAAAGGAGGAACAGGTTCCGGAGATGTCAATAACCGATATAATATCAATATTTATGATGGACTGAAAAATGCAGGGTATGAGGTCACAAGCGGAGATTGGCTGGACGGCTATGACAGTTGTTATGTGCAGGCGCGGGAGAGCTGGAAGACAGAGATTTTCCGGAAACTGAAGGAAGAATGCAACGGAAATTTTTTTGAAGCCTATTCCACAACTCCGTTTTCCATGCCGGCAGGAGCTGCTATTGATGCAGCAGCGGCAAAAGCAGATGGCGCAGAGGTTGGCATTTATGTGCTTGCCCGGATTGCGGGTGAAAATGCTGACCGTAGGGACGAGCCGGGGGATTACTATATTACAGAAGAAGAACGGACACAGATTGCGACGTTATGCGAAGCCTATGAAAAAGTTATTCTGGTGGTAAATACCGGTGGACTGATCGACCTTGCTTTTACCGATGAATTTTCCAATATCACAGCAATTTTGCAGTTTGTGCAGGCAGGTCAGGAGGGCGGTAACGCACTGGCAGATGTGATTTCGGGCAAAGTAACTCCTTCCGGAAAAATGACGGATACCTGGGCATTGGATTACATGGATTATCCGAATGCGGCATATTTCAGCCACAAGAGCGGTGATGTTTATCGGGAAGAATACAAGGAAGGCATTTATGTCGGATACCGATATTTTGATACTTTTGACGTTCCGGTGCGTTACAGCTTTGGTTATGGATTGTCTTACACCGACTTTGACATAAAAGTAACAGATGTTTCAAAGAAGATATCATCAAAAGGAAGACCGTCTTTTTCCGTTTCTGTTGATGTGACAAATATTGGCGCTGCGTATTCTGGAAAAGAGGTTGTTCAGGTATATGTTTCCTGCCCGCAGGGAAAACTGCCAAAAGAATTTCGCCGTCTGACCGCTTTTGAAAAAACAAAACTTCTGGCACCGGGTGAGACACAGTCTCTGGAACTGATCACAGATTTGTATCACCTTGCATCCTATTCAGAAGAACAGGCAGCATGGATGCTGGAGGAAGGTATGTATGGTATCTGGATTGGAAATTCGTTATCCGAAGCGGTTCTTTGCGGCAGATTTCGGTTGAATGAGGATAAAATACTGGTGCAGTGTGAACATATCTGCCCATTAAAAGAAAAACTGGAAGAATTGCAGCCGGATAAGGAGAAACTGGAAGCAAAGCAGGAGGCCTGGATACAGGAAGCAAATAAGGAACAATTGCCATACTTCCGAATTTGGGCAGAAAATCTGCCGACAGCCACCATTATATATCAGGAATTGCAAGATCATTATCCGGGCAGAGCCGGTGAGATCGTGGATCAGTTATCTACAGATGAACTGATTGCCTTAGCCACCGGAGATCCGGCAAAAGATCAGGGGGCAAGTGCTCTTGGTTCTGCAGGACAGACTGTTCCGGGTGCGGCAGCAGAGACCGTTAACGTGGCAGAAAAAGATCCTTATAATGTGGCAAGTATCGTGCTTGCTGATGGACCGGCGGGCTTACGTCTGCGCAGTGAGTATCAGGTGCGGGAGGACGGAAGTATTGACGGTGGAGATTTTCTGGATGGCTTTGAGAATGGCTATTTTGCAGAGCCGAAGGAGCCGACCGGAACGGTATATCATCAGTATTGTACAGCCATCCCGGTAGGAACCTTACTGGCACAGAGCTGGAATCTGGATCTGATGAAAAAACTTGGTCAGATGATCGCCGGGGAAATGAATGAATTTGAAGTAACTTTGTGGCTGGCACCGGGCATGAGTCTGCACCGGAATCCGTTGTGTGGCAGAAATTTTGAATATTATTCTGAAGATCCGCTGCTGGCAGGCAGGATGGCTTCAGCCATGACACTTGGCGTACAGTCCGTACCGGGATGTGGCACAACAATCAAACATTATGCCTGCAACAATCAGGAAGATAATCGTATGGGTTCCGATTCCATTTTATCAGAACGAACCTTACGTGAGATTTACTTGAAGGGATTTGAAATTGCAATCTGTAATGCACAGCCGATGGCGATGATGACATCTTACAATCTGATCAATGGTGTACATGCGGCAAACAGTTATGATATCTGTACAAAAGCTGCCCGTGACGAGTGGGGATTTGAAGGTGCCATTATGACAGACTGGACAACGACCACAGATTCTACCGCCGGCGAATGTACGGCAGCAGGTTGTATGAAAGCCGGAAATGATATGGTTATGCCGGGTGATATACGGGATCATGCAAGCATCCGTCAGGCATTAGAGGATGGTTCTCTGGATATCCGGGAACTGAAACGCTGTGTATACCATACAGTTAAAATAATACTGCAGTCCAATCAGTATGAGGATGCAGTAAGCTATGAGGATCAGTTTAAATAATACAGATACTGTCATGGGTGATTTGACATGTCAGATACCACACATCCACGCTATTCCTCAGAGCTTCCGCTAGAACTTCGCCAAAAGCAGGGTGTGTGGTCATATTTGGCCGGACAACAGAAACATTTGGCATAGCAATCACAAAAGCAAGGATACAGTGGTAGCCTTGCTTTTTTGCATGGATCAGTTCTTTTACATGACGGACAGCACGTTCACTTGGAGCATCCGGGAAATAGCCGATGCCGTTGATCTCCAGTGTACAGCCTTTGACCTCCATCAGATATTTTTCGTCTCCTTTTTCCATATAAAAATCGAGACGGGAATCGTCGTATTTGTATTCCGGTTTGATAAACGTATAATCCTGGGTGGCGAGCCATTCGCCAACGATCTTATTCGGAGCCTGACTGTCGATATTTACCCAGCCAAGGGATTCTTTGTATACACTAATCAGATCATATTTTGTTTTGCGGTTCGGATTGTCCGAACAGGTCAGAGCTACCTTTGCATCGGGAAAAAGCAGTTCTCCCATGCGACCGGTATTTTTGACATGTACGGTTTCTAAGGAACCATTGATTATTACTTCTGCCACAAAACGATTGTGGCGGCGGACAAAGGTGCCCGTGACAACGTTTTTGTATCTCATTTAAAAAATTAGTCTCCTTCTTCCGTATGAGCCTTAATCTTTTCCTCATCCATACTGTCTAACTGAATATCCGGTAACAGTTCAAAATAAAAATCCTGATATTTTTCTGCCAGAGCAGCAATGCATTTTGTCTGCAAGATCTGGAATTTTGACAGCGAGATAATATCTTTGTCAAAAGTAATGTATACACTGATCCAGAGTTTTCGTCCGGTGCGGACAATATCGTAATACAGATTCTTGTGCCCGTAACCGCCGATGATCGGTTCTACGGTCGCTTTGATATCGTCTACGGTCTCTGCTTCCGGCGGCCAGAGCATCAGATCACGAAGTCCGGTAATAACCGTTTTGATCGGTGTCGGCAGCATGAATGCAGACAATATGATGGTGATGATCTGATCCAGATACGGTGTCAGACGCTGAAACCATGCGAACGGAACGATGATTGGAAGCAAAAATGCGATTGCCATTCCAAAGGAAACCACGCAGTCGATCTTCCATGTCTGTAATTCAATATTCACGATCGGTGAACTCATATGTTTGTTTTTAAAATGGAGACAGATTGCCACGGTCAGACTTAAGGCGCAGGCAAAAAGCTCAAAAGCCGAAATGGTGTTAAAGGATACGGTATGTCCCCCATGAAGCAGCAGATGGATATTGTTAAAAATCAATCCAAAGGTAACTGCCGCCATGATGGCACCTTTGACTACCACGAATCCGGTTTCTACTTGGGTAAATCCAAAGGGATGCTGTTCACTGGCAGGGCGGTAGAGCAACGGGATCAGAAAAATCGATGGGAGCATCATAAAAAATTCAACACTGTCGTAAACCGCATCCAGAAGTACCGCTTGAGAACCGGAGAAAACAGCCATGCCGATTTCCACGATGGCAAAGACGAGACTGCCGTATAGAGACAGTGTCATTGCTGATTTTTCTCTTTTCTGTGTTTTTTTTCCTACATGCATAAATAGAACCTCTTTTGTAAATATGTTTTTTATATGGCAAAATTGCATTCGGATGCATTTATATAGTTCTTGTTGTATCAAATGACTGGTTGTATTTTACATAAGCTGCGCAAATAACCGTAAAATCAACTGTCCCAGACGCAGGTGTGCGCCGAGCCCGGTTTTGTATTTTTCGGTCACTTCACGGCATTGTGAAAATGTATGTTTGAAATCATGTTTTATCTCATCGACCGCTGGGCAATCTACCATGAAACAGCCATTTTCAAAATGGTGATACAGACTGCGGTAATCCAGATTGATGGTACCGCAGGTAGCCATACGGTCATCGGCGATGCTCATTTTTGCATGACAGAATCCAGGTGTCCATTCAAAAATACGGACTCCGTTGGAAACCAGTTGATGGTAAAAAGAGCGGGTAACGCTGTAAACCATCTTTTTATCCGGGATTCCTGGTGTGATAATGCGGACATCCACACCACGTTTTGCAGCCAGAGACAGAGCGTGTGACATTTCATCGGTAATGATCAGATACGGTGTGATAAACCAGCAGTAATGCTCCGCTTTATTAGCCATACTGATATAGACTTCTTCTCCCACCTGCTCATCATCCAGAGGGCTGTCAGCATAAGGCTGGACATATCCGTGCTGAATCGATTGATATTGGTACTCTGTCAGATAAGGTTCAAAAGAACGATCGCTTGGCAGACTCTTTTTGATCGCATTCCACATTTCCAGAAATGTGATGGTCAGAGATCTGACGGCATCGCCCTCCAGACGGATGCCTGTATCTTTCCATTTTCCATAAGGGTGAGAAAATCCAAAATATTCGTTTGCAAGATTATAGCCGCCGGTAAAGCCTATTTTTCCATCAATGACGGTAATTTTGCGATGATCGCGGTTGTTCAAAAATAAATTAACACCCGGAACAAAAGGATTAAATACACGGCAGGCAATGCCTAGAGCTTCCAGTTGTATCGCAAAATCATGATTCAAAAAGCTGATAGAACCCATGTCATCGTAAAAAACACGGACTTCGACACCTGCTTTTGCTCGTTCTGCCAGTACATCCTGAATTTTCTGCCATGCATCGGCATTTTCAATGGCATGATATTCCATAAAAATAAATTTTTCGGCTTTTGCCAGATCGACAAGTTGTGCTTCCAGTCCCTGTACAGCTTCCGGATAATAGGTAATATCCGTATTTTGATAAACAGGATAAGCAGCATTTCGGTACAGATAATCAGAAATGCTTCCGGCTGGCGCATAATGTTTTTTCAGGCGATGTGAAATATCGTGATTTTGCGGCAGACACGGCAGCAAAATGGCATCAATTTTCTGATAACGTCTGCGCATATTGCGGGTACCTTTGTTTGAAACATCAGATACAGACAGACACCGAGTACTGGTATGATCAGAATTAATATGATCCATGGCATTTTCAGGGAAGATGTTTTGTTTTTGCTGTAAATATATAAAACGAGGATCAGTACAAGAATTTTTGTTAAGGCATTGATCCATGGCATTTGTGTATTCAGACGTTTCATAACAGCAATAAAAAAGGCAATCTGAAGAAAAATTGCCAGAAGACAGAAGAAAAGACGTTTGATACTGTTTTTTGTTTTACTTCGACTTTCCATTGTGTGATGCTGTGTCTTGGCCATTGTGCTGTCATCCTTTCTATGGCGTAAATATCGTTTTGTATACAGTGTTTTGACACCAAAATTTTGATTACACGGATTGTTCCGTGCTTTGCACTCATTATGATACCATAATTTTTCCACACAGCAAGAAAAAATCTGTTACAATAAAGAAAAAGTACTTTTGCATGGCAGAATAAATTGAACGCAGAATAAGCATTCCCCCGCTTCAAGTGCGTAGAGCACTAAGCGG
>URDN01000005.1 GCA_900546495.1 uncultured Lachnospiraceae bacterium
TATAGAAACTTATTAACCTAGTAGTCTTGATTGACTACATCATTATTATACTAGGAGAAATAAATATATGGGATTTTCGGATATACATCCCAAACTAGGGTAATCGGAATCGAACCGATGACCACGGAGTCAAAATCCGTTGCGCTACCACTGCGCCATACCCCACTAGCAAAACAATATGTATGCTGCATTAAATGCAGAAATCAATGTCAAAGTTACCAACAAGAAAAATCCATTGTTTTTTTCGTTAGAATCGCTTGCTACTCCGGCACCAATTAGCATCAGCAGACAAATTACTATGTTTGCAATAATCAAAAAGCATCTAAGCATCGTTTCTACTCTCCCATTTTCCACATACTTACGGATATCTTATGCAACCAAGATAATAGCAACAGCTATCATTCGCGCACACCCAATCATCAAAATCTGTTTTTCTTGCAAACCTGCAATTATAACAATTTCTTTCACCATCTGCCATTTTTGAAGTCCTCCATCTCTTTTGCGCTCATTCCTACAATTCCCGCTGAACCGTCAGAATCTGTATGTTTGAAAAACTCACCGTTCTGCGGCCACATGTAGCGGAACATCGCATAATTTGCCAAATCCAGAAGATACTCTGTGTTCTTTGTCTCTTTGAACTTCTCAAGACATTTTTCAATGCATCCCAGAGCGTCTACGTTGCCCGTAGAGAAGTTTTTGCTTGCCTTTCCATATTTGTAATAAGACTGGCAAACAAGTGCTTTTCTTTTGTCATCAAACGTTTTTGAATAATCCGTCTTTAGTATTCCATCAGTCACCGACATTTTCTCTATCCTCCCGGTGTTTTATCTGGCAGGCAACCATTTGACGGATATTTGACCGTTCTACGTTGATTCCATGCCCTTGTCTGCACAGCTCACATGTCAGAATCAATCCGCACTGTGAACATTCATCAGTTATTCTTCTTCCGGCTAATGTTACCATCAGATATCTCCTTTTTTGCGATGCTGTGATTTTTCTGAATCAAATCCATCCGGGTAACGCTCCCACAGTTTTTTATTGTTCGTAATTGCAATTTCCTCAAGTGTGGTTCCTAAAGATTCAGCTATCAGTGCCAGATAGTACAGAACATCGCCGCACTCTTTTATGTAATGCTCACGGTCAAATGGATGCCCCTGGAACAGTTCTTTTTTTGTCAGATCTACCATTTCGCCAGATTCACCGGCTGCACCTAAAATGCCATTCAGCAACATGTTTTCGTTATTCGCCTTGCAGATATCACTAGCTGTTCTCATTACTCCTGTTTGGTATTCGTTAAATGTCATTTTCTTACACCTCATTTATTCATACACGATGTAGCAATTCTTATACCCATATCAATTGCTGCTACAATTAAAAACCATGTCGGTAAATTTAATGTCGCAAATAAGTAAAACATCAAAATGTCTATTAACATGTTATATCTCCTATCTGAAAAAGGTCTTTTTGTTTTTGTCGGAACTTTTTGGACTTAGTAGGGCGGTTTTTCGTGCCCTGTCAGACCCCCTCCCCCGTCTTGCGTCTCTTATCTGGGTAACCAATTCTAAATTGTGCGATATTCAAAAACAATTCATACAATTCTCTTTTATTCCGTTCAACTATTCGCAAAATTCTTAAATTAGCGAATAGTTGCAAATAGTCCCGAACCCGCAACCCCTTGTATTTACTGGGTTTCTGAATTGTGTATGATTTCACACAATTCAAAGCGTTGTTGCTATTGGTTATTCTCTTCTAATTGTGCGTGATTGTCGCACAATTCAACGGGTTTTGTCTGCCCAAGAATTGGCAACTCTTCGACTTCTTGTGCCCTTGGCTGTGTGTCTGCCTGTACTGGAGCGGTCTCTGCCATGCCGTCAACAGCTTTACAGAGAAATATATAGCCAACATTCCCGGCGGCTGCGCCTTTATAGCGTCCAAGCTTACATTCTTCTTGCCATTTTTTGACCGTGTCGGGACGGAACAGACTTAATTTTTCACAATAATCATCTTTCCTGTATTCCCCATTAATCCATGAATAGAGTGTATCTCTTGATATGCCAATTAGTATTGCATACTCTTCTATGGTTGGCTTTTGGTTATACTTGTATACAAGATCTGTGTATATTTCCCATATGTCATTTAATAAGTCTATATCTCCATACATAGACTTATTTTTGTAAAATCCCATATTACGATTTATATACTTTATCATCCCGGTAAATTGGCTAGAGTTTTGTTTGTACAATTCGCCTGTATCTCTTAGGCTGCTTTCGTATTCATCCGCATACATGTATATGTCACTTGTATATACTTCTGCATTTCCTGCCTTTACTATGTTCATGGTCTCTCGCCGCCTTTCCCTGGATAAATAAAAAACGCCCGCAGATCTGTGAAAGACCTGTGAGCGAATAGTTACTTTTTTGCCGTCCCTGCTCTTTTCGTTTCCCCGCCAATGCTTTCTCCATAATCGGCAGCCTGGAGCACTCTAACGGGGGCCACTTGAATTTGTCTGAAATCAAGATAGCATTTATTTTTTAAACTGTCAATAACTTTTTACTATCACTACTCTGAGTATTATTGTATACAATATACGCGCCTATTATAAATATATATAATATAAATATAATCCCATTGTTTAATATAAAATAATAAAAAAAACAGGGTTAATAGATAAAATATACTGTGTAGGAATAGGGGGTTAAAAGATAGGTATTGGATAAGATAGGGGTGTGGGGGAAGAAAAGGAAAAGGAAAGATATTGGGGAAAGGGGTATAAAAATTTGCACTGGATACAATTTGTATACATGTTGGATACATTCACGATTTGTTTTACAAAACGCGCATTTTCGTTCTCAAAGTATTTATTTTCAACCACTATTTTTCCAATTTTAACGCAAAAATTTATACACTTACCCGGGAGTGTCTATTAGTGTTTCCGCTGGTGTATCCGTCAGTGTGTCCGACCGTGTACCACATAAAAATATAATAGATTCGCAAAGTCGCACAAATAAAGGCTTTGAGCGTGTTCGACAGGTGTACCGGTTTCAGTTCGCTTTTTGTTCGCAATCTGTTTCATGCGGTATGATCTGGGCAGAAAAAAAGACAGTCATTTCTGACCGCCTTAATTTTATTTTTTACAAACTGTACAGACGCTTGGCATGTCTGCCGTTACGTCTGTGCCCTCAAGATCATGCGACCCAGGAAAAGCATACATACAACCGGAACAGCCGTATTTCACAGCACCGGTGTAACATTCCTTGTAGCTCACTTCTGAGGTGAGTTTATATTTTTTCATTCCCTCTTTTGTCATCTTTTTTCCTCCTTTTCTGTTGCTGATTTATTTGTTGAGATCATAATAGCACATTAGTGCTTAAACGTCAATATATTTTAGTGCTTAATTTTATTTTTTCATTCTATCCATTTTGTCAAGTTCCGTAAGAATCAATTCACGCGTAAAAGAGCTTGCTTTTAATCCGTACGAATTAATTCTTTTAATAGTTCCTTGAGGTAAGATAACGTTTACTCTATCCTTATTTTTCATGCATTTTTTTACAGCTTCTCTGTTTTTTATTGCTTTTTCTTCTGCTGTCATTTTTGGCATATTTTAAGACCCTCCTGCATATTGTTTTTCTATATTATATATTGAGCTTGCTTTAATTGTCAATATATTTTAGCGCTTAATAATTATGCACAAATTAAATATATTAGTTAGTGCTTAATTTTAGTTATTATGTCAATTGTAATTAGTGCTTAATTTCTATATAATAACATTATCAAATGAAACACGAAAACAGATCAGGAGGAAATAATATGAAAACTTTAAAAATCGAAAACGGAAAAATTTATCGCACAAGTATACTTTCAGAAAAAACAGATGTTTTTGAAATCTCTGATAAAATTCCTAAAAATTATTTTGTGTGGAATATCGGTAAAAATATGGGAACTGATAAATACATTCCAATATGTGAAGACTTACACCCGGAAGATAAAGACGACTACAGTATTAATACGGCAACGCTTAAAGCTGTAAAGGTTACCCCGGAAGAATGTGAAAAATTAAGGAATTCCGCAAGCTGGGGGATAGGAAATCTTATACAAGCGCAAAAAGCCTTAAAAAGCAAACGACGCGGATATAACGCAGAGCAGAAAAGAAAACATGCAGAAATTACGATAGATATTTTCAAAAGACTTTGTGAATAGTCGAAACCGCCACCCGGCGGTCTGCAGGAACTGCCCCACCTGCACCGATGAGACAGGGCACACAACGAAAGGATGGTTGATATTATGATGAATGAAACAGTGAATGAAAAAGAAGCAAGAATATTTAATTTTTATAAGAAGGATTTAGAAAAACTAGGAAAAGAGCACGGACAAATAAGAATGATTTGTATTGAATATGCTTGTAGTTTTCCAAAAATTAACCCTTTTAAAATGGCTAAGACCTTAAAAGATGAAGGATATAATATACTTTTTGATGACTCTAGCATAAGCATAGCAGAGAACGAGAAGAAAAGGCGAAAAGTTGAAAAAATTGCATAATTAGCAAGGTTGGCACTTCCGGGGTTCGATTCCCCGGCTTGCTTTACCCGGATACCGGGAAATTTTGAAAATGTGGAGGAAATGGAAATGAAAAAAACAAATATCGATATGTGGTACGGAGACAAGCCGGAACAGGTGACAGGATTAGACATATATTTTAATGATTTAGGCTGTTTTTATTCCGGCAATCTTCGCATTTTTGGGAAAATTGTTGGTGATTATTACGCCGACAGCGTGCAAGACATAGAAAAAGCATTTCCACACCTTGCGAAAGATATTGAAAACTGTTTGAATTAGCCGGATTTATTCCGGCTTTTTGTCGTGCCGTCAATGGTTATTTTGCCCGGTTCGATTCCGGCGGGCGGTCTTTTTGGCATCCCGTGGCTATATGCTGCACGGTGAATTTTTGGCGTGTTTATGCGTTCCGCAGCTGTCAGCGGTAAAAAATGGCGGTTCGTGTGCGTTTCTGCATCCGGCACACGGTTAGAAAAAAGATCAGATGCAGCGCAGCGGCGACCGCGTTAGAATCGCACCGGCTCAAGACAAGCAATGCTGTTTATAATTGTGCTTGCGTTTGGTGCTGGCGTGCCACCAAATAAAAACAGATCACGCCCGGAACGCTGACCGCATCCAGCAAAAATCAAAATAATAGCCGTTGCAAATTTCCCTTTTTGAAAAAACAACGGTTTATTTGTAGAACCTTGAAAAATAAATAAAAGTGGCTTTATTAAGTGCACAAAAAAAACAGGAGGTAAAAGCATGTCAGAATTTAAAATTGAAAAATGCACGTTTTGCGGTGAAAAAGGCGCGCAGGTTATCCAGATCAGAAGCGGGCGCGAAGTTGTTCGGCAGTTTGTTCCGGCTGATTGCTTGCGCGATTTCTGCGCCCAGATTGGGGAGCCAGAACTGTATACAAAATACATTAGCTTGCCGGATTGACTCCGTCTTGCCTGTTAGGGTATACTATTGACAACTAGATACGAACTGCAACGGCGGCGGCGCGTGACATGCGCGCCAGGTCGCTGAATTGTCAGAATTATTTCAAGTTGTCAGAAAATAACGAATCCGTTTTAAAATCCAGTCAAAATCGTGACGAAATTTCAAGATTTGCCGATCTGGTTTTTCAGTCTGAAAATCGGTACCCCGGGGGGTATCAAAATCAACTAGGACATTCCGCGTCACTTGTTATTTTGAAAAAAATTTCTGTGAAAATATCGCAAAAATCCAACCGAAAAATTGAAATTTGCAATTTTGAAATTCTTGCTCAAATTTCAGACCCAGGGGGGCTTAAAATTTTGCTTGAAAATTTTCAACAGATTCCATCGTAAACAAAATTGCTTTGCTTGTGTATGTGCTTGCGCTCAGTTCTTCCAGTAGTCGCTCCCTTGTCATACCCGGATTTGTCTTGTGTATATATTCCAGTAGTTCATCAATTTTATTCATTATGCAACTCCTATCTGCATATTTGCCATTAAGTCATCAAGAAGATATATTAAGTCCGTACCGTACAGACTTATCCAGTCCGCAAGGTACTCTTCCTGTTCAATAGGCATGGATATGTTATGTGAAAAGCAGAAACAATGGCATAGTTCGTGAGCCAATATTTTACGCAAATAGCCATTTTTAGGAATATCTGATAAATACACCGTCTTGTCGTTCCAATCGCTCACAGCAAGGCTATGAGAGCCGTCAGAACGCATTAAATGTTCACTATTCCCATTCACAAATAATATTCTCCAAAGTATACCGTTTATTTCAAACATAAGTACCTCCAAAAATAGCCGGAGAGTTGAATCCCCGGCTATCGCATTTTACATCTTAGACACCAGTGTAGACATCTTTGCTTTAATCATAGACCGTTCTTCCGGTGTCATATCGCCAAGCATGTCTGTTACGTCCTCGCTCAAGTCTTTCATGTATTTTTCCAGATCACGCATCTTTGCTTCTTTGTCATGTTGTGTATTTGCCCGATGAAGCTCTTTGCTCTCCATGTATGTCTTACGGCTCATGCCACTTCTACCCTCTCTGGAATCACGCATAGCACTGTCAGAAATGCGTGATGGTTCAGAATAGTACATTCGACCTATTCTGTCTCTATCCATATCACGTCCGTCAGTCCAATCATGGTACATTTCCGGAGTCATGTGCCAGTATGGCATTTCCTCATATCCCCTGCGCGTTCCTCTTCCTTTAGGTGCGAAACGTCCGTTTGCATATCGGTAATTGTCGTAAAATCTTCTACCACCATCACCGTATCTACCGAACATTTCCATAATCTCATCTGTTTCGGATTCATCCATTGCTTTGGTTAGCGTTCTGTAATACATAGCTTCCGAAAGGTCTTTGAGCATATCTGTTACCTGCCCCATCTCTACCGGGTCAACATTCTCTATCCCTTTGTTGAACTCACTTTCAGCGCACTCTGCAATTTTCTCAATCATGCAATGCATTCTTTTAATATCCATAACTCTACGCCTCCCTTGTTACAACTAAGTTAGCGTTAGCTACGTCAATAGCAACACCACTGGTGTTCTCAACGGCTATGTTTGCGCAACAGCCTTTCGGAACATCTACATAGATTCCAGTCGAAACATTATTGAACTGCGCCACTGCTGCCGGTGTAGAAATCATCTGTGAAGAAAGAACCGGTTCGCCACTGATTGCGATTGCCAGAGAAATTTCTCCGGCCGTACCGCCAGTAGGAACGGCAATATTCGCAGAAAAATCTACAAAATATCTTGCCCGGCACTGATTTGTAATCCCTCTAAGCGTAACAATTCCAGAACCCTCTCTGTGCTGGATACAGTTAGACCCTTTAACTGCTGTATTTGTGAAAACAACGTTCCCGTTATCTGCCACATTTTGGCTAGAAACGGCTGTATATTCTGCCATTTAATTTACCTCCTAAATCAAAGTTAGGGGCAAACAACAGTCTGCCCCTTATCAATGTAATACTGCTAAAGCAGACATAACCTTGTCTAAATCTTGTCTAAACCTTGGTTAAGTTACTCTTATTCTGTTGTACTTTTAGCATCCGCAACCAGTATTGCATCCGCAAGCATATCCATACGGAGATGGAACGGTGTATGCCGGAATCGGAGCTGGGTTCACAGCATTGATAATCTGTTGTGTCTGAGCTGCCATCTGAGTTGTAAGCAGTGCGCTCTGACGATCCTGTGAAGCTGCTCTGCGCAGATCATTATTTTCTGCCTGTAAGGAAGAAATTTTTTCATTGCAGAGATAGTCCAAAATGGCTCTAGTTCCTGCGTTCTGGCTATCAATGATATCTCTTGTATTTGTGTTCATGGTGTTCTGTAACGCACATGTGTTTGTTGCCATGTTGTAATTTACACCTTGAATAGCTTCTCTTGTCTCACAGCAGCAATTAGCAAGCTGTGACTGTAACGCATTTGTGTTCTGCATATTAGCAACAGTATCAGCATTAATAGCCTGCTGAATGCCGTAACCGGTCTGCATGATATTTGTGTTAATACCATTAAAGCCGGTAAGCATACTGTTGTTCATTGCATAAAAACCGTCGCAAAGTCCGTTGGAAATGCCATCTAACTTGCTGATAACTGCGGAATTATCAAATCCTCTCTGTATATCAGCCTGTGTAGCTGCTGTAGCAACATAACCACCACCGTTATTACCGCCAAATCCACCTAATCCGTTATTTCCCCATCCGAAAAGCAACGCGAACACGACTATAATCCATAACCATCCCCCGTCGCCCCATGCGCCACCGTCAGAATAACCGCCGGTAGCCGGCATAACAGGCATGGTAAAAGGCGTATTGTTTGAGTTAAACATAGTTTTACCTCCGAAAATTTTATTCATAAAGATGTCACCTAGGAATTGTATACAAACATCTATTATGCCATTAATTATTAAACTTGCTTTTGATCTGATTTATTACATCGTCTGCATTCAGGCCTTTTTCCTTACACAAATTTCGTGCCATTTGCTCAATTCCTTGCATATCGCCTTTTTGAGCCATTTCTATTGTATTCTTCATTAAGGGATTACTCATAATCTGATTATTTCCCATCATCTGTTGTAAAAATTGCTGTGGGTTTCCGTTTTTCATCATCTGGAAAATATTTAATGGGTTCATTCTGCACCATCCTTTTGAATTAACATACCAACTACATATCAACTAATACACCAACTAAGTTGTGCTATTCTTTGATTTAGTTGTTCTATTAGTTGGTGTATCGCAAATTTTTTGCTCCAACTTGCAAATTTCACTTACAAGTTCGTTTATCTTTTCATCAAATCCGCTTCTGACATCTTCTAGTGCTTCTAAAACAGTTTTTTCTTTATCGTTTGATAAGTTGTTAGCCTGTTCATTTAAAACTGGCTTAAACACGACAGTACGGATTGTACCGTCAGCATTCCACTGTTTAGCATAAATTTCAGACATGTCCTGTTTTGGGAATATTGCAACACTTCCGTCCATCGGAACATCGTTTGCATTAATCACATCAACCGATGGAACAATTTTCCCATTTATGAAAGCCGATTGTGACTGCTGGACCGGTTGAATTTGCTGTTGAAACTGCTGCTGTGGTTCGAATCTCTGCTGTTGGTATTGGTTTCCACTATAATTCCCATATTGGAAATATGGCTGTATCTGCGGATTGTATATGCTATTCGGATACTGGTTGTTCATCTGCATTCTGCTTTTCCCCCTCTAAAACTTCCTCGATCGCATGTATCACAGAGGATTGTGTCTGCAAATCAAGCCTTTGCATCTCTTTTCTGTTAAAAATTTTCTCTAAAATTTCATCTGAAAACACATTGTCACCCTCTTTCTGATTAAATTTTTGCATAAAAAACAAGCCGATACCATATCAGTATCGGCTCAAAAAAGTATCACATCACTTTTCTTATTTTTTCATTCATAATCTTTGCTATACGTTTCACTGTGGCAATACTCACATTCATTTTCTCGGCACACATCTCATAGCTGTATTCTCCGTTTCGAAGAAGGAACAATGTGCGCTGCTGATCTGTGAAGTTAGCTTTATCTAAAATGTAATTAATTTCATCTTTGGTAAAATCCGGCACTTTTATCATGGCAATACCTCCAAAAATATTTTTGAGAAATTGACAAAAAAAGCACCCCTTATATTATATGCATAAGCATAAAAAAATATGTTTACCGAAACCAACTTTTTAACTGTATTAAGGCTATTTTCTTACGCTATTTTAGTACCAATTTCAGTACCATTTTTTTAATTAATGCCATTTTAGTACCAATTTAAAGTCGAATTTAAACGTTTTTGTAGACTTTTGTGAATACTAAAAATCAATTGCAACCCTAGCAACCATGCAGTTTGTAGACATATGCAGACTTTTGTAGAGAAAGTCGAAATTGCGCTGTGTTATTCCTACATGATATATAGTATTTATTTTAATATACTTTTCAAATTCTTGCAAGGCAGGATTTTCAGTAATCCACTCCGGTTCAATCCAGTTCATCACTTGTAAACAGAAGTTCCAATACTCTGCGACTCTCCTCCCACAAAGGTTCGTCTTCCTGCGGAAAATAATCAATAATCTCGATCAGATCTTTGTTTCGATTCAGGAACTCCAGCATTTCCATGGAAACATTCTTTCCCTCATCCCACAAACGCTCATATTCCGCGAAAAATTCCAGATACATCTCATACATATCATTCAGATCTTTTCCCGGGAACAACTCATCCGTACGTTCCTGTGCTTTCCTGATTCTTGTCTCTTTGTCCATTTTTTTTTGCTTCATACCATACCTCCATGCGTTTGCATTATCTGCCTGATTTCCAGGAATAACATTCCTTTACTTTTTCATTATATTACAATACCATTATTATACTACATTTTATGTTTATTAATCTATGCTAAAATTGTAAATTTTTATTTTTCATCTTACAAAAAAAGGCTCTGCAACGAATTTATACTTATTTAACTTGATTCGGCTCATAGAATGAACTATTATAAAGCTAAACTATCTTATACAATATATATAAGATAACACTTTCTGAAATCCATCAGAAAAACAGAGGAGACAAAGTATACGATTATGAAAAAAATAACCTCACTCATTGACATTCTTTCCGCGCAGACCGAAAAGGCTCCGGAACGTGTCATCTACCGTTTTCTGGAATACAAAAACGGCGAATGGGACATGCAGAATATAACGATGCGTGCCCTCTACCATAAATCATTGGAAATTGCGTACATGTTGCGTAAAAAAGGACTCCGCCCTGGTGACCGGGCGGTTATTTTCAGTATGCAGGATTATGGTACTACGTATGCGATCCTTGGCTGTATGATGGCAGGCGTCACATTCACCGTCATCCCACCGCCACTGGATGAAGGAAAAGTAGCTCGTTTTATCTCTGTACTGAAATCCTGCCAGCCAAAGGCGCTGATTTCCAACTACGCCATGGAACAGGAATCCAGTGTCAGCATCACCGGTCGTCTGATCCGCGAAGCATTTACCAGTGTCATCCGTATGAAGCGAATCTACACGGACCGTCTGACCCCATACAAACGAAAAGACGTGATCGCAGAAGCAACAGAAAACCGTCTGGTTTATCTGCAATACACTTCCGGCTCCACCAGCGCACCACGAGGCGTTCGCGTCACCTGGAAAGCACTGATGAAGAATCTGGAGCAATGTCAGGCATGCTATGATTTTAACAATGGTACCCTTGGTACCTGGGTTCCGTTTTTCCACAATCTGGGGCTTGTGGTTACAATCTGTATGCCGCTTTGTACCACCAATGCCTGTGCTTATTTTCTCTCCACACTACAGTTTCTGGAGAATCCAAAATTGTGGATAAAAATGCTGCATGATTTCAATCTGACGCTGACTGTTGGACCAGGTTCTGCCTTTGATGCATGTACCCGTATTTTTACACCAGAAGATGCAGCAAAATATCCGCTGACACAAGTCACTCATTTTATGAATGGTTCTGAATTTATCAGTGCCAAAACTGTGGAAAATTTTTCTGAAATGTTCCAGCTTGCGCCAAATGCCATGGCGCCGGGCTATGGTCTGGCAGAAAACGTCTGTCTTGCAACCTTTGCCAGCCAGGATTACCGCACATTAAAGTTAGATTATGAAGCATATCAGAAAAACCGAGCCGTTGTTCTGGACGAAGTTCCGGAAGGCACACCGGTCAAAGAAATTGTCAGTGTCGGCAAACCGGTCAAAGATCTGACTGTCGTAATCGGCAATCCAAAAACGAAAAAAGTATATTCAGACCTGCATATCGGAGAGATTTTCATTTCCGGTGACAGTGTCGCAAACGGCTACTGGGGCAACTTAAAAGAAAATGCCAATTTCCGTGTCAAACTGGAGGGATACGACTGCAACTTCTATAAGACAGGCGACCTCGGATTTTTTTATGAAGGTCATCTGTATATTACTGGTCGAATCAAAGAAATGCTGATCATTAACGGGCACAATATTTTCCCAAGTGATCTGCAGGCACTGATCATGCAGAAAGTACCGTCGCTTGCTACAACCTCCTTTGGATTTTTCTCCACCAATAATGGAAACAAAGAACAGGTGATTGCTGTCGTTGAATCCAAACCGGAAGAAGATTTCCAAAAAAGAGTTGGGCAGATCAACGCTGCCGTATCCGCGCGCTTCGGCTTCTCCTTCTATGACATCATTTTTGTTCCAAGAGGTGCGATACCACGTACGGACAACAGTAAACTGCAGATGTTGAAAGCAAGAGATCTGTATCAGCAGGGAAAATTAAAAATTCTCCACAGCAGCCACGCATACCGCACCGGTAACGGAGAAACAACGATTATTGATAAATCCATCGATAAAGCAGATGAAATTCTGCTGCAGGTAAAGGCAGTCTTTGAAAAAGTACTGAATATCGAACAGTATAGCCTGACAGATTCCTTCTTAGAGCTTGGCGGCGATTCCCTGATGGGATTTGAGCTGGTAAGTAAAATTGAAGAACGGTTCCATGTAAAATTGGATCTGCGTGAAGTACTGTTAGATTCTTCTGTGTCCGGTGTTGCTAATTATGTACGCCGCACATTGGCCGGTGCCAAAGGTGCTTCCAAAGCAGTCGATCTGGAACAGGAATGTAACCTTGATCCGTCCATCGCGCCAACAGGTGCTTACACCGTCGCTCCACAGGATTGCAGAAATATCCTGCTGACAGGTGCTACCGGATTCCTTGGTGCTCAGCTGATTCATGCGATCCTGACACAATATCCGCATGACGGACTGAACCTGTACTGTCTGGTGCGTGCAGACTCCGAAGAAGCCGGCCTGGAACGACTGATCAACAACATGATCCATTATCAGTGTTGGGATGAATCCTACTGCGCATTTTTGCATCCGGTCATTGGTGATCTCTCCACAGAAAAATTCGGTCTTTCCGAAGAACTGTGGCAGGAACTGACAGAAAAAATTCAGGTGATCTACCACAACGGTGCCTTACTGAATTTTGTGTTCCCATATGAGTTTTTGAAAGAAACCAACGTACATGGAACAGCAGAAACTCTCCGGCTTGCCTGTGCCGGTAAACCAAAATATTACCACTATGTATCTTCCTACAGTGTTTATGATACACCGAATAACAAGGGCAAACGAGTCTATGAAAATGATCCGCTGAACACCGCGCACGGCTTCTCCCTTGCATATTCTGAGACAAAATGGGTATCAGAAAAACTGGTAGGAATTGCACAGAAACGCGGTCTGCACACTGTGATCTATCGTCCTGGTGATATCACCGGTGCTGCCAACGGCATCTGGGAAATGGATGATATGGTCAGCCGTATGATTGTCGGAACAATCCAGATGCAGGCGATTCCACGCACAAGTTACTGCATGCATATGACACCGGTAGATTTTGTAGCAGATGCAATCTGCTGCATTTCCCGCAAACCGGAAGCTATGGATCAGGCATTCAATCTGGTCAACCCGGAACCTGTTCCGGTGAAAAAGGCAATTTCCTATATCCGTGCCTGCGGCTATCCGGTACGTTATATTTCATTCCCGGCATGGAAAAGCAAATTAAAACAGGCGGATGCATCAGAAAATGCCCTGACCTTGTTAGCCTGCCTTTTTGAGCGCGGTACTGACGCCAACCCTGGTGTCCTGCGGCACTTCGTCGGCAAAGACACTATCTATGACTGTACAAAAGCAAATGTTCTGCTGAATCAGTCCGGCATCAGCTGCCCACCGGTGGATGAAAAACTGTTTGCCGCTTATCTGAATTATTTTAAAAAGAATGGATGTATATAAAATATGAAAATCGGAATACCACGGGCTTTACTTTTCTATCGTTACCATGTTCTCTGGGAAACTTTTTTCCGGGAACTTGGTCACGAGGTGATTATAAGCCCACACACAAATAAAACACTTATGGATGCAGGCAGCCACTACGCCATTGACGAAAACTGCCTCTCCAGCAAATTATTTTTCGGTCATGTCTCCGCCTTGGAAGGAAAATGTGACGCAGTCTTTGTTCCGCGTATTGCAAACTACGGAAAAGACGGTGTCATGTGCTCCCGTTTTGAAGCGTTGTATGATATGGCTGCCAATACCTTTCGCGATCATGATATTAAATTTATCACCTGCAACGTAGATCTTCAGCAGAAATGTCCTGAGGAACAGGCTTACATGATGCTGGGTGTTTCCCTTGGTGCTTCAGAAAGTCAGGCAAAGGATGCTTATCAGAAAGCATATGCTGCATGGCAGGAAGCACACAGAAAACATATTCAGGACGAGGAGGCAAAACTGCACGATGACCGCATCAAGATCCTTGTAGTCGGACACAGCTACAACCTCTACGATGAATATATCGGCAAACCGATTATGAAGGGAATCGAACAGCTGGATGCCGTTCCGATCTGCTCCGATGCTGTCGATTTAAAACAGGCACAGACGGATTCCTTAAGCATCTGTCAGGCCGTTCCGTGGATTATGAACCGCGAACTGCTTGGATCGATTTCCAAATATCACAACGATGTGGATGGTATTATTCTGCTTACCGCATTCCCGTGCGGACCTGATTCCATGGTCAACGAGATGATCATCCGTCGGATCAAAGACCGCCCGATCCTGAACCTGCTGCTGGACAGTCAGGATGGAAATGCCGGTATCGAGACACGTCTGGAAAGCTTTATTGATATTATCCGTTTCCGAAAGGAGGCACGTCTATAATGCCGGAAAAGAAATATAAACTCTGTTACCCGCAGCTTGGAAACTATGACATTCCAATCCAGTACTTTGTAAATAACGGTCTGCATCTGGAATATCTGGCTCCACCTGCCATGACAAAACGAACCATTGAACTTGGTGCAAAATACAGCCCGGACTTCGTCTGTGCACCGTTCAAATGTATGATGGGTTGTTATATTGAAGCCCTGGAGCAAGGCGCCAATGTTCTGATCCAGACCGGTGGAACCTGCCGACTGGGCTACTACGGCGAACTTCATGAGCAGATTTTAAAAGATATGGGTTACGATTTTGACATGTTCAATCTGACTCTCTTCCGCTACAAAAATCTGATTGGAATGTTAAAAGGCATGAAACAGTTTGCCCCGAATGCCACACTGCTTCAGATGGCAAAAGCGCTGCCTGCCACTGCCAGAATGATCACCGTCATCGACAAAGTCGAAGATAACTACCGTCAAAACATGGGCTTTGAGCTTGAAAAAGGCTCTTACGATAAAGTATACAACCGTTTTCTGGCGCAGCTTCGCAAAGCAAAAGGATTAAGAGAGGTCAACCGCATCTACAGACAGACCATTGCAGACTTTGATGCCATTCCGAAAAACAAACCGGAGCATCCGCTGCGTGTCGGTGTGGTCGGTGAATATTTCACCATTATGGATCCTTATTCCAACCATGAAATCGAGAAAAAAATCGCACAGATGGGTGCGGAAGTACATCGCTGGATGAACCTTTCCAACAGTGTGCTGCTCTGTCCGGATGAGGGAACCCTGAAAAAATTAAAAGGCTACCTCACTTACGACCTGTACAAATTCCCATCTTCCCTCTGGGTCAATATCCAGAAAAAGCTTTCCAGCAAATATACCAGATTTGACATGGGAAGTTCCAGTATCTCCACCATCGCTCTGGCAGAACATTATGCCGAAAAGGGCTTTGACGGACTGGTTCACGTAAAATCCTTCGGTTGTACACCGGAAATGGATGCTGTTCCGGTACTCCACAACATCAGCTCCGACTATAAAATTCCGGTGCTGTACTTAAACTATGATACACAGACCAGTGATACCGGTATCGAGACCCGACTGGAAGCATTTTATGATATGATCGCCATGAGAAAGGAAGTAACAGAATCTTGAAAAAAGCATATTTAGGAATTGACATCGGATCTATTTCCACCAAAGGTGTCATTATCGATGAAGAAAAAAATATCCTCGCCGGAATTTATCTCTGGACGGAGGGAAATCCGATGGGTGCTGCAAAAAAAGTTATCGCAGCCCTTGGAGAAAAAATTGATCAGAATGAATACAAAGTCGTTGCCGCCGGAACAACCGGAAGTGCCCGTAAACTGGTGGGCGCTATGTGCAACGCCAGTATTGTAAAAAATGAAATCACAGCTCACGCCGTAGGAACCACAACCCTGCATCCGGATGTCCGCACCATTCTTGAGATCGGTGGACAGGATTCCAAGATCATCTGCGTGGAAAATGGTGTCGCTGTAGATTACGCCATGAATACCCTGTGTGCTGCCGGAACCGGTTCTTTCCTCTCCAGTCAGGCACGGCGTCTTGGTGTGGAAGTAGAAGAATTCGGAAAAATTGCTCTCGGAAGCAAAAATCCGACTCCGATCGCTGCCCGCTGTACCGTATTCGCAGAGTCCGATCTGGTTCACAAAATCCAGATGGGACATAAAAAAGAAGATATCATTGCCGGTCTGTGTAATGCCGTTGCTAATAACTACTTAAACAATATCGGAAAAGGTAAAAAGATCCTTCCGCCGATCGTATTTCAGGGTGGTGTAAGTAAAAATGAAGGTGTTGTAAAAGCCTTTGCAGACTCTCTGGGAGAAGAGATCATTGTAGATGAAAACGGACATTTGATGGGATGTTACGGTGCTGCGATCCTTGCACTTGGATGTGGCATTGAAAAGCCATTCAGCTTTGATGTGGCAGATATGGAATTTGTGACACGCGAGGTTGTTTGTCCAAACTGTGCAAACCATTGCGAGATCATCTGCGTTTACCGCGATGGGGAACTCATTGATTCCTGGGGAAATCGTTGCGAACGCGGAGAAATCAAACAAGGCCAAGATTAGGGTGGCTTAAAATTTACCAAATTTAGTTTAATAAAAGAACGTCTGTATTTTGTCTCAGTCGCTAACAATCGCTCCTTGAGAAAAAATACAGACGTTCTTAATTTACACAGTGATATTAGTAACTTTTTGCGCCACCCGAAACTAGCTCCTAGAAATCTACGCGGCCAGTATACTGGTCATTGATTACATAATAAGCTGCATCTTCTTCCGGTTTCAGATACATCGTAATTGTTTTTACTGCTACGCCACCTTCTACGGAATTGAACTGTGCAATTGCACGCTCTGTTAATTCAGCTTCATCAAACTCTTTTCCAAGATACTGTAACACGATCTTCTTAGTCGGTTTTCTTGTTACTCTTTTCTTTGTCTCTGTTTTTACAGCATCCGCTTTTGCTTTTACGGTTTTCTTTGCTGCTGCAGCTTTTTTCGTAGTAGCAGCTTTTGCTTTTGTAGCTGTCTTCTTTGCAGTTGTTTTTGCTGCTTCTGCAGTTTTCTCTACAGTCTCAGCCGCTTTTTCTACTGCTTTCTCTGCGGTCTCTTTTGCAGTCTCTTTTACTTCTGCTGCTGCCTCAGTAGCTTTCTCTGCTACTTTTTCTACAGTCTCTTTTGCTGCTTCTTCTGCCTTTGCTGCTGTCTCTTTTACAGCTTCTTTTACTTCTACAGTTTTCTCCTCTACAACTGCTTTTGTTGCCTCAACTTTCTGAGCTGCTGTAGTTGTTGCCTTTGTTGTATGTACATTTGATGTCTTTCTTCTTGCCATGATAATTGTCCTCCCTCTAACATTTTCGGCATGTCTGCACGATTGCTGACCAATGCCAATTCATAGTACCGGATTTTGGATTACTGTCGATATTATTTAGAACTATTTCTTTCTATATCGTTTTAAATTGTACACCTATTCCCAGATTCTGTCAACGAATTAACAATTTACCATATTTTTTCAGATCGCCACTCGAATATCACACACAGTATAACAAAAATACATATATCACTGATTATTCAATCAAGCCATCCATTACATCAAAGTAGTTTTCAAATGTTTTTTTGCAACATCCCGGATTTAAAATTTCAATGCCTTCTGCGCCAAGTCCCATCACTGCAAATGCCATGGCCACGCGATGGTCATCGAAAGTCTCGATCTGGCAGGCCTGTGGTTTACCCGGATGAATGCATACCCAATCTTCACCTTCTTCACAGGTAATTCCTGCATTTGTAAGATTGGTTACGATGGCATGCAGACGGTCACATTCCTGTCCACGGATATGTCCCACATGTGTGATTTTTACCGGAGATGACGCGTATGGCGCAATTGCCGCCAGTGTCAATGCCTGATCGGAAAAATCATTCATATTTACTTCCAGACCTTTTAATCCATCCGCCGGACCTGTCAGACGGATGCCATCTGTTTCTTCTGTCAGGCTGCATCCCATCTGTTCTAACAGCTTCAGGAATTTCATATCTCCCTGCATACTGTCCCAGTGCACATGCTTTACTTTTGCACTGCCGCCGCTCATAGCTGCTGCCGCATAAAAGTAACATGCCGCGGATACATCCGGTTCAATCTGATACTCTGTTTTCTGATAGCCGCCAGATGGTGCTACTGTATAATCGCAACCATCAAAATCTGCTTTCCCCCCAAATTCCTGCATCATTTTCCGTGTAATGCGGATGTAAGAACCGTCCTTTTTCTCACTGGTAATATGAATTCGAATACCGTGTGGAAACATCGGTGCAATCAAAAGAAATGCACTCAAGAACTGTGTACTTGTACTGATATCCAGCTCTAATATCGCTTCCTGTTCCATATTTCGGATTTTTTCTCCTGCACCAGTAATCCGAACCGGTAAATGCCATGCCTCTCCCATCCATTCTATGGATGCACCAAGACTGATTAGGGCTTCAAAAAGCGGCTGCATCGGACGTTTCTGCATCTGTTCCGAAGCATTGATCACAAATGTACCTTCCGCCACTCCAAGCATTGCCGTCAGGAAACGCGCTGCTGTTCCGGCACTTCCTACATGAATGGAACCCGTTTGAACCGGAAGGACACCTCCGCATCCTTCCAGTTCAACAGTACATTGTTCTTCATCAATCTGTACTTCATATCCCAATGACTGCAGGGAACTCAAAAAATGTCTGGAATCATCACTGAACAACACACCATGCAGACACACATGACCTTTGCAAAGTGCTGACAGCAATAATGCACGGTTTGTAATACTTTTAGACCCCGGAACCGCTACCGTCCACTGCACCGTTTTTTTTAATGATCTTACCCTATAACTATCTGCCATTTCCTTCTCCATCCGATCTACTGATTCGCGTCTGTACCAGTTGTATTGCCATCATTTGTCGTCGAGCCACCGGTGGTATCGCCGGTAGTTCCTCCGGTAGTTCCTCCAGTATTATCACCAGAACTGTCACCCTTATTGTCACCGGAAGTATCACCGGTATTGTCCCCAGTGTTTCCTCCGGTATTAGAATCAGATGAATCCGGAATATTGCCTCCATTAATACCATCTGTCTCAGACGGAATATTTCCATCAATACCTGTATTGTTGTTATTATTGTTAGTGTTCTGATCGTCTTGATTTGTATTATCCTGCGTCTGATTATTCTGATTTATTGTATCATTCTCTGCCGGTGCACTGGAATCCGCATCATCATAATCATAAACCTGATCTTTACCGGAAGAATGGCTCGTATCCAGATCAAAATCTTTTGCATCCAGACCATCTGTCATAAACAGCATTGCTTCTTTCCAGATTTTCGCCGGATAAGAATAACCCCAGATATCCTTTGTTGTCCGTTGATGATCATATGCCACATAAACAGAAATGGTATAATATGGAGTATAACCACAGAACCAGCCGACTTTATTACTATTTGTAGTACCTGTTTTTCCTGCTGCCTCAATATCAGAAGCACTGCTCCATTTCAGACCTTTTGCAGTACCACTTTTTAATACTCCTGTCAGAATATCTGTCATCTGGTCCGCCGCAGACTGACTGTATACATTCTTGCTGGTCGGATCCTCATAAATCTCATCCCCATTGGAATCTAAAATAGAAGAAATACAATCTGTCTGTGTATACTCACCATGATTCTCCAGCGTATAGTATGCATTTGCCATCTCAACCGTATTGACACCGTTTGTCAGACCGCCCAGAGCCGCACTCAGATTGTAATCATCCGATACGATCTTTGAGAAATTCATATCTTCTACATAGGAAAGTCCAACCTTTGGTGTGATCTCATTAAACAAAGAGTACGCACATCCATTGTAACTCTGCTCTACTGCACGACGTAAACTGTATTTTGTTCCACCCATTCTTTTGATCTTTGCAGAAGTGGAATTCTTTGCACTGGATACATTAATCTCAGTCAATGTTGAATTTGCTGTGTAGCCTTCTTCCAATGCCGGCGTATACACCGCCAGTGGTTTGAACGAACTACCTGGTTGAACATAACTCTGAAAACCACGGTTCAGAGAATATGTCTGCTGGATTGCATCCTGAGAGCGTCCACCGATCATAGCTACCACTTTTCCGGATTCATTGTCAATAACTGTCAAAGCCCCCTGAAATGCATAAATTCCAGTTTCATCATCAATCTCTGTATTATTCTCCAGCTGTTCATCCAGGACTTTCTGCAGACCTTTCTGCGCGTCCAGATTCATGGTGGTAGTTATCTTATAACCGCCTGTATACAATTTATGTTTCGCCTGTTTGTATGCTTCATCATAATAATTGCTATATGTTTTATAAGCATCATCGTCATCAAAATGAAACTGAAACTCAAAACCATCCAGTTTCATCAGATAACGGACTGCACAGTTGATGGCATATGTTACTTCATAATTATAAAATTTATCTTCTTCCTCACTGACAGATGCCACAGAAATATTTTTTGCCAGAGCTGCTTCTCCAGCTTCTTTTGTGATATAACCGCACTCATACATATCTTCCAGAATCTTATTTCTTCTGGTAATCGCATTTTCGCTGTTTCTCAGCGGATTATAATATTCCGGTCTGTTTGGAATGGAACACAGATATGCCGTCTCGGACAGAGACAGGTCGCTGACCGAACATCCAAAATATTTCTGGGATGCATCTTCCACGCCGTATATACCATTTGCAAAACAACAGCTGTTGCAGTAAAACTCCATAATCTGCTCTTTGCTGTATTTTTTATTCAATTCCCGTGCAATAAAAATCTCTTTGATCTTACGGGATAAGGTCTTTTCATTTGACAGGAAAGTACCACGCGCCAGCTGCTGCGTGATCGTACTTGCCCCTTCTGCCACCTGTCCTCTTGACTTGACATAATTTAAGCAGACACGGATAATTCCCTTGAGATCCATACCACTGTTTCTCCAGAAGGTACGATCCTCAACTGCCACAAATGCATTGACTACATCCGCCGGAATCTGATCGTATTCCAGATAAGTCGCATCCACATCTTCTGAAAGGGCAGCTAATTGGGTTCCATCATCACTGTAGATATATGAAGTCTGCGCCAGCCGGAATGTCTCCGGTGTACTCTGATCTACCAGTTCCTTTGCCTCTTTCATACATCCAAACAGTGTCTGTCCGGTTGCTTTCTTCAGCATTACATTGCCACCGATAAACATTGCCAGAAACAGCACTGCCAAGACAATGATAAAGTTTCTCAAGCGGCGCATGTTGTCCTTTTTCCGGGCCACTTTTAATCGCTTCTGATATTTTTCTTCCGAAACAGGATTCTTCTGTTGCTGCTGCTTGACATATTTCACATGTGATTTTATTTTCTTTTTTTTCTTTGCCATACGATAACTCCTTTCGGGGATTTTCAGTATCACGTTATATATGCTGCTATCCATTTTCCATACAAACTTCAGATAATATATCTTATCGGAAGTTGTTTGCCAACTTTCGATAAAAGGCACTGCTTTTGTGCCGCAAATCGATTATGAGGTTCGCGCAGCGGTTCTCATAATATATCTTGTCGGAAGTTGCTTGCCAACTTTCGATAAAAGGCACTGCTTTTGTGCCGCAAATCGATTATGAGGTTCGCGCAGCGGTTCTCATAATATATCTTGTCGGAAGTTGCTTGCCAACTTTCGATAAAAGGCACTGCTTTTGTGCCGCAAATCGATTATGAGGTTCGCGCAGCGGTTCTCATAATATGCATCCTCACATACTTCCTAAATCACAGAAATGAATGAATGCATTTTATTATACCACACATTTTCAAAATCATTTCTTAAGATATCGTGAACTGTTTCATCATATATCTTTATGCATCCTCGCGCGTCAGCTTCTTCACCCACTTATAACTGCGGAAATGCAGGAAGGTCGGCAATCCCTTAAATACCTGATCGGACTGGATCATGATAACAACTCCGACAACAGACCAGTGCCACCAGAATGCACTCATGAAGGACAACGGGATAACGATCGCCCATGTACTGATCATGTTCATCATCATTGTAAATTTTGTATCTCCGCCGCCACGGATGATTCCCATACTTACCGGCATCTGATAGGACATTCCCACCATGATAAAACTCATGACGATGATCAGCTGATCTGCCATGACCAGCGCGGTATCATTCAGATTATACAGAGTCAGTAATGGTTTTCTCAGTAAAAACAGTGCCAGTCCCAATGCTGCACCGATCAGCAAATCGATAACCGCCAGTGTACGTGCATCCGATTTGATCCGTTTCATATCTCCACGTCCAACGGCAGAACCGATCATAACCGCAGAGGAGGATGACATTGCCACAACAATTACCTTCAGATACTGATAAAATGTAGTAGCCACTGAGTTTGCAGCAATGGCATCAGAGGAAAGATGTCCAAGGATCGCTGTCTGGAACGGTACTGAGATCGCCCACAACACCTGCGATAACATAACCGGAATCTCTACCTTTGTATAATCCTGACGCAGTGCGGCATCAAATTTCATAAAGTTTTCACTGAACAATTTTAATTTTTTATCTACTTTCAGCATGTAGATCACAACGATTGCCAGCTCAACGATACGTGCGATCAGTGTTCCGATTGCTGCACCACGGATTCCAAGCTCCGGTGCGCCAAAACGTCCGAAAATCAATACATAGTTGATGCCAACGTTTACGAACAGGGAAACGATAGAAATGTAGAAAGAAATCTTTACCGTTTCCACGCAACGCAGTGCTGCCATCAACACGTTTGTAATAATAAACAGCAGGAAGGTATATTTGATGATACCAAGATAAGATACACCTTCTGCAATGATTTCCGTATCATTGGTAAAAATAGATACCACCTGATGCGGCAGAAAGGTACAGATCAAAATGGTGATAATTCCACAGATCAGTCCCAGTTTTAACGCAATACCGGTCAGTTTCCGGATCGGCTGCATACGCTGCTGCCCCCAGTATTGGGCCCCCAGCACGACAAATCCCTCTCCGATTCCAAGAGTGATCTGCTGCACCATAAAGAAAATCTGGTTAACAGTCGCTGCACCGGACAGTGCATTCTGACTGTAACTGCCCAGCATAATATTGTCTGCCATATTGACACTGTATGCCACAATATTCTGTAACGCAACAGTAATCAAAAGTGGAAACAACGTACGGTAAAATGTTTTGTCTTTTGTAAAAAAGCTCTCTTTTGTTTTCTGTCCCATTAATTTATGTACTCCTTTGATACTTCTGTTCTGCCCATAATTAAATTTCTTCACAAACATAAGTTTCTGACTCATATCTGATAGCTCTCAGGGCATTATCTAAGATAGTATAGCACTTTTTATTTATAAAGAAAAGTTTCCATTCTCACACTATGTAAGATGATGTATCAAAATCGTTCACACGCGCCATTCGCAAAATAAAAAAGATAAAGCCCAACTTCGACTTTATCTTGATATTTTTCTTCTTTCTATAACTTGTACCACTTCTGTCTATATAACTGTTATCTACAGATCATATAATAGACACTATATGACTAAAATAGAATACACAACTATTAAACAAATTTTAAAATACATTTAAGCGGATGCAATATGCTCCTGAATATAATCATGCATATTTTCTTTTTCTATTCCAAGTACCACGGACAATTCTCCATACAGCTCCTGCTCAGCCACACGCATATACCGTTCATCCAATGCTGTCACTTTTTTTCCTGCTGCCAGGCGCTCGTCCTTTCTCTGGTGCAGTGTTTTTAAAATACTGATCCAGGAACGGCCGCTGCACTCATGCAGAGCTGCTTTATAGCTGGCTTCGCGCTGCTTCTCATTCGGTACTTCCAAAACCTCAATGCTTGGAATATCCTGAATGAGACGCTTTGCCTCCTCCGGAGTCATTACTTTACGGATCATTACCTTGTTACTGTCGATTGGCAGATAGACCGTCTGCTCACTATTCTGCACCGGATGCATAATATAGAAAAGACGATTTCTGTCAACACCGGGAATATCTACGTGCGAAATATCCTGAATCTTGCAGACACCCTTACTTCCATAAACAACATATTCTCCTTTTTCAAACATACACAACGCTCCTTTCTTCGCATTTTAAGTGGAAACTTTCATTTTATAATCTGTGTGTGGAAACAAATTGTCTCATTTCTCTTTTTTCAGCAATTGTTATATATAGTATACCACATTTCCGCAAAAGAAGTCAGTAAATTGTATATATATTCAAAATTTTTGTGACTTTTCACAATAATCAGTCGATTCTTTTCTATTAATTTTGCACAATGTTTCTGCAATCATTTATGCAATATAGACAACAAAATATGTGTTATTCACTGCAGGTGCGCTTGTTTCATAACGAATTACATAATTATTGGGTAGAATTGTGGGAGTACGAAGTACGGATCAATTCGTATGGCATCTTTTGACCCCAACATCACCTGAATTTTCTTATCATAATAATAAAAAGGAACCCTGATAAACATGGTTCCTTGGGTAAAGCAGACATTCGCAATCCGCTTTCGCTACTTGCTCATGAACGCAGGCGCTTTGCGACCTGTCAGTGGGAGCTTTTAACTCCCACTGACATAAGCATCCCCTTACCCACCGCTTAGTGCTCTACGCACTTGAAGCGGGGGAATGCTTATTCTGCGTTCAAATCCCTATTCTAAACAATATCTACGACACATAAAAAGGATTCATCTGCCACATTCATTTGTAACAAATCAATCCTTTTTCCATCTTATTATTCTGCTTTGTTCAATCTTGTTTATATTACACATTACCTGCGAATTATAATAGAAATTCCGACAGCACATAGTTGCTGACATCTATCCCATATTCCGTCAGGCGCACATAACCTGCCACTTCTTCAATCAACTGCTCACTTTTTAGCTTCCGAAGCACCTCTCCATAGACACTGTCCAGTGTGACCTGAAATGTTTTTTCAAACTGCTGTCGGGAGATTCCTGTCATCAGGCGCAGACCAAGAAACATAAATTCTTCCATCTCGGACTTTTTATCTAAGGTTTCTGTATGGATATGATGATACTCCTGTTCCAGATATTCTTTTAGATCTGAAGTGTTTTGAAACCTTTGATGCCCCACTAAGGAAGATGCTCCCAGTCCCAGTCCCAAATAATCTTTTCGGGTCCAATAACCGCAGTTATGCCGACATTCGCTCCCCGGCTTTGCATAGTTGGATATCTCATACCGCTCATATCCTTTCGTATGCAAAAAGCGTTGCGTCAGTTCATACATCTGCCTCTCAATTGCTTCCTCCGGAAGCAGTCGCGGATGTCCGCCTTCCTCCCGAATCCGCTCATCTTCCGCAAAACGCTCGTAAAACGGCGTTCCTTCCTCAATAATCAGGCTGTATGCAGAAATATGCTCCGGGCGCAATGCCGTTACCTTTTGTAATGTATTCTGCCAGCTTTTCAATGTCTGTCCCGGCAGGGCCGACATCAGATCCACATTGATATTTTCAAATCCGGCTTTCCGCGCCAGATCATAACTTTCTAGGAACTGCGCAAAATTATGGATTCGTCCCAGAAGCTGCAATTCTCTGTCATCCGCGGACTGCAGACCCATACTAAGCCGGTTAAATCCCGCCTGCACCAGTTTTTCCGCCTTACCCGCTGTCAATGTACCCGGATTACATTCCACGGTAATCTCTGCATCTGCAACTAAACGAAAATACTTCTTTACCGTTTCCAATATAGCAGCAAGCTGATATCCTTCCAGAATCGTCGGTGTACCACCGCCCAAAAAGATACTGCTCACCTGATATTCCTCAAATTCCGAACCATAATATGCAATTTCTTCCTGCAACTTCTTTATATAAGAAATCCGCACCGGCAGATCAGCCGGTGCAGATAAAAAATCACAGTATGCACATTTTCGTTCACAAAAAGGAATATGAAGATATAATTCTAACTCTTTCATATATTTCCCCTAATAATTACGCTTCTTTACATCATCCTCATATTCATTTCCGAATATACAATAAATCATATAAATAACGTAACTTGCTTCTTATTTATCATCCAGTTTCAGAACACTCATAAATGCTTTCTGTGGAATCTCTACATTTCCGACCTGGCGCATACGTTTTTTACCTTCCTTCTGTTTCTCCAGAAGTTTTCTCTTTCGGGAAATATCACCGCCGTAACATTTTGCCAGTACGTCCTTACGCATCGCGCGTACAGTCTCGCGGGCGATTACTTTTCCACCGACTGCTGCCTGAATCGGAATTTCAAACAGATGACGCGGAATTTCCTCTTTTAACTTCTCGCACATCTTGCGGCCACGCTCATACGCACTGCCGGAGAATACGATAAAGGAAAGTGCATCCACTTCTTCTTTATTAATAAGGATATCCAGTTTTACCAGATCAGAACGGGTGTAACCTTTCATCTCATAGTCAAAAGAAGCATATCCTCTGGAACGGGATTTCAACGCATCAAAGAAATCATAAATGATCTCATTCAACGGCAGATCGTATTTGATCAGTGCACGCGTCTCCTCCATATATTCCATGCTGATATAGATACCGCGGCGTTCCTGACACAAATCCATGATAGCACCAATGTACTCACTGGTTACCATGATCTCTGCACTTACCATTGGTTCTTCCATATAATCAATCTCGGACGGATCCGGCATATTGGACGGGTTGGTCAGATCCATCACGGTTCCATCCGTCTTGTGTACTTTGTAAATAACACCCGGTGCTGTCGTTACCAGATCCAGGTTATATTCGCGTTCCAGACGTTCCTGAATAATTTCCAGATGCAGCAGACCAAGGAATCCACAACGGAAACCAAATCCCAGTGCCGCAGATGTCTCCGGTTCAAACTGCAGGGCTGCATCATTTAACTGAAGTTTTTCCAGTGCATCACGCAGATCCGGATATTTTGCACCATCAGATGGATACAGACCACAGTAAACCATCGGGTTTACTTTCTTATATCCCGGTAATGGCTCAGCACACGGTTTGGAACGGTTAGTAATCGTATCACCCACGCGGGTATCCTGTACATTCTTAATACTGGCAGTAATATAGCCTACCATACCGGCAGACAATTCTTCACACGGAATAAACTGACCGGCACCAAAATAACCAACTTCCACAACATCTGCCGTCGCTCCTGTCGCCATCATTTTGATCGGTGTACCGACGCGGACGGTTCCCTCTTTGATACGACAGAAAACAATAACACCTTTGTACGCATCGTACAGAGAGTCAAAGATCAATGCCTGCAGTGGTGCCTTCGGATCTCCCGTCGGAGCCGGGATTTTCTCCACAATCTGCTCCAGTACCTGATCTACATTCAGACCTGTTTTTGCGGAAATCTGTGGTGCATCATGAGCTTCCAAACCGATGACATCCTCGATTTCCTCAATGACGCGCTCCGGATCCGCACTCGGCAGATCGATCTTGTTAATAACCGGCATAACATCCAAGTCATGATCCAGTGCCAGATATACGTTCGCCAGCGTCTGTGCCTCGATACCCTGTGCCGCATCCACGACAAGAATTGCACCGTCACAGGCTGCCAGGCTTCGTGAAACCTCATAGTTGAAATCCACATGACCCGGCGTATCGATCAGATTGAAGATATACTCCTCCCCGTCTTTTGCCTTATAAATAATACGAACCGTCTGCGCTTTGATGGTAATACCACGCTCACGCTCCAGATCCATATTGTCCAGCACCTGAGACTGCATCTCACGGCTGGTCAACAGTCCTGTCATTTCGATGATTCGGTCTGCCAGGGTAGATTTACCATGATCAATATGTGCAATAATACAAAAATTTCTGATTTTACTCTGATCTATCACTAAAATTCCTCCATATTTTTGTTATCTGATCTATGCAATTATTTCGCAATTCATTTACGAATGCGCATAACATCCCAATATTAACTATAATTTTAACATTGAACCCGGGAAATAGCAAGTTTTACATAAGTTCCCATGGAATAATTCATATTTTTTATGTCACAGCTCACTCATCACATGGATTCAGGTAATGATCATGCTTGCATGAGGAATTACCTGGATACATAGTGATGAAGGGAGCGCCTTTTTATGAGCAAAAACAGTAGCAAAGCTACGGAGAAGCCCGAAAGGGCGTTTTGCGAATGGCGCGTGTAAACTGTAACTTTTTTATTTCCTTATCTTCGTTTCCTTGATTTGTCGTTTTTTTGATGGTATGATAGGCAGGAAATGAATGCAAAGGAGCAAAGAAAATGGACGTTAATGAAAAAGCTTTAGAATTACATAAACAGTGGAATGGAAAACTTACCACAGAAGCAAAATCTCCGGTAAAAACCCGCGAAGATTTATCCCTTGCCTATACACCGGGTGTTGCAGAGCCTTGTAAAGTCATTGCAAAAGATCCTGCTGCTGCCTACACCTACACAATGAAAGCAAATACCGTTGCCGTTGTTTCTGACGGAAGTGCCGTTCTCGGCCTCGGAAATATCGGTGCCCTTGCCGCTATGCCGGTTATGGAAGGAAAATGTGTACTGTTCAAAGAATTTGCAGATGTAAATGCAGTTCCGATTGTTCTGGATACACAGGATACCGATGAGATCATCCGTACCGTTGCAAACATCGCACCGACTTTCGGCGGCATCAATCTGGAAGATATCTCTGCACCAAGATGTTTTGAGATTGAAGAAAAATTAAAATCCATGCTGGATATCCCGGTTTTCCATGATGATCAGCACGGTACTGCCATCGTTGTTCTCGCTGGTATCATCAATGGTCTGCGCGTGACAGGCAAGAAAAAAGAAGACTGCCGTGTCGTTGTAAACGGTGCCGGTTCTGCCGGAGTTGCCATCACAAAATTACTGCTCACCTACGGTTTCAAACACGTAACCATGTGTGACAAACTTGGTATCATCGGCAAAGATTATCCGGATCTGAACTGGATGCAGCAGAAAATGACAGAAGTAACAAACTTAGAAAACCAGACTGGCTCTTTAGCAGATGCTCTGCGCGGTGCTGATATTTTTGTCGGTGTTTCTGCTCCGAATATCGTATCTGCAGAAATGGTTGCTTCTATGAATAAAGATGCCATCCTCTTTGCTATGGCAAATCCGGTTCCGGAGATCATGCCGGATGTTGCAAAAGCAGCCGGTGCAAAAGTTGTTGGAACAGGAAGAAGTGATTTTCCAAATCAGGTAAACAACGTTATCGCATTCCCTGGTATCTTCAAAGGTGCACTGGAGGGACATGCACGTCAGATCACAGAAGAAATGAAACTTGCTGCCGCAAAAGCCATTGCCGGACTTGTCAGCGATGAAGAATTAGATGAAGACTTCATTATGCCGGAGCCGTTTGATCCACGTGTTTCAGATGTTGTCAGTCAGGCAGTAAAATCTCATATCGAAGCATAAGATTATGAATGCAAACCGCTATTATTCACTGGATACTTATTTAAAAGAAACTTTCGGCGAAAAAGTATATCGTATTTCCTTAAATGGCGGCATGACCTGTCCAAATCGTGACGGAACAAAAGGAACCCGCGGCTGCATCTTCTGCAGTCGCGGTGGTTCCGGTGATTTTGCGGAAAACAGTCTGTTATCTGTAACCGAACAGATTGAAGCCGGTCGCAAAAAACTCGCGTCCAAGACAAACTGTCGCAAATTCATTGCTTATTTTCAGGCATATACGAATACATATGCACCGGTATCGTATCTCCGCCCACTATTTATGGAAGCAATTCTGCATCCCGACATCGTCGTTCTCTCTGTTGCCACCCGCCCGGACTGTATCACACCGGAAACCCTTTCTCTTTTATCGGAATTGAATGAGATAAAACCTGTGTGGATCGAATTTGGACTTCAGACAATTCATGATGAAACTGCCGCCTTTATCCGCAGGGAATTTTCTCTTTCCTGCTATGAACAGGCAGTTGCAGAACTGAAACGTCGGGATATTTCTGTGATCAGTCATATCATTCTCGGTCTGCCCGGTGAAACAATGAAACAGATGTTAGAAACCGTGGACTATGTGGCATATTCCGGAATTTCCGGTGTCAAGCTGCAGTTATTGCATGTGTTATCCGACACAGATCTGGCAGATTACTATGCCACACATCCGTTTCCTCTTTTTTCCATGGAAGATTATTGCGATTTCATCGTAACATGTCTGGAACATCTGCCACCTTCCATGGTTGTACACAGAATTACCGGAGACGGACCGCGCAAACTTCTGATAGCACCATTATGGAGTACCGACAAAAAGAGAGTGTTGAACACTATTCATCGAAGACTCCGGGAACGCGATGCCTATCAGGGAGCCGATTTTACATAGAAAGAAGGAACCTATGTCAGATTTACATACTATGTATCGTGTGATGATTTTGTATATGTTAAATCAGGTGGAATATCCACTGACCAACACACAGATTACAAACTTCATTCTGGAAAAAGAGTATACGAATTATTTTAAGGTTCAGGAGATTCTGTCTGACCTGATTTCTTCCCAATTGATCACCGCAGAACCTACCCACAACAATACCCGTTACCGAATTACTCCATATGGACAGGAGACACTGAGATTTTTCCATGTAAAAATATCGGATGCGATCAAAGAAGATATCCGCACTTATTTTGTGAAACATAATTTTGATCTGAAACAGGAAACTTCTGTCTATGCCGATTATTATAAAGTTCCCGGAGAAGGATATGCCGTGCGCTGCCGCATTCGAAATCTCGAGGCAGATATCGTGGACCTGACACTTCATGTTTCCGGCAGACAACAGGCAGAAGCAGTCTGTCTGAACTGGAAAAAGAATCATTTTCCCATTTATGAGACATTAATGGATACTTTGCTCAAATAACAAGAACGTATCACATTTCAACATTTTGTCTGCACGACACTATATTGAAAATGATACGTTCTTTTTTTATTCTTTTACGACACTAAATTTTTCCTACAGATTCTGTGAATATACATGGGTTCTTATTTCTGTTTCTTCACACTATAGCCAAAGGAACCGATTTTTTTTCCAAGTTCAAAATATTCTCCATGAGAATATGCGGTCAATCCAATATCATTGAGATGGAATTTTCCCTTTTCATCCATATATTTCGGATTGACAGAAACTGCTGTCACCTCTGCCAGAAACATATCATGGGAACCAAGTTCGATGATCTGTTTTACTTTGCACTCAATGCTAACCGGGCTTTCTGCAATTCCCGGTGCCGCAATGGTTTTGGACTCACAAGGCGTCAGATTCATCTCTTTGAATTTGTCTACATCTCTGCCGGATTTAACCCCGCAATAATCGGTGGCAAACGTCAGATCGTTGGTTGTCAGATTGATCACAAACTCGCTGGTTTCTTTGATAATTTCATAAGAATAACGCTCTTTTCGTACGGAAATAGACACCATTGCCGGATCAGAGCAGATAGTTCCTGCCCATGCCACGGTAATAATGTTCGGTCTCTCATCCGGACGCTTACAGCTGATCATAACTGCCGGTACCGGATACAACATATTTCCCGGTTTCCAAAATTCTCTTTCCATATCGCTCTCCTGCTTTTTTCAAACTTTCTATCCATATTCTTTTCAGATGCATTTTCTTAAAAGTTCTGAAAAATCTCTGTCAAACTTCCCTACTGATCCTGCATCGCAGACATAAACATTGGAATTAACTGTTTCTTTCTGGATACTACGCCTTTCAGCACATGGTATACGCCCTCTTTGTGTACCGGAAATGCTTTTTCCACCAATTCATTCGCATGCTCTCCCTCACAGATCAGATAAGTGGTCTCCTCGATGATATTAGTCAGCATCACGAATACCATTTCAATTTTTCGTTCAGCCATCGCTTCCCGCAGATACGGAAGCAGTTTGTCTCTGACCTGATCCAGCTCATCCTGTGTCATAGCACTAATCTGACCTACACCAAAATCTACGCCATTCTGACTGAAGGTCTTGAAATCCTGATAGAAGATTTCTTCCGGAGTCTTGCTTCCGAAATCACTTCCCGCCTGGAACATTGCTTTTGCATGCCCTTCAGTATTGATTCCGGCAATTCCTGCAAGCTCCTCTGCCACTGCTTTATCTAACAGAGTACAGGTAGGAGAACGGTACATCAGTGTATCAGACAAAATTGCAGAGCAAAGCAGTCCTGCGATGTTTTTGTTAATCTCCACATTCTGCTCACGATACATCTGATAAATGATCGTTGCAGTACAACCAAGAGGCTGATTACGGAAAAATACCGGAGAAATCGTCTCCAGACTTCCAATTCTGTGGTGATCGATGATTTCCAGAATATCAGCGCCGCTGATTCCGTCAACTGCCTGTGTTTTTTCATTATGATCCACCAGAATCAACTGTTTCTTCTTCATATTCAACAGGTTTCGTCTGGAAATCATTCCTACATATTTTCCATCATTATCTAAAACCGGGAAATCACGATGTTTCTCTTTTGACATAATCTCACGCACATCGTCAATATATTCCTCAAGTTCAAAGGTAACAAGCTGATCCCGACGCATGAAAAACTTGATCGGCATACTCTGGTTGACCAGACGTGCTGCCGTATAAGTATCATAATCTGTAGTAATTACTACACAGTTTCTCTCCGCAGCCATTTTGATGATAGATTTCGGAACCTGCGGACTTCCTGCAATGATCAGACAGCTTGCATTACATTCCAACGCACAAACCTGTGCATCATAACGGTTACCCATGATAACCAGATCATCGTCATCCAGAAATTGCTCCATTGTCTCTGGATTTGCAGAGCCGACCACAACTTTTCCCTTCATAAAATAAGCATGTTCGTTTCCACAAAGCAACTGACCATCCAAAGTATCTACAATATTCTGATACTGTGTTTTCGCTCTGGACAAAATACTGTTATCATAGACATCCATATAGGAAGTTGCAATATCACCGGTAATGATCAGACCTTCCAGATTATTATCTGCATCTGTAACCGGTAATGTTACAACATTTTGTTCTTTCATCATTTCCCATGCACGTTTCAGAGAAATTTTCCCGCTGACACCCGGTGTCTTTCGGATTTCAATATCTTTTACCTGGGCACCTACATCTGTAATCAGTCCCGGAGATTTCACTCCAAAGGTCTTCAGCACATATTTGGTTTCTTCATTTAATTCTCCCGCACGTTTTGCTTCGTAACGCCCCTCATCTGACTGATTCTTTAAATTTGCATATGCAATCGCCGCGCAGATAGAATCTGTGTCCGGATTCTTATGACCAACGACCCATACTTTCTTCTTTTCCTCTATAGCCATATTATCGGTTGCTCTCCTATACCCTTTATTTTGGGAACAGTCCTCTTCCATTCCCACCTCAATTAAGTCAATTAATAAACGTGTAACTACCCAGTGCATTTCTGTCACTGGGTATTTTTTCATTGTATCACTTCATTTTTATTTTGGCAACTACCTAATACGCTATTTCTGTGAGTTCTTACCATCATTGCAATTTTAAACAACATGGCATCTTCAAACGTACGGATATCCAAACTAATCTTCTTCTCAATCCGTTCCAGACGATACACCAGAGTATTTCGGTGAATATATAACTGGCGGGCAGTCTCTGAAATATTCAGATTATTGTCAAAAAGCTGACGGATTGTTGCCATCGTTTCCTCATCCAGTTCCATATCCGCATGTTCTCCCAGAACCTCTTCTAAAAACAGATCACACATTTCTACAGAAAGCTGCGAAATCAGTCGTCCAAGTCCAAGTCTTCTATAATAAAACACCCGTTCATCATCCGTGAATACCATGCCAACCTTAAGTGCCATGGATGCCTGACGATATTTTTCATGGAACAGGACAAAATCTTCCGCGGCATCGGTATATCCGACCCATGCATTGCACATAGCTTCCATCTGCAAGTTGTCAATGATTCTTCTGGCAAACTGATCATTTTCCACATCGATTCCACGGACATTTTTGATAAGCACCATTTTCTTATCATCCACGTCAATCAGATAATCCACCCCATACACCACAAACATGTTTTTCAGCATTTCCAGAACAATCTCATTCTGTTCATCTGCAAACTGAATCACAAAAATCATGTATGTTCCATTCTTCATCCGAATCTGATGCCTTTTTTCCTGGATCTGCTGTTCGGAAAAATCACCATTTAGCAGCTGTCTCAGGAAATTAATCTCATTGGTTGGCTCCTGTGATGCCAAATAGAGATTCCGGATCTGGCAGCATGCCATCTGCCCGATGACATACGAAGCATCACCGGCTCCATTGTTGCTTACAAGCAAAATGTTCTCTGTCTGATCATTGATCTCAATTTTTAAAAAGATCCAATTCTGGATTGTCTGACTGTCTGCCATAGATTTTGCAAACAAAACAACCAGCTCCTGAACCTTTTCTTTCAGATCAGGTACCGTAGAGGCCAGCATTTTTCCCCTTTTATTGAACAGCACAAAATCCATACGGGAGATCTGTTTCATTTCTTTTAACGCCTGTGCCAGTTTCTTTCCGGGTAAACGTTGTTCCAATGTCTATCCCTCCTTAAAATGAAAACTGGGTATGAAACTCATACCCAGTTTTCTATTGCAAAAGTGCACCAACTGTACACTTTTCATTCCTATGCATAATTCTGCATGTTACACTTCTTAGTGGGAAATAATCTGCTCTGTCTCTTTATCAAAGATATGACCTTTGTCGATATCAAATGCAACGGTCACATCATCACCGTAACGGCAAGGTGTGCTGGAATCAACTTTTGCAGTCATCGTAACACCATTTGCTGTGTAGTAAAGTAATACTTCAGAACCAAGCAGCTCATATCCGGTACATTTTGCTTTGATTATGTAATCAGCATGTTTCTGCAGATACTCTGGCTCATCATCCATATCATCCGGACGAATACCAAATACAACTGTTTTTCCGTCATATCCTCCATCTTTTAATGCTTTTGCTTTGTTTGCAGGCATTACATATGTAGTATCACCATTTGTCAATGTTACTTTATCGCCTTCTACCTTGCATACACAATCCATGAAGTTCATCTGCGGAGATCCGATAAATCCTGCAACAAACAGGTTGTCCGGCTCATTGTACAGCTTCTGCGGAGAATCTACCTGCATGATTACGCCATCTTTCATAACAACGATTCTGGTACCAAGTGTCATAGCCTCAGTCTGATCATGTGTTACATAAATGATAGTTGCACCAAGTCTCTGATGTAAAGAAGAAATCTCAGAACGCATCTGTACTCTTAATTTTGCATCCAGATTGGAAAGCGGCTCATCCATCAGGAATACTTTTGGCTCACGCACGATAGCACGTCCCATAGCAACACGCTGTCTCTGTCCACCGGAAAGAGCTTTCGGTTTGCGATCCAGTAATTTCTCAAGGTCAAGTATTCTTGCTGCATTACGAACTTTTTTATCAATCTCATCTTTTGGCACTTTTCTTAATTTTAAAGCAAATGCCATGTTGTTATATACTGTCATATGAGGATATAAAGCATAATTCTGGAATACCATGGCGATATCTCTGTCTTTCGGCTCAACATCGTTCATTCTTTTTCCATCAATATCGAACTCACCTTCTGAAATCTCCTCCAGACCAGCAATCATACGAAGTGTTGTAGATTTACCGCATCCGGATGGTCCAACGAAGATGATGAACTCTTTATCTGCTACATCCAAAGTAAAGTCTTTTACTGCCTCAAAACCGTTTGGATATCTCTTATAGACATGTTTTAATGATAATTCTGCCATTTTTTTATTACCCTCCATAAAATAATTCTCCACAAAACACCTTGTTTTGCCATGTACTTATACTAACAAATTCTGTACGCTTTGTCATCGGGTATTGTCACAAAATTCACATGAAAACCTTGGTATTTCTGCCAGTTTTTTGTTCACCTCTCACAATTTTTCAGTATATTGCCCATATGTTGTTTCTTAGCTTCGTTATTTTAACGAAACCATTCGGTAACTTACTGTTTCCCGGTACTTCCAAACCCTCCGCGGTTTGCATTTCCCAGAGATGTCACTTCCTCAAAAACGATCTGCGGCTGATTTTCCACAATGCGGAACTGGCAGATTCTGTCATTTATGTTAACTACAATATCACGGGTTGCATACACCGGCATCCGCCACATATCATCATCCCCACAGTAAGAACCATCAATAATTCCACAACTGTTCACCTGCAGCAGACCATAATTTTTAAACGTTGAGCTGCGCGGTACCACATGTGCCTCATAGCCTTTCGGAAGCTGCATGGCAACACCCAAAGGTATCAATTTAAATTCTCCTGCTTTCAGTTCTACTGTCTCGCTGGCACGCAGATCGATCCAGTCTGATTTTCCATCAATATACTCCAGTCGGTCAATTTTGTCCGTAAAATATTTAATACGAATATTTTCCATGTTTCTTTCCTCCATATTTTCTTTCTGCTAATTTATTTTAAGATACTTTTATTTGATTGAAATTCTAAACTCTTTTGCTTTCAAAGAGAAACCCCGGCATCCCATAAGACACCGGGGCTGAACCATCTTATTTTTCCACTATCCTATTTTACAGACTTTCATCATCCGGATACAGATAGCAGTCAAAGCCTTCTTCATTTCCATTCAGCATACAGCTTCCGTACAGATTTTCCAGATCATACGGAACTGCGATCAAAAAATCTACATAATTTGAATCATCGGATTCTGTTTCCGGATAACTGATCTCAAACACTTTATCAACCGTATAATAAGTTTCCGCTCCATCTTCATCCTCGGACCAGACAGACAGATCTTCCTCGGAAACTTCCGACAAATCATATGTATCTGACAGGTTATTCTGAATTTCCATCGACACAATATAATATACATAACCTTCCGGTGCCGTAAGCTGCTCCAGTTCTTCACACTCTGTTGCAGATACATTAACATAATAGTCATCCCAGTTTATCTCAGACATATTCGGTCCAACATAATCAGACCAGGCATATTTTACATAAATGCGGTTCTGAAATGCCGGTTCACTTTCTTCTTCCTCCTGCGCCCAGTCATCATAATCCGTATCCCATCCGTCTGCAATCTGATCCCGAATTCCATTGCGAATCACAGAAAAAAGTGACGCACCAGCACCGATCACTACAGCAGCTGCAACCGCAATAATGACAATAACAATCACTGCCACCGGTGCTTTGCCTTTTTTGTGTGTTTCTGTCCGCCGGTTTCCACTGTCATTCTGATAACTGAACGACTCTTGATAAGACGTATGGCGATCCGCCCGTCCGGCATCACCAGCACCTGCACGGTACCAGTCATGTTGACGCGGATTAGCTTCTGCATCATATTTGTCATGCAGACTCTGCTCCATATCTTCCCGGCTGTCCGGACGATTATACCGCGAACACTTTGGACAAATACCATTGCATTTGTCATAATCATACATTTTTCCGCATTTTCCACATCGTATCAGCATACTGCCCTCTCCCTTTTACAGTCTCCTGCTTGTAAAGCGGACATTCGCAATCCGCTTTCGCTACTTGCTCATGAACGCAGTCGCTTTGTGACCTGCCAGCGGGAGCTTTTAACTCCCACGACATAAGCATCCCCTTACCCACCGCTTAGTGCTCTACGCACTTGAATCGGGGGAATGCTTATTCTGCGTTCAATTTTTCTTATGTATCCACTAATATGCGTTAACACAAATCTCTTACCACTGAATATCCTCGTGTTCCGCTTTCTTATCCCGCAGCATCAGCTCCATTACGGCATCTTTTGCCGGTTGATTTTCAAAAAGCACTGAATTTACCTGCTCAATGATTGGCATGTCGATGTTATATTTTCGCGCCAGTGCAATAGCCGCCTTTGCAGAATAAACACCTTCCACTACCATCTTTACTTCGTCCATAGCTTCTTTCATCGTATAGCCACGGCCAATCAGCATACCCGCTTTACGATTACGGCTGTGACGGCTGGCACAGGTCACAATCAGATCTCCGATACCGGACAGACCATTTAATGTCTCTGTATTTGCCCCCATGGCCACACCCAGACGACTGATTTCTTTGATTCCACGAGTGATCAGTGCTGCTTTTGTGTTATCGCCGTATCCAAGTCCATCTGCCATTCCCGCAGCCAATGCAATAACATTTTTTAAAGATGCGCCGAGCTCGATACCAAGCATATCCGGGCTTGTGTATACACGAAATACCTCATTCATAAAGAAAGTCTGTACCTGCTCTGCAGTTTCCTTCGTATGTGCACCTGCCACAACCGTTGTTGGAAGTCCGCGCCCTACTTCTTCCGCATGGCTCGGACCAGACATTACAGCCACATCTGCCTGTGGGATTTCCTGTTCTACGATCTCAGACTGGATCATCAGGGTACTTTCCTCAATTCCTTTAGATACAATGACAATTAGCTGTCCTTTTGTGATAAACTCAGCAAGATTGTGTGCCGTACTTCTTGTAAACGGAGATGGTACCGCAAGCACTACCATTTCTTTCCCCTCTGCAGCGGTTTTCAGATCAGTCGTAAAAACAACATTCTCCGGTATCTTCACACCCGGAAGTTTATCCTTGTGTTCACGCTCCTCTGTCAACATTTTTACTTCGTCTTCCAGAATTGACCAGACTGTTACGTTGTGTCCATTGTGCGCCAGAACAATCGCCAGTGCTGTTCCCCAGCTTCCGGCTCCGATTACACCAATTTCTGCCATTTTTTCTGCCTCCATATTTATCCCCGTATTTTCTGCTATGTATTATATTAATTTTCTTTTTTCGCTGGACGGAATTTATTCTCAGTTCCGGTCACCAGACGTTTGATATTCGCACGATGCTGCCAGAATGCCAATGCCGTCAAGATACCCGCAAGCACATACGTCTCCGGCAAAAACTGCGTGGCCATTTTTAATAATCCCAATTGTCCAAACACAATCGTCTGTACAAAAAATCCGCTCAAGATTCCAAGGGATCCAAGAGACATAAACCCGGTAGGGACCACAGATGAGAAAAACAAAACCGCACAGATCGGCACCATTCTCCAGTCAAACGCAAATACAATACCAACGCTGCTGGCAATTCCTTTTCCACCTTTAAATTTCATATAAAACGGGAAATTATGTCCCAGCACTGCACCAAATCCAGCATACAGTTCCAACAATTTCACGGCATCCGGGTAACGGGTTCTTGCCACTGCCCAGATGATTACCATTGCTGCCACCGCTTTTAAACAGTCGCCAAAAAATACGACTACACCGGCTTTCCATCCAAGGACACGCAGAGAATTCGTCATTCCGGAATTTCCGCTTCCCTTGGAACGGATATCTACGTTATGCGCTTTTCCGTATAATACGCCAGTTGGAAATAATCCAAACAGGTAGCCCAGCAAAATGCTGACAATTCGAAATACTACCATTATTTGTCTTCCTTTCTCTCACGGATAATAAACTTCAATGCCGTGCCCTTAAATCCAAAAGTATCACGGATTCGGTTTTCCAGATATCGCGTATAGGAGAAATGCATCAGTTCTTTATCATTTACAAAAATCACAAATGTCGGTGGTTTTACTGCAACCTGAGTAATATAGTAAAGTCTCAGACGTTTTCCTTTATCAGAAGGCGGCTGCTGCATTGCTACAGCCTCTGTCATGATTTCATTTAAGACACCGGTAGCCACACGCATTGCATTGTTTTCCAGAACCATGTCGATCATCTCATACATTTTGCTCAGACGCTGGCCTGTTTTTGCAGAAATAAACATAATCTCCGCATAAGACATAAAGCTTAAGATTTCACGGATTTTATTTGTATGCTTATAAATTGTTTTGTCATCTTTCTCAATGGCATCCCATTTATTTACAGCAATAATGATACCTTTTCCGCGTTCATGTGCAATTCCAGCGATTTTCGCATCCTGTTCGGTAACACCTTCCGTTGCATCAATTACAAGAATAACAACATCCGCACGCTCTACTGCTGTTACTGCACGAATAATGCTGTAACGCTCGATCTCTTCTTTGATTTTATTTTTACGGCGCAGACCTGCAGTATCAATAAAAATATATTCTTTTCCGTTATATTTTACTGCGGTATCAATGGCATCACGAGTGGTTCCTGCGATGTCAGAAACAATCACGCGGGACTCACCTGCAAGTTTATTTACCAGAGAAGATTTTCCAACGTTTGGTTTTCCGATGATGGCAACCTTCGGTCTGGTATCTTCTTCCTCTTCTTTTGCAGAATCTGGAAAATGTTTTACCACTTCTTCCAGCATATCGCCCAGTCCCAGGCGGGAAGCTGCGGAAATCGGCATCGGATCACCGATTCCCAGATTATAAAATTCATATACATCCGTCATATATTTCTGGAAGCTGTCAACTTTATTGACAACCAGGACAACAGGTTTGTGGGAGCGGCGCAGCATATCTGCCACTTTCGCATCTGCATCTACCAGCCCCTGATGTACATCAGTCATAAATACAATGACATCTGCAGTAGCAATGGCAATCTCTGCCTGCTCACGCATCTGTGACAAAATCACATCTTTACTGTCCGGCTCAATACCGCCGGTATCTACCATAGTAAAAGCATGGTTCAGCCATTCTACATCTGCATAAATACGGTCTCTTGTGACACCCGGTGTATCCTTAACGATGGAAATACGTTCCCCTGCCAGAGCATTGAACAACGTAGATTTTCCTACATTCGGACGTCCCACAACCGCAACAACCGGTTTACTCATATTTTATACCTCGTCTCTCTATTTCAGAATCTGTTCGCATGTCTTACTACTGAAGAAAATCTTCTGTTTACTTTGTAATCCATATGAACCTTTTATCAAGTTACTGTCTCTTCGCCTTGCTAAATCTGACCAAGCATGCTGTCATACAGACACTGCCCGTCTGATTTTACAATATGAATCGGCACTTGTAAAGCATTTTCCAATTCTGTCAATGTCATGTCATCCAAAAATACCTCTTCACCGCTTCGCAGCAGATTGCATGGAAGTAAGAGCATATCACCCAGTTCCTGCCCACTCAACTGTGCTTTCAGATCCTGTCCGGTCAGTAATCCTGATACCGTAATCATCTCGCCAAAGAAGTCATTTCGAATCTGGTACACGATTACTTTAATGTCCGGATGCTGCTTCATAAATTTATCTGCCAGCCTGTGAAGCAATCCCGCCGCAGATTTTCCAGTTGCAACAGAAACCGTCCGGCAATAGTTTGTATTCCCTGCTTCCGACTCATCCAGACTTTGCTCTTTATTGCTTCCAGTATCATCTGTTTCTCCCAGATCCGGTTCCTTCAGACTTTCCTGTTTCATTTTTATGGTTTCAAAATTATCTGCTTCTTCCAAATCCATATCCTGATCGGATCCATCTGTCTGTTCTTCCAGTTCATAAGCCAGGCACTCATCAAACTCACTCTCCAGCAACGGGATCATGCCGACACCGTTTTCCAACTGAATATATCCGTCATAATTCTCCTCCGGTGGAAATGGCTCTTCTGCCAGCAGATACCATTCATCCGAAGCCTGTACAAAATGTATGCCGTGTTTTTCGTAACAGATTTTCTGCCATTTATGGATAATTTCCAGCACTTCTTTTGCATCTTCCTTTTCAAAAGGTTTCAACGGATACAAGCCATCTCTGAATTTCGTCAATCCAACCGGAACAACCGATAAGCTCTGCATATACGGAAGATAATCTGCCAACTCCTTAATGCTTCGTTCCAGTTCTGCACCATCATTTACACCTTTACAAAGTACGATCTGCCCATTCATCTCGATCTCACCTTCGTAAAAACGGCGAATTTTATCCAACGCTTCTCCTGCAAAGCGATTATGTAACATCTCACAGCGCAATTCCGGATTCATTGTATGCACAGACACGTTGATCGGCGCCAGCTTATACGTAATAATTCGCTCTACATCTTCTTCTTTCATATTAGTCAGAGTCACATAGTTTCCCTGCAGGAAAGACAATCGTGAATCATCATCTTTAAAATACAGAGTCTCTCTCATATTTGGAGGCATCTGATCAATAAAGCAAAAAATACATTTATTGTAACAGGATTTATAATCATCCATCAGACCGTTTTCAAAAACGATCCCTGGATCCTCATAATAATCTTTCTCTATCTCCAGTTCCCATTCTTCTCCGTTTGGTTTACGAATCAGTAGGGTCAATAGCACATCGTTAATCAGAAAATGATAATCAAAAACATCCTGAATCGCCTTTCCGTTCACTTCCAGCAGAATATCACCCGATTCGATTCCCATCTCTTCCGCAATACTTCCCGGTTCGACGCTGTCGATTTTATGTTCTTTTAATTTCATCTATTTCATCCTTTCGTTCTGTACCATTGTACCCAATTTACGAAATAACATCAACCTTTTTTATTTTTGTAAATCACAAAAGAGGTGTGCCACAAAAGTGACACACCTCTTATAACAATTCCTAGTGTTTACAAAGACAGGATATCTTACTCCTCTGTACCGTAAAGTTTTACGAGTTTGTTCAGGTAAGCATATCTTGCTTTTGCATTTTCCTCAGATTTCTCGAAGAGACGATCTGCTTTCTCCGGATCCTGTCTTACAAGAGCATTGTAACGAACCTCACCGTTTAAGAATGCTTTGTAATCTCCGCTTGGAGCTTTGCTGTCAAGAGTGAATGCATTCTTTCCTTCAGCAGCCAGAGCCGGATTGAAACGGAAGTTGTTCCAGTAACCTACTGCTACAGCATTCTTCTCTTCTGTCTGTGCTTTGCTCATACCAATCTTGATACCATGGTTGATACATGGAGCGTATGCGATGATCAGAGATGGTCCCGGATATGCCTCAGCCTCAGCGATTGCTTTCACACACTGATTCATATCAGCACCCATAGCAATCTGTGCTACGTATACATAACCATAGCTCATTGCAATGGAAGCAAGGTCTTTTTTCTTAACATCTTTACCACCTGCTGCGAACTGAGCGATTGCACCGATGTTTGTAGATTTAGAAGACTGTCCACCTGTATTGGAATATACCTCAGTATCAAATACCATTACGTTGATATCTTTACCACTTGCAAGGATATGGTCTACACCACCGAATCCGATATCGTAAGCCCATCCGTCACCACCGAATACCCACTGGGATTTCTTTCCAAGGAAGTCTTTCTGTGCAAGGATTTCCTGAGCTTTGTCACATCCGCATGCCTCTAAAGCTTTGATGAGCTTGTCTGTAGCAGGTCCGTTTGTAACGCCACATCCGTAAGTATCTAACCATTCCTGACCGGCAGCTTTTACATCTTCATTTGTTCCGTTAGCAACAACATCTTCTACTTTCTCTTTTAATGCACCTCTTAATGCATTGTTTGCGAGAAGCATACCATAACCAAACTCTGCAGCATCCTCAAACAGGGAGTTTGACCAAGCCGGTCCTTTTCCTTCCGGAGTTACTGTGTATGGTGTGGACGGTGAAGAGTTACCCCAGATAGAGGAGCATCCTGTTGCGTTTGCAATGTACATTCTGTCACCGAATAACTGAGTGATCAGTTTTGCGTATGGTGTCTCACCACAACCAGCACAAGCACCTGAGAACTCAAGCAGTGGCTGTTTGAACTGAGATCCTTTTACGGAATTCTCTTTGAATTTAGCAATAACTTCTGCTTTATCCGGAACAGTTACACCATAATCGAAGTATGCCTGCTCTGCCTCATTAGCCTCGAAGTTCTGCATTGTGATTGCCTGAATCTTATCCGGGCAAACGTTTACACAGGAACCACATCCGGTACAATCGTATGCGGAAATTGTGATAGCAAATTTGTATCCCGGCATTCCTGTCATATCTTTGTACTGCATTCCTTCCGGAGCTGCAGCTGCCTCAGCCTCAGTCATAGCAACCGGACGGATTGCTGCGTGCGGGCAGACATAAGAACACTGGTTACACTGGATACATTTATTTGCATCCCATACCGGAACGTCTACTGCCACACCACGTTTCTCATAAGCGGATGTACCAGAAGGTGTGGAACCATCTACATAATCCTTGAATGCAGATACCGGTAATGTATTACCCATCTGAGCATTGATCTTCTTCTGAATGTTGTTTACGAAATCAACTGCATCCTGACGAGTGCCTGTTACTGCTGCACCTGTAAGGCTCTCCTCTCCAGCTGTCTTCCAGCTTTCCGGAACTTCGATCTTAACAACGTGCTTAGCACCGGCATCAATTGCATCGTAGTTCATCTGTACGATCTTATCACCTTTTTTACCATAAGTAGCTTTTGCAGCTGCTTTCATCAGTTCGTTTGCTTTGTCAGCCGGAATGATGTTGGAAAGTGCAAAGAATGCAGACTGAAGTACTGTATTGATACGTCCGCCAAGTCCGATTTCTTTACCGATCTTGATACCGTCAATTGTGTAGAACTGAATGTCGTTCTCAGCAATGTAACGTTTTACCTGTCCCGGAAGATGTTCTTCCAGTCCTGCCATATCCCATGAGCAGTTCAAAAGGAATGTTCCACCCGGAACCAGATCCTGAACCATGTTATATTTGTGGATATAAGCCGGGCAGTGGCACGCTACAAAGTTTGCTTTGTTGATCAGATATGTGGAACGAATCGGATCTTTACCAAAACGTAAGTGGGAAATTGTTACACCACCTGATTTTTTGGAGTCATAATCAAAGTAAGCCTGAGCATACATATCAGTATTATCACCGATGATCTTGATGGAGTTCTTATTAGCACCTACAGTACCATCTGCTCCAAGTCCCCAGAACTTGCAGTTGATTGTTGTAGCCGGAGTTGTAACCGGATGCTCTGTAACCTCCAGAGAAAGGTTTGTAACATCATCAACGATACCGATTGTGAATTTCTCTTTTTCTGTATTGTTGTAAACAGCAATGATCTGTCCAGGTGTTGTATCTTTGGAACCAAGTCCGTAACGTCCTGTGAAGATCGGTGTCTGATCAAATTTTGTATTCTTTAATGCAGCAACTACATCAAGGTAAAGCGGCTCGCCCATAGCACCCGGCTCTTTTGTTCTGTCAAGAACGATAAGCTGTTTTACAGTATCCGGGATAGCGTTAACCAGAGCTTCTGCGGAGAACGGTCTGTACAGACGTACTTTTACAAGACCTACTTTCTCACCTTTTGCCATCAGATAATCGATTGTCTCATCGATTGTCTCACAAACAGAACCCATAGCGATGATAACTTTCTCAGCATCCTCTGCACCATAGTAGTTGAATAATTTATAGTTTGTACCAAGTTTCTCATTAACTTTGTCCATGTACTCCTGAACAATTGCAGGCATATCATCATAAGTCTGGTTGCATGCCTCTCTTGCCTGGAAGAAGATATCCGGATTCTGTGCGGAACCCATCTGACATGGATGATTTGGATTTAATGCACTCTGACGGTAAGCGTTGATTGCATCAAGATCTACCATATCTTTCAGATCTTCATAATCCCATGTCTCAATTTTCTGGATTTCATGAGATGTACGGAAACCATCGAAGAAGTTAATGAATGGAAGTCTTCCTTTGATTGCGGAGCAATGAGCAACCGGTGTCAGATCCATAACTTCCTGAACGCTGGACTCACAAAGCATTGCGCATCCAGTCTGACGACAGGCGTAAACATCAGAGTGATCACCGAAGATACATAATGCATGGCTTGCAAGTGTACGTGCGGATACGTTGAATACGCCCGGTAATCTCTCACCAGCGATTTTATAAAGGTTTGGAATCATCAGAAGAAGACCCTGAGATGCTGTATAAGTAGTTGTCAGAGCACCTGCTGCCAGAGAGCCGTGTACAGTACCTGCTGCACCTGCCTCAGACTGCATCTCTGTTACTTTTACAGTCTGTCCGAAGATATTTTTTCTTCCCTGTGTTGCCCACTCATCTGTAGCTTCTGCCATTACAGATGACGGAGTGATCGGATAGATAGCTGCAACATCTGTGTATGCATATGATGCATGAGCTGCTGCATGGTTACCATCCATGGTTTTCATAGAACGTTTCATTTCCATTCCTCCTAAATTCTTTTGATTTAGTTTTGTTAATTGATTAACAATGCTTTACCCTTATCTTACAATAATTTCACAAAAAAGCAACATCAGTATACCTCAAAATTGTACAAATTTCAATACAATTTTGTTTTTTTCTGCGTTCACTTTTGTGACAACGTTACAAGTTTACCGGAAACCACCCCGGTTCTTCCAACGTGATAACCATATTGTAACCCACTTTATTGTTTAAAACAAGAACTCTGTGCGTATAATATTGCATACAATCTTATCAATCAACTTATTCATGTCTATCTTGAATCTCTTTCACTTAAAATCATAAACAGTAAAACGGACATTCGCAATCCGCTTTCGCTGACAAAAATCTGCCGCAAAATGCCACGATTTCTTTTTGCATTGCAAAGTAAAAATCATCCTTCCAATCATGTTTTCCTTGCTTTTATATACAATCTTGTGTACAATACCAGAGGTAAATTATTAGAAACAAAACACATATATAATAAAGAAGTCAAGGAGAACAATTTATGATCAGTGCAAATAATGTAACCTTACGAATTGGTAAAAAAGCGTTGTTTGAAGATGTAAATATCAAATTTACAGAGGGCAACTGCTACGGTCTGATCGGTGCCAACGGTGCCGGAAAATCAACATTTTTAAAGATTTTAAGCGGACAGCTCGAACCTACAAACGGCGATATTTCCATCACTGCCGGCCAGAGACTTTCTTTTCTGCAGCAGGATCACTTCAAATACGATGCTTATACTGTACTTGATACTGTTATTATGGGAAACAAACGTCTGTATGAGATTATGAAAGAAAAAGATGCCATTTACATGAAAGAAGATTTCACAGACGAAGACGGTATCCGCGCCAGTGAACTTGAGGCAGAATTTGCTGATATGGACGGTTGGAACGCAGAATCCGATGCAGCTACTATGCTGAATGGTCTTGGAATCGACACAGAATTCCATTACGCTACCATGGGAGATCTGCCAGGTCCTATGAAAGTAAAAGTCCTGCTTGCACAGGCATTATTCGGGAATCCGGATATTCTTCTTCTGGATGAGCCGACCAACAACTTAGATCTCGATGCCATTGCATGGTTGGAAGAATTCCTGATCAATTTTGAAAATACAGTCATTGTAGTATCCCATGACCGTTATTTTTTAAACAAAGTTTGTACTCATATCGCTGATATCGATTATGCAAAAATTCAGCTTTATGCCGGAAACTACGATTTCTGGTATGAATCCAGCCAGTTGATGGTAAAACAGATGAAAGAGGCAAATAAAAAGAAAGAGGAAAAAATCAAAGAATTGCAGGAGTTCATCTCCCGATTCTCTGCAAACGCTTCCAAATCCAAACAGGCTACTTCCAGAAAGAAAGCTCTGGAGAAAATTCAGTTGGATGAGATCAAACCTTCCAGCCGTAAATATCCATACATCGACTTCCGTCCATCCCGCGAGATCGGTAATGAAGTACTTCTGGTAGAAGGATTAAGCAAAACCATTGACGGTGTAAAAGTTCTGGATAACGTATCTTTTATCGTAAACCGTGAGGATAAAATTGCTTTTGTTGGAAGTAACGAACTTGCTAAAACTACTTTATTTAAGATCATCACAGGAGAAATGGAGCCGGATGAAGGAACTTTCAAATGGGGTGTAACCACAAGCCAGTCTTACTTTCCAAAAGATAACACAAAAATCTTTGATACTGATCTGATCATCGTAGACTGGCTGACACAGTTCTCCGAGATCAAAGATGCAACTTACGTTCGCGGATTCCTTGGACGTATGCTCTTCCCAGGTGAAGATGGTGTTAAAAAAATGCGCGTACTCTCCGGCGGTGAGAAAGTTCGTGTACTCTTCTCCCGTATGATGATCGAAGCGTCTAATGTACTGATCCTGGATGAGCCGACTGACCACTTGGATATGGAGTCCATTACCGCATTGAACAATGGTCTGATCAAATTCCCGGGTGTACTGCTTTTCGCTTCCCGCGATCATCAGATTGTACAGACAACAGCTAACCGTATTATTGAGTTTATGCCAAACGGTTCTATTATCGACAAGATTACCACATACGATGAATATCTGGAAAGCGATGAGATGGCCAGAAAACGTTCCGTGTATACAATGGCATCTTCTGACGAAGAAGATAATTAAATTCGCGTTTCAGATAGCTTAAAATTAACGGCTATATCTTAGTATTATAAAAGCGGACTCAGACAATTTTTTCTACTAATTAACAATCATGAAAAATTGCTCTGTGCCCGCTATTTATGTATATATTTTTTAATTATATAGACTAATAATCACTCCTAAAATAATTGCCGGAGTTCTTAATTTACACCAAAGCATACAATTGACAGCCACGAAAGTCACAGATCCGAGTAAATCGTCGCGCTGTATCCCTGCTTCTTTTTACTCTCATACATTGCTTTGTCTGCATTTCTGTACAACTGATCGAAAGAAATATTTTCTGCGCCGTCGTAGAAACATGCACCTAAGCTGATTTCTACACGTTTTCCCTGCATCTCCGGAATAGCAATCTGTCCAATATTTTCAAAAAGTCTCTCAAAGAACTTCTCTGCTGACGATTGTTCCAGCATACCCGGCATAAAAATTGCGAATTCATCACCTCCCAGGCGTAGCAAAATATCGTTTTCCCGGCAGGATTTCTGTAAACTCTCTGCAACGGCGATGATAACGTCGTCGCCTACGGTGTGACCATATGTATCGTTTACCGCCTTGAATTTATCACAGTCAAGCAGGCAGAGCAAACCACCTGTTCTGTCCTGTAAAAACTCTACAATCCTTCTTTCGCCACTTCCGCGGTTACATAATCCTGTCATCAGATCCGTCTGCGCCAGATACAACAGGCGGTTCTCTCGCTTTTTCTCTTCATCGATAGACTCAATACAATAAAGCACATGTAAAAGTCTTCCCTCTTCATCATAATCTACAGGGATAAATCTGCTGCGGCACCAACATCTTCGTTTATCTATAAATTCATGTATGATACTGGTTTTTCTGTGGAGCCGTTTTTCCACCGTACCGAGATTTATAAACTCCAAAGTTTCCTCAAGATAAGGCTCTATGCATATTTTGTCTGCAATGCGTCTGATATGTCCACAAAAATCATCCCAGATCTCGTATTTTCCTACTTTTCTTACCGCTGTTTCCATATATCTGTCAAACTGCGATGATATCTTTACAATATGATATCTGCCAGTCTGCACATTAATATAATACATAGATTCGTAAATCTTTGAAAGCGCGGAATAACTGCTGAGCTTTGCCAGTTTATTCGCCTTTCTAAAGGAATTACGCATTTTCAAAAGTGAAGTGAGAAGCGTTCCGATCATATCCAGAAAAGAGGTAAGTGCCCTGTAATCACTTCTTGGAGGATTATCCACACCAAAAAATCCCCTGATCTCATCTTTATAATATAAAGGGCATACCACTACATTTTTTACATTTTGTGCCCTTAACATTTCATAGGATGTACGATGCTCTTCCTTGAGTTCTTCCACATCGGTGATGATCACACTTTCCCCTCTGGCAAATGTTTCATACCACCAGTCTATGATATCCATATCTACCTTCTGTAATTCATCGATTGCAGGAATGATCCCATCCGCACACCATTCATAGGTATTGTCTGTGGCATGCCGTTCCTCACAATCCTCAAAAATATATATTCTGTCAGAGCCGATATGTTTTCCAAAAAAGCCGATAAATTCGTTGATCTGCTCATCTGGTGTATCGTAATTAAGCGCTGATCTGAGTGCTTCATTTATAACCAGCTCATATTTCATGATTGTTTTCATTTGTATTTATCCCTTTGTATGTTTTTCGGCATCCGCTGTAAAACATTTATTTTATAATAATCAACCATATATACAGTGTCAACTAGAGATGAATATTGTTTTTGTTTAATAATTTCATATTTTTTACTGAAAAAAGAGGAACAATAATCCCGATTCCACGTACTCACATGAACCCGGGATTGTTCTATAAGTTGTAACATCTTCAAGCAATGCTTTGCTTTTCCTGCCGGAAGAACTATTACTCTCTCTAAACTCCATGATAAACCTCAGTTTTGTACAAACTTAAATTACTAAAAAATCGAAGAATGCTTCCACAATAACCATCAAAATGGAAGAATTCTTCGATTTCGTATTAGTTTCTAAAATATATTAATTTTTCTCAAAAAGAATTCCATCAGGAAAACTTCTCAATAACTTCTGTCACGCCATCTTCGTTATTATTGTGCTCCGTGACATAATCCGCAGCATCTTTCACAATCTGCAGCGCATTTTTCATTGCCACACCCACACCGGCATTTCGGATCATGCTGATATCATTCTCCTCATCTCCGACAGCAACCGCATTTTCAATCGGTACACCAAGGAAATCACACAGAAACTCAACGCCGTATCCTTTATTTGCCCCCAGCGGACAATACTCCAGATATTCTTTGCAGGAGAAAAAGCTGCTGCACTTTCCTTTCTCCCACTCTGCATGTGCCTGCTGAAATGCTTCCAGCCGCTCCTTGTGATCCAGATCGATCAGAAGCATTTTCGGCGGTTCTTCATACAGCATACTGTTCAGATTTCCGGTGATCCTGCATGGCATTCCGGTCTTTTTCACGTAAAAGTTAAGTTCTTTATCGCGCTCTCTTGAAAGCACCTGTGTCTCAGAATAGGTCTGAATATGTATACCGGCTTCTGTCGCCTCCCGCAACAGATATTCGGCATATTCAATCGGCAGACGCCTGTTGCTTAAGATACAATCTGCTGAAAAATCATAGATCGTTCCTCCATTGTATGCTACCAGATAACAGCCCGGACGTGTTAATCCAAGTTCTTTTGCAATTCTCCGACCGCTGCTGACAGCCCGGCCGGTCGCAAGGGCGATATAATGTCCCTGATCCACAGCATTCCGCAGTGCTTTCCGATTTTTATCTGAAATCGTTTTATCATCCCGCATTAATGTTCCGTCAAAATCAATAAAGAATATCTTTTTTTCCATACAACTGGCCTCCCACGATCTCTCCCTGTTTTTCCTTATCAGTATAATTGTATCATAGTTTCCATTTTGTTACTATCTGTAATTTCCCAAAATTTTAAAATTCCGGGCTTCATCCCGCAGGCCAAGCACTGCATTTTTGATCGCACTGTCATTCAGATTGCCGCTCAGATCCATGAAAAATCGATAATCCAACGGATTTTTAGAAATAACAATTGACTCAATACGGTTCATATTTAAGTTATTATAAGTCAGATGAGACATCAAATGATATAATGAACCGCAGGCATCTGGCGCCTCAAAGCAAATGCTGATCTTGTCCGCACCGCTCAAAGTCACGCGGTCTTTGGAGATCAGCAGATAGCGGTCCTTTGGCTGCGGGCTTGTCTCATATTCTTCCAGAATGTAAAAACCATACTCTGCCACCATATTGTAATTGGCAGATACATAACCGGATGTCGGATCCTGCATCGGAAGAAAAGCAAAATTAACTTCTTCCCGCTGTAAGACTTCGCAGGCTTCCCGCCAATCCGCGCATTTCTGCAGACCGCACTCTTCCGGGAAATAACTTTTTGCCGCTTCTTCGGAAGTTGGAATAAAAGCTGCTGCCGCATGGGTAAAATCAAGTTCTTTTACTTCCACAAACCCGGTCGGTGCAAATTTTCCGTGCTCTGTCAGAAGCTGATACTGCCGCTTTCTGCTGACAGACATAATGTGCTCAAATAATTCTCTGACACCATGACTATTAAAATCAGAATGTGCCAGACCAGCTACGGAATCTAATTTTGACACCTCACGCGCTTTATCAAATACTGCCTTTCCGGTGGAAATTTTGTATTCTGCCACCTGGGTGGTCAGTACCATACGGTTTTCAAATAATTCCACAATCTGACGGTCAATGCCGTCAATCTCCTTTCGAATATCCAGTAAATCTTTCATCTGCCTTACTCCTTACGTTCACCAATTTTATGTAAAGCGGACATTTGCAATCCGCTTTCTCATGAATAATACCCTTACAGATCAAACAATGACAACTGATTGGATTCCGGAAGATCTGATAAGATTCCCAGATCCACCATCAGATCGATCACCGTCTTGCTGACTTTTGTACGCTGCCGGAAATCATCCCTTGAGAGGAATTTTCCGTCTTTTGCCGCTTCTACCACTGCATCTGCTGCTTTGTCTCCCAGACCGTCAATGGTACTGATGGAAGGCATCAGTTTATTATCAATAATCTGAAAATGATGTGCTTTTGCTTTATAAAGGTCAATCGGTAAAAACTCAAATCCGCGGGCATACATTTCCTGTACGATACGCATATCCTTATAAGTATCCTGCTCTTTTTTGGACAGGGTATCTTTTCGCCGTTCATAATCATGCATGAAATATTCCAGACGTTCTTTTCCCTGACACATTAGCTCATAGTTAAAGGATGTGGCACGAATACTGAAAAATGCTGCATAATAAGCCAGCGGATAAAATACCTTACACCATGCGATTCTCCACGCCATCATAACATATGCTGCCGCATGAGCCTTCGGGAACATGTACTTGATTTTTTCACAGGACCACACATACCAGTCCGGCACACCGTGATCCAGCATATCCTGCTTATATTCCGGCCATTCTTTACATTTTCCATTGGCAACGGCACCTTTTCGTACACGCTCCATAATGGTAAATGCTTCCTCACTGTCCAGCCCTTTACCAATCAGATACGTCATGATATCGTCACGAGTACAGATTGCCGTGGAAATCGTTGCTTTTCCTTCCTGAATCAAGGTCTGGGCGTTTCCAAGCCATACGTCTGTTCCATGGGACAGACCTGCGATTCTGACCAGATCCGAAAATGCCTGTGGTTTGGTATCAATCAACATCTGCATAGCGAAATCGGTACCAAATTCCGGGATTCCAAGAGCTCCCAGCTTACAGCCGCCGATATCTTCCGGCTCGATGCCAAGAGCTGAGGTATTCTGGAATAAGGACATGACTTCCGGGCTGTCCAGTGGAATCGTCTGCGGATCCACACCGGTCAGGTCCTGAAGCATACGGATCATGGTCGGATCATCATGTCCGAGAATATCAAGTTTTAACAGGTTGTGGTCAATGGAATGGTAATCAAAATGCGTCGTGATGATGTCCGTTGTCATATCGTTGGCCGGATGCTGCACCGGCGTAAAAGAATAAATATTTTCACCCAACGGAAGTACGATGATTCCACCCGGATGCTGACCGGTGGTACGTCGCACACCGACGCATCCCTGCACGATTCGGTCAATCTCACAGTTTCGTTTATGAACACCACGTTCCTCGTAATAATTTTTTACATATCCAAAAGCCGTCTTGTCTGCCAGAGTACCAATGGTTCCCGCACGGAACGTCTGACCGTCGCCGAAAATAACCTCGGTGTATTTATGCGCCTTACTCTGGTAATCACCGGAGAAGTTCAGATCGATATCAGGCTCTTTATTTCCCTTAAATCCAAGGAACGTCTCAAACGGAATATCAAAACCTTCCTTGATCAGCTTCTGTCCACAGTGCGGACAGTTACGGTCCGGCATATCACAACCGGCTTTTCCGGCGTAGCTTTTTACCAGATCCGAATCAAAATCCACATAATGACAGTTATTACAGATATAATGCGGACTTAACGGATTTACCTCCGTGATACCTGCCATCGTGGCTACAAAGGAAGATCCTACGGAACCACGGGAACCTACCAGATAACCGTCCTCATTGGATTTCCACACCAGTTTCTGCGCAATAATATACATTACGGCGAATCCGTTGGAAATAATGGAATTCAGCTCACGTTCCAGCCGCTCAACAACCACCGGCGGCAGTTCTTCCCCGTAAATCTCATGGGCTCTCGTATAACAGATTTCACGCAGCATGCCATCGGAATTTTCGATGACAGGTGGACACTTGTCCGGTCTGACCGGTGAGATTTTCTCACACATATTTGCAATTTTATTTGTATTTTCAATGACAACTTCTTCCGCTTTTTCACTGCCAAGGTATTCGAATTCCTTCAGCATTTCCTCTGTGGTGCGCAGAAAAAGCGGAGCCTGATCGTCTGCATCCTTGAAGCCCTTGCCTGCCATAATGATCCGGCGGTATACTTCATCCTCCGGATCCAGGAAATGTACGTCACAGGTTGCCACAACCAGCTTGTTAAACTGCTCGCCAAGTTCCACGATCTGACGGTTGATATCTTTCAGATCTTCTTCTGATTCCACCGGTTCCTTGTCAGTGCGCAGCATAAACGCATTGTTTCCCAGCGGCTGAATCTCCAGATAATCATAAAACTGTACGATCCGGGCTACTTCTTCCTGAGAACTTCCACGCAGCAACGTACGGTATAACTCTCCTGCCTCGCAGGCAGAACCAAGCAGAATCCCTTCCCGGTATTTCATAAATTCACTTTTTGGAATCTTCGGACGCCGGTTATAATATTTGATATGAGAATCCGATACTAGTCGATACAAGTTCACACGTCCGATATCATTCTGCGCCAGCATGATTGCATGATAACTTGGCATTTTTCGAATGGTTTCTTCGGTATAACTCTCCATCTGGTCTAAGTCTTCCATGGTTTCTACGCCACGGTTCCGCAGCATCTCCACCAGTTTGACAAAAATTTCTGCTGTACACGCCGCATCATCTACCGCACGATGGTGGTGTGCCAGTGATATGTTCAGTGCTTTCGCTACCGTATCCAGTTTGAATCGGTTCAGTGACGGAAGCAGAACACGGGATAACGCTACTGTATCCAGAACCGTCTTTTCACAATCCAGTCCAAGTGCACTGCAGTTGTACTTGATAAAACTCATATCAAAGTCCGCATTATGTGCAACCATAACCGCATCCTGACAAAAATCCATAAACTTTGGTAAAATTTCGTCAATGACCGGTGCATCCAGCACCATATCGTCGTTGATGCTGGTCAACTGCTCGATTTCAAACGGAATCGGCACTTTCGGATTAACAAAAGTGGAAAAGCGCTGCGCAATGGAACCGTTTACGACTTTTACCGCACCAATCTCAATAATCTGGTTTTTGGATGGACTAAATCCGGTAGTCTCCAGGTCAAATACCACGAACGTATCCGCAAAGGACTGTCCCATCGGATGTTCTACCAGACCTTTCAGATCGTCCACAAGATACGCTTCCATACCGTAAATAATCTTGAAATCATCATCTTTGCCAATGGCATGGTTTGCATCCGGAAATGCCTGCACATCTCCGTGATCTGTAATGGCAATGGCTTTGTGTCCCCATTTCATGGCTCGTTTGATGATGTCTTTGACATCGGAAACACCATCCATATCACTCATTTTTGTATGACAATGCAATTCCACTCGTTTCACCGGGCTGGTATCCATACGGGTGGATACAAAAGATGGAATCTTTTTAATGCCAATGACCGAACCGATAGTCAGTTCACTGTCAAAACGGTCAATGGTTGTTACACCTTTGATCTTCAAAAATGCCCCTTTCGCAACGCCACCATCTTTAATTTCATTCAGATACTCATTTTTGCAGAACATTTTCACCATGATCGTATCAGTAAAGTCTGTAATGGAAAACATCAGAATCGTTTTTTCACCACGGATTGGGCGCTCATCCATAGACAGAATCTGTCCTCGAATAACAACTTCTCCCATCTCTCCCATGATCTGTTCGATACGGATTGCTTCTTCCTCGAAGTCACGGCCATAGATTACATCCGGATTATCGGATTTTTTATAAGAACCACGATCCCGGAAATCCCGTTTTCCACCAAAGTTTTTTTTGAAACCACCGCGTTCTTCCTGTTTTGCAGGCTTTTTCTCTGCCGCCGCAGGGGATTCCTTTTTGGCAACTGCTGCTCTTTTTGACTTCTTTTCTGCTGTTTCTTTTGCAGATTCTACTGCTGAATTGCCTGTCTCCCACGGCACTTCCGATGCGCCTGCTTCATTAGTTTCCATATATTCGCCTTCCATCTGACGCTTCGCGCCAAAGCTGGAAAGACGGATGACATTTTCCACTTCATTCTGCATCTTGATATCTGCGTTTTTTCGATATTTAGACGCTTCTTTTTCATGAAACTCCATCTCAATCTGAATTGATAGATTGCAGCGCTCATTAAAAATTTTCTCCAGAATGTGATAAATTTCTTCTTCTTTCTGATGCGCCAGAACGGTATCTTCCAGGCTGACACACAATACCTTTTCCTCCACCACGTCTAATTTTGCATGACGCAGCAGATTGTACTCCAACAGACTGTAACGGTGAAATTCTGTCAGAATACTGTTCCAATACACATCCAGCAGATTTTTCAAAGTGTACTGCTCGGACAACTGAAATTTTTCAATGATCTTGATGTTCATCACATGCTGTGGAAAAAGCTGCCGTTTCAACTCATCCTCCAGAAAATATACTTTTTCTTTTGGCAAAAGTCGGCCGCATCCCAGATAAATGCGCAGGGAATTTCTCTGTCTCGTTGTGGAAACCTTCGAAACTGTGGCATCATCCAGCATGCCCTGCAGATCTGTATCCAGTTTTAATTGTGGAAATACCTCAAAAAAGCTTTTTGCCATTTATCTATTCACTCCAGTTAATGAGCTCCTGACGCAGTGCCTCTAATAATTCTGCCTCCGGAACTTTCTTTATCACTTCGCCACGGCGGATGATCAAACCTTCCTGTCTGCCGCCGCAGATACCAAGATCCGCTTCTTTTGCTTCTCCCGGTCCGTTTACCACGCAGCCCATAACGGCTACTTTTATATCCAGTGGGAACTCAGCCACCATATTTTCTACTTTATTTGCCAGACTGATCAGATCAATACTGGTGCGTCCGCAAGTCGGACATGAAACGATCTCAATGCCGCCTTTGCGCAGTCCCAGCGTTTTCAGGATCAGTTTCGCAGATTTGATTTCTTCCACCGGATCCCCGGTCAGAGAAACACGGATCGTATCACCGATTCCCTGATTCAGGATCAGTGCCAGACCGATAGAAGATTTGATGTTTCCGCTAATGATGGTTCCAGACTCTGTGATGCCCACATGAAGCGGATAATCAGTCTTTTTGGAAATCAACTCATGCGCTTTGACACACATCATGACATCGGAAGATTTAATACTGATCACCAGATTATCATAACCGAAATCCTCGATCATTTTCACCTTATCCAGAGCACTCTCCACGATTCCTTCTGCGGTAACACCGTGGTATTTCTCCACCAGTTCTTTTTCCAGAGAACCACTGTTTACACCGACACGGATTGGAATATTCCGCTCTCTGGCACAGTCAACCACTGCTTTCACACGCTCTGCAGAACCGATATTGCCCGGATTGATACGGATCTTATCTGCACCGTTTTCCATCGCCGCAATGGCAAGTCTATAATCAAAATGTATGTCAGCCACAAGTGGAATATGAATCTGTTTTTTGATCTCTGCAAGTGCTTTTGCCGCTTCCATATCAGGAACCGTGCAGCGGATGATCTGACATCCTGCGCGCTCCAGCTGCAGGATCTGAGCAACCGTTGCCTCCACATCCTGTGTCTTTGTATTTGTCATGGACTGAATTGCGATGGGATGATTGCCGCCAATGATCACATCACCGATTCGCACTTCTTTTGTACGTCTTCTCTCTGCCATTTTTCTTCTCCTTTTAAAATAAACGGATATTCTCAATTCTTTTCCACTACTTACCAATCACTAAATAGCTGTTGTTTCACAATTTATCAAAAGAAACATTACTTTCTCTACTTCATCTAAGTAACTTCCATAAGAATATTCTTAATTTTTCTACGGTATCAGCTTTCGGATATCGTTAAACATAATCAGAATCATCAGTCCAAACAGGCACAGTAATCCGATAAAATGCACCATACCTTCTTTATCTTCACTGACTCTTTTTCCACGGATCGCCTCGATCACCAGAAATACCAGACGACCGCCGTCCAATGCCGGAATCGGAAGCAGGTTCATCACGCCAAGGTTTGCTGACAGCAGCAACGCGAGATTCAGCAAATTCATCCAGACGTAAAACGTACCGTCTGATTTGCTCATATCGTAAGTGTCCCCGATAGTTTTTACAATTCCAACCGGTCCGGATAGATCATTGACACTGACCTGACGGGTCAGAAGCATTTTCAGACTGCCTATCGTATACTGGATCCAATATTTCACTTCATACACACTGTACTGTAGTGTCTTTATCGGTCCCACTTTCGTATATTCACCGGAACCATAAATTCCGTAACGGTAGCGTCCCTGTTCTTCATCATAACTCGGCTGCACCTCTACCGTATTTTGCGCGCCATTTCTCTCGTAGGTAACTTCTACCGTCTCGCCTTCATGAAACAGCGTGTACATACTGATTTCCTTAAAAAAATGAATATGTTTGTGATTCATTTTGATGATTTCGTCACCAGCCTGCAATCCTGCTGTCTGTGCACCATATCCATCTTCCACCTGCGCTACGGTTGGTGTGGAGATACCGATATTTCCAAGAATGATCACTGCCAGCACAAAGGCCATGATAAAGTTAAATACCGGTCCCGCCGCAACGACGCTGATCCGCGCCCAGACAGATTTTTTCTGAAAAGACCGGTCATCATCACTCTGGCTGTCCTCCCCTTCCATCATGCAGGCGCCGCCAAAAGGCAACAGTTTTATAGAATACTTTGTCTCTCCTTTTGTAAATCCCACGATGGTTGGTCCAAGTCCCAAAGAAAACTCATTGACCCGGATTCCGTTGGCTTTTGCCAACAGGAAATGTCCCAGTTCGTGAAACAGAATAATCGCACTGAACAGTAATATCGCTATGATATACTTTATGATCACCCTACCACCTGCTTTCTATCCATTCATATACTGCTGCCTCCGTTGCCAGAATTTCTTCCACAGACGGATGTTCAATATATGTAATTTCCTCCATTGCAGATGCGATAATATCAGGAATATCAAGAAATGCGATTCTCCGCTCCAGAAACATTGCTACTGCCATCTCATTTGCTGCATTAAATATCGTTGGGATATTGCCTCCGCGGCGCATAGCCTCCAACGCAAATTTCAATCCCTCAAAGGTATCCATATCCGGCGCTTCAAAGGTCATCTGACCAAGCTTGTAAAAATCAAGACGCATGCCGCGTAAAAATCTACGTTCCGGATAATACAGTGCATACTGAATCGGAAGTTTCATGTCCGGTGTTCCAAGCTGCGCAATGATGGCGCCATCTTCGTACTGTACCATGGAATGAATGACACTTTGTGGATGTACCACTACCTGAATCTGATCCAGATTTACGCCAAACAGCCATTTTGCTTCCATGACTTCCAGACCTTTGTTCACCAATGTTGCTGAATCAATGGTGATTTTACGTCCCATCACCCAGTTCGGGTGTTTCAGGGCATCTTCCAGACGCACCTGGGAAAGCTGCTCTCTGGTCATACCGCGGAACGGGCCGCCGGAAGCCGTCAATAAAATTTTATCAATCTTGTTTCCGTGTTCTTTTTCTCCGTTCAGAGACTGAAAGATTGCACTGTGTTCACTGTCTACCGGTAAAATACGGACACCACATTTTTTTGCCAGCGGCATGATAATATGTCCCGCTGTTACCAGTGTTTCCTTATTTGCCAGTGCAATGTCTTTTCCGGCTTCAATGGCAGCGATGGTCGGGCGGATGCCAAGCATGCCGACGATTGCTGTTACCAAAACCTCTGCTTTTTCTTCACAGGCAACTGCCATCAGTCCGTCCATGCCGGACAGTACCGGAATGTCCAGATCGCTGATGCGAAGTGCCAGTTCTTTTGCTTTTTCTTCTGTCTTTACCGCCGCCAGAACCGGTTTGAATTCACGGATCTGCCGCTCCAGCAGGTCAATATTGTCACCTGCGGATAACGCGGTTACTTTTATATCCTGTTGTGCACGCACAACTTCCAGTGTCTGGGTACCGATGGAACCGGTGGAACCCAGAATTGCTATATATTTCATCTCTCTTATTCCTTTCTATTTGAAAGTGGTTAGATTGCAAGCTGTAACAGATTTCCTGTCAGATAGAAAATAATCGGTGCGGTAAAAATCACACTGTCAAAACGATCCAGAATACCACCATGACCCGGAATCAGTTTTCCATAATCTTTAATCTCAAAGTTACGTTTGATTGCAGAAGCAGCCAGATCACCCACCATGGAGATCAGCGCACCTGCCGCACAGATACCTGCCATCATAAAAATATATGGCATATCTACATGCATAGAACCACGGAATAAAAATCCATAAATAAGCGTCAGTAATGCAGCTCCAACCACACCGCCGACAGCACCTTCCACTGATTTTTTCGGACTTAACACCGGTGCCATCTTATGTTTTCCAAAGAGCATTCCCACGCAGTATGCACAGGTATCACAGCCCCAGGAGCACAAAAAGATCAGCCATACCAGATATCTTCCGCCTTCCAGAGAACGTGTCTCATAAATACAGGACAGCATAACTGCCACATAGAACACGCCGAAAAATGCAGCAATGATCTGGTTTGCATGAAATTTCGGATAACCGAATACAAACACGCACATGCACACGATCAGCAGTGCCATCACAAACATCATAATGTCCGGGATAAAACCAAATGCCACGTTCAGATAATACACAATGGCTGCCACATAGCCCACGATTCCCGGTGCACTTTTTTCAATCCCAAATACACGATACAATTCAAACAGTCCGATCAGGGAAATAATTCCAAGTACGGTCAGAAGCAGATATCCTCCGTGTATAATAAATAACAATGCCAGCAGCACCAGAACGATACCGCTCAACAGTCTTGTCTTAAACATACTTTTTCCTCTCTTACGCTCGGGGATTCCTTCAGAGCAGGAATTCCCTTTTTATCATCCAATGTATCTGTCATGTTTATTCGAACGAAATCTGTTCTTACGCTAGGCCTTTACCTTACCGTAACGACGGTCACGGCTAGTATATGCCTCAATCGCCTTTACCAGTTCCGCTTTATCGAACTCCGGCCATGGCGTATCTGTAAAATAAAATTCACTATACGCATGCTGCCACATCAGATAATTGGACAGTCTCTGTTCTCCGCTGGTGCGGATCATCAAATCCGGATCCGGGATTCCAGCAGTATCCAGATAATCCGAAAAATGTGTCTCATCCACTTCCTCCAGTGTAATTTTTCCTTCTTTGTAATCCTGCATCATCTGACGCATGCCGCGCAGCATTTCATCCCGGCTGCCATAGTTAATGGCAATCTGAAACTGTAAGCCGGTATTTTTTGCCGTGTCAGTCTCTAATTTGCGGATACTCTCCTGCAAATCTTCTGCCAGACCGGTTTTATCGCCGATCACGCGTACTTTGGTGTTATTTTTCATTGCTTTTGTATAACAGATTTTGATATATTTGCGAAATAAAAACATCAATGTCTTTACTTCTGCTTCCGGGCGGCTCCAGTTTTCTGTAGAAAACGCATATACTGTCAGATATTTAATGCCAAGTGCATCTGCATCCTCACAGATGTCCATGATCACATCCGCGCCTTTGGAGTGTCCATAAGTACGCGGCATCCCCTTCGATTTTGCCCAACGGCCGTTTCCGTCCATGATAATGGAGACATGGGTCGGTATCTTTAACTGTGAAAGTTCCATATTTTTCCCCTTTCTCAGAAAAGGACATAGCCTGCGCCATGTCCCCATCTTTTTTATCTTTTCGAAACTATTATACTGTCATGATCTCTTTTGTTTTCTCTGCAACTGCAGCATCAACATCAGCAATATATTTGTCTGTCAGTTTCTGAACCTGAGTCTCCAGATCTTTGATCTCGTCCTCAGATACATCCCCTGCTTTGCCCATTTTCTTTAAAGCATCGTTTGCATCACGACGAATGTTACGGACAGCAACTTTGGCAGCCTCGCCTTTTTTCTTTACATCTTTGGCAAGATCTTTACGTCTCTCCTCTGTCAGTTCCGGGAATACCAGACGGATGCATTTTCCATCGTTTGTTGGATTAATTCCAAGGTCAGATGTCATGATTGCTTTCTCAATTGCTTTTACCATGGATGCTTCCCATGGCTGGATCATGATCATACGTGCTTCCGGAACAGATACGTTTGCAACCTGCTGGATTGCAGTCGGTGCACCATAGTAATCTACACGGATCTGATCCAGTACATGCGGGTTTGCACGTCCTGCACGGATGGATGTGTACTCCTCCAGTAAGTTGTTGTAAGATTTCTGCATCTTTGTTTCATAAGGTTTGATTGTCTCGTTTGCCATATTTTAATCCTCCAAATATTTTCTTTTTACCTTCTGATATTTCTTATCTCATATGGATTATACGGTTACTTTCGTTCCGTTAAAATCACCGCTGATTGCTTTTACAATGCTGTTTTCTTCATTTAAACCAAATACATACATCGGCATTTTGTTCTCCATGCTCAGGATGGATGCAGTCAGGTCAACGACTGCCAGCTGTTTGTCGATAACTTCCTGAATGCTTACCTCATCGTAACGTTTTGCATTCGGATTTGTCTTCGGATCGCTGTCATATACGCCGTCAATTGCTTTTGCAAGCAAGATAACATCTGCCTCGATCTCGATGGCACGCAGAACAGTTGCTGTGTCTGTGGAGAAATACGGATGACCGGTTCCACCTGCGAAAAATACAACCATTCCTTTATCAAAATATTTGTTTGCACGGTCTTTGGAAAACAGTTTTGTAAAAGAACCGCACTCAAACGGTGTCAGTACATTTGTTTTCATGCCAACGGAACGGAAGATTTCAGATACATAAATACAGTTCATAACCGTTGCAAGCATACCGATCTGATCTGCTTTTGTACGGTCAATGGTCTCACTGGTACGACCTCTCCAGAAGTTTCCACCACCGATTACGATACCAACTTCAATTCCCTGATCCACTAACTGTTTTACCTGATTTGCAACAACCGTAACGGTTGCCTCGTCAAAACCAACTTTTTTATCTCCTGCCAGCGCTTCTCCGCTCAGCTTCAGTAAAACTCTCTTCATAAGAATTCTGTCCTTTCTTTATCATTATTATTTACTTTCACTATTTCATTCATTACCTGTTACAGTTCATGATCGGCATTCACCACTTGTCAATCATACGAGCATGTTGACTCGTTTGCGCTCATTATATCGTGATTTCATCACTCAATAATTTCGCCGCTCGTCAATCATGCAAGCATGTTGACTCACTTTCGCTCATTATATCATACCTTTACATTTTATGGTAGGAAAAATTACTCACAGTAAACACCGCCACATTTTTCGATACATGCCTTTGCAACCACATTCATGGCATCAATATAAAAATCCGGATTCAGACTGTAATTGACATTTAATACAGACAACTCCGTACATGCAAGGATCACTGCATCACACCCCTGCCCACGCAGCTCATGTACCACATTCATAAACTGATGACGGTCTCCCTTCTCTCCGCGTTTGATCTGCTCATAGATTAGGGACATGACATCTTTCTGACGCTCCCCGGACGGATATACTACCTCAATTCCGTATTTTTCCAGTGCCCTTTTATACATTCCACCACGGACCGTTCCATCGGTCGCCATAACGCCGACTTTTTTTCTTCCCCGCTCAGATGCATAACGAGCTGTTTCTTCAATCATATTAATGAATTTTCCGTGTGTCAACTCCTGCAGGCGATCTGCAAAATAATGACAGGTATTACACGGAATTGCAAAATACTCACAGCCAAACTGCTCCATCCCGCGGATATCTTTTGCAATAATGTCCCACAGATAATCCTGTTTTCCACACAAAATACATTCCGTACGATCCGGAATCGATGCATGGTTATAAACGAGAATGTCCAGATGCTCACGGTCATTGTTTACCGAAGTATTATCGATAATCTTTTTATAAAAAAGCACTGTAGCTTCTGATCCCATTCCTCCTAAAATTCCTAATTTCTTTTTTTCCATATGCTTATGGTTTCCTTTCCTTTATAAAAGGTAATATTTTTCTTGTAAAAATGTATCATAACACACTTTTCCGCTTTCGACTATATCAAATCTGTTTTTCAGTGTCAACCGCATGCATTTTATGTATTACACTTCACTCATCATATGTAGTAAAGCGGATATTCTCAATCCGCTTTCGCTACTTGCTCATGAACGCAGTCGTTTTGCGAATGGCGCGTGTGAACAATAACTTTTATGTGAACCTATAACATAATTTTTCCCGGAAATGAACTTGTATAAATAGCGCATCTGGTATAAAATAATGCAGGAATCTTAATAGAATTAATTTGGAGGATTATAGATATGGAATTTAAAAAACAGCCATTCATACCAATGCTGTTTGGCGGCGACATCAATACATACAGTGTTGCCCGTGCATTTTATGAAGAATATCAGGTAAAAACCTATGTATTCGGAAAGTTTCCAAGTGGTCCGAGTTACAACAGCAATATTATTGAATACCATGCAAATTTAAAAATTGATACCGACGAAGTATTTATGCAAACCGTCCGCGATTTTGCCGCTGCCCACGCAGATAAAACCGTTCTGACCATTGGTTGCGGTGATTCTTATGTGGCACTGTGCAGCCGCCACAAAGATGAAATGCCGGAAAATGTCGTTGCTCCGTATATCGATTTTGAATTGATGGACAGACTGCAGCAGAAAGAACTGTTCTACCGTCTCTGCCGTGAGCACGATATTGATTTTCCGGATACCCTTGTATTCCGTCACGGCATGGATCTGGATTTTGAACTGCCGTTCTCTTTCCCGGTTATCTTGAAACCGTCCAACTCCGTTATGTACTGGGAACACGAATTCCCGACACAGGAAAAAGTATACAAGATTGATAATGACAAAAAATTAAAAGATACGATCCGTCAGATTTACGATGCAGGATACACAGATTCCCTCATCATTCAGGACACCATCCCAGGAAATGACGAATTTATGCGTGTACTGACCTGTTTCTCTGGAAAAGATAAAAAAGTAAAAATGATGTGTCTCGGACACGTTCTCTTAGAGGAGCATACCCCACACGGTTCCGGTAACCACGCCGTGATCATCACAGAGCCGCAGGAAGAACTGATGACCAAAGTTAAAAACCTGTTAGAGACCATCGGTTATGTCGGATTTTCTAACTTTGACATCAAATACGACATTCGTGACAATCGTTACAAATTCTTTGAGATCAATACCCGACAGGGACGTTCCAACTACTATGTAACAGGTTCCGGCTTCAACGTAGCCCGCTACTTCGTAGAGGAATTTGTATATAATAAAGACATTCCGTTTAAAATCGCAAAAGATGAACACCTCTGGATGGTCGTTCCGAAGGCCGTTGCCCGCAAATATGTACATCAGCCGGAAAACAAAGAAAAATTAAACCGTCTGATCCGGGAGGGCAAAGTTGTAAATCCGGTATTTATGAAAGGCGATTTCAATTTCAACCGATGGTTGCGTATGGTCAAGAACCACTTCAGCCACTTCCGTAAATTTAAAACATACTATCACTAAAAACAGAGAGGAATACTTATGATTACTTATACTCAGCAGGATTATCTGAATACTCTGGCAGACGCCGATCTTGTGAAAGACAGCAATCTGTACGGTCATGCTGCCGATTCCGTTCAGGGATTAACTTACAATTCCAAAGAAGCGGCATCTGGAACATTATTTGTCTGTAAAGGAGCGGCTTTCCGCCCGGAATATCTGGCAGATGCCATAGCACATGGCGCTACCCTGTACGTCAGCGAACAGAAATTTGATCTGGATACAGAAATTCCTTATATTTTAGTTTCTGATGTCAGAAAAGCAATGCCGTACCTTGGCAAACTCTTCTACAACGATCCGTCCAAAGACCTGAACCTGATCGGTGTCGGCGGAACCAAAGGGAAATCTACTACTGCTTATTATGTAAAAGCCATCGTGGACGACTATATGGCAAGCCTCGGCAAAAAAGAGAGCGCTGTCATCTCTTCCATCGATGTGTATGACGGTGTAACCAAAGTGGAATCCCACATCACGACACCGGAAAACATCGAGCTGATGCAGCATTTTCGCAACGCCGTAGATTCCGATATTGATTTTCTGGAAATGGAAGTATCCAGTCAGGCATTAAAATATGGACGTGTAGAACAGATTATGTTTGATGCCGCAATCTTCCTGAATATTTCCGAAGATCATATCAGCCCGATCGAACATCCGGATTTTGAAGATTACTTTTCTTCCAAATTAAAAATGTTTGCTCAGACCAAAAATGCACTGATCAACACAAATTCTGATTATTTTGAGCGTGTCGCTGAAGCCGCAAAAGTTGCTCCAAACGTCATTACTTTTGGCACGAATGAAGGCAGTGACATTTATGGCTATGATATTGAGAAAGTAGATCACGAAATTCTCTTCCGTGTAAAATGCGACCGCTTCGATGAAGCATTCGCACTGACCATGCCGGGACTGTTTAACGTAGAGAATGCTCTGGCTGCCATCGCTGCCGCTTATGTATTCAATATTCCAGTAGAATTTATGAAATCCGGTTTGCATCGTGCACGTTCTTCAGGAAGAATGGAAACTTACATGTCCGCAGACAAAAATGTCATCGCAGTTGTCGACTATGCACATAACAAATTAAGCTTTGACAAACTCTTCTCTTCCACCAGAAAAGAGTACCCGGATTACGATATTATTTCTATTTTCGGATGCCCGGGTAAAAAAGCATTTATCCGCCGCCGTGACCTTGGAACCATCGCTGGCTTGTACTCTAAAAAAGTATATCTGGTTGCAGAGGATCCGGGTGCTGAACCGGTAGAACAGATTTCCAAAGACATTGCGCAGTATGTAGAAGCACAGCATTGTCCATATGAAATGATCGAAGATCGTGGAGAAGCTATCCATAAAGCGATCATGGAAGCTGAAGGAAAAACCATTTTACTGATTACAGGAAAAGGAAACGAAACCCGTCAGAAATACGGTACTGAATATTTGGATTGCCCGTCTGATGTCGAATATACAAAAAAATATCTGGCTGAGTACGATGCTGTTCACTGAGTTTTTTAACTGACAATGCTCGAATGAAAAACAGGAAATGTAAATGAATTAAAATGTACTCACCTGACAAATACTTTCTGTTTATAGAATAACAAAAAAGCAATTGGTAAAGACTGTTATACTAACATTCTTACCAATTGCTTTTTTATTAACTGTTTATCTCAAGAATTCTATCACTTTTGCTATTTGGCATCAGAATCTGCTCCATCTTGTGTATCTGAATCTGTCGTAGAAGTCGGATAATAGATATAATTACATTTCAGCACTTCACTGGACAATCCATTATCATCAATTGCAACCAGAGACAATACATTATTTCCTTCCGGAATATCAAGTACACCGCGATATACAGAAGAATTGCTGGTTGGTGTACTGCCGTCCCAGGTATAATATACCGTTGTTCCGGATGGAACTGTTACATGTACGGATTTCTGTTCATGATAGGTTCCGCCATCCGGTGATACTGATGGCATATCCGGCGCATCTAATTCAACATTATACTCCGCGGATACCGGTTCACTGTACTTGCCATTTTTATCTATAGAGATTGCGGTAAGTGTTGTCTTACCTTGCTCATCAATATGAATCGGGTCCTCGTACTTTTCATCAGAATCAGTCGGCACGCTTCCATCCAGAGTATAATAAATATCAATTCCCTTACCCTCTACAGAAAGCGTCACTTCCAGAAATTCATTGTAGTTGCCGCCCTCTTTATCTATTTCCGGAGCAGCAAGCAGATACCGGTCAAACAGGGACAATATCTTACTGTCTGTCACCTTACTCTTTAATGCAAGAATCTGATCATAAGAATTATTACTGTCGTACAAGCTCAGCAGCTGTTCATAAGCCTTTTGACAGCTTGGATTATGATCGATCACCCACAATAAAACAGTTTCTGCTTTCGTATCCTGTTTCATCAGAATATAAATCTGTCCTTCCAGAATCAATGCATCTTCATTTTCGTAATCCAGCTGCAACGCATGTTCTGCGTACTGAAGCGCATTGGTATAATTTTTCTGATTTAATGCCTCTTCTGCCTTTTTCAGCTGATAACTTACGGAATTACTGTGATTGTACTGCAGCACACCAAAAGCTACAGCCAATGCAGCAATCAAAAGTATGAGAAGAATCACCAATGTCTTTCTGGCTTTCTTCCGCTTCTTTTCCAACATCCGCCTTTTCTTTTTTTCCAAAGAGCCAGAAGACGTTCTGGAACTATGCGATTTCTGAGCCGTCTCCTGAGCTTCTTTTTCTGTATTCACTGACTGGTCATTATTCTTTCTGCTATATGCGTCTTCCTCTTCCAACATGGAACGAAGCAGATCATCTTCTAATATATTGATTTCTGTTACAATCTGTGCTTCCTGTCCGCAATTAGAGCAGTATACACAGCCCGGGCGAATTTCTGCACCACACTTCGCACATTTCATGTTCTGTCCTCTTAGCGCATTGTCTCTACACAGTTATCCATCAACATTGCAATCGTCATTGGTCCTACACCACCAGGAACCGGTGTGATCGCGCTTACATGCGGCTCTACAGCATCAAAATCTACGTCTCCGCATAATTTTTTGCCTTCCAGACGATGAATTCCGACATCAATTACAACCGCACCTTCTTTTACATATTCCTCGTTGATAAATTTTGGTTTTCCGATCGCAACGATCAGGATATCTGCCTGCTTACACACCTCTTTCAAATTCTTTGTTCTGGAATGTGTAACCGTAACCGTTGCATTTTCACGAAGCATCAACATTGCCATTGGTTTTCCAACAATATTACTTCTGCCAACGATCACACAGTTTTTTCCTTCCATTTCCACACCGGAACGTTTCATCAGCTGAATGACACCCGCAGGTGTACATGGTAAAAATCCTTTGCTTCCAATCATCAGTGCTCCTGCACTCTGTGGATGAAATCCATCTACATCTTTGGATGGATCAATGGCAAGAATTACCTTCTCCTCATCAATATGAGCCGGAAGCGGAAGCTGCACCAGAATTCCGTGTACTTCTTCCTTCTGATTCAGTTCCTGAATCAAAGCCAGCAGTTCTTCTTCGGTGGTTTCCTCCGGTAATTCATAGGACTCTGATCCGATTCCGATATATGCACATGCGTTTTTCTTATTGCGTACATATACGCTGGATGCCGGATCTGCCCCTACCTGAACAACTGCTAAAGAAGCAGTCTTCCCCTGCTGTGCCAAAGCTGCTACTTCTGCTTTTAATTCATCTTTTATCTCCTGAGAAATTCTTTTCCCATCAATCAATTTTGCCATTCTGCTATGTTGCCTCCAAATCACTTTTATTACATTTAACTTCTGCTGATTCTCACAGTTTGAACGCAGTCGCTTTGCGACCTGCGTTCAAACTGTGAGAACGATAAAAATCATTTTAGAATAAACCGGTAATCACGCCATCTTCGTTTACATCGATATTATTTGCTGCCGGTACTTTTGGTAATCCCGGCATTGTCATGATTGCACCTGTCACAACAACCACAAATCCTGCGCCGGCATTTGCATATACCTCGCGGACATTAATCGTAAATCCGTTCGGGCGGCCAAGTTTGTGCTGATCATCAGACAAAGAGTACTGTGTCTTCGCCATACATACCGGAAAATCTCCCATACCAAGATCTTCGATTCGTTTTAATTCTTTATTTGCTGCATTAGAATAAGTTACGCCGTCCGCGCCGTAAATTTCTTTTGCAATTGTTTCGATTTTCTCTTTCAGAGATAATTTATCATCATATAATACTTTGAAGTTGCTCTCTTTATTCTCAAGAGCATCCAGCACTTTCTCTGCCAGAGCGATTCCGCCCTCGCCGCCTTTCTCCCATACTTCTGAAAGTGCGAACTCACATCCACGCTCTTTGCAGAACTGCTCGATATAATCAAGCTCTGCCTGTGTGTCTGTTGCAAAAGCATTTAATGTCACAACTACCGGAACTCCAAATTTCTGAAGATTCTCGATATGTTTCTCAAGATTTACAATACCGGCTTTTACTGCCTCAAGGTTCTCCTGTGCCAGATCAGCTTTTGCCACACCGCCATTGTATTTTAATGCACGAACGGTTGCAACCAGAACAACTGCATCCGGTTTCAGTCCTGCCATACGGCATTTGATATCAAAGAATTTCTCCGCACCAAGGTCTGCGCCGAAACCTGCCTCTGTGATCGTGATATCTGCCAGTTTCATTGCTGTCTTTGTAGCACGTACACTGTTGCAGCCATGTGCGATATTTGCGAATGGTCCGCCGTGTACGATTGCCGGTGTATGCTCCAGCGTCTGAACAAGGTTTGGTTTCAGAGCATCTTTTAACAGAGCTGCCATGGCACCTGTTGCATGCAGATCATCTGCTGTTACCGGTTTTCCTTCAAAAGAATATGCAACGATCATACGGCCAAGTCTGCGTTTTAAATCTTCCATATCATCTGCCAGACATAACACTGCCATGATTTCAGATGCCACGGTGATAACAAAATGGTCTTCCCTTACCATTCCATCCATTTTGCTGCCAAGTCCGACAACAATGTTACGAAGTACACGGTCATTCATATCCAGACAACGTTTCCATACAACCTGACGTGGATCGATGCCAAGCTGATTTCCCTGCTGAATATGGTTATCCATCATTGCAGCCAGAAGGTTATTTGCAGAAGTAATTGCATGAAAATCTCCTGTAAAATGAAGGTTCAGATCTTCCATCGGAACAACCTGTGAATATCCACCACCTGCTGCTCCACCTTTGATACCAAAACATGGTCCTAAGGACGGCTCACGTAATGCAAGAATTGCCTTTTTGCCCATTTTACAAAAAGCCTGTGCCAGGCCAATACTTGTTGTAGTTTTTCCTTCTCCTGCCGGAGTCGGATTGATAGCTGTCAACAGCACCAGTTTTCCATCCGGACGATCCTGCACACGTTTGATCAGATCATCACTTAATTTTGCTTTGTACTTTCCGTACAGTTCCAGATCATCCTCTCCGATTCCTATCTGCTCAGCCACCTTTCCGATTGGCTCCATCACTGCTTCCTGTGCAATTTCAATGTCTGTTTTCATTAGTATATACCTCCTATTAACTTATAATTGAACAAAATGTTCCAAACAACTTTAACTTTCAAATATATGATAGCCGGTTTTTAACCACGCTCTTGTTCATTTGATTCTTTCCAAAAAGCATCCGATACGTGTTTTTGGATTTTGAATATATTCGAGTCGAAGGCACATAAGACCTGGTGGGGAATTCTAGTCAGCATAAGCTGACATATTCTTCTCAGAATCACTGCACTCTACACTTCTCCTTCCTACAGCGTATCTACTCATCACTTCCGCTTAGTACCTGCCGAAATTCTTCCAGACTCATCAGCACCCGCCGCGGCTTGGTTCCTTCTTCCGGTCCAACCACACCAGCTTCTTCCAGCTGATCCATAATGCGCGCTGCACGGTTAAATCCAATCTTGAACATACGCTGCAGCATACCGATGGAACCTTTTTCTTTTTCTATGATAAACTTTCCGGCATCTGCAAAGTACGCATCCCTGGCATCTGCCGTATTCGTAAATCCACTGCCATTTCCAATACTGCTCTCGGAAGTATTTACTTTTTCCTCGACTTCTGCATTATAAGCTACTTGACCATTTTTTTCAATAATATATTCTACCACATCCGACACTTCTTTGTCTGTAACAAAAGCACCCTGTACACGCAATGGCTTCTGATAGTTCTGCGGGTAGAACAGCATATCACCTTTTCCAAGCAGTTTTTCCGCACCGTTCATATCCAGAATCGTTCTGGAATCTACACCGGAAGTCACGGCAAACGCAATACGTGACGGCATATTTGCCTTGATCAGGCCGGTAATAACATTGACGGACGGACGCTGTGTGGCAATAACCAGATGCATGCCTGCTGCACGGGCAAGCTGTGCCAGACGACAGATTGCATCCTCAACATCATTGGAAGCTACCATCATCAGATCTGCCAGCTCGTCTACGATAATGACGATCTGTGGCATTTTCTTCGGTTTGTCCTCTCCTGGAAGATCCTGAATGGACTCTACTTTCTTATTATAGCCTTTCATGTCACGAACACCGTACTTCTGAAAAGTCTGATACCGCTCCATCATCTCAGAAACTGCCCAGTGAAGCGCACCGGCAGCTTTCTTCGGATCGGTCACAACCGGAATCAGAAGATGTGGAATTCCATTATACACACTCAATTCAACAACTTTCGGATCGATCATGATCAGTTTTACTTCGTCTGGTTTTGCCTTATATAAAATACTCATAATAATCGTATTGATACATACGGATTTACCGGAACCGGTAGCACCTGCGATCAGCAAATGCGGCATCTTGGCAATATCTGCCACAATGACATGACCTGCGATATCCTTTCCGGTACAGAATGAGATCTTCGATGCATGATCCTGAAACTCTCTGGATTCCACCAGGTCCCGGAACGGGATTGTCACATTTTCCTTGTTTGGTACTTCAATACCGATGGCTGATTTTCCCGGAATCGGTGCTTCAAAACGAATATCCGGAACTGCCAGGTTCAACTTGATATCATCTGCCAGTCCAAGGATTTTACTTACCTTTACCCCCATCTCCGGCTGAATCTCATACTGTGTGACTGTAGGACCGCAGATTACGTTCGTCACGCGCGCATTTACACCAAAATTCGTCAGTGTCATCTGAAGTTTGGCGGACATTTCCTGCAAATGCTGTCTGGAATCACCGGTCTGATTCGGATCACCTTTCTGCAAGAGGGAAACTTCCGGGAATACATATGCCCGTACATGTTCCTCTCCCGCATGTTCTGCGATCTCCTCACGCACATCGGTAACTTCCTGTTCCACCTGCTCTGCAGACTGTTTTGGCTGACCACGGTGATGTGATTTTTTCTTCAACTCCGGTTCCGGCTGTGATATTCCTGCCGCTTCCGAACCGGCATCATCCCGCCTTGGAGTCCTCGGCTGTGTCGTTTCTCTGACCGGTTTCTGACCTTCCAAATAAGGATTCTGCTCCCCGGATAAATGAATCTCCGGCTGCGGATGCTGCGCCCAAAAGTCATCCGACTGCACCTGGGTGATATCCTCCGACTCCGTCACCGGCATCTGCACCGTTGCAGCTGTTTTACGCTTCTTCTCCGCACCTGCCTTCGGATTACTTCCGACAACCACCTCTTCTCCGATCGGATCCTGCGGATTCAGAGACAATTCACTCATATTCTCCGTCACTTTTTCTTCTTTTCGTGGACGAATCTTTGTATCCAATGCCACACCACTGACTTTTCGGTTCATACGACGTTCTTTTTTTCTGTCATTTCCCGCTGTCTGCTCTCTCTGAGACTGACGTTCACGGCTTCTCTCCTGCGCTGCCGCTCTTCTGCGTGCCGCATCTGAACGTGCAGATTCGTAGACGTGTCTGCTGCCTCTTGATACGCCTTTAAAAAAGGATTTTTCCGTCAGAAGCACCACTGCGATCACCATGATCAGGATATCTAACAGCACTGCTCCCATCATGCCGAAGCATTTAGAAAATCCAATCCCGATCAGTCCTCCAATCAGTCCTCCACCGGTCTTTGAGGAAGCACACTCTATATACAATTGTGTAACTTTTCCCGGCACCTGATCCCACCAGCAGACAATATGTGCAAAAACGCACAAAAAAACGAACAGCAGGATTCCTGCCGTCGCTTTCATGATCGCTCTCCCGGAATATGTATATCCGTTTCGTGTCCGCTGCCGGTTCGATACCATAAATGCCGGTATCAAAAATACCGGTATCGGAAAAATATAAGCCAGTACACCAAACATTCCAAAAGAAAATGTACTTAATGCATTTCCCACAATTCCGCCTTTTCCAATATTTCCGATAAAAAGCAGAATCGCAAAGGCCAGAAATGCAAAAAGCAACAATTCTGCACGCCATGTAAATGTCGGTGCAGAACTGCTATTTTTTCTTCCGTTTGTTGAACTTTTTCTGCCGGAAGTCTTCTTTCCGGATGTCTTCTTTCTGGTATGTGTCGTCTTTTTCTGAGTTACCATATAACACCTTTCTCTATATACTTCCCAACCTTATGCGGTAACAAAATAACCAATGATCGAAACGATACCGACGATCAGACAGTAGATTGAGAAAAATTTAAATTTTCTTTTTTTCACAATGACAAGCGTTGTTTTAATACAAATATAACCAACCACGGCTGCAACTACCATACCAACTGCATAATGGATCAAATCGGTACGCACCAATGCTTCACTGCCAATATCCTTTAACTGCAGCACCATTGCTCCAAGGATTGCCGGAATCGACATAATAAAGGAATACTTTACTGCAAACTTACGATCCAGACCGTTCATCACACAGGCTGTAATCGTCGTTCCGGAGCGGGACAGTCCCGGCAACGTCGCAATCCCCTGGCAGATACCAATAATAAAAGCATTGGCATAACTGGTCTGTTTTGGTTTCTTGTGTCCTTCCGGTATCCGGTCACAGACAAACAGTAAAGCTGCTGTAATGATAAGGCAGATTCCCGGAACGATCAGCACCTCGGAAGCTGCTGTCACCAGATCTGCGCCTACATAGCCGATAATGCCCGTCGGTATCGTCGACACGATCACAAGCATCACCATTTTGCGGTAACTGTTATATATCACATGACGATATGCACCGTCTTTTCCTCTCAGTTTCCGGATCCAGGTCACCAGATTATAGCCGCCGTCGATCAGCATGCCGACAAATTCGATCACCAGTCGAACGATATCTTTGTAATACACAATACAGATTGCCACCAATGTTCCCACATGAAGCATAACATCAAACAGCAGACCTGTCTCTGTATTCACATCAAATAATATTTTAAAAATTGCCAGATGACCGGAGCTGCTGACCGGCAGAAATTCTGTCAGCCCCTGAATCAGTCCCATCAGTATGGATTGTAACAATGACATTGCACATGCCCCCATCTTTCGTATCAGTATCACAGGTTCTTTTTCCTGTGCCTGTATATCATATCATACTTTCCAAAAGATGTCATCTGTGTTTTTTATTTTTTCGAACATATATTCTGTTGTGCTTATATCCGATCATCATTGATCATAAAATGCAGGCGGCGCACGGCATCATTGATTCCACCCACTTCGTTAATAATGCCTTCTTCTACTGCCTGATGCCCCACCAGTATCGTTCCCAAATCCTTTGTCAGCATGCTTGTATTCAGCATCAGTTCCTCGATCCGTTCCTTTTTCACCATACAGTGAGACGCGATAAATCCGGTAATGCGATCCTGCATCTGTTGAAAATACTCATACGTCTGTGGTGCACCGATCACCGTTCCACTCATCCGCACCGGATGGATCACCATGGTTCCTGTCGGCACGATATAGGAATAATCTGCTGCCACAGCCAGAGGCACACCGATAGAATGGCTGCCTCCAAGCACCAGAGAAACCACCGGTTTGCTCATGGATGCAATCATCTCTGCGATCGCCAGTCCAGACTCCACATCACCGCCTACGGTATTCAAAAGCACCAGCAGACCATCCACGTTTCGATCATCCTCTGCCTCTGCCAGTTTTGGAAGCACATGCTCATATTTCGTCGTCTTCGTATTTGCCGACAGACATTCATGCCCTTCCACCTCACCAATAATAGAAAGCAGCTGAATGTTATGCTGCTGCCGGTTTTCATTTAACTCTATCTGACCATATTCTTTGATTTCTTCATTTTCCAGGGATTTTTTCTCTGACATCACACAATTCCTCCATTTTCTATATAGATACGAAATTCAGTTCTCATCTAATATATCTCTTTGAGTATGTGTGATTTCAAAAAAAATATGCTCACACAGAGCCGTTCTGCATGAGCATATTTTTATTTTAACATGTTATTTTGATTATTTTCCAATCGCAATATTTCTGCAAAATTTTGAAGTATCACGCTTCCATCATAAAAAACAGAATCAATCTTATCCAATCAGATAATTGTACAGACCTTCGTAACGTCCGGCAGATACTCTCCAGGAGAAGTCTTTTGCCATGCCACGGTCTACAATCTGATTCCACTGACGCTTCCGTTCAAAGAAAATTGTCTTGGAATAGTTGATGACATTAAGCATATCTTCGCCGTTATAATTTGTAAAGGAGAATCCTGTACCGGTATTCTCATACTCGTTGTAAGGCTCTACGGTATCTTTCAATCCACCGGTCTCACGTACGATTGGCACTGTTCCATAGCGAAATGCCATCATCTGTGTCAGACCACACGGTTCAAATCTGGACGGCATCAGGAATGCATCTGCGGATGCGTACAATTTCTGAGCCAGATCAGAATCATAACAAATATTTGCAGAAACACGGTCACCGTATTTCCAGGCGAAATGGCGGAACATGTTTTCATAACGTTCCTCGCCGGTTCCGATCACAACAAACTGGGTATTGTCATCCAAAATCCGTTCAAATACATAATCAACCAGATCCAGACCTTTCTGATCCGTCAGACGGGAAATCAGTCCAATCATATATTTCTTCTTATCTACGGTCAGACCAAGCATTTCCTGTAATTTTAATTTATTTTCTACTTTTTTCTTGCGGAAGTTGTCACGATTATAATTTACAAACAGCTTCGGATCGGTCTCCGGGTTGTAAATGTCGTAATCAATACCGTTTACGATTCCCTGCATATCAAAATGACGTGCGGAGAGCAGTCCGTCCAGTCCTTCTCCATAATATGGTGTCTGAATCTCCTGCGCGTAAGTATCGCTGACTGTGGTGATATAATCAGCATATACCAGACCACCTTTTAACATATTCGCATCTTTCTGGAACTCCAGCTTATCCGGTGTAAATAATTCCTTCGGAAATCCGGTCAGTCCCATCATGGTTTTGACATCCCAGACGCCCTGGAACTTCAGATTATGAATTGTCATGATTGATTTCATACCCCAGAAGAACATATCTCCCTGGAATTCTGTTTTCAAAAATACTGGGATCAGTCCTGCCTGCCAGTCATGACAGTGGATAATATCCGGTTGGAAACCGATCTGTGGCAGCATGGATAATACTGCTTTATCAAAAAATGTAAATTTCTCAATGTCGTAACGGATATCACCATAGGGCAGAAAGCAGTTAAAGTATTCCTGATTATCAATGAAATAGTATGTGATGCCATCCAGCTCGTATTTTAAAACACCGACATATTTGCTTGGAATGTAAGGACCTGTCCCCATGTAAAAATGTGTTACATACTCAAATTTATTCCGGTACTTCTCCGGGATACAGGAATAGTTCGGAATGACTACACGAACATCCCATTCCTTTTTATCAAACTGTTTCGGAAGCGCTCCACATACATCTGCAAGTCCCCCGGTTTTAATAAATGGTACACACTCTGAAGCTGCAAATAAAACCTTTTTCATTCTGAACCCCCTGATTCTCATTCCGGAATCGCTTCCGGTCTGCATTCAAATTTATTAAAATCATTATACCATAGGAATACTCTCTTGTAAAAGGGCAGTTACAAAAAAAGAAAGAGATGCCAATCTCGACATCTCTCTATTGTTTTACAATATTCAGTTCGAACAATCTTCCGTAAGATTACTCATCCCAGTTATGATATACCTGCTGTACATCATCATCCGCATCCAGAAGATCCAGGATTTTATTGATACAATACAAATCTTGTTCATCTGTCAGCTCTACATAAGTCTGCGGAATCATAGTAACTTCTGCACTTGCCATCTCAATACCAGCTTCTTCCAGAGCCTGTCTTACTTCACTGAAAGAATCCGGATCAGTAATGATCTCGAAGCTGTCCTCTTCCTCATTGAAATCCTCTGCGCCAGCATCCAGGGCTGCCATCATCAGATCGTCTGCGTCCATATCACAGTTCTCTTTGTCAATGATGATCTGACCTTTTTTATCAAACATGTAAGATACACAACCCGGTGTTCCTACGTTTCCTTTTCCTTTTGTAAATGCATTTCTTACATTTGCTGCGGTACGGTTTTTGTTGTCTGTCAGCGCATCAACGATGATAGCTGTACCGCTCGGACCATATCCTTCATAAGAAACATATTCATAATTTACGGAGTTTGCATCTCCGGCAGCTTTCTTAATACCACGGTCAATGGTATCGTTCGGCATGTTATTTGCTTTTGCTTTTGCGATAACATCACGAAGTCTGCTGTTGTTTGCTGGATCCGGACCGCCTTCTTTTACTGCAACTGCGATCTCACGTCCAATAATTGTAAAGATTTTTCCTTTTGCAGCGTCATTTTTTTCTTTTTTATGTTTAATATTTGCAAACTTTGAATGTCCTGACATATCTATCTCTCCCTATCTTTTTTCAAAACTGTCGTATATTATAGCACAATCGACTTATCTTGACAAGATGTACTCTTTGGGTATTGCGTTTGGTATTGCGCCTGATGTTATTCTTTTGCTTCTTCCTGCTCCAGTTTTTTCACCCGCACGGTACGGATGACTTTATTTTCCACAAGCAAAACATCGAACTCAAACCCAAAAGCATCCACCCGAAATACTTCGCCGTCATTCGGAATCTTGTTAATTTTTGAAATCAGGAAACCGCTTAGCGTGTCAAAATCTTCCGTTTCTTCCTGTGGAATCTCCAGTAGTTCACAGACCTCGTCAAAATCTGTCATGCCATTCACCAGATAACTTCCGTCGGATTCCTCCACAATCTGCTCCTCCACAGTATCATGCTCATCAAAAATATTGCCGACGATCTCTTCCAGAATATCCTCCATAGTCACCAGCCCTGCTGTCTGACCATACTCATCTACCACGATCACCATATGAATCTTCTGGGACTGCATATTTTTAAACAGTACATCAATATTCCGTGTCTCCGGGATAAACGGAGCCGGTCGGATGAGGTTGTCAATGGTGGTAAGCTGTTTTTCCAGCACTGACGGTTCCTGCATCTGATTTAAAATGTCTTTGATATGTATGATACCGACAATATTATCAATATCATCCAGATAAACCGGATACCGCGAATAAGCCATGTCACGGATCTGTACCAGCGCTTCCTGCAGTGTTTCCTTCCCATCCAGTGCCATGATCTGTTTCCGGTGAATCATAATATCCTTTGCTTCTTTCTGATCCAGCGTAAAAATATTATTGATCATTTCCGCTTCACTCTCCTGAAGCACACCATGTTCATGCCCCTCATTTACCATAGACATGATTTCCTGTTCTGTCAGATCCTCCCCGCTTCCTCTGCGGTTTTTTCCAAACAGTTTTTTCAGTCCTTTTCCAAAATTATTTAACGGACTGCCATCATCCTCCATCAACTCATACTCCTTCCAAAATCGTTGTGTACTTTTTTCAGAATAACATCTGTATTACGATCCGTCAAGATTGTCAAGATTATGTAACCTAGAGATCCAGACTGATCTGCAGTGCCCTTCCAACTTTTTCCATGATATCACTGTCCAGATGACAGATACGGTCTTTTAACCGCGTTTTGTCAATGGTGCGCAATTGTTCCAGTAAAATCACAGAATCTTTCACCATATGATATCTGGCAGCGTTTAATTCAATGTGCGTCGGCAATTTTGCCTTGTTCATCCGTGATGTGATCGCCGCGCAGATCACCGTCGGACTGTGGCGGTTTCCCACATCGTTCTGAATGATCAGAACCGGTCGTACCCCGCCCTGTTCTGAGCCCACCACCGGTCGTAAATCTGCATAATAAATATCTCCTCGTCGAATTAACATTTCATACACTCCATTTTTTAGGTTACTGACATTCTTCCCATTTTCAGCGTGTGTATTCCTGTTATTTTTATAGTAAGTTAAAAAATAACTCCCACCTTTACCGGCGAATACAATAAAAACAGATTAAATTCGAAAGATATTTTACAGATCCATCACCATTTCAGAATAAATGTAAATACTTAATGATAAATGCGCGGGATTCGCTTGTTCAGATCACAGGCAAGTTCATAGTTAAACCTTCCGGACATGTCGCCAAGCTCCTCCATTGTGATCGTCTCTGCCCCGTCTGTTCCGATCAGTGTCACTTCATCTCCCGGTTTTACATCCGGGATTTCAGAAACATCTACCATCATCTGATCCATGCAGACTCTGCCACAGATTGCTGCACGTTTTCCATGGATCAGCACATAACCTTTGTTTGACAGACTGCGCGGATAGCCATCTGCATATCCAACCGGTACTGTTGCAATCTGCATCGTTTTTTCTACTTCAAAAGTTCCGCCGTAACTGATGATCCGTCCCGGCTCCAGCTCCTTTACATGAACCACATGGCTCTTTAAGGATAATAATGGTTGTAAGTTAATATTATTTTTTTCTACTTCATCAGATGGCCACAGACCATATAAAATAATTCCTGCACGGACAATATCTTTGTTATACTCCGGAAGATCTACAATTCCCGCACTGTTTGAAACATGATGGATCGGAATCTCGATCTGACGATCCTTTAACCAGGTGAGCATCTGTTCGTAAGTATCTGCCTGTTTCCTTGTGAAGGTTTTATCCGTCTCATCCGCTTTGGAAAAATGTGTAAAGATTCCTTCTATTATGATATTCGGCAATGCCGCGATCTGTGCGATCTCATCTGCAGACTGTTCCGTCACCTGAAAACCGATTCTGCTCATACCGGTATCCAGTTTGATATGGATTTTACAATCTTTGTTCTGACAAACAGCTTCCTCCGACAGCTGTTTTGCCCGTTCCAGAGAAAACACTGCCGGTCGGAGTCCTTCTTTTACGATCTGCTCATCATATTCCGGGAACGTATAGCCAAGAATCAGAATCGGTTTCTTGATTCCGTTGCTGTACAGTTCTTCCGCTTCCTCCGGAGTTGCCACTGCATAACCCCAGATATCCTCTCTTTGTTCCATGACTTCTGCCAGCGGTACTGCCCCATGACCATAGCCATCTGCCTTTACTACTGCGATAATCTTCGTATCACGCTCAATACATCCATGTATTGCATCTAAATTATGCTCCAATGCTTTTAAACTAATATTTGCGCATATTCTGCGATACTCTTTCATTGTTCTACTGTGTCCTCCTGTTCCTTTAACACATCTGTAATTCCATCTATGATATCACTTGCCATCATACTGTGTCTGCCCAGTTTTTTTGCTGCCGCATCACCTGCCAGACCATGAAGATATACGCCCATAGGTGCTGCCTCTTCCGGCCGCATACCCTGTGCCAGCAACGCTCCGATCACACCGCTTAAAACATCTCCTGATCCTGCGGTTGCCATTCCGTCGTTTCCACTCAAATTCAAAAAACAACCACGATTTTCTGTAGCAGTTACGGTTCTTGCATCTTTTAATACCATTACCACATGGTTTTTCTGTGCATACTGCGAAGCTACCCCTACAAGATCCTTAGAAATTTCTGCGATAGAGGTTCCGGTGAGCCGGCTCATTTCGCCAAGATGCGGGGTAAATACTGGTTCGGTTTCTAACAACTGTAACCATTCCTGATTTCTGGAAATCAAATTTAATGCATCTGCATCAAACAAACATGGTTTCGTATTCTGCTCGATCACGGTTTTTGTCATTTTTTCTGCCAGTGCAGACTGTCCGATTCCGGAACCGATTGCCACGGCATCTGCCCATGCAAGCTGTGTTTTCACAAATTTTACCACATCTGTTGTATCATTGTAAACTGCGAGTACCGCTTCCGGCACAAGTTGCTGCAAAATCGCCCGGTTGCTTTCCACGGTTGCCACCCGGACCAGACCACATCCCAGCCGATATGCCGCCTTTGCTGCAAAAACTGCCGCACCTGCCATACCTTCGGAACCGGCGATCAACAACAGTTTTCCGTATCTTCCTTTATTGGAGTGTGCCGTTCTTTTTGGCAACATTTCAAGATCTTCTTTTTCCAGCAGATGTAATCCCGGTGTCATGCCAAACAAACTCTCTGTGGTAAATCCAATATCTGCTACTTTCAGTGTCCCGGTGTATTCTGCTCCCGGATATAAAAGCTGTCCCCGCTTTTCAAATCCAAACGTTACAGTCATATCTGCCCGGAATGCCGTTCCAAGCACCGCGCCTGTCGTTGCAGATATTCCGGAAGCAATATCTACTGCCACCTTACCGGTACCTTCATAATAATCGTTCATTTCTTTTATGATATCTGCATATTTTCCGGAGATTTCCCGACTCAGCCCAATGCCAAAGAGCGCATCTACAATAACGTCCCAGTTCTCGCGAAATGCCTCCTCTGGAGTAAACACCGGCACATCATAATTTTTTGCGATCTTCATCTGACGTGCTGTTTCTGTTGTCATTTTTTCAGTATTTCCGGCAAAGCAAATACCCACTACATATCCCTGCAGTGCAAGCAGACGCGCAATGGCAATCCCATCGCCACCATTATTTCCCGCGCCGCATACGACCAGGATTCTCGTATCATCATCCGGATAATGTTTCAGGATTTCTTCTGTCACACTTAAAGCAGCACGTTCCATCAACACCGCTGACAGCATGCCCATCTGCATAGTATTTTCATCGCACTGTTTCATTTCCTGACCATTCAATACATCTCTCATTATTATATCCCCCATCCCATTTTACATACAAATGCGCTCTGTCCGTAGGACAAAGCGCACGTTTGCAAGTTTTCTTATTCGTTATCCTGTCTGCGGACAATATTATAAGACAGCTGCATTAAGCTGTCAGATAAATGAACATTTTCCACAACTACATCATCCGGAAGTTCCAGATCCAGATGTGCAAAATTCCAGATTGCGCGAATGCCAAGTTTTACCAGCTGCTCCGCTGCCTGCTCTGCCTTCTCTTTCGGCAATGTCAATACTGCAATATCAACTCTCTGGTGCTTTACAAATTCCGGAAGTTCATCCATCATATGTATCTCAATACCACGGACAGACAACCCTGCCAGTGCCGGATTGACATCAAAAAGTCCGGTAATCATAAATCCCCGCTTCTCAAACTTTACATAATTTGCCAGCGCCTGTCCCATATTACCGGCACCGACTACAATAATGTTGTGCTGTCGGTCGAGACCAAGGATTTTTCCAATCTCCTCATACAGATACTGCACATTATAACCGTATCCCTGCTGACCAAAACCACCAAAATTATTCAGATCCTGACGGATCTGAGAAGCAGTTACTTTCATTCGCACACTCAGCTCATTGGATGAAATTCTTTCTACTCCCGCATCCAACAATTCTCCAAGATATCTGTAGTATCTTGGCATTCGACGTATGACCGCCTGCGAAATTTCCTTTTGCATCTTCAACTTACTCCTTCAACCATCTGCGTTACTACTCGCAATTATCTATACTCATTATAAACACCTGATATTATTTTGTCAATTTTTTATCAATCAGATGCCAGTTCTTCCCATTCTTCATACAGTTTATCTAATTTTTCCTGTGCTTCCATCTGTTCACCGTGCAGTTTTCCAAGCTTTGCAGAATTGGTCGCCACCTCCGGATCTTGAAACTGTTCGTCAAGTTCTGCCAGTTTTTCCTCCAGAGACTCAATTTCTGCTTCGATTTTCTTCACACGGTTCTGAATTTTACGCTTTTTCGCCTGTTCTTCTTTCTGAGACTGCCAGTCTGTCTTACCTTCAGACACTTCTTCGGTACTTACTGTCGCTTCTGTCTCGGAAGACGCCAGATAAGCCCGCTCATTTATCTCCTTTTTCTCCAGATAATAGTCGTAATTACCAATATAATTGACAATGCTCTGCTCCGTCAGATTCAGGATACGCGTCGCTGTCCGGTTAATAAAATAACGATCATGGGATACAAACAGCACTGTTCCCTCGTAACGATTAAGAGCAGATTCCAAAATTTCCTTGGAAGCGATATCCAGATGGTTCGTCGGCTCATCCAGAATCAGAAAGTTTGCCTCGGAGAGCATCAATTTTGCCAGTGACAGACGGCCGCGCTCACCACCGCTCAGATCACTGACACGCTTAAATACATCATCCTCCGTAAACAAAAACGCTGCCAGAATGTTTCGGATTCTGGTCTGGGTCAGCTTCGGATAATCGTCCGCAATCTCCTCCATCAACGTTTTTTCCATATGGAGCACCTGCTGCTCCTGATCGTAATAACCGATTTTCACATTTGTTCCAAGAGTAAATGAACCTGCATCTGCATTGACTTTTTCGTTTAAGATCTTCAAAATCGTTGTCTTTCCGGTTCCGTTCTGACCAATCAGAGCCACACGCTCTCCACGTTTGATTTCAAAAGAAATATCCTGAAACAATTTCTTATTTTCATATGCCTTTGACAGACCTTCTACCCGCAGTACATCGTTTCCACTGATAATAGAAGGTGTCAGTGTCATATGCATCTCAGATTTTTCTTCCTGCGGTTTTTCCAGAACATCAATTTTTGCCAGCTGTTTTTCACGGCTCTCTGCACGCTTAATGGATTTCTCACGGTTAAAGGATTTCAGTTTTTCAATGACTGCTTCCTGATGCTTGATTTCCCGCTGCTGATTATAATAAGCACGCAATGCTTCCTCTCTTGCAAAAGCAGCTTTTTCAGCATAAGCAGTATAATTACCATCATAAACTGCGGATTTGTGCATGCTGATCTCCACAACCTTTGTCACGATCCGATCCAGGAAATAACGGTCATGGGCAACGATCACAACAGCACCTTTGTAATTCAGCAAAAATGTTTCCAGCCACTGAATAGACTCGATATCCAAATGGTTTGTCGGCTCATCCAGCAGAATGATATCCGGATGCGTCACCAGCAGGCGTGCCAGAGATACACGGGTTTTCTGTCCACCGGACAGTTCATTACAATGTTTTTCAAAATCATCCTCGGAAAATCCAAGACCTTTTAAAACCCCGGAAACCTCACTGCGGTAAGAATAGCCGTCTCTGGCTTCAAATTCATGCAGCAGCTTATGATAATTTTCCATATAAGTCTCCATATCCTCTTTTGATACGGACTGCATTCCTTCTTCCAGCTCACGGATTTTCTGCTCCATATCAATGAGCTGGCGTTTTCCTTCCAGAACCGCCTCATAAATCGTCCGCTCATCTGCGATATCCTGATGCTGTGCCAGATAACCCAGCGTTTTTCCTTTTGCAAGAGTTACCGTACCTTCATCCGCCGGCAGCTCCCCTACAATAATTTTCAACAGTGTGGATTTTCCGGCACCGTTAATTCCTACAATTGCCACTTTTTCCTGATCTTCCACATGAAAACTCACATTTCGGATCACCGGATCCACACCAAATGATTTACTGATATTTTGACATGCTAAAATCATATGTTTCTTCCTCACCTTAAAAATGGAATCCTGCAGATCGCAGGATTCCTGTGTTTCATTTTTCTTCGAATAAATTTCCTTCCTGTCAGATAGGTTCACCCTTTTTATCTTTATCTGATTCAGAATCATTATCCATGTCTGGCAAATTGCAAAATCACCGGCTAAACTAACACTGTGATTTTTCATACACACCCATACTTATGCGTACATTTTCTCCAGTGTTTCACGGATTGCTTTGATAAAATCAAGGCTGTTTAATACAACCGGATTCTCTAATTCTGTAATTAATGCCAAGTCTTTTGTCATTTTACCAGATTCTATTGTATCAATACAAGCTTTTTCCAGATTATCTGCAAATTTTATTAATTCCGGCAGATTGTCAAGCTCGCCACGTTTGCGTAATGCACCTGTCCATGCAAAAATCGTTGCCACGGAGTTTGTGGATGTCTCCTCGCCAGCCAGATGTTTGTAATAATGTCTCATAACAGTTCCATGAGCAGCTTCATACTCGTATACGCCACTTGGGGAAACCAGTACAGAAGTCATCATAGCCAGAGATCCGCATGCAGAAGAAATCATATCACTCATAACGTCACCGTCATAGTTTTTGCATGCCCAGATAAATCCGCCCTCAGCTTTCATGACACGGGCAACAGCATCATCAATCAGTGTGTAGAAATACTCGATACCAGCTGCCTCGAATTTTTCTTTGTACTCTGCATCATAAATATCCTGGAAAATATCTTTGAATGTATGATCGTATTTTTTGGAAATCGTATCTTTTGTTGCAAACCAGAGATCCTGCTTCAAATCCAGTGCGTAGTTGAAGCAGCTTCTTGCAAAACTCTCGATGGATTTGCAGATATTGTGCTGTCCCTGAACGACTCCTGCACCTGTAAAGTTGTGTACAAGTTCTCTTACCTCTGTTCCGTCCTCAGCAGTATAAACCAGTTCAACTTTTCCCGGTCCCGGGATCTTCATCTCAGAAGCTTTGTATACATCGCCGTAAGCGTGACGGGCAATGGTGATCGGTTTTTTCCAGTTCTTTACGCATGGCTCAATGCCTTTTACCTTGATTGGTGTACGGAAAACTGTTCCATCAAGGATCGCACGAATGGTTCCGTTCGGACTCTTCCACATTTCTTTTAAATTATACTCTTTTACGCGGGCTGCATTTGGTGTGATAGTTGCACATTTTACAGCTACACCGTATTTCTGTGTGGCATAAGCAGAATCGAAAGTTACCTTGTCGTCTGTTTCATTTCTGTACTCCAGTCCCAGATCGTAATACTCTGTCTTCAGATCTACAAATGGAAATAATAACTCGTCTTTGATATACTGCCAGAGAATTCTGGTCATTTCGTCTCCGTCCATCTCAACTAATGGTGTGGTCATTTTAATTTTTTCCATGGTAATTATCCTCCAATTCTTAATTTTCGCTGTTTTCGTTCTCTTTTCGGGATTCCTGCAACAGATTATCCCAGCCGCAATGGTCAATATTTTCAATGGTTCTCATGATATGCTGATTTGCCAGCATCTGTGCTTTCTCCGGATCGTGGTCATGAATGGCCTGGGCGATCATGCGGTGCTCGTCATTAGATTTTTCAGAACGCTCTTTTGATTTCAAAGTCATCTTACGTACCCGCTGCACATAATTATGAAAATCTGTCAAAACTCCTGCCAGCACCTTGCTTCCGGATGCCTGATATAATGTCTCATGAAACTTATTATCCAATTCAAACACCTGACTGCTATGTCCCTTCGACACATGAAATTCTGTCAGATATACGATTTCCTCCAGTTCTTCAATCTGCTCCGGAGTAGCTTTTTTTGCTGCCCATTTGGCACATAAACCTTCCATCACAGACCGTATCTCATAAATATCGTTCAAATCTTCCTTTGAAAATCCGGTCACATGCGCCCCCTTGTTCGGCGTGATCGTGACAAGTCCCTGAAGTTCCAGCTGACGCAGTGCCTCGCGCACCGGTGTCCGGCTGACACCCAGCTCATCGCCGATGGTCTTTTCTTTCAGTTCCTCATCCACCGCATATTTTCCGGATAAAATATCATCCTGAAGTTTATGAAATACTTTCTCACTGAGCGAATGGTTATCTCCCATCCTGTTTTGCCCCCTTGTTATAAAATAATTCCCAGTTCCTGGCAGCACTCTGTGATCTTGACAACCAGCTCGTTATCTGTCAGAACAGTTACACGGCCTTCATCATACTGCTCATCTACCCAGTCTTTTAATTTATGAACCAGCTCTGAGTTTTTGTCCAGATGACGTTCCTGCGGCAGTCTGTAATAGCTGTTGATCCAGTGTGCGATTCCAGCCAGACCGGAAGTATTGGAAATAGATACAAGTGCCGGTCTCTTTAAAAACTTTTCTGTATCAAAAATATTGTAGATCTCTTCGTTTTTCAGCAATCCGTCTGCATGAATTCCGGCTCTTGTTACATTGAAATTCTTGCCGGCAAATGGTGTTCTGCTCGGAAGTGTGTAATCCAGATCTTTTTCAAAGTAGTCAACCAGATCTGTGATCACGGTGGTATCCATACCATCTAATGTACCTTTCAGCTGTGCATACTCAAATACCATAGCTTCCAGCGGTGTGTTACCGGTACGCTCTCCGATGCCAAACAGAGAACAGTTGACACCGCACGCGCCATACAGCCATGCTGTGGTAGAGTTTGTAACTGCCTTGTAAAAATCGTTGTGACCATGCCACTCAATCAACTCAGACGGTACACCGGCATGTGTCGTCAGACCATAAATGATACCCGGTACGCTTCGCGGAATAACGGCACCCGGGAAGTTAACACCATATCCCATGGTATCGCAGGCACGCACTTTAATCGGAATCTTGTACTCATCCATCAGTTTCATCAGTTCCGCACAGAATGGAATAACGAAACCGTAAATATCGGATCTTGTGATATCCTCTAAGTGGCAGCGTGGACTGATACCTGTCTCCAGGCATTCGCGGATGACACTTAAATAATGGTTCATGGCCTCACGTCTGGTCATTTTCATTTTGTAAAAAATATGATAATCGGAACAACTTACCAGAATACCTGTCTCACGCAGTCCGATGTCTTTTACTAATTCGAAATCCTGTTTGCTCGCACGGATCCAGCTTGTAACTTCCGGAAACTTGTATCCACGTTCCATACATTTGTAAACTGCATCACGGTCCTTCTTGCTGTACAGGAAAAACTCGCTCTGGCGAATGATTCCTTTCGGACCGCCCAGTTTATGCAGATAATCGTAAATAGTTACGATCTGATCAGTAGTGTACGGAGCTCTTGACTGCTGTCCGTCACGGAATGTCGTATCTGTGATCCAGATATCGTCCGGCATGTTATGCGGTACGATTCGGTCATTGAACGCAATTTTCGGAATCTCTTCATATGGAAACAGATTTCTAAATGTATTTGGTTCATCTACGTCCACCAGCTGATAAAAATGTTCTTCCAACTGCAACAGATTGTTATGCTTATTCATTACTACTTTACGCATGTTATTCGCTCCTCACCTTATATACTCGTATACAATGCATTAGATTGTATGCAATCTCTCTCATTGCATACAATAATACATTTTTGTTATTACTTTGTCAAGTTAAAGTGTGAAATCTTTTCTTAATATATTCTGTTTTCTTATTTTGTTCCTGTCAGAGTTTTTTCAAGTCGAACGCACGTGAGACTTGGTGCGTGATTCTGGTCAGCGAAAGCTGACATATTCTTCTCAGAATCACTGCACTCTACACTTCGTTTCGGTCGGCGCAAAACCATTGTCTCCCAGACAATGTGCGCCCTCGCGGAGCGTTTATCTCAGTCGGAGATTGTACTCCCACTGAGAAAGACTTGTTATTACTCACCACTTGCAGAAGTGGGAGTCTTCTCGACTGAGATAAAAACGGGTATGCTATATCTGCATGAATGAATAGTTTTTTTGAAATTTTATTTCTTTTTAAAGAAACACTGACAAGCCGCATACATACTATGAATTGTAAATAAAAATCTGGAGGCTATCAACATGAGTGATTTAGCTGCTACAAACTGTGGATGCTCTAACGACAACGGATGCGGATGCAACAACATTATCTGGATTATCTTACTTCTGTGCTGCTGCGGTGGATGCGGAAATGGCAATGGCTCCTTTTTAGGCGGCAATAACTGCAGTGAAGTAATCTGGATCATCCTGCTTCTGTGCTGCTGTGGCGGATGCGGCGGAAACAACAACGGAAACGGCTGTGGCTGCTTCTAAGTCAAAATCAAATCTGACTACACATCTTGGTACGACAAAAACCGGGGGCTATGATGCCTCCGGTTCTTTCTGTCTCCTCTTAATATATGAAATCAATTTTAGCTAATACTGTTCGTTTTTATTTTTCATTTGTTTTATTTATCTGCCTTCTTGCTCCGGGTGGTTGTTTCAGATTTTTTCTTTGCCACTCCATTTCTTTTTGCCGTTCCCGTTCTTCCTTTTTCCTCAGGCAGTCTTCATCTATTTCATAAACGCTTTTACCGTCATAGACCAATTTTCCCATATACTATGTTCTCCATATTTCATCATGGATTCCCTATTATTATATGAAATAAAACCATTTTTGCCTGCCTTATATCACATCCAACTCCCTTTTTTTCCTTTCGCGCTATATTTTCAAATGCTTCATCATATTCCCCACAATCACAATGTCTTTTTTATTCAACATCCTTTTATGGAACGCAAATTCTTACTCATAATTGCATATTTTTTTCATACATTATAAAAAACATCAGATATGGACGTGATATTTCATATGAATGAACATGAAACCGGACATACGCCACCTGTACTGGATACATTGATTCAAAACAGACCGATTCAGATGTTAAAAGCTATTGTGCCCTATCTCTATGGTCCACAGCAGCGTATGATCTCCATGATGGTCAGAATGATTGAATTGCAGCGTACCATGCAGCTTTTTGATGCAGCCCCGGAAATGCAGGCACAAGAATTGCGAATCTGTTCCAATGAATCTTCCACGGAGCGTACCCATCAGATTTTAAACGTACTACGGGAATACTGTACACCCCAGGAACGGGATCAGATAGATATGATTTTAAATATTCTCGACATTACCTCCGTGACTGGAATTTTAAATTTGTAAAAGGAGCATTTTTCATGGATCAGAACTTTTTTTCACAAAATCCGGCATTTCAAAACATCTCTCCGGAAAAACTGGCATTTCTCATGAATTTCATGAATCAGGAAAAACCAAATTCTTCCAGAGATATGATGGCATTTCTTATGAATTTTGTCACAAAAGCCAGAAATCAGAATCTCTCGTTTACCACAGACGAAACCGATTTTATTATCCAACATTTACGACAAGGATTAAATCCCGCCGAACAGCAACGAATCGACCGGGTATTACAGATGCTGCGCAGGAAAAATTAAATCCAGTCATAACACCCTGCCATGCACCTCGACTAAATAATTTGTAAAGCGGACATTCGCAATCCGCTTTTGCTACTTGCTCATGAACGCAGTCGC